>JBCCEZ010000049.1:0-35949 GCA_039030015.1 Gemmatimonadota bacterium | reverse complement strand
TGCAGCACCTGTCCTGCAGTCCCGAAGGAGGCCTCCTGTTTCCAGGAGGTTTCCACAGGATGTCAAGTCTGGGTAAGGTTCTTCGCGTTGCTTCGAATTAAACCACATGCTCCACCGCTTGTGCGGGCCCCCGTCAATTCCTTTGAGTTTCAGCCTTGCGACCGTACTCCCCAGGCGGGGCACTTAATGCGTTAGCTGCGACACCGAATCCGTCTATAGACCCGGCATCTAGTGCCCATCGTTTACGGCGTGGACTACCAGGGTATCTAATCCTGTTTGCTCCCCACGCTTTCGCGGATGAGTGTCAGACTCGGCCCAGCTAGCCGCCTTCGCCACGGGTGTTCTTCCTGATATCTACGCATTCCACCGCTACACCAGGAATTCCGCTAGCCTCTACCGATCTCCAGTCCGCCAGTATCGTCTGCATTTCACGGGGTTGAGCCCCGGATTTTCACAGACGACTTAACGGACCACCTGCCCGCCCTTTACGCCCAGTAATTCCGAACAACGCTTGCGCCCTCCGTCTTACCGCGGCTGCTGGCACGGAGTTAGCCGGCGCTTCCTCTGAGGGTACCGTCAAACACCAAGCCTATTCGACATGATGCTGTTCTTCCCCTCTGACAGTGGTTTACACCCCGAAAGGCTTCCTCCCACACGCGGCGTCGCTGCGTCAGGCTTTCGCCCATTGCGCAATATTCCCCACTGCTGCCTCCCGTAGGAGTCTGGGCCGTATCTCAGTCCCAATGTGACGGATCATCCTCTCAGATCCGCTACGCGTCGTAGCCTTGGTGAGCCATTACCTCACCAACAAGCTGATACGTCGCGACCCCCTCCTTGGGCGAGAGCTTACAAGTAGAGGCCCTCTTTGATCATGCTCCCATGCGAGAGCAAGACATCATGCGGTATTAGCCCAGGTTTCCCCGGGTTGTCCCTCACCCTAGGACAGGTTGGTCACGTGTTACTCACCCGTTCGCCACTCGGGTCTTCCAGAGCAAGCTCCGGAGCCCTCGTTCGACTTGCATGTGTTAAGCACGCCGCCAGCGTTCGTCCTGAGCCAGGATCAAACTCTCCATTGAGAAAAAGCTTGATGATGATAGCTCTATGAATCGAACGCGACCTGTACTGTGTACTGATCGATTCGTTCGGAATCTTCGTTGTTATGACCTGCCGACCCGAAGGTCGGATGCGACAAGACGAAGTGCCTGTCGCTCAGGCCCGCTCAATACACTCAATACCTCGGTTTTCAATCAGCTTGGGGCTCGTCCGAGGGGTGGGCCACGGTCGTGAAAGCGACCGATCGGGAACTCCTCTTCGAGCAAAACGCAGCGCTCGGCATTCCGTCCGCCGTTCGCTGCGAGCCACAATTCTAGCCAGCACCCCCGAAGGGGTCAACACCCTGAGAGAACCTTTTTTCTCTCTGTGTTGTTACGCGAACGAAAACGGCCAAAAACCCTTTCGTTACGCGGGCTCACAGGGTGGACGACCGGAATTGAACCGGCGACCTCCGGAACCACAATCCGGCGCTCTAACCAACTGAGCTACGCCCACCAAAGCAGCCGGGGACAATCGCATCGCTTCCTCGCGACCGCTCCAGGCACACGACCGTCTCCAGCCGAGCGCGAAAAACTAGTCAATGGCGCCGTGAGGGTAAAGCGGTTCGAAGGTGCGCTATCGTCGCGCGCTGCTCCGACGAGCGCCGTGCGGGCGGGATCGCTAGGATGCCTTCCCCAAAGCGTTCTCCAATCGTCCTTCCGATGCCCACCAGCACCTTCGAATTCACCGGTTCCGGAGGCGATCGCCTCTCCGCTCGCATCGAGACTCCCGCGAGTGGTCGCCCTCTGGCATGGGCCCTCTTCGCCCACTGTTTCACCTGCTCGAAGAACGTCCGCGCCGCCGTACATATCTCGAGAGGCCTCGCCCAGCATGGAATCGGAGTCCTCCGCTTCGATTTCACCGGCCTCGGTGAGAGTGAGGGAGACTTCGCCAATACGAACTTCTCTTCGAACATCGACGATCTCGTGCGTGCGGCGCAGGCCCTCGAGCTCGAGCATGGCGCCCCGTCGATCCTCGTCGGACACTCGCTGGGGGGAGCTGCGGTCCTGCGGGCAGCGGGACGACTCCCCTCGGTACGTGCCGTTGCGACGGTGGGAGCTCCGGCCGAACCCCTCCACGTACTCGGCCTCCTCAAGGACTCCACCGAGGAGATCGAGGCCGCGGGTGAGGCCACCGTGGACATCGGCGGGCGCCCGTTTCGCGTCCAGAAGCAATTCGTCGATGACCTTCAGGAGCAACGAACCGAGCATGCTGTCGCCTCTCTCGGCCGCGCTCTGATGATCCTGCACTCACCCACCGACCAGATCGTGGGGATCGAGAACGCCGCTCAACTCTACGAGATGGCTCGTCACCCGAAGAGCTTCGTCTCTCTGGACGGCGCGGACCATCTACTCAGCCGCCCTGAAGACGCCACCTTCGTAGCGAGCGTCCTCGCGGCCTGGGCTGCGCGCTACGTCGAGCCGGCGCCAGACCTCGACGGGGAGCAACTCACGGGCTCGAATCGAGTCATCACATCGACCGGGTCCGGGACCTTCTACACGGAGATCGGCATCCGAGCCCACGAGCTCGTGGCCGATGAACCCAAATCGGTCGGCGGGGACGACTTGGGCCCCACACCCTACGACTACCTTTTGGCCGGCCTCGGCGCCTGCACGTCGATGACCCTACAGATGTACGCGGGCCGGAAAGGCTGGCCGCTCGAGGAGGCTCGCGTCCACCTCCGGCACAGCCGCCTCCACGGCCCCGACCGCGACGCGTGCGAAGAGGACGACGAGTGCCGCCTGGACGTGGTCGACCGCGAAGTAGAGCTCAAAGGCCCCTTAGACGAGGGCCAGCGAGCTCGACTCATGGAGATCGCTGACCGATGCCCGGTGCATCGGACGCTCGAAGCCGGCGTTCAGGTGCGAACACAGGAGCGCGAGTGAACCGTCCGTTGTTCGGCATCGGAGCCGTGGTCCTCCTTTGCGCGTGCGGGGACCCTACGACCGTTCCGTTCGTGGGTGAGGACGGCCCGATCCCGGTCGCGATCACAGCGGGTTCCGAACACACGTGCGCCCTCGACTCAGAGGCCGTGGCGTGGTGCTGGGGCCGAAACGCGTCCGGTCAGCTCGGGGTCGGGGGCACCGACCACGGGCCGTCCCCGGCGGTGATCGCCGGAGGACACTCCTTCGCACTCCTGGACGGCGGCTTCGAGCACACCTGCGGCATCGATACCAGTGGGAACGCGTGGTGCTGGGGGGACAACAGCTTCGGACAGCTGGGTGACGGATCGACCAGCTCCCGAGATGTGCCGACCCGCGTTTCGGGCCTCCCCGCGGTCATCGGCATCTCGTCGGGTGCGCTCCATACCTGCGCCCGAACCGAGGCCGGGGCATTGTATTGCTGGGGGGAAAACCGAAGCGGCCAATTGGGTGACGGATCGACCGACGATCAGACCGAGCCGGTCCGAGTCCCAAACTTCGTGGCCACGAGTGTCGACGCCGGGCTCCGGACGACGTGCGCCGGGGACACCGACGGACTCATCCACTGCTGGGGAGACAACGAGGACGGCCTCATCCACGGCTCCGCCGACTCCGTACACCTCGAGCCGACCCCCCTCCCCTTGGTCCCCCTCGCGGTCGAGGTCGAGGTCGGCCAAAACCACGCGTGTGCCGCGGGGCTCGACAACCGCACGTATTGCTGGGGCTCGAACGCCGCGGGGCAGCATGGACAGGGGACGGTAGACCCGGTCAGCTCGGTGAGTCCTGTGATCGGCTTCCTACCCTTCGGCTTGATCGAGAGTAGCGCCCGCTCCCGGCACACCTGCGGGGCCGCGCAAGGCACCTTCTACTGCTGGGGTGCGAACGAGGACGCTCAGATCCGAGTGGGCGACGACATCATCCCTCGTCCGGTGCCGATCCGCATCCTCGGAATTTTCGTCGACGCCGCAACCGGCCGTGTGCACAGCTGCACGCTCGAACAGTCCGGCGGCATCATCTGCTGGGGGGAGAACCGCTGGGGCCAACTCGGCTTCGGCCCCGCGAACTTCGGGCAGTCCGGATTCGGACCGCGGAGGGTTGAGCTCCCGCGCTGACGGACGGTCAGCCGCCTATGTGGTACTCCCAAACCAAGCGAGACAGCTCCGCGGTCATCGCCGCACCCTGGTCCTCGTCCGGGTGCCCTCGGACCATCACGACGAGTACATACGGCATAGCGGCTCCCGGGTAGACGAGGGCCGCATCGTGGTTGATCCCGGTGATCCACCCCGTCTTGTTGGCCACGCGAACGCCCGCCGGTACCCCGGTCGGGATGCCTTCGGTGAAGTGCTGGCGCGCCAGTACCTCGATCATCCCCTCTCGGTGCTCTGGACTGAATCGATCACTGCCGTGAACGGCCGCCATCACGGCGCCTAGGGACCGTGCCGTGGCCGTGTTCGACAGTCCCGCCTCGAACGCTTTGATGTCCTCGACGCCACGGAGAACGCTCATCGAATCCGCGCCGATCGCGGTCATGAGTTCGCCGATTCGGTCCGGCTCAGCGACTTCGATCAGGATGTTCGTCGCCAAGTTGCTGGACCACGTGATCATCCTGTCGATGAGTTCCCGAGCCGGAGCCTCACTCCCCACACGATCGTAAAAGGTCGTGTCGGAATCGGACTCGGGCGGGAGGTCGAACGACGAGCCATCGACGATCGAGCGGAACGTCCGGGTGACGGGAATGGGCTCGTCGAGCCCTCGGCGCCCCTCCTGGTCATCGAGGAAGAGCTGCATCATCACCGGGACCTTCATCGTGCTCGCCGCGTGCATCCGAAGGTCGGGAGACAGGGCCAGGGAATCCCCGTCCGACGCGAGCGCTCTATAGTAGAGGCCCACCTCGGCCCCGCTCGCCGCGACGACCGAGCGTAGAGACGCCTCGAGTTCCATGAGGGTCGGTGTCATGTCTGCGACCTCTGGTTGGGCACACCCGACGGCCGCCACGACCAGAACCGTGGCGACGACTCTTCGTGGTCTGCGGATCACGCCCTGCTCTCGTCCAAGAGTCGCACGCCCTCCATGAGGAGTGACTCGATCGACTCGGCGAGGTTCGCATCGGGGAAAGACGCCTCTTCGTTCACCGCGAACTCTCCGTCGTCCTCCCACGAGATCACATAGTAGACCGCTTGAGGGCCGGTCAGTGCGCCGCACGTCGCATGCACGGGCCGGCCATTCTGCACATACAGGACCGCCTCTTCGCCCGACCCTCGTCGGAGGTCTACGCGGACGCTCTTCATCCCGTTGGCGAGCATTTGAGCCAGATCGAGGAACGAGAACGCCTCGAACCGTGCCGCGAAGTCGCCCTGCGGCGCCTCCGTCTTCGGAACGGTCGCACGCGCCCTCATCGCGCGTAGGATACGCGCAGCCACGAGGTCGAAGTCGTGCGGCGGGCCGAAGACGTCATCAATGCCGATGTCGAGCAGGTTGAGGACGAGGGCCGGGTCCGCTTCGTCGGACAAGACGAAGACGAGCGTGCCCCGGTCTTGGCGCAGCACACGCGAGATCTTCTCGAGATCCGCTCCGAACGCCTCGTGGTCGATCACGACGGCATCGGGTCGGACTTCTTGGATGCTGGTTTGGGCGTCGGTGCCCGACTCCACGTGGACCACGGCGGACCCTACTCTGCTCAGCGCGGGTCCCAACGCCCGGGCGATCCGTTCTCCGCCCACGAGCATCGTGCACCGCTCCGCGCTCTCGTCCGAGGCCCGCTCGGTGAGGATCTCTACGTACGCTTCGATGACGTCGAGCGGTGCGAACCGGCCGGCGAGGGAACGCAACGCCGCGCGCACCTTCGCTTCGGTCTCTTCCGTCGGTTCATCGCCCACACCGGCGGACGGTTCGGACGGGCCCTCGGCCAGGTTGTGACGAAACCACACGAGCGCGAGAACCTGAGCACCGAGCGCGACCTCGTCCGCCTTGGCGTCGCCGGCATCGACTCGACCGAGGTACAACCCGAGCGTCCGACTGAGCACATCGTCCACAGGCCACGGGAAGCGAATCCGGTGCGCCAACTCCATCGTGGCAGCGAAGGCGCGGAACGGGTCAATGCTCGTTCCCGCTTCGACAGGCGTGAGGAGGTGAAGGGCGACGTGTAGGCCATCTCGTGCCAAACGCCCGAGTCCGAGCCGTTCCGCGAGGGCCTCCAGATCGGTCGCCATGAGCGTGTACGGTGGGCTCACCCCTTCCGCCAGGGCGCGGTACTCGGCGATCGCCCCGGCGCTGGCACGGACCGAGGCCGCGGTCTGCGCATACGGAGCCGGATTCAGCATCAAGGCATCAGCCACCGACGTGAAGAACTGTACTTCGCACTCCGGCGCGTGGATGGCACCGGTAGCGATCCAACCGCGCCAGATCTCCTCCATGTCGGCCGCGACCAAGACCACCTCGGGCTGCTTCTTGAGCGCGTCCGGCAAATCTTCCACCGCACTCACGACCTCGAGGTCGAAGCCCTCGGCGCGCAGCACGGCGGGCAGGAAGTTCTTCCGGGACGGGCCCGTCGCGACCATGACGACGACTCGATCGGCTTGGTTGCCCACCTCCGGTTGCACCTCGGGTGCCGCCTCCTCGACCTCCCCGGGCTCGAACAGCTCGGGAAGCGCAACGAGTCGGACCGTGTCGTCGGGACCGGTCGCGACACCACCGCCGCCGTGGAGTCGCATGATGAGGTCGGCGAGGAGCGTCTCCGGCGCCAGGGAGACACGCACCTTCTTGGCGCCGAACGCTGCCTTGACTCGAGCAATCCCTGCCTCGTCGGAGGGATTGGCGACCGCGATGCTGAGGACGCCCAGCTTCTCGTTCCACGAGACCGGCATGATCAGACTTCGCTCGAGCACATCGGCGGGCATGCGCCCGAGGAGCGACTTGTCCACGGTGTGCTCATCGACCGCCACCGTGGGGACGCGGAATTGCTCGACAAGGCCATCGAAGAGCTGTTCCTCGGTGAGCGCCCCGATCTCGATCAGGTTCTGCCCGATTCGCCCCCCGCTGCTCGCCTGGCGTGAGACGGCTTCTTGGACTTGGGATTGCGTGACGTACCCGAGCCGGATGAGGATCTGGTCCAGTCGCTCGGTCTTACGCAACAGGCGTCCCCGGTGTCGCGGGTGGAGCGGCGCTCGCTGGTGCGCCGGTACGCGGCATCGAGTCCTCGTGCGGCGGCGCGGGCGGTGGCGGAGCCTGATCCGGCGGCAACTTTCCGCCGGACTGGGCGAAAGCCAGGATCGTCTCCGGCTCCTCTGCGTACCGTGCCGCCTCCTCTCCGGTGACCAAGCCGTTGTGGATCAGCTCCTTGAGATACTGATCGAGGAGCTTCATCCCCTCCTTCTTCCCGGTCATGATGACGTTGTTGACCTGGTGCCCCTTCCCGTCTCGGATCATCGTCTTGATGGCTTGTGTCGCGACCATGATCTCGAACGAGGCCACACGCCCCTTGCCATCCGCCCGGCGCAGCAGCTGCTGGGAGCAGATCCCGATCAGGACCTCAGACAGCGTGAGCCGGACAGCCGACTGCTGATCGGCCGGGAAGGCATCCGCAACGCGCCCAATGGTTTGCGCCGCGGACTTCGTGTGAAGTGTGCCCAGCACCAACAACCCGAGCTCAGCGGCGGACAGCGCCAGTGAGATCGTCTCCAGGTCACGCATTTCGCCGACCAGAATCACGTTCGGATCGGCTCGAAGGGCACCCTTGAGCGCATGGGCGAAGGATTGCGAGTGTTCGCCGATTTGTCTCTGGTTGATGAGACACTTCTTCGGTGTGTGAATGAACTCGAGCGGGTCCTCGAGGGTGAGGATGTGCCCGTTCGTTTCCGCGTTGAGATGGTCGACCATCGCCGCGAGCGTCGTCGACTTCCCGGAGTTGGTCGGTCCGGTCACGAGAATGAGCCCCGAACGCTGCTTCAGCATTTTCGGGATCGCGGGCGGTAGAGCCAGCGCGTCGATTGTCGGCACCTCGTGCGGAATCACGCGGAAGGCCGCGGCGATCCCGGGATAGCGCCGGAAGACGTGGATGCGAAAGCGCGCCGAGCCCTCGAGGGTGTGCGCGAAATCCAACTCGCCCTGCTCCTCGAAGGCCTCGATCTGAGACTCGGTCAGCAGCTCGTACACGAGCAGCTGGACCTCCTCTGCATTGAGAGGTCGGTGCTCCGCCGGCCGTAGATCCCCGTTGATACGAAGCACGGGCGGGGAGTCGGCTGCCAGATGCAAGTCCGAAGCGCCCGCCTCACGCATGATCCTGAGGAAGGTGTCGATTTTGGCCACTGTGGCCTCCGAAACCGTAGGGTTGTCGGTCGCTTCGGGGGGGCATCGCCAAAGTACACCCGCGGTGGCGTGCCGTCCTAGAGCTTTCAACGCGCCTGGCAGGACTCGAACCTGCGACCGCCGGCTTAGAAGGCCGATGCTCTATCCAACTGAGCTACAGGCGCCTGGACTCCGTCGCGGAGTCGACGGTGCAAGCTAACGACTCCCCGCCCTGCCTCAACGGATCGGAAGCCTTAGGGGGCGGGGCACGCCGTGCTCAGATGGGGACCGGCACACCCCCTCCACTCGCCATCATCTGATGCTGGGAGTCCAGTCCGTCGCCCCGGAGCCGTTCGTACGCCCCGTCGCCCCGAAGTTCCCACGCGCGGGGGTCCTCCAACTGGGCGTCCAGAAGTGCCCGTAGGACCGCCCTCGCCCCGGGATCGTCGACCGGGGTCACCACCTCCACCCGCCGACGCAGGTTGCGAGCCCGCCAGTCCGCCGAGCCGATGTAGTACTCGCTCTGACCGGCATTCTCGAAGTAGAAAATCCGAGAGTGCTCGAGAAAACGGCCGAGGATGGAGACGACGCGGATGCCCTCGGAGAGCTCGGGCACATCCGGACGGAGGGTGCAGATCGAACGCACGATCAGGTCGATCTTCACCCCGGCCTGGGCCGCCTTGTAGAGCCGCTTCACGACCTTCCGGTCGGCCAAGCCGTTCACCTTGACCTGGATGCGCGCAGGTCGGCCGGCCTTCGCGTGGTCGATCTCCCGATCGATCATGCGCTTGATCCCTTGCACCAACGAGTTCGGTGCGACGAGCAGCCTGCGGAACTCCTTCTGCGGCGGGCCTGCCCCCCCGGTGAGTTCGTTGAAGAAGTCGTTCAGGTCCGCCCCGAGATCGGGGTCGGCCGAAATCAGCCCGAGGTCCGTGTAGAAGCGGGCGGTGGCCGCGTTGTAGTTCCCGGTCCCGATGTGGACGTACCGACGCACACCCCCATCCTCACGGCGCACGACGAGGGCGGTCTTGGCGTGGGTTTTGTACCCCACGACCCCATAGACGACGCGAGCGCCGCGATCCTTGAGCGTATTGGTCCAGTGGATGTTGCTCTCCTCGTCGAATCGAGCCTTCAACTCGACGAAGACGCTGACCTCCTTCCCCGCGTCGAGGGCCGCGATCAGCGCGTCCATGATGGGGGATCGCCGGCCGGTTCGATACAAGGTGAGCTTGATCGCGACGACGTCGGGGTCGGCCGCCGCATCACGTAGGAAGCGGCCGACGGTGCTCTCGAAGTCGTGGAAGGGGTGATGACACAGCACATCCCCTTCCGCGAGGGTGTCGAAGATCGAACGTTCTGGGTCCAGAGGACGCTCCGCTTCGTAGGGCGGAAAGAGGCCATCCGGCACGTCGAGATCACAGAGCTCGGCGAGGTCGGTCGGGTCGACGAGTCCCGGCACCATGTACAAGTCGGAGCGCGTCAGGGTGGCCGCGTCGTTCACCTGATCGTCTCGAATCGCTTGGCTGAGCGTGGCGCGCAGCTCGCGCGGCATCGAATCGGCCACTTCGACGCGAATTACGGGCATGTACGGGCGGGCTTCGACTTCGTCAGCCACAGCCGAGAGGAGTGACCCCGAGGAGTCCTCGTCGATCGCGACGTCCCCGAGGCGCGTGGCGCGGAACGGGTACCAGCCGACGACCTCGGCGGCGGTGAAGAGCTCGCCCGCGTTGGCACCGATGACGTCCTCCACCGGGATCACGTCCTTCGACCCAGGGACAAGGCAGAAACGATCGAGGTCGCCGGGAATCGGCAGATAACCCAGCTCCTGCCGACGATCCTCCCCGCGCCGAAGCGCGATCGCGAGACCGAGACCGAGGGACGTGAGCCGGGGGAACGACCGCCCAGGACCGGGCGTGAGCGACAGCGGGGTCAGCACAGGGAAGATCTCGGACGAGAAGCGCTCGCGTAGAGCCCTTCGCTGCTCATCGTCGAGGTCATCCCAGCCGACCACGCGCACACCCGCCTGGGCGAGGGCCGGCAGAAGCCCCCGGTAGAGACGGGTGTACTCCCTCGCCATCAGCGACCGGACTCGCACGGCGACGATGTCCAGGAGCTGTTCCGGAGAGAAATCCTCCTCCTCCCCTTCTCCACCCTTCGAGACCTCGTCCTTCAGCCGTCCGACCCGTACGACGAAGAACTCGTCCATGTTGCTCGAGAAGATCGACAGGAACCGGATCCGCTCCAGCAGGGGCAGCGCGTCATCTTCCGCGAGTTCGAGTACGCGTTGGTTGAAGTCGAGAATGCTCAACTCGAGGTCGAGGTAGTCGTCGACCCCCTTTCCCGTCTTGACCCCCTCTTCTCGTCGTTCCAGCGGAAGGTCGACCGGGATCGCATTGCGATGCGGCGCCTCGCGGAGCAAGCGCTGCCCCATCTCCGAACGGACGAGCATCAAGAGCGTCGAGATCAGGCGTGGGTCGCGCAGACGGGGCGCGCCCAAACGCTGCAAGAGCTCGACGAGCGGTATCCAGGTCACGCCCTCCGGCTCGCCGTCGGTAACGTGCTCGTGAAGCCACACCTCGAGGTCGGCCCCTCCGCGCCGAGCGGTAGCGAAGCCGACGAGGTCCAGGTCGGCCCGCGCTCCTCCACCTCCCGCAACGAAGTCCGC
This sequence comes from Gemmatimonadota bacterium, assembly GCA_039030015.1. GTDB lineage: Bacteria > Gemmatimonadota > Gemmatimonadetes > Longimicrobiales > Gaopeijiaceae > UBA2589. Next base: position 24,987 of record JBCCEZ010000049.1, on the reverse strand, counting down.
CAAGTACTCCCGTGCGATGTCTTCCCCCGAACCGCGGGCGTTGGGAAAGACGAGCCCATCCGGCCCCTCGACCAGTGCGACTTCCCAGTCGCGCACGATCATCAAGCTCACGCGCACATCGTTCGGAACCTCGGCGCGAGGCGCCCCTTCGGCGGCCACGAGGGTCCTCTGGATCCGTCGGAAGGTATCCAGGCCGTCCGACGTGATGGCGAACCGGTCGCGCAGCCGATCGCCGAGCTCCTCGAGTGTCGTCTTCCCCGAAGTGACCTCCACCAGCGTGACTTCGTGCAGCTCGCGGGTCACGTCGGATGTGTGGGCGATGACCTCATCGAATACGATGCGGTGCGTCGCTCGTCCGAACGGCGCAGCGCGCAGCTCGCGCGTCTCGCGGTCGATATCGACCGCCGCCTTCGGGCGCAGCGCGGCCGGATCGACGGCCTCTCGGATTCGGGCCGCCACCTCGGAGGGACCGGCGAGCGTCTCGTACAACCCGCCCACGACCGGCGTCTCGAACACCTGCTCCTCGACGATCCCCTGCAGATTCACACTCTGACTGATCGAGAGCTCCAGCGTCCCGTGCCCCCGAGCCTCGGCCCGCGCCTTCAAGGTCATGCTCCGCGCGGCCAACGCGTTGTCCGACGTGTCGAAGTACGTCTCACGCAGCAAATGCCACGTGGGCTTCGACGCCGTCATTCCGAGCGGGCGGCGTTTTGCACTCAGCTGCGCGAATCGGGCGACATCGTCCACGGGGACGTTCAGCCGACGAATCACCGCGACTCCTCACGGCGCGGTGCATACGCCGTGATCCTGGGCTCTTTCCCGTTCTTCTCGTCGGCGACGTACAACGTCCCGTCAGCGCTCAGGGCAATCCCTTCGGACTGCGGATGCCGACCGGATCGAAGTTCGACCCCAGCCAGCACCGTCCCGCTCCCGTCGATCTCGATGATCGCATCGTCTCGAGCGCTGAGGACCAACCACGTCCCGATGGGGGTGCCCACGATGCCGGACGGAGCGAAGTCTGGATTGATGTCCTTCGTCGGCAGGGCATCCCGATCGACGCGAATGGACGCCATTCGATCGCCCGTCCCCATGGAGACGCGGCGGATCTCGATGGGCGCGGTCCGAGGTGTCGTCGTCTTGCACGGGAAGAGGAGTGCGTCGCTCACCGGGTCGTGATCGAGACCTTCGACCTCACATCCGCTGCCGATGCCCGGGTCGGTCACCCGATATTCGACGTCCTCTCGATCCGAGCCTTCTCGGAACTCGTAGAGGAGTCCGAGACTCGACACCATGAAGAAGCGTTCGCCGACCACCGCGATCCCTTCGAAGTCGTCGAGCGCGAGCGGATCTCCCAGGTCGAAGCGCATCCCGACCTCTCCACTGCCGGGGTCGATCTGGTGGACCCGGCCTCGCTCGTCGTCGTGCCCGAACAGCCGACCGTCTGGCGTGAAGGCCAGGCCCGACACCTCGTCCAAACGGCCCGGCAGATCGACGTACCAGAGCCGGTCCTCGAAGTCATACCGATCGAGCCAAGGGTCAGACGTCTGCTCCCCCGGCGCCGGCGACGAATCGTCGGCGTCGCCGTCTTCGACTCGAGGCGGGTCGACATCGGGAACGCCGAGGGCCAGTGAGTCCGTTGCATTCGGGCCGGGAACCGTCGAAGCCGCCCCGGGCGTCGCGACCAGAGTCGAATCGGGAGCACCCTCGACGACCCGAGCCTGCTCGGACTCGGGCTGGGCATCGCAGGCCATCACGACCGCAGCCAGGAGCGGCACGAACCTCACGATCGGGGCTTGATCCCCTTGAGTGACCGGAGCTCCGCTGCCGCCACCGAAGGGGCGGCGCGCACGCGGTCCATGATGGCTCCTTGATCGGCGAGCCCGTCCAACCGAGCGAGGTAGATCAACTCCGTTCCTGCGTCAGCAGGCCCGATCTCGGCGAGCTTCCACCGCACAGCCCGCTCCTCGAAGAGCGGATCGACCTCGGCCTGGATCGCCTCCGCGCTCGGGCCGATCACGATCACCAGCGTATTCGCTCGGCGCTCCTTCTTCTTCAGCCGCTCCTCGCCGATGTGTCGCTCGATACGCACGGCCCGCTCGGCGATCTCATGCAGGTCCGTGACCGCGGCTGCCTCGAGGACCGCGGGATCTCCGACGCGTAGCGCGGTCTGGGCCGTGCCGGGGCCGGCCAACACATCGCCGAAACCGAGCGGGCCCGCCCGAGTGTTCTGATCGGCGTAGATGTTCCCGAAGTGTGTGAGCCACAAGACGACGACGACCGCGTTGAACACCACCGACAAGGTCAGCGCGATGCCGAGCGCCTGGACCCCGGTGGCCAGACCGACGCCGATGGCGAGGAAGACGTACACCGCGTCCTTGGTATCGTCGAGCGTCGTGCGGAAGCGCACCGCGGCCACGATGCCCGCCAGGGAGAAGGCGAGGGCGATGCTGTTCTGCACGATCATCACGATCCCCGTCACGGCGACGGGGAGGATGAGCAGCGTGTGGACCACCGACTCTTCGTACCCACGGTGCCGCCGCGTCACCATGTACACCCATGTGACGGGGACCATGATGAGCAACGCGCCCGCCATCGAGAGCGCGGCGATGATCGCCCCGGCCCAAGGACCCCCGGGGCCACCCGCGGCGACCGGCGTACCCACGGGGGCCGTTCCGGTCAGCGCACCGGAGAACGACCCCTCGAGCTCACTGAGTCGGGCCCCGGACACGACATCCGCCATGAACGGCACGTTTTGGACCGAGACCCCGAGTGCAACCCCGAGGACCACGTAGTAGGCGAACACGCGTCCCAACCCTCGAGTGCGCGCCGCGTTGGTAGAGCTCATACAGAACCGTGTTCGGGAAGGCGCGAAGCGCCGCGATGCCTGCCATGATGGGCGTCTCAGGGGGGCGTCAGCAAGGATCGGCTGGACATCTGGCGCGCGAGTCGGGTAAGCTTGTCCAGGACCCTCTCCCGGAGCATGATGATGGACCGGCTGCGTCTACCCCTGATCGCCCTCTCGGCGTGCGCGTTCGCGGCTCCCGTAGCCGCCCAAGACGGCACCTACCCGACCCACGAGGAATTCCTCGAGGCAGCCGAAGAAGCGCGCTCCGCCCCACTCTTCTTGTCGAACGAACCGCTGCGGATGACGCTGCGGACCGACATCAAGTGGCTGCGGGACGAACGCAGCGATTCCACGGAAGTCGAAGGCTCGGTGATCTTCACCGACTCGGACGGGTCCGAGGTCGAGCGGTTCGTGAACACGCGGGCGCGAGGCAACTTCAGAAGGGAGAAAAAGAACTGCAACTTCCCGCCGCTGCGGCTGAACTTCCGTACGAGCGAGATGGAAGGCACCGTCTTCGAGGACCAGGACAAACTCAAGCTCGTCACCCCGTGCAACGACGGTCGGGACGACTATCAGCGCTACATCTTCAACGAGTTTCTGGCGTACCGGATCCTCAACACGATCACGGATATCAGCTTCCGCGTTCGCCTCGTGGAGATCACGTACGAAGACGTCAACGGAGAGTACGACACGCGGACGAAGATCGGCTTCCTCATCGAGGACGAGCAGCAGATGGCCGCCCGTCACATGGCCACGATCGAGGACGTCACGCAGTTCCACCCGGCCCGTACGTACGCCGACTACTCCGTGACGGCCGCCCTGTTCAACTATCTCATCGGCAACACCGACTGGTCTCCGGTCTACTTCCACAACGTGAAGCTCATCCGCAACGAGCAGGCCGACTACTTCACCGTGCCGTACGACTTCGATCAGTCGGGCATCGTGAATGCGCGCTACGCGTCAGTCGACCCGTCCCTGCAGGAGCGGGTGCGCCGCGTGACCCAGCGCTTGTACCGGGGGTTCTGCCGCCCGCAACTCGACGACCACTCGGGCGCGCTCGCCGTCTTCGCCGAGAACCGATCCGAGATCGAGGGCCTCTTCACGGACTTCGCGGCCATGGGGTACGAGCAGTACGAGATGGACGACGCAGAGGACAAGATCGACTACCTTGAGGACTTCTGGCGGATCGTGGACGACCACGGCCGCTACGAGCGCGAGATCCTGAGAAACTGCCGGGACCTCCAGACGGGCCGTTGAGGTGAGCCGAGCCGGCGAGCTTCGCCAGCAACGCCGCGTCGTTCAGGGCATGGCCGAGATGGTCGGCCTGGTGCGGGGCGTGATCGCGGACGGGAAGGTCACCGAGGATGAGGCCGCGCGACTGTCCGAGTGGGCCAAGAGCAATCCCGACATCGCAGCCCGATACCCGGCCAACCTCCTCGCCCGTCGACTCGAGCGCATCTTCATGGATGGCCGAGTCGACGGCGCCGAACGGAGGCGGCTCGGTGCCATGCTGACTCAGCTGGCGGAGAACCCACACGGGGTCGGCGGTGAGTACCCACTCGCCACCGACCTACCGCTCACCCATCCGCCCCCGGACATCGTCTTCAAGGGTCAGACCTTCGTGTTCGGAGGCGAGATGGCATACGGGCCGGTCCATGCGTGCGAGCGCGAGGTCATCGAGCTCGGAGGCGTGTGCGAGCGCGCCGTCAGTCGACGCACCGACTATCTGGTCATCGGAGCGATCGCCGCCGCAGACTGGTACCAAGGGAGCTTCGGCGGGCTGATCGACGAGGTCGTCCAGTACCGGAGCCGTGGGGTGCCGATCGCCATCGTCACCGAAGAACAGTGGTCGGACGCGCTGCCCTAGCGCCCCCAAAAGAAAGGCGGCCCCCACCCCGAAGGATGAGGGCCGCGCTCTCGTTCGACGAACCGAGTCGGATCGGGTCCGCTAGCGCGCCGGCTCCAGGCGAACGATAGGCGTCGGACCGCCCCGCCGATCTTCGATCGCAAGGTAGATGAAGCCGTCCGGCCCCTGACGAACGTCTCGGATGCGCCCCTGGCGCCGAACGAGCGTCTCTTCGGCCACGATCGCGTCTCCGTCGACGGTGAGCCGGGCGAGCTGCTGCCCGACCATGCCGCCGGCGAAGATGTTGCCCCGCCACGCGGGGAACTGGTCACCGGTGTACATCATGAGCCCGGAGACACCGATCGACGGCACCCACACATGGGACGGGTTCTCCATGCCTTCCTGCATCGTGGAGGCGTGGATCGCGCTTCCGGAGCCGTAGTTCACGCCGTAGCCGACCACCGGCCAACCGTAGTTCAGCCCCGGTTGAACGAGGTTCACCTCGTCACCACCCTGAGGGCCGTGCTCGGTGAGCCAAATCCGACCGGTCGCGGGATCGTGGATGAGTCCCTGAGGGTTCCGGTGCCCGAAGCTCCAGATCGACGGCTCGATGTCCGACTCCCCCACGAAGGGATTGTCGTCGGGAATCCTACCGTCTTCGTAGATCCGGTTGATCGTCCCGTGGTGCGTCGACGGATCCTGTGCCGGGTGGGCAGCCAAATCTCCCCGGGGCGCAGCCTGCCGGTCGCCGACGCTGAAGAAGATGTGCCCTTCGCCGTCGAAGATGATCCGCGAACCGTAGTGGCCACGTCCCGTGGAGTTGGCCACGAAGAGCTCCTCCACGTTGTGGAGGGCGTCGTTCTCCAGACGAGCACGCACGATTGCCGTCGTCGACTCACCATCGCCGCCCATCGGCTTGGAGTAGCTCAGGTAGATGAGCTGGTTGTCGGCGAAGTCCGGGTGCGGCACGACGTCGAGCAGCCCGCCCTGACCGCGGAAGTGGACCTCGGGCACGCCTTCGATGGGCGCCGCGACGAGCTGACCGTCTCGGATGACACGCAGCCGGCCCACCTTCTCCGTGACGAGCATGTCTCCGTTCGGGAGAAAGGCCATGGCCCACGGGCCTTCGAGGCCCTCGGCTACGGTCACGACCCGATAGTCGTGGAGTGCCGAACGTTCGACGTCGCCCATCTGGGCGTCCGCCAACGCGGGTGAAACAGCGAGGCCGACCAAAGCCAGCCCAGCGACAGCAGAACGCGACATCAAACTTTTCTCCTGAAAGCACGCATGGGACCCGCGCGTGTGAGCGCGGCGGGTACCGCAAAGATTACGGGGGTGTTGTGAACCCGTCGATACCCACCCGGGCCATGGGCGATCCGCCCGCCGTCAGTTGACCGTGCGCGCGAAGATCGGGAAGAGCTCGTGATACGGAAGGACGCGTTCACGGAACTCCTCGATGATCTCGAGCGTGGCGCGCATCGCCGCCACGTTGCCCGCCGGGATCTGATGGAAGAGGACGTCGAGGAAGCGCCCCTCGTCCGCCGTTCTCTGGAGCATGTCCCGCAGGATCTCGCGGCCCTCGGCGGTCGTGTACGGGAGCTGATCCACGTCGATTCCCGTCAGTTCGTAGGGGTTCGGCGGCCTCCACGCGACCAGGGTATCGGGCGTCGTCTCGTTGGCCGCGGCACCGCGCGCAGCCACGTAGTACTGGGACGCCGCGATCTTCTCCCGCGCCTCGAACTGGTGATACGGCGCGATCAGCACGTTCGTGCCTCGATACCCGCGAGCGTCGAGCCACGCCTTGCTCTCCCGTAGCTCGAAGTCGAGTTGGGCCTCGGTGAGCGTCGTCAGGTCGCTGTGCGACAGCGTGTGACTCGCCATCGACCAACCTGCCGCGTGGAGCTCATTCAGCTGGGTCTCGTTCATGTAGGCGGGGAAGCCCTGGGCAGCATCGACGTACACGCCGACGTTGGCCGGGAGATCGAACTCCTGCATGAGGGGCCACGCGTTGTCGTAGACGCTGAGCCACCCGTCGTCGAAGGTGATCGAGACCGCGCCCCTCGGAACGACCGAGATGAGAATGGAGTCCCCGACCCCACCGAGAGCCGGCACGATCGTGGCCTGTCCTGCACCGGTCCCGACGACCAACCCGTCCGCCGCCACGGACGCGACCGACGGATCCGAGGACGTCCACACGACCCCGACACTGGTCGCGGCGTTCCCCCACGCGTCTTCGTAGGTGGGGGCGAGGAAGGCGCTCTCGCCGACCGCACTGAGCAGCACCGAATCGGCCACCAAGGCGCTCGACACGGCCGCACCGGCACCGACGCCGGCGAGGAACTCGAGGGCGGTCGTTTGCCCGCGGCTCTCAATCTGTACGAAGGCGCGTTGCGTCCCTGCGCCCGTCCCGAGCTGCCAGACGGCTCCGATGTGTCCCGTGATATCGCTTTCGACCTCCTGCGCGGAGACGATCGCCCCCGACCCGGCCCCGACCGACCACGACACCTGGCCGCCCGACCACGCGGAGCCGACGAGGTCCTCGACACGACCGGCCAACGTCACGAAGGCCTGCACGGTGTCCGTCACGGTCGTTGGGCCGACCGCCACGATGGTCAACTCCGGGGCGACCCGAACCACGATAGAGTCGGCTGTAGTACCGGCGGTCGCGACCACCAGCGTCGTGCCCGTTTCGACGGCGGTGACTAGACCGGTGGAGTCCACCACGGCGACCGACGGATCGAGCGAGCCCCACGACACGAGCGACCCGGCATCCGCACCGAGCGCATCCGCGGCTGCCACGGCGATCGTCTCGGTCTCACCCGGATCCTGGAAAGAAACCGTGTCGGATTGGGCCGAGAGCGTTGTCGCAACCTGTGCCACCGTTACGACGACGGTCCCCTGAGCTGTGCCCGACGTGACCGTGACCGTCGCGCTTCCGTTCCCCACCGCTGTGACCACCCCTTCAGCAGACACCGAGGCGACCGCTGGGAGGTCCGAGGCGAAGGTGAGGGGCGCACCCAGAATCGCCCCGCCCTCCTGGTCTCGGACGACGACGGTCAAAGAAGCCCAGGCCCCGATCGCATCGAGCGATACGGCGGCGGCCCCCACTTCGATCGCGGTCGGCACGGGATCGAACGGCGCGACGGCATCACCGCACGACACGAGAGTGAGGGCGGTCGCAAGAGCGAGGAGAGGGCGGGAGCGGATCACGGAGGAGTGTTGCGGTGCGGGAGACCCGGGTGCGGGGTCGTGTACTGTGCAATATCCTGACGGTTCCAGACGGTGCGCTACCCTCACGACCCCGGACGAGACATGCCTCGCGAACGCCTTGAAGCCTCGGATTTTCCGCAAGAGGTCCTCACACTCTTCGATCAGTACGTGCACGGCATCATCGATCGGCGGGACTTTCTCGAGCGCTCAGCGAAGTTCGCGACCGCGGGAATGACCGCGGCCGCCTTCCTCGATGCCCTCTCGCCGGAGTACGCCTGGGCGTCCGAGGTCCCGTCGGACGATCCCAGAATCCGTGACGAGTACGTCGAATACGAATCCCCCGACGGTTCAGGCACGATGCGGGGCTACATGGCCTACCCCGCCGACCGTAGCGGTCCCGCACCCGCCGTCCTGGTCATCCACGAGAATCGCGGACTCAACCCCTATATTGAGGACGTCGTGCGCCGATTCGCGGCGGCCGGCTTCCTCAGCCTGGGTCCGGACGCTCTCACCCCGCTGGGTGGCTATCCCGGCAACGACGACGACGGCCGGGCCATGCAGAGACAGCTCGATCGCGCCACGATGGCGGAGGATTTCCTCGCGGGAGCTCACTACCTGCTCGGTCGCGACGATACCGCAGGTGTCGGCGCTGTCGGCTTCTGTTTCGGAGGCTCGATGGTCGGAACGCTGGCGGTCCGAATGCCGGAGCTCTCAGCCGGCGCGCCCTTCTATGGCGGCCAGCCCGCTGCCGAAGACGTGCCGCGAATCCAAGCCCCCCTTATGATCCACTACGGCGAGCTGGATGAACGGATCAACCAGGGTTGGCCGGCGTTTCAGGCCGCCCTCGAGGAGCACGGGAAGGAGTACACGATGCACATGTACCCCAACGCGAATCACGGCTTCCACAACGACACGACGCCTCGCTACGACGCGGAGGCGGCCCGGTTGGCTCAGGAGCGCACGATCACCTTCTTCCGCGAGCACATTCGCGGCGAATGAGGTTGTAGCACCAAGGGCTGCGCTTGGTGTATTGTGGGACCGGATCCCCCGTCCGCCCTGACGCCCGCTCGAGCCGCATGGAAGCTGATCGCGCGATACTGTTCGCCGATATCTGTAACAGCACCGGGATCACCGAAGCGATCGGCGATTCCGAGTCGCGGCGTCACTTCGCGTCCATCCTCGATGAGCTGGGCGGGATCGCGAACGGGTTGAACGGAACCGTCGTGAAAACGATCGGCGACGAGATCATGTGTGCGTTCGAGTCGAACAGCGATGCGCTCCACGCAGCCGTCGAGATGCAGCGTGCGTTGTCGGTCCGCCCCGCCGTCGGCGGGATCCCTTCCGCGGTGAAGATCGGAGTCCACGCCGGCCCTGTGATCCTCGAGGGTGACGACATGTTCGGGGACGTGGTCAACGTGGCCGCCCGAGTGATCGGCATGGCCGCGGCGGAGCAGCTTCTCACCACCGGCGACACCCTCCAGGGCGTCGACCCACACGAGATCCGATTCCGCAGCCTGGGCAACCACCAGGTGCGAGGGCGTGATGTCCCGCTCCACCTCTGTGAAATCCTGTGGCGGGGCGAGACGGCGGCGATGACCGCCGTGGCGCCGAACCTCAATACGCTCCCGACGCCCGAGATGGAGTTCGCGCTCGGCGACCAAGTGGCCTCGATGACCGCGCGGACCAACGAGGCCCTGACGCTCGGTCGCGGTCAGGACTCCAAGCTGGTCGTCCCCGGCAGTTCCGCCTCTCGGGCTCACGCGAAGGTCGTTCGCCGCGGCACGCGCTACTACCTCGAGGACCACAGTACGAACGGGACCTATCTCGTCGGTTCGGACGGCAACGAGATCTTCGTCCACCGGGATCAGGTGCTGCTCACTGGCGCCGGTCGCATCAGCCTCGGTGAGCCGGTGGGTGACGAAGGGGCCCTGAACATCGTCTTCAAGACGGTCTTCCGCGAAACTCAGGATTGAGCCCGTGACCGAGACGATCTCCTGCACGTCGTGCGGTCACGACTTCGCGAAGGGCGACCGGTTCTGCCCCCAGTGTGGGGCCGAAGCCCCCATGGACACGTCGGCGGCGGATCAGCTCGAGACCGCGGCCATGACGTCGGTTCCGATCCCATGCCCATCGTGTGGCGCGCCGCTGGCTTCCACGGACCGCTTCTGCTCCAAGTGCGGCGCAGCCCGAGACCAAGACGCCACCGTGGTGATGACCGGCGGCGCGAAGAACGCCCAAGCCACCCAACTCGCGACCGCGACGACGGGCGAGTTCGAGGTCATGCAGCAGCTCGGACTGGGCGCGATGGGATCGGTATACCTCGCCCGAGACGTCGCGTTGAGCCGGAAGGTGGCGATCAAGGTCATCGCCTCGAATCTGCTGCAAGACGAGGCGATGGTGTCGCGTTTCCGACTCGAGGCCCAGACGGTGGCCTCACTGCGACATCCGAACATCGTGAACGTGCACGCCGTGCGAGAAGAGGACAGCCTGCACTACTTCGTGATGGACTTCATCGATGGCCCGCCACTTCGGAGCATTGTGAAGACGCATGCTCCGCTCGAGGTGCCCGTCGTCCAGGCACTCTTGTACCAGGTCGGATCCGCCCTCGACTACGCGCACCATCGGGGTAAGGGCGTCATCCACCGGGACATCAAACCTGCGAATATCATGGTGGACCGCGAAGGCGACGCCTTCGTGACCGACTTCGGGATCTCGAAGATCACAGAGTCCCAGACCGGATTGACCCAAACGGGTGCCACGATCGGTACGCCCGAGTACATGAGCCCCGAGCAGTGTCGCGGCGAAGAACTCACCGGCGCGTCGGATCAGTACGCCCTCGGGGTCGTCGCGTACGAGATGCTCGTCGGGCACACGCCCTTCAGCGGCTCGCAGTACTTCATCATGGTCGCGCACACTTCGGAGGAGCCGAAGCCGATCCTGGAGCTGCGGCCGGACTGCCCGACACACGTGGCCGAGGCCGTGCACCGCATGCTGGCCAAGGACCCCACGGACCGGTATCCGGACCTGGAGTCTGCGATGGCCGCCATGGGCGGTGCACCGCTCGGCCGTCGAGACCCCATCCGTCAGCATATCACCCGGCTGGCCGGCTCGACCGCCGAGGTGAAGGCGTTGGACACGGCGTCCCCGCTCTCTCCTCTGCCGGGCCGCGCGGCGCCGGATACGGCCACGTCCGTCACCGTCCTGGGCCTCCCGACCCGAATCGAGGAGGGCGATACCTTCCGTCTGTCCGCCGATGTCCGAGGGACCACGCAGGGCTCGATCCCAGGCGCCAACGTCGTCTGGACGAGCACCGACCCCTCGGTTGCGGTGGTGGAGAACGGCGAAGTCCGGGCGCTCAAGGCGGGCTCGGCCGTGATCAGCGCCGCGGTTGGCGGCATCACCAACTCCGTCTCGATCGTCGTCGGGCACGCCGCACCTGCGGCCGTTTCGATCGAACCGGGCACGGTGCACGTGGCCTCCGGTCAAAAGGCCGCGCTCGCGGCAGCCGTCCGCGACAAGCATGGACGTGAGCTCGATCGGGCGGTGCGATGGCTGACGAGCGACGCGAGCGTCGCGTCCGTGAGCAGCACCGGCGAAGTCGTGGCGACAGGTATGGGTTCGGCGGTGGTCACCGCTGAGAGCGGAGGGGTCACGGGCACGGCGGAGATCATCGTCCAGGGCACGGGGGCGCATATCCCCGTTGCACTGCAACCCGACAGTGAGCGACCGCCCCTCTACCGACGCCCTGCAGCGCTTGCGGCCCTGCTCGTTCTCCTTCTCGGGGGCGGCGCGGCAGGTGGGATGAGCATGGGCATCATCCCCGGTATCGGGCCCTTCGCCCCCGCCGAGGAAGCAGCGGGGCCGGCCCTGGCGTCCCCCATCACCGCCATCGCGATCGATATGCCGGCGGACTCGCTGCGCGTAGGAGACGAACACCAGCTCGTCTTCGAGGCCATCGACGAGTCCGGCGCCCCGGTCGATGGCGACCTCGAATGGGAAAGCAGCGATCCGGCGATCGCCAGCGTCGACCCCGGAGGCCTCCTCACCGTTCTCGCCGAAGGCCCGGTCACCATCACAGCCTCGGCCGGCGATCTCGTCGAACGGGTGACCCTCCTGGTCACCCCCGCGACCGAAGAAACAGTCGCCGAAGCGCCACCCGAGGAGCCGGAAGCAGAGGCGGCGCGACCGACGCCGCCGCCGGCGAACCGACCCACCCCTCGACGGAACACGCAGCCCGCGTTCAATCCCGAGGTCACGTCGCTCGAACTCACCGGCATGCCCTCGACCATGCGGGTCGGAGAAACGGCCACCTTCGGTGTGCGCGTCTTGGATCAGCGCGGAACGGCGATGGGCGGTCAGGTGGATCGAGTACGGTGGCGCACCGCGGATCCGAACGTCGTCCGGCTCGGCGAAGGCGACTTCTTCGTGGCCGTCGGACCGGGCACGACCATTTTCACGGCGTCGATCGGGGAACTACGCGCCGAACAGGCCGTCACCGTCGAGGCTGCGGTTCAGCGCATCGAGTTGGAGCCCGCGTCGCTCGCACTACGAGCCGGGGAGTCCGCGAACCTCCGCACCCGGGTCGTGGGCCCCAACAACTTCGAGCTCCCGGAAGAGCTGATCGTCTGGAATACCGACGCACCGACCGTCGCCGATGTGCGCTCGGGACAGGTCACGGGAATCGGCCCCGGCACAGCGGTGATCACCGCCACGGCGGACGGCGTCGTTCAGTCGCTCCGGGTCTCGGTGACGCGCGCGCCGGCGACCGCTGCCGATGCGCGTCGCCTGGTGCTCGAGTACGTCGCTCTGCTGAGCGCGGCCGACGCCGTGCCGATCACCCAGTTGTACGACGCGTCCACGAGTGATCAGCTCGACGATCTGCTCGATATCGTCGACAATCGCGAGTTCACCCCGACATTCATCGAAACGGAAGCCGAGGGCGGCTACCCCATCGACTTCGCGAACGAAGGTGACCTCGGTCGAGCTGGATTTCGCCTGCAGTTGCTCTACCGGACCCGCTTCGGCGGAGAGCGCATCACGCTCCGAGACTTCGAGATGTTCATCGGGCCCGCCGATGGCGGCGGGTGGCGGATCGTCTCCGTGGTGATGCTCGACGACTAAGCCGCGGGGGTCGCTAGCCCCCCAACCCCACCGCCAACCCCACCCTGGCGATCGCATTCACACCGGTGCCGAAGTCTTGAGGCACGCCCATGAAGCGCAGGCTGCCCAAATCCTTGTAGCCGAGCGTCGCGCCGAGATCGAGGTTCACCCGGTCGTTGAGCGCGACCAGCACGCCACCTCCACCGTTGATCGTATAGCCGTTCGCCGTCGCTTCCATTTCCCCCTGAGCGAGCGTCAGCTGGGAGAGCGCGAAGCGGGCGGAGATATACGGCGCCGCCTTGTCCGAACCCACGTCCACTACGTATCGCGGCTCGAAGAAGCCACCGAAGAGCGTGACACTCCGGTTGTCGACGCGAACGTCGTCGTGGAAGGTCTGCTCCGCGCCGAAGCCGAACGACCACTGCGACGGAGTCACCCGAAGCTGGGCCTCCCACCCGACGCCGAGAGACACGCCATCCAATCGGCCGCCGAAGGGCCAGCTCCCCAACGCCGAGAATTGGAACGAGTAGCGCTGGGCGGACTGTGCTTCCGCCAGCACAGGGGTCGTGAGCACCGCGAGAAAGAGCAGCGCCGTGATCCGCATCGCGTGACTGCGGCCCATCGGTGACTCCCATCTGAGGGGTCGTCGTCGACGCCCGAATATGTTCGTCGGGGGCGTCCGCGCGGTACCTTCTCGTTCGTCTCGCGCCCTGCCCCACGCATCCGGACCCTTCGCGTGTGCCTTCTTCGCTGACCGCCTCCGAACAGCGTATCGTCGACGCGGTCGACCGTGACGGACTCGTCTCGGCGGCGCGCCGGCTCGTCCGTATCCAAAGCGACGGAGGACGGGAGTCCGAAGCCCAAGTGGCCGTCGCAGAGCTGATGGAGGAGCTGGGCCTCGAGGTGGACCGCTGGGAGATCGACCTCCGCGAGGTGGAGCGTCACGAAGCCGCGTCGTGGGAGATCGATCGCGGTCACGCCCTCGGGGTTGTCGGCACCCTCCCCGGTCACTCGCCCGGCGGGCGCTCACTCGTGCTGAACGGACACGTCGACGTCGTCCCCGCCGGGGACCCGCTCACCTGGTCTCACCCGCCCTACGCCGGTGTCGTCGAAGACGGACGCCTGTACGGAAGGGGTTCGCTCGACATGAAGGGCCCCCTGATGGCCGGCCTCTTCGCCCTCCACGCGATCCGGCGCGCTGGAATCGAGCTCGCAGGGCACGCCCTGCTCCAGAGCGTCGTAGGAGAGGAAGACGGTGGAATCGGCACCCTGGCGTCGATCCTCCGAGGGCATGCGGGCGACGCTGCCATCGTACTCGAGCCGACGCGCATGGTCGTCGCGCCCGTGCAGTCGGGATGTATCAACGTACGCGTCGTCGTCCCAGGAAGAGCGGCACACGGCGCGATCCGAACCGAGGGTGTGAGCGCCCTCGAGAAGCTGCACGTCATCCACCGTGCGGTCATCGCCCTCGAAGAGGCGCGGAACGAACCCTACCGAGGAGAGCCCCTCTACCGGCCTTACCCTACCCCGTTCCCGATCTGCCTCGGCACCGTGCATGGCGGGTCGTGGGCGTCTTCGGTACCGGATCGAGTCAGCGTGGAGGGTCGCGTCGGCGTGCTCCCGGGCGAGACGATGACGGCGGCACGGGCAGCGTTCGAGCACGCCGTCGCAGAGGCATCGGCGAACGATGACTTCTTGCGGGACCACCCGCCCGTGATCGAGTGGTGGGGCGGACGTTTCTACCCGGTCGACACGCCCGTCGACGCAGAGGTCGTGACCACCGTCGCCACCGCCCTTCAGGACGTGACGGGAGAGAACCCTCCCTACGAGGGAGTACCGTTCGGCGCCGACGCCGGCCTCTTCGCCCACGTAGCCCAGATCCCGGCCGTTCTCTTCGGTGCGGGTGACATCCGACGGGCGCATGGCCCGAACGAATACATCGACATCGACGAACTCGTCGACATGAGTCGGGTCCTGGCCGTAGCCGTCGCGAGGTTCTGCGGCACTCGTTGAGCGCCCCCGGGCGCCCGACTCAGCGCGCCTCCTCTCGCGCGCGAATGGCGTTGCCCTGGGCCGCCCCGTCGAGCGCGTAGATCGTCGCACTCCACGCCGACAAACCCGCGGTCACCACGGCCAACGGTGTCATCCCGGCCGCGGGAAGCCCGAACGCCGACCAGAGAATCACCGCCACGATCAACATCGTCGCCACCCTTCCGTGTGTGCGGTGCACGACGCGGAGTGGACCGTACCGGAGCCGGAGGACCGACACCCCGACGAGCAGCGTCAGATCACGACCGAAGACGGTGATCAGAAACCAGAGGGGGATCGCCGTGAAGACCGGCCCGACGTCGAGTGTCAGATACGCGACGAACGCGACCTGAGCGAGCTTGTCGGCGACGGCGTCTACGGTGGCCCCGAGTTGCGTCTCGAGGTCGTGACGCCGCGCGATCCATCCATCGAGTAGATCCGACACACCGATCGAGAGCATCACCCCGATCGCGCCCCACCGAAGAACCGTCGGGTCGAGGGCCGATCGAGCCATCTCCTGAGCTTCTGACGCGAGCACCACGAACACCGGAATCGCCACGAGCCTGGCGAGCGTGACGCACCAGAGGAGCAGCCGCATCGGATTCGTTCGAGGAGGAGCTTCGGGCGTGACCCGAGTCACCTAAGGATACGACGACTCGCTGCCTGATTCAGGACCGCCGCCACGTGCCGTTCGTTTCGACCGCCGAACCACGTGGCGGTCAGCCACCCGAGGACGGCGAGCACGGCCCCGCCGCTGATGATCGCGCTGACTCCCGGGAAGGCGGGCGGCCAGTTGATCAAGGCGCCGTCGATGCGGAGCAGAATCCAGCGGAGAGCAAAGAACACGGCGGGGATGAAGATCCACGCCCGAATGAGTTGCTTCGCGTTCCAACGCCGCGCAGACGGCATCGGCCTCCAAGGTCCAGTTCGGCGGTGCCCATAGGGTAACGGGCCATTCACGGGGCTTGTAACCCAGAAGGTTGAAATTGTTACCTGTGCGACATCACCCCGCGGCGCCTCGATTCGTGAGCCGATCTTCGGTCGAACACGGTATCTCCGAATGACCCGGCCCTTCACTCCTATCGAGCATGAACATCCCCCATGCGCTGACCCTCCCGGCGTCCCTTCTCGCGGGTGCGCACCGCTCGGATTCGCCGCAGGAGCGACTCGAGAAAGGATTCCTGGTCGGCCTCACCCTGCTCAACGCAGCGGCGGGACTGACGTGGGGTGTGCTCTACTGGGCGCTGGGCGACCCGATCGCGTCGGCCATCCCCGGGGGATACGGCATCCTCACGATCGCGAGTCTGTGGGTCTTCGGCCGTGTGGGCGGCTACTCGTGGCTGCGGAAGTCCCAGCTGGTTTTGTGCCTCCTGCTCCCGACCCTCCTGCTCATCCGACTCGGCGGTTTCGCCGCATCCGGTGGAGTGAGCCTGTGGGCGATCACCTCTCCGTTGGCTTCGTTGATCCTCGGCGGGCAGCGTGAAGCCGCTCGGTACTTTCTGTGGTTCCTCATCCTTATCCCGGTGGGCCCCCTGCTCGCCTTGGACGAGCCGCCGATCTCCGAGGCGTGGTCGGACCTCTTCTTCGTGCTGAACACCCTGGGGGTCTCGACCGTGATCGCCTTCGTTCTGTCGGGCTTCTCCGGGGAACGGGAGCAGGCCCTGATCGGCCTCGGCCGACGCTACACCTCAGTCCGAAGGGCCTTCTCTCTATACGTATCTCCCAACTTGGTCGACCACCTCTTGGCGAGCCCGCAGCACGTCGAGTTGGGCGAAGGCGAACGCCGGGAGTGTTCCTTCGTCATGACCGACATCGCCGGCTTCACCTCACTCGTCGAACGCACGTCTCCAGATCGAGTGATCCGAGTCTTGAACGACTACCTGGCCGGCATGACCCAAATCGCCTTGGCACATGGGGGCACGATCGACCGGATCGTTGGTGATGCCGTAGCGGTCGTCTTCTCGGCCCCGGTCGTGCAGGCGGACCACGCCCGACGCGCGATCGAGTGCGCGACCGAGATGGACCGGTTCGCTTCGGCCTTTGCGAAGGCTCGTCGCGACGAGGGCGTGCCCTTGGGAGAGACCCGAATCGGCGTCAACTCCGGCACGGTCATCGTCGGGAACGTCGGCAGTGACGCCTACCTCGACTACCGAGCCCTCGGCGACGCGATCAACACCGCTGCTCGGCTGGAGAGCGCGAACCGCGAACTCGGGACGCGAGTATGCATCGGAGAGGAGACCGCCGCTCAATGCCCGGAGCTCGAACTCCGGCCTGTCGGCGAGTTGAAGCTGAGAGGGAAGTCCGAGCCCGTGCGCGCGTACACCCTGGCCTAGGTTGCGAAGGGCCCCCGAGCGACTTCGCTTTCGCAGGCATCCCTTTGCTTCGGAGGTCCCCGTGCGCGTTCGCACTCTCTTGCCCTTCTTGGCCGCTTCGGCGGTCGCCGCGTTTGCCGCTGCACCGCCTACTGCCGTCGAGGCTCAGGATCGACCGACCGTAGAGCCCGACCAAGAGGTCGTCCTCGTCACCGGCTCCACGAGTGGCTTGGGGCGGGAGGTCGCACTGCGGATGGGTGCCCGGGGCGCACACGTGATCGTGCACGGTCGGGATGAAGAGCGCGGAATGGCCGTCGTAGCCGAAATCGAGGCGGGCCCCGGAAGCGCCCGCTTCGTCCAGGCAGACTTCGCCGACTTCGGGAACGTGAGAGCGCTCGCCGCGGTGATTCTCGACGAATACGACCGTCTCGACGTGCTCGTGAACAATGCGGGTTTCGGCTCCGCACCAGACGAGCGATGGCTCAGCGACGACGGGCACGAGTTTCGTTTTCAGGTCAACTACTTGGCCCCGTTCCTCCTCACGAACCTGCTCAAAGACCGCATCGTCTCGAGCGCGCCGTCCCGGGTCGTGAACGTCTCCTCGTTGGCTCAGGCCCCGATCGACTGGGACGATGTGATGATCGAGAACGACTTCAGTGGTCGCCGCGCCTACGGCCAGAGCAAGCTGGCACAGATCGGTCACACCTTCGATCTGCATGAGGAACTCGGCGGATCGGGAGTGACCGTGACCGCGCTTCACCCCGCGACATACATGCCTACCGGGATGGTCCAGCGGCTCGGCGTCACACCCCGGGCAACCATCGCCGAGGGCGCCGATGCCGTCATGAATCTGATCGTCGGAAACGTCGACGGCGGGCTCTTCTTCAACCAGCTGAGCCCGCAGCGGGCTCACGCGCAGGCGTATGACGACGCATCACGTCGTCGACTGCGAGACCTCAGTCGCGAGTTGACCGGAAGCCGGTAGACACCTGTCACGGCAGGATTTAGCTGACGCCGACACCCTCTCGCTCCGCCGACGACATCTGCGCATTGGTCAGCGTCTGAAGGAGTAGGCGAGTACGGAACCGCTCGCGATCGGTGAGGTTCGACTCGAACCGCTCGGCCGCGCGCATCCACGCGTCCATGTCGCCCGCCTCTGCGGCCGCGCCGAGCGCCTGAAGAATGCGCACCCGGCCTCGCGGGAGCTGGTCTTCTCCAGAGAGGCCACGGGCTGCATCGATCCGTGCGACGATCGGGTTGTCGGCGGGGACCAGCGCAAAGGCGACCCGCTGAATGAGCTCGGACATGTCGGGATCCGACATCCAACATGCGCTCGGGGGCGTAATGCCCGCCCCATGGAAGGGCAGCCAGAAGTTGAGACCGGCAAAGGGGCCGTTCGAGGAGGGGACGAACCAGATGTGTAGCATGTGGAGCGTCTCGCCATCCGGCGCGAACTCCGGATGGTCGTGCCAGTGCGCGAGGTCACTGTCGTACGGGAGCGGTTCGTGCGTGTCCGGCACGTCGACGAAGGCGTAGGCAGCGCCGACGAGTGCGTCCTCCCCGTTCACGGGAGCGAACATGAGATGGTCGGGCTGATCGACGTGGATCCCGTCGCGGCTGTACCCGCGGTGCACGTAGTGCACGCCCATCCCGGGAATGTCGCCGAGCACCGGGCGATACCCTGCGGCCATGGCCGCCGCAGGAGTTTTGAGCTCCCTCACGGCGTCGTGCGCCGACACGAAGCGCTCGCGATCGAGCACGCTGAGCCCTACCCACGGGGGTGAGGCGAGCGTCGAACAATCTACCGCCGTGACCGCGTGGTTGTGACCCGACATCCCTTCGTGCCCAGAATGGTCCTGGGCAGCAACGGACTCCGGCAGAGCCATCATCGCGACGGCGATCGTTACCACGAACACCGGAGCCCGATTCATGATCTACTGAGAGGCGATCGCCGAGACGACCACCGTGATGTCTTGGTCGTGGTACAATGCACCGTCGTCACCACGTGCCCGGAGGATGTACGTACCAGGCTCGTCGAACGTCACCGACGTGCGCCACACCCCGTCGTCAGGAACCGGCGTCCGACGCCACAGCGGCGCCCAGGGCGAGTTCGCGCCAGTCCGCGTGTCCTCCCAGGTCTTCACCTGCGGCGGATCGAAGGCTGGGACGCCGGGCCCGGTCGTCTCTTTTCGGTAGACGAACCACGCGACGTGGTGCCACACGATCTTGTTCACGGTGATCCGCGTGGGGGGGCGAAGCTGCCCACGGCTCAGCCGGGGCGGACCGTCCATCTCGGAGATCGTCTTCTCCCGGTTCGCCTCACGAAGACGCCACGTCCGCTGCGCGTCCTCGAGGCCGTCGTCCTCCATACGGACGGCGAGTTCGAGCGGCTGACCGACCCGAACCTGGTATTCGGATCCGCCTTCCACGGTGAGCACCGGAGGCGTGTTCGCCCGCACCTCCGGGGTGGAGGCGCCGATGCCGAGAGCACCCGTCTCGGACGCGATCACGATGTTGTCGAGGCGCTGGTCGATCCCCAGGGTTCCGTAGGCCTTCTCGGTCTGTCCCGCGGTCGTCAACGTCCACACGACCTCCTCATCCCCCCAATCGGCCGGAAGGTCGACGAGGAAGACGAAGCGATTCCTGCGCGGACGGAAGTGGGTCGGCTGTCCCCGGTCGATCGCGCCTGGAGCGAAGAAGTTGTCCTCTCCCACCGGCACGTCGAGCTCTTCGCGCCAGTTCCGGTTCATGTAGCCAAACACCATCGTGCGGGTGCCGTCGTCGTTCTGGATCCAGCCCTCGTAGGCCGGAGCCACGTTCTGCCCTTCTTGGTACGCGAGCTGAGACGCGGCGCTCGTGGGCATGCCCAAGGCCACCAATGCGCCGACGAGAGCCAGCCGTCGGATCATCGACCGCCCTCCGGTATCACAAGGCACAGGGGGCAGCCGATCACATGGTCATTCGGCCCGAGGTCCAAGCGCGCTCTACGGAGAGCCATCTCTTCTTCGAACTGCTCCTGCGTCATCGCCAAACGCATGCCGAGGTCGATGAACATGTTGGCGACCGAGCGGTTCCCTGACCCCTGCCAGTTGCGGGAGTCTGGGATATTGAAGTTCTCCTCCGTGTTGTTCATGTAGCCCGTGATGTGGAGCACGGTCCCGGCAGGAAGGAGAGGCTGGTGGTCGTCCTCGAAGGTGTAGGTGCGGACCCAGTTGTGGTCGTAGCCCACGCAGGAGAGGGTCTCGACGTTGAAGCCCCAGATCGCCTCGAGACACATCCGGTCGCCCGGCGCATGCAGATGGGGTTCGAAGGAGACGATCTTCGTCGGCGTCTGGAGGACCGTGTAGGCGTGCAGTTCCTGGTCCTTCTCACCCGCCCGGATGTCGATGTCCGACCCGTTTCCGAGGCCGAGGATCGACTCACGATACTTCGGCACGTAGCCCTCGGGGTGGAAAATGAAGCCGAACTCGAGGCGAGCGCGCGTATCGAGGCCGTTCGAGTGGAGGTGCGTCGACTCCGAGACGATGTACGAGCCTTTCCGGAGGATGCGGCCCGCGTCGGGATCGAAGACGTCTCCGTTCCGACCAACTTCGTGTACAGGCCACGTCTGGCGGTCCCCGCCTTCTTCGTTTCGAGTTCCCCACACCATGTGGTGAATGACGTAGCGCCCACCCACCGTCTCTCGACCCGTGCCCTCCTGCGGGACGTCGTTGACCTCACGGATTTCGACCGACTTCACGTACCGGTCTTCCTCCATGGGAATCAGCACCGGCGTGATATCCCCCCACCAATCCGGTTCGCCCGAGCGAACGAGGAACTCGTCCGTGGACACGACCACGTCGGGCTCGCCGAGCTGCCAGGCCCCGGAATCGTCGAAGACGAGCGCCGGAGGAGCGTCTTCCGGATCACCTTCGGGCGCTCCGGACTCGGCCCACTCAGCGATCATCCCGATCTCTTCGTCGGTCAGCGACGGATCGTTCTTGAAGTGCTGGATCCCGATGTCTTTCTCGGCATACCACGGCGGCATGGCGCCCATGCGATCCCGGATGGCCGTCCGACGCACGATGCGGCGCGCGTAGCGACGGACGTCCTCGTAGTCGGTCAGCGCCATCGGAGCGACACCGTTCGAGCGGTGGCAGTTCACGCAGCTGCGCTGAAGCACCGGCACGATGTCCCGGTGGTAGGTGACATTCTCTCGTTCGCCGCCTTCCTGAGCCGTTGCAGGCGACGGCGCGACGAGCACGGCCGTGAGGGCGACGAAGGCGATCAGCGGACGTCGGGACATCCCGTTCCTCCTTGAGGACCACCCGACTCGACGAGTCGCGCGGACACAATGGGGCGATGGACGGTCGCGGGGGGACCGCGAGCCACCTGGAGGTTAGAGGTCCGTAGGATTCCGGACAAGCTTCAAGGGCACGGTGCGCCGGTCCTGACTCAATACCCGAAGTTCTTCCTGAGATAGCGCTGTTCGGCGAAGATCGTCTTGTACGGAACCGCCGCAGAGGTGAAGCGCAACGCCACACTGTCCTGGTACACGCCGTGGACCACCGCAGCGACGTCGGCCGTGCGCCCTTCGTTGAGCTTCAAAGTGCCCGAGATCGCGCTGCCCACTCGGGGGGCCACCATCCCGTCTGTGAGCTCGAAGCGAAGACCGGACTCGGAGCAATCGATCACGCTGAGCGCTCCGCCTCGAATCTCCAAGACCGGGCGCGCGGCGTGCGGATACCGAACGCGGTATCGCTGCCGTTGGTGTTCGTAGTCTTCGCTCATCGCTCCCGTCGGTTGTGGCACCCCCACGATAACGCGTTCGAGAACGATGAGGGTCAGCCGGTCGGTTTGCCGCCTTGAGGGTGTACGCCACTCTGACCCCGGAGCTTGTCATGAAGCGCAACGCCACGGTGCGAGCCGCCCGTTGGGGATTCTACACCTTCGTCCTCGTGATCTTCGCGGCGTGCGAAGCTGCGGCCCCCACGATGGTCGACCAGAACCCCGACCCGGAGCCCGATCCGGACCCTCAGGCCGAGACAGCCGCGATGGCCGCCCTCCTGAACAACGCCGGGGCGTTCGAGGAGATCGCTTCGTCGATGACGGAAACCGACCCCGTCGAGTTCGAGGAGCAGAGCGGCAATGACAACTACTTCTGCACCAGGAAGACGGTCTCCCTCACTGAGGGCTACAGCGACTATCCGCAATTCGACCCGAACACGCAGATCATCTTCCCGGGCAACCTCCTGCAGGGGAACACGCTCGACAACGCGACGCCGAGCGACATTCCCGTGGATCGCGGGCCCGGGACGGTAGTCATCACCCTGGTGAACGGGGCGTCGTCGGCGAGTCGTGACCTCGACAAGGTCCGCCTCTCCTCAGTCTATGACGCGATGAATGAGATCATCGCCGACAACCCCGGTGATCTCCCCGCACGTACCACCTATTCGATGGAGCGCATCACCTCCCGAGAGCAGCTCGGTGTCTCGATCCAAGCCGAGTACGAGAATCTGACGTCGAGTGTGCAGGGCTCGTTCGACTACAACAGCGACGTCAGCATGAATCGCTTCCTCGTCAAACTGACCCAGAGCTATTACACGATCGCCTTCGAGGCGCCGACGAACCCGGGGAACTTCTTCGGCCCAGGGGCGACCGCGACCCAGCTCGCGCAGTACGTCCAGCCCGGGAATCCGGCCGCGTACGTCTCCAGCGTCACGTACGGGCGGCAGTTCTACCTCCTCATCCAATCGACCGAGTCTGTTCAGTCGATGGAGGCATCGATCGACGCGAGCTTCAGCGGCGCCGTGGCCGGCGGGAGCATAGGGTCGGATGTGAAGTACGTCAGCGAGCTCGAATCCGTGAAGATCGGTGGATACGCGATCGGCGGTGACGCGGGGCTCGCCGCAGCCGCCCTCACGGGAGACTTCGAAGCCCTAAGCTCATTCATCGCCGACGGTGGGACGATCACGACCGGCGCCCCGCTCAGTTACACGGTCAACGCCGCGAACGACCCCGCGCGTCAGCTCAAGGTGAAGATCGCCACCGAGTACGACGTCGTAGACTGCTCGCCCATCGAGGCGGCTCTGCCTGATGGCGTGGCCTGGTACCGCTCCGAGAACGGCGTGCTGACGGGTCCGATCGTCGGGGCTCAAGGTGTGGCCGGGTGGGTCGACCTCTTCGGGGCACAGCGGAATGACGACAGCCGGAACTCCCTCGTCCCCTTCGGCGGCCCAGCCTTCTCTGGGCTCTTCAATCCGCCGAACGTCGTGGCCTTCCAGTTCAACCCCTCGTCGTTCACCGGCCGGATGTCCCTGCCCGGAACGGCTTTGCTCGAGACCGACTACACGATCTTCGCCGTCGTGAACCGCACGGGCGTGCCCCCCTCGGACGCCAATCCGGTCTATTGGATCTTCGGGGACAGCCAGGACGAGGGGCGAGGCATTCGCATCGGCTTCGACGACAACGAGACGGTCAGCCTATCCCACGGAGGCACGACCCACGTTTCCGGAGAGCTCGTCGCCAGCATCTTCGACGCCCAGATCTACACCTTCACCTTTAGCCAAGAAAACGGGGTGCACATCTACATCGACGGACTCGAGGTCGCGCACGACCCGACGCTCAACACCCCGCTCGAGCTCTTCCGCGGCGCGAGCATGGGCGTGTCGGACGAGAACGGCAGCCCTGCGGGGGTTGGGTTCGCAACGATCAACATGTTCGAGCTTCAGATTTACGACTTCGTTCCGAGCGACGCTCAGCGCATCGGCGTCGTCCGGGGTCTGCAGGAGTTCTACAACTTCTAGCCCCGAGCAGTCGGTGTCCCGCGACGCCCCACTCCCGTTCGCCGGGGGTGGGGCGTCGTACTTGCGGGAGTCCGCGACCCGCCGGGATGTTGCCATTCCTCCTGCTACGAGAACGCCATGTCCCTGCCCCGCAGATCCTTCCTCGCGGCCGCGCTGCCTCGGCAGTCCGTCTCGGGCCCGGAGGTCGAGTGGAGACTCGCCTCGAGTTTCCCTCCGAGCGCTCCGCTACTGCACGGCGCCTCCACGCAGATCGCGGAGCGCGTCTCCGCGATGACGGGGGGCAGCTTCACGATCCGCGTGTACGCCGCCGGTGAGGTCGTTCCACCCCTTCAGGTCATGGACGGCGTGATGCAGGGGACGGTCCACTGCGGCCTATCGCCGGGGTACTTCTATATCGGCAAACACCCTGCGCTGGCGTTCGACACCGCGATCCCTTTCGGACTGAACACCCGGCAACAGATCTCGTGGCTGCACCACGGAGGGGGCCTCGAACTCATCAACTCGGTGTACGCCGACTTCGGCGTCCGAAACATCCCGGCCGTGCACAGCCCCGCACAGATGGGCGGATGGTTTCGAGAGCCGGTGGGGAGCCTGGCCGACCTCGCCGGCCTCCGGATGCGAATCCCTGGGCTCGGCGGGGAGATCATGGCCCGCTTGGGCGTGACCGTTCAGGTCTTGGCCGGGCCGGAGATCTATCCCGCCCTCGAGCGCGGGGCGATCGACGCCACCGAGTGGGTCGGGCCGTACGATGACGAGCATCTCGGCTTCTACCAGATCGCAAAGCACTACTACTACCCCGGGTGGTGGGAGCCAGGGATGACGATGGGACTCTTGGTCAACGAGGAGGCCTTCGCGGAGCTG
>JBCCEZ010000048.1:0-38713 GCA_039030015.1 Gemmatimonadota bacterium | reverse complement strand
CGCTCTCTCAGTCCTGTCCTAATTTTGGGGGTCACTACAGTGCGATCGCTAAACGCCCAGGAATACTTCACCGCTGCTCAGCCCAGGCTTAGCCTATGGGCTTGGGTCTTTACTACAGAGCAGAACTGATTTGAGAGCGCAACTTGTAGCGATTTTTTCCACCAGAGTTCAGGGAAAAAAAGCAAATTGTAGGCGGTGCTCAGATAGATGGTGGCGGTGCGATCGCTAAAAGTCCTGGACTACTTCCTGCTGATCGGCCCAGGCTTAGACTATGAAAGTCTTGCATTTTTGCGTTGATAAGTGCTTTAGCTTACTTCCAAGCGTAGCGATCGCAAGTACGACGAGCAAGTCGGAACACATCATCGGAGTCACTACTCGCTAAAAGATCACCACGAAGACGATTGCAAGTATACGTGATCCAATCTTCAGAAGGCCACTGGCGCAATGTTTTGTCAGTACTGCCACTGATAATGGTGGTGCCATCCGGACTAAATGTCACTGAAGAAATATCATCCCTATGGCCTCTAAAAGGGGCACTGATGGGGTTACCTTGACGGTCCCACAGACGCACCGTGTTTTCACGATTGAAATTGGTGAAGGGGTCGCCACTGCCACTGACAATAGTGGTGCCATCGGGACTAAACGCCACTGAAGTAACAATAGATGTATGGCCTTCAAAGGGGTCGCCAATGAGGTTACCTTGCTGGTCCCACAAACGTACCGTCCAGTCCCCACTGCCACTAACAATAGTGGTGCCATCGGGACTAAACGCTACTGAAGTAACAATAGACGTATGGCCTTCAAAGGGGTCACCGATGGAATTGCCTTGCCGGTCCCACAAACGTACTGTGTTGTCACTACTGCCGCTGACAATAGTGGTGCCATCCGGGCTAAACGCAACCGAAGTGACCTCATCCGTATGGCCTTTAAAGGGGTCGCCGATGGAATTGCCTTGCCGGTCCCACAAACGCACTGTGTTGTCACTACTGCCACTGATAATAGTGGTGCCATTCGGGCTAAACGCCACTGAAGTGACATCAGCCGTATGGCCTTCAAAGGGGTCACCGATGGGATTGCCTTGCCAGTCCCATAAACGTACTGTGTTGTCACTACTGCCACTGAAAAGTGGTGTTTTACTGCCACTGCCACTGACAATAGTGGTGCCATCCGGGCTAAACGCTACTGAAGTAACAATAGATGTATGGCCTTCAAAGGGGTCGCCAATAGGGTTGCCGTGCCGGTCCCACAAACGCACTGTGTTGTCACTACTACTACTGACAATAGTGGTGCCATCCGGGCTAAACGCTACTGAAGTAACAGCAGCCGTATGGCCTTCAAAGGAGTTGTCGATGGAGTTGCCTTGCTGGTCCCACAAACGCACCGTGTTGTCACTACTACACGACATGGTCTGCCGCCGCACCTAGAGCGATGCGAACGCCGATCTCGCGCGTCCTCTGAGACACCGAGTAGGCCACCACGCCGTAGAGGCCGACGGCCGCCAACAGGAGGGCGATGACGGAGAAGACGGTCAGCAGGGTGGTGTAGAAGGTCGTGTCTCCGCGGGCACCGGCCACTGCCTCCGCGAGGGTCTCCTCACCCCAGATGGCCAACCCCGGATCGAGGTTCGTGACGATCCGCCGAGCCTCGGGGATCGCCGTGGCGACTCCCGGCTCGAGGGCCACCGTCATGTAGCCGGACATCGCACCGAACTGGGCGTTCGGAATGTACACGGCAGCATCGGGTTGCTCCGTGAGCGAACCGCGCAGGACGTCCTCCACCACGCCGACGATCGTGCGCTCCGGCGAGTCCTCGAACGCCCACGTCACATGGACCCGCATCTGACGTCCGATCGGATCGACGTCGGGGTAGAACTCCCGTTTCGTGGCTTCGTTGATCACGATGACGGGTGCGCCCCCGTATCGGTCGCCGTCCTCGAACCAACGGCCGGCAACCATCTCCATCCCGTTCGCTTCGAGGAAGCCTGGCGTGGATGGCCGGACGGCGAGTTCTGGCTCGTCCTGGGGGTCTACTGCGGGTCGGTCGAGGAATTCGACTCCCGCGTGGATGTTTCCTCGTGCGAAGGGAACGCCGAAGCCCCATCCGACGGCCCGCACCCCGGGGATCGCCGCCAGCTCCGACTCGAGCGCGCCGATGAACGGCTGCACGTCGAGCGAGTCGTAGTTGGCACCGGGCAGGGAGAATCGGAAGCGCTCGATGTTCTCGGTTTCGAAACCGAGGTCGACCGAGCGGATCTCGGAGAGGGTCCGCATGAGCAGCCCCGTCCCGAGAAGGAGGGAGAGTGAGAGAGCGAACTCGAGCGACAACAGAACGGAGCGAGAGCGTTCGCTGCCGCGGCTACCCGCCGTGCGCTGACCCGCCCGGGACACGTCGACGTCTCGACTCGCCTTGAGCGCAGGGAGGACGCCGAATACGGCGGTCACGAGCACGACGAGCCCGAAGGCGAAGAGCACCGCCGTCCCGTCCATCCGAACGCCCTCGAGTCTCGGGACCGAGGCCGGAGCGAGTCGAACCAACGTCGCCGTGCCCCACCACGCGAGCCCGGTGCCCACGATGCCGGCGAGCGCCGCGATGACCCCACTCTCCGTGATCAACTCCCTCACGATCCGAGCACGGCTGGCCCCCAGCGTACGGCGGAGAGCGACTTCGCGTCGGCGGGATTGAGCGCGCACGAGCAACAGATTCGCGACGTTCGCGCAGGCGATCAGGAGGACCATGATCACGGATCCGAAGAGCGCCAGGATCCCGGTGCGTACGTCGGACACTTGTTCGTCGATGAGTGGTTCGATCCCGAACTCCATCCCCGAGTGAGTCTCGGGATAGGTCTCCTCGAGACGATCGGATGTCCGCGCGAGGGCGGTGCGCACGGTCTCGACGTCCCCGTCGACGCGGCCGACTCCGCGGATGATCCTGCACCCGAATCCGCACCCGTCCGTGTTGTGGCGTCGGGGAACCCACAGGTCGACACCGCCTGGGTAGTCGAAGCCCTCCGGTGCAACGCCGACGATCAGCCAGGGGGTGCCGCCCAGCGTGATCGACTGTCCTAGGGCGTCGGCTTCGCCCGCGAAGTGTCGGGTCCAGAAGTCGTGCGAGACGACGGCGACCCGATCCGCTCCAGGGTCGTCGTCCGCGGCGACGATGTCGCGGCCGATCACCGGCTGGAGGCCCGTCAACGTGATGAAGCCGTCCGTCACCCGCGCCCCGGCCACGATCTGGGGCTCTCCGAAGCCTGTGAGGGTCGGGTTGGTCCCGCTATACCCGGCCATCGCGAGCCCGGGGACCTCCTCTTGGATCGTGCGCACGTCCGGATGTGCGACCGTTTCGCCTAGGAGCTCTCCGTTTTGAGCGTCCCGGTTTTGCAGGACCACCAGTTGGTCCGAGGCGGGGAAGGGGAGCGGCGCCAAGAGCACCGCATGCACGACCCCGAACATCGAGACGGTCGCCGCGATCCCGAGCGAGAGCGTGCCGACCGCGGCGAAGGTGAAGCCAGGCCGCTTTCGTAGGGCGCGTAGCGCGTACTGGATATCGTGTGTCCACCCGTTCCTCATCATCCCTCTCCAATCCACCGATTCCACGGCGCGGACGACGGATTCGCCGCGCTCCCGAAGGGCCGTGGTCACCACGTCTCGGATCGCCTCGATCCGGAGACCCACACGGCCGAACCACCCTGCTTCCTCTTGCATCCGGTCGACGTACAGCTGCTCCATGTCCGGGCCGAAATCGGCCCGGAGGGGTTCCGGCAATAGGCGGAGGAGCAGCCGATACCCACGTCGCTCGAGTCGACTCACCCCGCTGACTCCGAGAGCAGATCGCCGGCGCCGGCCAACAGGCGCTGCAGACGCTCCGCCTCCGCACGCGCGACGGCCTCGCCCAGCTGCGTGACGACGAAGTAGCGGCGGCGCTGATCGTCGAGCTCGGGGTCGGGGCGTGCGCCCGACTCTTCGATGAGGCCTTGGTCGAGCAATGTGCGGATCCGGCGATACAGGTTGGCCGGGAGCACCTTCCCGGGCCGACCCGGATCTCGTTCGAGCTCCTTCACGAGCGCGTAGCCATGCCGCTCACCGGTGCGTAGCACGACGAGGAGTCGAAACGCTTCGGGGTGCAACGGGAGATAGGGCTCGGCTCTGTCGACGTCCGACATACGTCCATCCTCTAGTGTCAGGGTGACACTACGAGTGTGGGCGTTTCTCCCTATGGTGTCAAGCGGACACTAGTGAGGCCTGGCGCCGTCCTCGACGAGGATACGATCCAGTGTACTCACGAGACGCTCCGCATCCGACTCCGAGAAGCTCATCGGTGGCTTGATCTTGATGACGTTGTGGTCGGGCCCGTCCGTCGAGAGGAGCACCCCGAGGTGGCTGGCCCGATTGGCCACATACCGGGCAACCTCGGGAGCTGGTTCGCGCGACATCCGATCCCGCACGAACTCGATCCCCAGGAAGAGCCCGCGGCCGCGCACGTCTCCGATGGCCTCGTGCTGCATGGCGAGGGAGGCCATCGAGCCTTTGAGGGTGCCACCGATCAGGGCGGCATGCTCCCGAAGTCGACCCTCCTCCACCACATCCAACACGGCGAGTCCGATCGAGGCGGACACGGGGTTGCCACCGAAGGTGCTGAAGAACTCCATGCCGTTGGCGAACGACTCGATGATCTCCGGGGTGGTGATGACCGCGCCCATCGGGTGACCGTTCCCGATCGGTTTCCCAAGGGTCACGATGTCCGGCACGACGCCCGCCGCCTCGAAGCCCCACAGGTGGGACCCGACGCGACCGAATCCGATTTGGACCTCGTCCGCGATGTACACCGCGCCCGCCGCTCGGGCATGTCGCACGGCGTGTTCGAGATAGCCCGCCGGCGGCTCGATTTGTCCGCCGCACGAGAGGATGGCTTCGGCGATGAACGCGCTCACCCCGTGCCCCGCGTCCACGAGCTCCTTGGCTGCGACGGGCACGGCCGCGGCATACCGCTCCGCCCGGTCTGACACGTTGCGTCGGAACTCCCCGCGGTAGTCGTCGGGCATCGTCACCGTCCGGACCCAGTCCGGAGCGCCGGCGCCGCCTTTGCCCGCGTGCTTGTAGTGGCTGACGTCGACGAGGCCCTGGGTGTTGCCGTGGTAGCCGCCCTCGATGCCGATGACTCCCGTGCGACCGGTGTGGGCGCGCGCCATGCGAAGGGCCAGCTCGTTCGCCTCCGACCCCGAATTCACGAACAGGCACACGGAGAGCGGGTCCGGGAACAGCGCGGTGAGTCGTTCCGCGTACTCGACCACCGCCTCGTGCAGGTATCTCGTGTTCGTGTTGAGCACCCCCATCTGGCGTCGTCCGGCGGCCACGACGCGCGGATGTTCGTGTCCGACGTGGGCCACGTTGTTCACGCAGTCCAGATACCCTCGGCCGACGACGTCGTAGAGGTAGGTACCGACGCCGCGGACGATATGAAGGGGCGGGTCGTACGAGAGGCTGAGGCTGCTCCCGAGCAGTCGACCCCTTCGTTCTGCGGGGTCCTCCGGTGCCTCCCACGTCGTCGCACCCGAGAGGCCCAGGATCAGGTTCGGGTCTGGGCAGAACGATGCCCAGACGGACGCCTCACGCGGGAGCGCAACGCCCGGGAATTCCCCCTCGTATCCGAGCAGGTGCGTCATAATCTGGAAGTGGAGATGGGGCGGCCAGTCTCCGTTCTCCGGGTACGGACCGATACGGGCGATGGCATCTCCTGCACTCACGTCGCTGCCTTCGACCAAGCCGTCCACGGAGGCCCGTTCGAGGTGGCCGTACATCGTCCAAAACGGCCCCGCCGGACCGTCGTGTTCGAGGATGATCGTAGGTCCGTAGTCGAGTCCCTCGCCGTTGTCGCGCACGCTGTGCACACGCCCGGCGAGCGGGGCGTACACCTCGGCCCCGGCCTGGTCGAACAGGTCGATCCCGATATGGATCGTCCGACGTTCCCGTGCATCCCCAGGTCGCCCCTCGAAGAGATCGGTGAGGTAGAAGGCACGGGGCTCGAGGTACCGCCCGATCCCGAGCGTCGCGCCGGCGTCTTCCATGGCCCGGAAGGTGCGTCGGGTGAAGCCCAGGGTGTCGTCGGTGTCCCGCCCGTTCAGCAGAGGGCTGGACACGCTGAGGTCGAGCACGGTCGTCTCGGCTTCGTCGGGGAGCACCATCACGGGCGCGAAGTTGCGCTCGCCGAGCCATTGGGTGAGGGCTTCATTGCGTCGACTCGCGGGGAAGCCGCACGCCGCCCGAATGACGCCGTCCGCGAGGGGAAGTGGGATCTCGGCCAACGTGCGGAGCGCGTCCCACGCCGGCTTCTCCGACACCGCGTGGTAGGGATCCGTCGTTCCCGCCTCGTGTGCCCGCCACCTGGAGATGCTTACGCTCGCGCCGAGGCGAGCCCTCAACAGGGTGTAGAGGACATCGACTTCGTCTTCGGACAGCGGGGTCCGCTCATGGAAGCCGCGAGCGACGGCGGCAGCCGCCATGAGCGGGTCTTCCGTATCGAGGACCGCGTAGGCGAGTGCGACCCCGAGATCAAAGACGCGAGGGGCCGAATGAGCGTCTCCGAGGTCGATGATTCCGGTGATCCGTCTGGCGTCTTCCCCGGGCTCCGAGACGAGTACGTTGTAGTCGTTGATGTCTCCGTGGATGACCTGCGAGCCCAAACCGAGGAAGTCGGGCTCACGGGCCTTCCACCCGGCGTAGACCGACTCGATCAAGGCGCGCTCTTCTCCGTCGAAGAGATCGAAGCATCGCTCCATCACGAGCCCCGATCGACCGAGCGCCCACTCGAAGTCGATGCGCGCGGGCGGATGGTCGGGGTAGGCGCCGAGGGCGCTTACCAGATCGGCGACGCGCGCCCCGAGGTCGGTCAGCAGAGCCGCCGTCCGAGGCTTCACGTCCGCGAGGAGACCGCCCTCCAGGTACTCGACGACGCGAAGTCGGAACGACTCGCCTTCGCGGTCTCCATCGAAGTGCACGACATGAGCGCCCGCCGCGGAGGCCACCGGCGCCGGAGAGAAGCCGGTGATCCGGGCGACGTGGGCCATCAAGTCGGCTTCGATTTCCAGGATTACGTCCGACTCGTCGGGTGAGCTCACTTTCACGACGTACCGAGAGCCATCGTCCTGGTCGAGCCGGAAGTTGAGGTCGCGCTCGCCGGCGAGTGGGGTCAGCGGCCCCGCGAGGCCGAAGTGTTCGGTGACGGCGAGGGAAACCCGGTCAGCCGAGACGTCGGGTCGGGTCTGGATGTTGATCATGGAGTCGATCGGGTTCGCGCAACGGTCCGGAAACCGGGAGCGCCCCGACGGGGCGTTCCCGGCTCAGGAAAGATTGCGCGAAAACGGCGTGAGGGGACCCCCGGGTGGGGGCGGGCTTCACTCCGAGGTCAGCGCCTCTCGCGGGTCGACTCTCGTGGCGCGCATGGCCGGGACCGCTCCTGCCGCGCACCCCACCAGCATGAGGAGGGCCGCCACGACCCCGTAGGTCATCGGGTCTCGCTCGGGGACCTGGAAGAGGAGAGGGCGCACGAAGGGTGCGGCCGCGAGGGCGATCAAGAGGCCGAGGGCCGTGCCCACGCCGACCAATCCGACCGCCCGACGGATGACCATGTGCACGAGCCGACCGACGCCGGCACCCAGGGCGGTGCGCACGCCGAGTTCGTGACGTCGTAGCGCGACGTCGAACGCCAGAACGCTGTAGAGGCCCCAGGCGGCTACGATGAGGGCGAGCGCCCCAAACACGGTGAACATGGCGGCCCCCATCGTCCACGAGCGGAGCTCGGGCTCGACGAAGTCCGCCAGTGAAGTGGCGTTCACGAAACGAACCTGAGTCGATGCGTCGCGCGCCTCGGCGCGGACCGCCTCGAGCACGAGCTCGGGGTCACCGTCCGTTCCGACCATGATCGCCTGTGGGGGGCCTTGGAAGTCGGGGTGCCCCTGATTCACGTAGTACAGGAAGTGCGGATCGTCCTCGACGAGCGCCTGCCGACGGTGGTTCTCGACGACACCGATGACCTCGGTGCACACCGGTTCGTCCTCGTCGAAGATCATGCAGGACCCGATCGCGTCACCGGCGGGCCAGTAGGCTGCGGCCATACTCTCGCTGACCACGGCGACGGGTGACGCTCCTTCCGTGTCGTCCGGCGCACCGATGCCTCGACCGGCCCGCACACTCAGCCCCATCGTCTCGAGGTAGCCCGCACCCACCTTGTTGACGTAGGGCCCACCGTTGTGGTGTCGCGGTACGGAGTCGAGGCCCGGCACCCGCGGTTGGCCGAGGCTGATGCTCGAATAGAAGGGAATCGTGTACGTGAGCGCCGCCTCGCGGACCCCGGGCAGCCGACGTACGCGGTCGAGCGCTTCCGAATACACCGAGGCTCGTTCCGCTGCGGGAAGCGACTCGTTCCATTCGAGCATCGTCACGAGGACGCGATCCTGGTCGAAGCCGAGGTCGAGGTTTTCCGCTCGGTCCAGGCTCTTCACGAAGAGGCCTGCGCCGACGAGCAGTACCACGGACAGGGCGGCTTGGCCTACGAGAAGGGCAACCCTCAACCGGCTGCCGCCGCCCGAGCTTCGAGGTCCTCCCGATCGCAACGCGACGGTGAGGTCCGTGCGCGTCCCCTGTAGCGCCGGGAGCACGCCGGTCACGAGCCCGGCGATGAGCGTGGCGAGCAGGGCGAAGCCGAGTAGACGCCCGTCGAGTCCGGAATCGGTGAAGGCGACACCGGGAAGCAGCACGCGGTGCACGGTCCCGCTGAGGACGCGCGCGACCCCCATCGCGATGCCGGCTCCTAGGAGGGCCAGCAGCATCGCCTCGAGGACGACCTCGGCGACGAGCCGCCCGCGGCCGACCCCCAGAGCGAGCCGGACGGCCATCTCCCGGCGGGTGGTCACCGCACGCGCGAGGAGGAGGTTCGCGACGTTGAAGCAGGCGATCAGAAGCACGATGAGGGAGACGCCCCCCAACCAACGGGCGACCTGTGCTTCCGACGTCGGGTTCGGGCCGCGCGCGGCAATCACCGGTCCAGCGATGATCAGAGCATCGGCGTCGTAGAAGTCCTGCTCGATCATCTCGGCGCGACCCGCGCGGTGGGCGGCCGACGACTCGGCCTCTGCCGCTTCGGTGGTCGCACCGTCGCCGAGTCGGGCCACGGCCTGGAGCCAATACCAGCCTCGCGAGTCGACCCAACCGTCTCCTTGCTCGATCTCCTGGGACCGCTGCATCGGAATCCACAGGTCGGCGGGTGCGAGCTCGGCGCCGGTGAAGCCCGGCGGCGCGATGCCGATGATCGTGTACGACGCTTGGGAGATGTCGATCTGTTGGCCGAGCACGTCCGGGTTCTGCCCGTACTCGCGCTCCCAGTACTCGTGCGCGAGAACTGCTACGGGTTCGGCTCCCAACCGATCCTCTGCTTCCGTGAAGAACCGGCCTCGCGACGGAGACACCCCGAGCAGGGGGAAGAGCGAGGCCGTCGCCTGGACGGCGTCCGCCAGGCTCGCTTCCTCGCCGCGGCCGACGATGACCTCTTGTGGGCCGGAGTAGGCGCCGACCGAGGCGAAGGCCGACACCGACTTCAGGTCCTGATAGTCGGGCCAGGTAAACGAGCGCATCGTGCGGGTTTCACCGTTGAAGATCTCCCGCTGGACGTGAAGTAGGCGCACGTCGTCGTGCTCGACGATGTGCTGTGGGGGGCTCAGCAGGAGTCGGTCGACGACACCGAACATGACCGCATTCGCCCCGATCCCGAGAGCCAGCACGAAGGCGACCGAGAAGGTGAAACCAGGGTTCCGGCGCATGCCTCTGATGGCCCGCACGACCGACCGTACGATGGCCTCGCCCCACTCCGTTTTCTCTCTCATCCGTACCCTCCCCGTCCCGATTCGCTTGAGCGCGGCCCGATAGGCGCGCTCGTCCCCGAAGCGAGCGCGAACAGCCGCTCGCGCCTCGTCCTCACTCAAACCCTGCCGTCGATGCGCGGACACGGCCGCCTCGAAGTGGTGCTGCAGTTCCGCATCGACGTCGTCGTCTCGTCCGAGAACGCCATCCAGTCGGAAGAAGCGTCGAACTCCGTCCGGGAGCACGTCAGACCTCTTCGCTACCAAGGACTTTGAAGACGGCCTCGGCGTAGCGAGCCCAGTCCCCGCGAGCTCGCGAGAGTTCGGCGACGCCCTCCTCGGTCAGCGCGTAGTACTTCGCTCGTCGGTTGTTCTCCGAGACGCCCCACTCCGCCTGTAGCCATCCCCGCTTCTGCATCCGGTGCAACGAGGTGTAGAGCGCGCCGTCTTCGATATCGAGCGTGCCATCGGTGCGTGCCCGGATCCACTCCGCCACCGCATAACCGTGCCGGGGCTCGGCAGCCAACGCGCGGAGCACGAGCACGTCCAACGTGCCCTGAAGTAGGCTCATCTGCCGTCGGGTCATTGGCATGAAACGTTGAGGGGAGTGTTCGGAAAAGAAGCCCCGGCGTGTGCCGAGGCTTCCCTCAAATGTTCAGGGAACGTATCCCGGCCCGCCCGGTGGCGTCAAGCAGGGATTCGCTCAGCTGCCTGGTGGGGGCACGACGAGGGACCACGTCGAGTCCGCCACGAACGAGCCGTCGCCGCGGAATTCGTCGAGGAGGGCGGCGAGGAGCCGAGGGTCGGCGGAGTGGAGGGTGATCAGTCCAGACTCTGCCGTGCCTTCCTCCACGGAGGTGGGGATGGAGTCGACCGCGGCGATGGCTTCCGGCGGTAGGTCCTGGATCGGCTCGTCTGAGAACGAGACGTACCTCACGGTGTGCCACCGGATCCTGTACCCGTCACCGCCGAGGATGGAGTCCCCCGGGAAGGCCGCGGCCACCTCGAGCGGGATCTCGCCGAGAGCCCCGGGCGTGGGCCAACTGCTGTACTCGCCCCATCGGCGCTCGACAGCCAGACGCAGGTTCTGGACTTCGCCGACCGCCGCGTCTCTCGTGCGTTCGAAGCTCGAGGCTTGCCGGACCGGTCGTACGGCGGCCGCGACGAGGAGCCCGAGCGCGAGGACCAGACCGAGATGAGGCGTGATGCGACCCACGTCACGACCCTCCGGTGTCGAGGCCGAATCGAGTCGCCATTCCGTCGAAGTCCGCAGCGGGAGAGCCAGAGTCGTACATGACGGTTCTCCCATCTGCGGTCCGCATGACCAGCTGGTATAGCCGGTTGCTCGAACGCACGTATTGGATCCCCGGGTGAGGGTCGGCCAACTCGGAGATGTCTCTGGGCAGCCGCCCGGCCTCCACGCGGAAGGACTCCACCTGTTGCATGTGGAGCCACAAGGTCGCCCGCACGCCGTCGAGCAGTTCGGCCTCGGTCGGAGTGGGCGGCTCCGGTGGGACGAGGATCGACGGGGGCGCGAAGGCGACCCACAACGCGACGACGAGGACGGCCGCGGTCGCAGCGGCACCGAGACGTCGGGGGCGAACTACGGCGGTCGGAACACGGTAAACCGCGTCCTGCATCTCCACGTGCGCCAGGGCGGCCTGGAGGAGGCGATCGCGGTCTTCCGGCGTCCCTCCTTCGCCGAGGTCCAGGACGAGCTCC
The DNA here is from genome assembly GCA_039030015.1 of Gemmatimonadota bacterium. Lineage (GTDB taxonomy): Bacteria > Gemmatimonadota > Gemmatimonadetes > Longimicrobiales > Gaopeijiaceae > UBA2589. Next base: position 27,144 of record JBCCEZ010000048.1, on the reverse strand, counting down.
GCATCCCCGGGACCGACGCCCTGGGTGCGGAGTTCTCGGAGGGCATCGAGCGCGTCCCGAGTCATGACAGGCGGCTGGCCCGGAGTGCCGGCCTGGTCCGCCGGGAGGTGGAGAGCGCTGCCCTCGTCTCCGGCGTCCGGGCTCGCCGAGGCGACCTCGTCATCGCGGACCGCCGGCAACTCCTCGTCGGACAACGCGATGGCCTGCGCGATCAGATCGGCGGCGTCCTCGTCGAGGTCGTCATCCAACGAAATCGTGGTGATGCTCTCCTCGTCGGACGTTCCGTCTGGCCGCAAAGGTGGATCGTCGTCGGTCGGTTCCTCGTCCAGGACGACGAGATCGATGTCGTCCGCCTCCTCGGATGCCTCCCTGTCCGGTTTGGCGTTCTCCGGCTCCGCGCTGTCGGGGGGATCGTCCGGCCCACGATCTCCGCCTTCGAGAGATGCCGTCTCGTCGGCCGGCTCTTCACCGCCTGCGAGAGCCGAGGCCTCGGCGAGGAGATCTTCGACGGACTGGCCGTCGAGGTCCGCATCCAGGTCGATGGCCTCTTCGAGCCCTTCGCCGGGATCTGGAGCGGGAGGGTCTTCCGCGTCGGCCGCGCTGGAGGCCTCGACGTCCGTACTCTCCGACGCGTCAGCCTCGGGCGCCGACGCCCGTTGCTTCCGCTTCTTCGACTTGGACTTGGACTTCTTTCGCTTCCGAGCCACCGACGAACTCCCGAAGGTCGAGGACGAGCGAACAGTACCGGCTGGGGCGACCGGGGAACAAGCGTGCCGTTAGTCCCTCACCAGCTTCCGGTACTTCACTCGCTTCGGCTGCAAAGCGTCGTCACCGAGACGTCGCTTCTTGTCCTCTTCATACTCCTGGAAGTTCCCCTCGAACCACACCACTCGCGAGTCGCCCTCGAACGCAAGGATGTGCGTGCAGATGCGGTCGAGGAACCACCGGTCGTGGGAGATCACGAGCACACATCCGGCGTAGTCGAGAATGGCGTTCTCGAGGGCGCGAAGCGTGTCGACGTCGAGGTCGTTCGTCGGCTCGTCGAGGAGCATGACGTTCCCGCCCTCCTTGAGGAGCTTGGCGAGGTGCAGCCGGTTTCGTTCTCCGCCCGATAGCACGCCGACCTTCTTCTGCTGGTCGGCTCCGCGGAAGTTGAACCAGGAGAGGTATGCTCGCGGGTTCACTTCGGCTCGGCCGAATTGGAGCACGTCCAGTCCTCCGCTGACCTCGTCGAAGACCGACTTGTCTCCGTCGAGCTCCTCACGGGACTGATCGACATACGCGAGCTGAACGGTCTGCCCGAGCTCCATCTCTCCGGAGTCCGGCGTTTCGTCACCCACGATCATGCGGAAGAGCGTGGTCTTCCCGGCCCCGTTTCCGCCGATGATCCCGACGACGGCCCCGGGAGGCACGTCGAACGAGAGGTCTTCGATCAACAGTCGCTCTCCGAAGCCTTTGGCAATCGCGTCGGCCTTGATGACGACGTTCCCCAACCGTGGACCCTTGGGGATCAGGATCTCTGCCGTGCGGATCTGCTCTCGTTCGTCCTGACCCAAGAGGTCTTCGTACGCGGAGAGCCGCGCCTTCCCCTTCGCCTGCCTCGCTCGTGGGGACATACGAATCCAGTCCAACTCGCGCTCCAGCGTCTTTTGGCGAGCGGACTCGGACTTCTCCTCGACCCGCAGCCGTTCCTGCTTCTGCTCGAGCCACGACGAGTAGTTGCCCTTCCACGGAATTCCTTGGCCCCGATCGAGCTCGAGGATCCACTCCGCGACGTTGTCGAGGAAGTACCGGTCGTGCGTGATGGCGACGATCGTGCCGGGGAATGCCGCCAAGTGATGTTCGAGCCAGGCGACGGACTCGGCGTCGAGGTGGTTGGTCGGCTCGTCGAGGAGGAGCATGTCCGGCTGCTCGAGCAGGACGCGGCACAGGGCCACCCGGCGCCTCTCGCCGCCGGACAGCGTCGTGACGTCCGTGTCGCCGGGCGGGAGGCGCAGCGCGTCCATTGCGATCTCGATCCGGCGATCCAGCTCCCACGCGCCCTCGGCCTCGATCCGATCTTGTAGCTTGGCCTGCTTGTCGATCAGCGCATTCATCTCCTCATCGGTGGAGATCTCGCCGAACTGGAGGCTTACGGCCTCGAACTCCTTGAGGAGGTTGCGCGTATCGGCGACCGCGAGCTCCACGTTCCCCTTCACGTCGAGCGAAGGATCGAGCTCGGGCTCCTGGGCGAGGTACCCGATCCGTGTGCCCTTCGCGGCCCATGCTTCGCCGATGAAGTCGGTGTCGAGCCCGGCCATGATCTTGAGCAGCGAACTCTTCCCCGAACCATTCGACCCGACCACGCCGATCTTCGCACCGGGGTAGAACGACAGGTTGATGTTCTTGAGGATCTCCCGCTTGGGCGGGACGATCTTCGAAAGCCGGTGCATGTGGTAAATGAACTGCGGTCCGGACATGGCTGCTGGGACTCCGCGATGGCATGAGGAACGGCGCGGAATCTAACCGGTCCCGGCGCGGCGCTGGAGGCAGGCACCTCCAGCGCCGTACCCCCTAGTTTCCGAGGGTCGCCTCGACTCGGGCATCAAGATCCGCTTGGAGGGAGGCCACCCTCTCTTGGTCGAAGCCATAGGTGCTCAACCAGAACCCGATGTGCCGACCCTCGAACTCGACGAAGAGGATGCTGTCGTCCAAGTCGGGGATCGTACACGCGAGGTGGTGACCTCTCCGCGACGAGACGACGGAAACGGGCCTCGGTGTGTCGACCGTGACCTCGGGAGTGGTGTCCGAAGGCAGCAGGCCTCCCTCCACCAACCGCGTCCAGGCCTCGTCCCGCGAGAACTCCGTGGGGAGCCGTGCCCACGCGAGGCCTCGCGGCTTGCCTGCGTGTCGCGTCACGCACTCCGCCAAGTTGAAGAAGAAGTAGTTCCAGCCGTCGACCGTCGCGTCGAACATCTCGTCCCACTCCGCTGCGGCGCTGAAGCCGGACTGGACGAGGCGGAGGGTGGTGCCGCCGGACTCCGCGGCGATCTCGAAGTCCACGACCACTTGGATCGGGGCTCCCGAGTCATCCGTTCCATGGGTCTCCGTCCAACCAAAACGGCGATGTGGTTCCCAGATGTGGATCGGCGCCTCCCCCTCCATGCCGGGCCCCCAAGAGATCCAGAGCATCCCACCCACCTTCGGGTCGACTTTCGCGTCGACCACGAACCATCGCTTCAGACCTTCTCCCGTCGTCAGCGCCGCCCACACGTCTTCGGGCGGGGCATCGATGTGGCGCTCGATTTCGATCGCGCGTGTGGCGCGGGCACTCTCGGTCATGCGGGTGTCTCCTCTGTGCGCTCGAGGAGCGCGGGGTGAATGCCGACCGCGGTGCGAAACCAACGGCCGTGTTCGGCTGTTTCGTCGTGGTACTGGGCCACCAGGGCAGCGAGACTCTCCGCCAACGCTTCCGCGAACGCTTGTTGGTCCGCGGGTGTGGCGAATCGAATCCCGGTCTCCATGCTGAGTGTCGCGAGCCGTTTGCCGGCCTCGTCGGCGCGCCGGCGCAACTCGGCCAGCTCCGAGATCGTCCGAGCGGATACGGCGGCGAGGTGGTCGCTCGAGAAGCGATCGGCGGCCTCCTCCGGGGATGCTTCGAGATCGCCGAGCACGGAGGGCGCGATCAGGTAGTGACGGGCCGTAGCTCGGACGATCCGCTCCATGCAGTTCCCTCGCTTGCGGTCCTCGACGTGTTCGACGAGCCCGGCGTCCTCGAGTGCGCGGAGGTGGTAGTTCACCTTCTGGCGAGGTACGCCGATCTCGTGCCCGACGGTCGTGGCCGATCCCGGCTCCGCGAGGGCGGAGAGAATCCGTCTCCGGAGCGGGCTCATGACGGCGGCTGCCGCTTCTTCGTCCTGTAGGATCGCTAGCGCTGACATCGGTTCCTCCTTGAAGGAGATTGTGGTATTGACAAAAGGATTTGTCAAGGGAGGTCGACGACGCCGCCATCGAGGTCGGGGCGGGGGCCTTGGCGGGCTTCGAAGGCGCCCGTAAGCTGCCCGACGAGTCCGAGCTGACCCCGGCAGTCCACGATTCCCGGCCGATCTCGCCTTCCCACCCTCCGTCGAGGCACCGCGTGAACGCACATCGGACAGCCCGGACGGTGTCGCTCCTCCTCGTCGCTGCGGTACAGGGCGCGGCCGCGCAGGCCCAAACGCCGAGCGAGGTGTACGAACGGTTCGCCGACGCCGTCGTGAAAGTCGAGGTCGTAGAGCGGAACTCGGACGCACCCACCTCCGTGGGGACCGCGTTCTTCGTGACTCCGAATCTCGTCGCCACGAATTACCACGTGGTGAGGGATCTCCTCTTCGAGGAGGACGTGTACCGGCCACGTCTGCTCGACCACGAAGGAGCGGAGGTGCCCTTCGTCGCCCTTGTCGCTCTCGATGTGGCCAACGACCTGGCGCTGCTCCGCGTCGACGCTGACCTCGACCGACCCCTGCAGCTCATTGACGAGCCTGTGCCGAACGGGGAGGTCCTGTACTCCATGGGGCACCCGCGCGACCTATCGACGGCAGTCGTCGAGGGCGTGTACAACGGGCTTGTCGAGGCCGCGATCGCTCCGCGCATGCACTTCAGCGGTTCGATCAATCCGGGGATGAGTGGCGGGCCGACGGTGCGGGCGGACGGGACCGTGGTCGGGGTCAACGTCGCGACTGCGGGAAACCAGGTCAGTTTTCTCATCCCTGCGGACCGGGTCGCGGCCGTACTGACTGATGCCATGAGCGCAGACGTGCCCACGCGGGAGGCACTTCTGGACGATGCCAACGAACGCCTGACGGCGTTCCAGAACGACTTCTTCGGAGCCACGCTGGGCGGCGACTTCGCCACGCTCGACTTAGGCCGCGCGACCCTGCCCGCCCCGCCGGAAGGCCTGTTGCAGTGTGAGGCGATCCCGTACGACATCGAAGACGACCGTTACGAACTGACCGAGTACGCGTGCGCGGCGGAAGACGGCATGTTGCTCGGGTCCGTCGGCTCCTACGACCTCGTGTATCTGGAACACATGTGGATGTCGGCGGGCTCACTCACGACCTTCGCGTTCCACGCGCTCCTCAACGAGTGGTACACGACGATCTTCGGCTGGGAGGCCCCGGCCAACGAAGACGCAACCGAGTACTCGTGTCGTGAGCGGAACGTCGCAGACGGCCTCGACGCGGAACTCGTAGCCACAGTTTGCCTGCGTCGCTTGGATACGCATTCGGAGCTATACGACCTGTTCGTGCGGTCAGTGCTCATGGGAGGGGAAGGTGAAGGGGTCGTCTCGACGCTCCGCGCCGCGCCGATCGCCTTCGAGCACGTGACGGGCCTCACGGAGGGTTGGTTGAGAGGGTTCTCATGGAGCAACTGACCCTGGTCGAGCTGTCGGACGCGAGTGGAGTCGTCACCGCTCGCGTGCAGGTGAAGAGCGGTGCGATCACCGTCGGCCGAGCGCCGGAAAACCTCGTGCATCTCGAGGACGAGTTCGTCGACGCGCAGCACCTCGTCGTCGAGTGGGCCCCGGATGGCGGTGCGTTGACCGTGCAGGATCTCGGCACGACGAACGGGACGCGCGTCGAGGGGCGAGTACACTCGGGGGAGACACTGCGTGTCGACCCGAATCAAGCAGTGACCGTTGGCCAAACCACCATCCGCTTCCGACGAGTGGCGACGGACGTCCCCGAGGCGAAGGTGCTCCCGGATACGCAGGAGGACGACCGGCTGTTCGCCTACGAGCGGCTCCCTTCCTGGCGCCTGGTCGCGGCGCTCACGCTGTATATCGGAGGCGTGTTCACCTTCACGAGCCACGACCTGAGCGGCTGGGCGGAAATCACCGGCGTGACCTTCGTCCTCTTCCTCTTCGTTCTGATGTGGGCCGGAGTCTGGGCCGGAGGGACGAAGATCTTCACGGGTCACGGGAGGTTCAGAGCCTACCTCGGAGTAACCTCGGCGCTCGGTCTCGTCTTCTTCCCGATCGGGGCCGTTGCAGGGTGGATCAACTTCGCGGCCGGTGACTCCTGGATCCGAGACGTCGTCCAATGGGGTGTCTTGGGTCTCGGCATGTGGACCTTCTCCCTCTTCCTCTACATCGACATCGCGAGCCGCCGGAGCCGAGGCCTCAAGATGACGATCGCGGTGGCGTGTGCGGCGCTGGCCCTGGCGGCGGGGTGGGGACTCGAACGCATCGAAGTCGCACCGGCGGACCAGATCCGTCGATCGATGTCCATGGTCGCCCCCGTGCCCCCCTCACTGACTCGGTCCCGTTCGCTCGACGACTTGATCGAAGAGTTGGGGGACGTGAAGAGCGACGTCGACTCGGCCGAGGTGTCCGGGAGCTAGGCGGGGGTATCGAAGGTCCGGCTACTCCCCGGCTCGGCTCGTTCGCAAATGCAGCGCCGCCGCAGACACGACCATCAAGAAGCCGATGAGCATGCCCCCGGGGGCGTCATCGACGTCGGCCAGCACGACGGCCGCGCCGCCGAGCCCGGCGAGCGCAGCGATTCCGAAGGCGAGCACGTAGTCTCGGATCGGACGGTCCATGGCAGGTTCTCCGCGTGTTCCAAGGGTCGGTCTTCTCAAGGTAGGTCCCTCTGAGCGAGGATACAGCAACTCGAACGGACCACACGTCGATGGCCCTGACACTCTCGGACGACCGTCGCGTCGCACTGATTCTTCGTCTGCGCGGCTTCTACCTCGAGGAATTCGAAGAAGAGGTCAGCGACTTCCGCGCGGAAAAGGTCTTGGACTTCTTCTTGGAGACTCTGGGTCCGCCGGTCTACAACCAGGCCGTGCAGGACGCGCGGGGCTTCGTGCTCCGCAAGCTCGATGATCTCGACGGTGAGGTGTTCGAGGCCGAGGCCTTCTAGCCGTGGGTGGACCCGAGTGAGCGACTCCTCCGATCGAACGACCGTACTGATCTACGATGTGTTCGGGCGGCGGTTGGGCATCACCCGAGAATGTGGACAGTGGGTCACCGTCGAGCTCGGCACGGAGGGCAAGCATCGGCCGGCGCGCGTCGCCATTCCCGAGTGGGTCGAGGAGGATGGCCTACTCCGCTTTCTCGCCGACCTCTACCATGAGAGCGCGAGCCCCGAGAAGCCCGACGTCGTCTTCGTTGGGAAGTTTGGTGAGTCGGCGTCGACCTCTGACCACGATCCGTCATGAACCCATCTTCGTTCGAGCCGATCGACGCGGGCGTTACGGTCGGCCACGTGCATCTCAAGGTCTCGGACCTCGAGCGATCGATCGCCTTCTATCAAGACGCCCTCGGTTTCGAAATGATGCAGCGGATGGGTGATTCTGCCGCCTTCATGTCCGCCGGGGGCTACCACCATCACCTGGGCCTGAATACGTGGCAATCGAAAGGTGCGGGACCGGCACCGAGAGGTGCGGCCGGGCTCTTCCACGCGGCCTTCTTGTACCCGTCGCGGGTAGCCCTCGCCCGAGCGTACCGTCGGTTGGTGCGACTCGGGGTCCCCCTTGAGGGCTCCGCCGACCACGGCGTGAGCGAGGCGCTCTACCTCCGAGATCCGGACGACAACGGACTCGAGTTGTATCGCGACAGACCCAGGGCGGAGTGGCCGACCGGGGCGGATGGGTCACTCCAGATGTTCTCGCACCCACTGGATCTCGACGCGCTGCTGTCCCTCGCGGCAGAGGCGGGCGGAGAGTGAGATGATCGACGCGTGCTGAGGAAGTTGAAAGCTGCGATCGGCAACTCGGTCGTATGGGGTGTCGCGTGGGCCGTCGGGTCCGTCGTCCTCGCGACTCTACTCACGGTGCTCGGGCTCGCGTCCGTACCCCTCCGCGTCGAGGAGCTCTTCCAGCTCGCGACGTGGTACCGGGGTGGTCGGCGTGATCGCCGGAGGGTCGTTCTCGGGCCTCCTACCGATCGCGTTTCGCGGCCGCGACGTCCTCTCTCTGAAGTCGGCACCGTTCGTTCTGGGGGGACTGGCGGCGGGACTGATCCTCTCCGTCCTCGCGCCCGGACCTGCATGGATCGGTGGTCTTTTGGGTGCCAGCACGGCGGGTGGGACGTTGTCGGTGGCGAAGATGGCCGCACGGCATGAACTCGGTTCGAACCCGTCGGCGCGGGCCATCGAGTCCGACGATCGCTAGGTCTGTTCACCCAGCCACGCCGACAGGACGTCCCAGAAGTCGATGCCATCCAACAGGTGGACTCCATCCGGGAAGGTCTCGACCGTGAGGTTCACCCCATCACCCCTGAGCGCATCCGCTTCGCCGAGCATCGGAGTCAGGGGGACCCCGGGGTCGCGTTCGCCGAGAAGATAGAGCATCGGGAGGTCCAGCGACCGGAGAACGGGTCGCTGATCGAATCCGATCGGACCCGCGTAGAGGGACCATTCGTCGAGAGTCGCTTGGGCGAACGGGTCGCGGCCCTCCACGAAGACGAGGCGCTCCCACTCGTTCTTGGGTCCGACGGGTAGCAGACCTCCAGTCAGGATGACCATCCAACGGACGGACGACAGTTCCGCGGCAACCAGCGGGAGGTACCAGTTGGCTTGGCTGGCGCCGAACAGAGCCAACCTCGAGCCATCGACCCGGGGGAGCGTCGCGGCCTCGCGGGCTACCGCGAGCATGTCCCCGGCCAAGTCGGGCACGACGCTTTCGCTGTTGGCCGTACTGAGGTTCAGGATTTCACCGGATGATTCGCCGACGCCTCGCTTGTCGTAGCGGACAACGGCATATCCCAGCGCGACGAGCTGGCGAGCGTGTTCGAGCACGCTCGAGGCGTCGGCGCCCACGTCCCCGGAACCCGGGCCGTAGACGACGGTCGGGAACGGCCCGTCTCCCTCCGGGAAGTCCACGACGTAACTCAGCTCGACCGCGCCATTCACCGCCACGCCTTCTGCGGGCTCGCCCGGCCCCACCGAACTCGAACAGCTCGCGGCCAAGAGGCCCACTCCGACCAGCGCGGCTCGCTGTAGCATCACTACACTCCGTTACGGGTTCATAGGGGACCGAGTGGCAATCGACGTGCCACGCGGCTTGCCCCGAAACGCGGTAATCGGCCGCCGCCCGGCGTCCCACGAAGGGGGCGAGGTTGTGGTCGGCAGGGGACGGCACTAGAAGTCTCCGCATGATCGACGTGACCGTGCGGGGCTTCACCCTGTCGAACGCCGGCGACGTTTGGGAGGTCGACTGGGCGCAGATCCGTGAGGTTGTCGCCTACAAGGGCGACCGCTTCATCGTCGACGACGTGTGCCTCTCGATCCTGGTGGGAGAGCGGTGGCTCGAAGTCCACGAGGACATGCCCGGTTGGCGCGAGCTCGTTGCGGGCTTGGATGCTCACATCATGGGAATGACGCCGTCGTCGGAGTGGCGTCCTCGAGTGGTCCACCCACCCTTTGCGCGGAACGAAGAGGTGGTCTATCGGCGGGCGGAGTTGTGACCGAGAGACCCAGCGAAGGCGTGGCTGAGGCCGACGTGTGGGGTCGGATCTACCTCGACCATTGGGCGGGAGTGTCTCACCCCCACACCTACGTTAGCGACGATGGCGTTCGCAACGACGTCCCGGATGCGGCGGGATACTTCGACGCACCTCGGAGTGACGCGGAGCGTCGCGCTCTGAATGAACTCAGCGGGAGAGTCTTGGATCTGGGGTGCGGGCCGGGCTCGTACGCGCTCTACCTCGAGGAGCGGTGCGTTCACGTTGTGGCCATCGACTCCTCCGAAGGGGCGATCGACGTGTGCCGTCGGCGTGGCTGCGCCGATGCGCGCGTCGCCGACCTCTCGGACCCGGGGGAGGAGGGACTCTTCGACGCGATCGTGTGCATGGGCAATACGATCGGCATCGGACAGGACCCCTCCACGCTGCCGACTTTGCTCAGAGGTCTGCGTGGCCGCGTCCGACTGTCGGGTTGCCTCATCCTCGGTATGCTCGATCCTCTCATGACGGATGTGCCGAATCGGTTGGAGTATCACGAACGGAACCGCGCGCGCGGGCTTCCCCCGGCATTGGTGCGCGCGCACTTGGAGTACCGCGGGGTCGCGAGCGAAGAGTGGACCCTGTGGCTCCCGACCGAGTCGGAGCTTCGAGATGCGTTGGAAGCGGCGGGCTGGCGCGTCGATCGGCTCGATCGAGAGGGAGCCAAGCTGCTGTGGACGCTGATGCCGTCTGAAGACGCGACCCTACACGAGGAGTAGCAACAGATGACCGAGTCGGATCGGAGCAAAGCGTCGTGGGGGCGCGCCCTGCGCGAGGTCGGGGCGGTCACGGGGGTCGTTCTCGGGTTGGTCTTCGTGGGTATCGAGATCCGAGCCAATACCGCCGCCATTCAGGGGGAGACGCTTCAGGGCATCTCGGATCAGAGCACGAACCTTCAGATGCAGTTCGCGACCGACCCGGACCTGGTGCGCCTGATGCCGCGGGTCATCAGCGAAGGCATCGTTCCGTCCGATCTCGACGACGAAGATCAGTACCGGGTGCTCGTCGCCTATCTCTCGATCGTCAGAGTCGCGGAGAACCGGTACCAACAGGCTGCGCTGGGGACGGTTCCGGGTGAGGGGATCGATCAGTTCGGTGGATCGTCGGTGCTCTATACGACGCCCTACATCAGGGCGCTGTGGCCCTTGCTGCGCGGCAACTTCGCTCCGGACTTCCTCGAGTACTTCGAACGGGTGAACGGACTGCCGTCGGCGTCCTCGCCATAGGCCTGAGCATCGAATCCCCCACCAGGAGCACGATGGCCTTCCGTACGCGATGGCTTCGAGCCAACATCGCCGGATTCGGCCTCGGCTTTCTCGTCTACGTGCCGATAGCGCACGGGGTCACCGGATCGCACGGATTCGACCTGACGCTTCCGCAGCTGGCGGCGCACAGCACTCGGGCTCGCCGTTGTCGCGATGATCGTGGGCACCTTCCAGCGCCGCGCGCTCCAGGGCGTCGCCACGGTTCCCGCGTCGCGGGTATTTCTGGCCGCGATCGTCTTCGTCGTCGCCTTTTGGACCGGGTACTACATCCCGTTCGACGGACCCGATCTCGATATGGCACTCGGGTTCCTCGTGCTCGGTGCCGCCGATACGGATGCTGCCTAACCGACTCCGAGTCTGAAGCGTACTTCGGTACGTCCAGGGGTCGGCGCTCCGTCGGCCGTTGCCGGCTCGAAGGTGCATGTTCGCGCCAATGCCACGGCCTGGTCCATCACCGTGCGACTGGCCTGTTGGCGAGAAGCGCGCGGGGCGCCCACCTGCGTCACCGCACCGGTTTCCGACACGATGATCGGAACGACGACGTCGACGGCCTGACGGCTCAGATCGGTCTCGGGCGTCCCGAAGTCCGCACAATCGATGAGGGAAGGGGGGACGACGGCCGACTCGGAAGACGGTTGTCCCGTCGAGGCGCATGCCGATGACATGACGAGCGCTGCTGCGAGGAAGACGTTTCGAGAACTCAAGGGAACCTCCGATTCAGTTGGACGTTCCGGACCGCATCACCGATTCGATCCTACTCGCGGAGGACGGCGTCCGCCAGCACTTGCCGCGTAGGCTGCGCATCGACTACCTGAGTGCCAGCGCAAACTGAAGATCGGCGGAGGGGAGATGACAGGGACACACGAGGTCGATGCGTGGATGGCCGAATACGACAACCCCATGAAACCCGTGGTTCAGCGGGTGCGTGAGATCATCTTGGGAGCGGACCCACGCATGGCCGAGTGCGTGAAGTGGAAGAGTCCGACGTTCGTCTTCGAGGGCAACCTCGCCTCCTTCAATCCCCGTTCGAAAAAGCACGCGAGTTTGATGTTCCACACGGGTGCACAGATCCCGGGGACTCACCCCGCGCTCGAAGGTGGAGGCGACGTCGCTCGCTACATCAAGTTCGAATCCGTCGAAGACGCGGAACGGCTCCAGCCTGACCTGGAGCGCCTCGTCCGCGCGTGGATCGAACTCAAGACGGGCTGATCAACGTCCCCCCGGAGGCCGCGTCCCGCCACTCCGAGCGAGCTCCCGGTAGTACTCTTCGACCAGGCTCCGGTACCCATCCGGGATCTCGTCTGCCCCGTTGAGCGTCGCCATCCGATCCGCCTCACCCTCGACGTCGCGACGGAGACCGAACTCTACGCGCTTGAGTCGGTTCAGCATGTCGTCGTGGAGGCTGGCGAGCTCGTCGGTATCGGCGAAAAGGTCGGCGTCCTGGAACCGATCGAGCGTCTGGAGCACCGAGTCGATGTCGTCCGTCTCGCGCCCGGCTTCTCTGAGTTCGTTTCGAAGACCGCGTAGGTCGTCACGACGCTCCCTGAACTCCGCCTGGAACTGGCGGATCTCCTCTGGCGAGAACTCACGTGGTGAGCCTCGCGTCGCGCCTCCGAACGGTGAGCCGGCGTAGCGATCGCCCACCAGGCTGTCTCCGCCGCCGCCGCTGCCCTGCTGGTTCGTGTCGCCCTGCTGGCCCTGGCCCTGGCCTTGTCCCTGCTGGCCCTGGCCCTGGCCTTGTCCCTGCTGGCCTTGTTGCCCCTCGCCTTGTTGGCCCTGCTGGCCCTGGCCCTCACCCTGTTGACCCTGACCCTGCTGGGCTTCGCTTTGTTGGCCCTGACCCTGATGGCCTTCGCCTTGCTGCCCCTCACCCTGTTGACCGCCCTGCTGGTTGGGGCCGGGCTCGTTCAAGCGTCGGTCCATCGCCTCCATGCCGCGCACCAAGTCCTGCGCGTCGTCGAGAGCCTCGCGGAGCGGGTTGTCTTCCTGTCCGGACGCGGCGTCCCGTGCGCGCTCCAGGCGATCGCGTAGCTCTTGGAGGTCTCCCTCGATCTGGAGCTCCATCGTGACCGCCGATTCGGGGTCCCACTGCTCAACCGTGCCACGCGTGTACTGGATCTTTTCCTTGAGCTTGGACTCGCTGATGTAGTTGGCCGAAGCCGCGAGTTCGCGGGCGGCGGACGCGTTGTCCGCCTGACCGGCCGTCGCGGCGTCGTTCAGCTGCCGCTCCAGGTCACGGACGACGTCGTGCATCTCCGTCTTTTGCTGCTGTAGCCGGTCGATGGCCTCGTCTCTCGCCTGACTCTGGCCGGTCGGAAGTTCGCGGACGTCACGTTGGATCTGCCGCTGCTGCTGTTGGAGCTCCTCGACTTGGGAGATCGCCTCCTCGGCGTCTCGGCGAGCGCGCTCGGAGCGCGACTGCTGGAGCTGCCGCCGGGCGTCCTCGAGTCGGCGGAGCGCAGAGTTGGCCCCGGAGGTTGCCTGACTGCCGGATGACGCGGCCGTTTGGCGCATCTGGTCGGCGGCTTCCTGGAGATCGCGGGCCGTCTGCTCGAGGTCGCGATCACCCATCTCGCGGGCGAGGCGCTGGAGCTGGCGGGCCGCTTCCTCGGTCTCGTCGGCCAGGGAGCGTTGCGCCTCTCCATTCGATGAGCTCGACCCCTGGTTCTGCGCGGCCCGCCGCTGGCGCTCGGCCTGTTGCTCTTGGCGTCGAGCCAGCTCCTGCAGTTGCTCGAGGAGCTCGTCCACCTGGTTGTCTGCCTGCTGCTGCTGACCCCGCTGCACCGTCTCGTACTGGTTCTACATCTTGTCCTGTTCGAGTTCGACCCGGTCGGCCATATCCTCGGCGGCCTGCGGGCCGCCGCCGCCACCGCCGCCTTGCTGTTGCTGGCCCATCTGCACGTACTGCTCGTACGTCTCTTCGGCTTGCTGGAGGTAGCGGAGGGACTCCTGCTCGTGCGGCATCGCGTCGCGGAGCTCCTCGGCCTCGAGAGCCTCACGTGCCCGCGTCATCGCGGAATCGGCGAGGGGGAGGATGGCAGAGACGTCACGGAAGCCCGGGTCCGACTGGGTCAGTCCCCGGTTCTGCATGCGCTGGAGCAGGGTGAGGATCTGGTCCTGAAGGCGCTGCTGAGCGAGCGCGACGGAGTTTACGTTCTCACTGAACTCCTGCGCGTCATACGAGTCCTGTTGGCGGATCAGGTTGAACGTGGCGGCGATGATCTGACGCTGCGTGTCGGAGAGGGCGGTCTCCTCGGGGCCGCCTTGGCCCTGGCCACCGCCGCCCTGCTGCTCGGCCTGGCGGTAGTCTCGCTCGAAGGGTCGGACGTTCAGGAAGTAGATGTCGCTCGTGACCGTTCCTGCCGAGCCCATGCGGTTGTCCCGGGCGATGGCGTAGTAGGAGATCAAGTCACCGACCTCGAGCTCCCACTCTTCGAGGAACATCGTGTGCCCGACCGACACCTCGGACAGCGGAGCGCCGCTTCCGCGGAAGACGGAGATCGTGTCCTCCTCGGCCCCGTTGACCGAGTAGACCAGGCGGATGTCACCGATGCCGTAGTCGTCGTCGGCCGACATCTCGAGATAGACCTCTTCGATCGAGGAGGCCGGCATGTCCCGCCCCGGCGTCGTGAAGTTGATCGCGGGCGGGAGGTCGTTGAGGACGTCGATGCGGTACTCCGGCGAGGCCGGGACCAAGTCGCCGTTGTCCGACCGAGCGAGTTCGATCGAGTAGAAGCCTTCCGTTCGCACCGTGAAGCGCGCGGTCAGCGCGCCTTCGTCCGTGACGGCCAGCTCTTCGATCGGCTCGCCGTCGACGAGGAGTTGGCCTGCGGGGGTGAGCATCGTCGGCTCGATGCTGAGTTCGACCACCGTCCCCGGAAGCGCGGCGACGTCTCCACCGTCCTCGACGAGTCGCGGCTGGAGGCCGGTATAGCCGGGGTAGTAGTAGGTGATGTCGATCTCGTCGACATAGGGGAGGTCGGCGACGTCGATCGTGAAGGTCGGGGACCGAACTCCGGCAGATTCGATGAAGTACTCGGTCGGCTCGGGAACGCCGAGGAGCATGACTTCGAAGCCGCCTTCGAGACCCGGAAGCATGCTGAGGCGCTGGAACGACTCTTCGGACTCCCCCTTGGTGAAGATCGAAGCATCGGCCGCGTCGAAGCCTCCGAGAGCCGCGGTGACGATCTGGTCAGTACCGCGGGCGATCGTGATGTCGCCGGGCTGTACAGCAACCGAGTACGGATTCACCGCCGCGGCGTCGGTCGTGGGAAAGAGCAGGGCGGAGAGGCCATGGCGGAGCGATGCAGGACCCAGCAGGGTGGCGGCTACGGCGAGTACGCCGAGCGCGGTGAGTGCGCCGGTGAAGCGGTACAACCCGCTTTGCTCGACCCGACGGCCGTAGTCGACCGCTCGGGCCCGCTCGAGTGCGATCTCGGTCACGCGGTGGGTGAGGTCCGGAGAGGCCGAACCCGATCCCTCGTCGAGCACACTCGTGACGGCGTGCTCTAGGGAGGGCTCGTTCTCTTCCAAGTACAAGGCTACTTGCGCGTCCGTGACCTTCCGGAAGAGAGGTCGCACGAAGAAGTAGAGGAACGACAGGAGTACCGTGCCCCAGGTGAGGACGCGGAGCCAGACGACAGCCTCCGCCGAGAATCGGGCTCGTTCGAGGCCGACCGCGGAGAGGAAGAGTACCACACCGGTGATTCCCGCGACCCACACGAGACCCCGAAGAGCGAGTCGAGCGCGCCAGCGCCAACGAACGCCACGGACGACATCGTGAATCCGGCTCTGCGTCTGACGCCTCTCTGAGTCCCGCATGTCCCTCTCCCTGTACGCCGCTCTAACCCAACCTAAGACTGCTTCTCCAACACCCGCTATCGTCCTGCTGCGCTACGAGTCCTAACCCGTGGCGACCCCCGGGGCTCCCGCGGGTCGTCTCGAGATCCAATTCGACACTGCCGTCTCCGTCGCGAAGAGTGCGAGAGCCGCGAGCAGCATCCACCGCCACAGTTGCTGTCGCCGCTCCAAGTCTTCCCTCTGTAGTGAGGCGGCCTGCTCGAACGCCGGCCCGGCCGTCGGGGCCCCAGAGGGCGCCTCGATCTGCAGGGCCAACTCCTGAGGATCGATCTTCGCGAGGTTCGACTCCTCGAGTTCGACGTTTACGGCGATCACGAAGGGGCGATCCGGTTCGGACCCCGGGGGACGCACCACGTAGAACCCGTGTTCGTCCAGCGGGAGGTAACGAGGGCCGTCCCCACTCGGTAGCGACGTACTTCCGCCCGATGGCGAAAGGGCGACCTGCTCCAAGCCTTCGACCAGTCCTGCGGCCTCCGTCGACACGAGACCCGCGGTCTCCAGAGCGGACGGGTTCGCGAGGTCGACGACTTGGCCCGTCGTGAACCACGGCACTGCCTCGGCGCGGCCGCCGAGGTACTCGGCGAGCCGGTGGATGAAGGGCAGATACACCGGCTGGAGTGCCAGGTCGTTCCAGAACGAGTCGAGTGAGGAGGTCCACACGAGGAGACGCCCCTCGCCGAGTTGGATCTCGGCCAGTGCCACGGAGCCGTCGTCGAAACGCGCCAGGACGGTCGCGCCTTCGGAGGGCTCGAACGCCCGAGCTCGGTAGAATCGGGCCGCGGTGAAGTCGCCGCTTCGAGGGCCGGCGAAGACCTCGAAGATGGGGTGCTCGTAGTCGAGGAAGCCCAGACGGCCTCCCCGGCCTTGAAGTCGGTCTTCGACTGCACCGATGGAGCCTGGCAGCATATCCGCTGCGGAAGCCGGCCAGCCGCCGTCTTGGCCCAACGCGATCAAGGCGCCGCCTCCGGCTTCGACGAAGTCGCGGATCCGTTCTGCCGAGGCCCCGTCGATCTGCACGTCGTTGAGGAAGATGGCACTCTTCCCGGCGACGTCCGCCGGTCGGATTGTCGACGAGCGGCGCGACTGCACTTCGAAACGACCGTCGTCCGAGATCTGGAGTGCGCCCCGCAGGTAGAGGGAGACGTCCCGAGCGGACCGCTGACCCTCCGCGACGAGGACGCCCAGCGAGGTACCGGGCGAGAGAACGAAGTGATGCGCGTTGTCGGCCGAAACCGGATCGTCCGGCACGCGGATCGTACCCATCGAGTGCGGGCGAGACAGCGTGAACGGCTGGAACGTGACCGAAGTCGCGGAGTTCGGGGCGACCTCCACCTGCACCGTTTGGAGCTCTTGACCGTCCAGGTCGAGCGCGACGTCGACGGAACGCGACTCGGTCCCGCCCCGGCGCACGATCCGCGCAGTAGGCGTGATGCGCTCCCGATTGCTCACGATCTGCCGAGGAAGGGAGACGTCGGCGACCATCACGTTGTCCGTATCTCCGACCTCGCCGAGGGAGATCGGGATGACTTCCGAGCCCGGCGGGAGGCGTACTCCCTCGTCACCCGTCCACCCGTTTCGTTGGAAGTCGCTCAGGACGTAGACCTCGCCCCGTGCGAGAGTCGACTCCTCGAGGATCGTCTGGGCCACCTTGAGCGCCGGCCCGTACCGCGTCGCTCCGGACGAGATCTGTAGCGTGTCGAGCGCACCGCGGAGCCGGAGTAGATCCGACGTCGAACGCGCGACGACGTTCGCCCCGCGCGCAAAGGCCACGATCGAAGCACGGTCCAGCGGGCCCAAACCGTCGAACAGACCCTCCGCACGCTCCTTCGCTTCCTCGAGCTGGTCACTGAGTTCGATGCTGTACGACTGATCGATGAGCACGACGATCTCGCGCGGGCCTGCGCCGCCGGCCCCGGCTGCGTCGCGACGGTCGAAGAACGGACGGGCAAAGGCCGCGACCACGAGGAGGAGGGCGAGTGCCCTCATCGAGAGGAGGGTCCAATACTGGACCCGTCGCCGGCGCTGCTCCTGGTACGGGATCCGCTGGAGGAACATCAGGGACGGGAAGTGCACCACGTTGCGGCGCTGCCGACGGGTGAGGTGCACGACGATCGGCACGACGATCCCGGCCACGCCGGCCAGGAAGAGCGGGACGAGGAAGGCGAGGCTCATCGACCCTTGTTCATCCGCTCACGAGACAGGAGGTATTGGAAGAGCGCCGTGTCCAGTGGTTTGCTCGTGTCCAGGAGCGCGTAGTCGATCCGGTTGTCTTTGAAGCGCTTGGCGAGCGTGTCCAGGTGGATCTTCATCATCTGGACGTAGTCGTCGCGAAGCTTGCCCGGAATGACCGGGATCTGCTCCTGCGTTTCGAGATCTTCGAAGCCAGAGGCCTCCTCGAACGGGAACTCCAGCTCGTAGGGGTCCATCACGTGGAAGACGATCACGTCGTGCCCACGCGCTCGGATCGGCCCGACGGCTGCCAGCACGTCGTCGGGCTCCTCGTAGAAGTCCGAGATCACGACGAGGATGCCCTTTCGCCCGAGCATCTCGGTGATCTTCAGGAGAGGCGGGCCGAGCTTTCCAGGGCGACCGGCCTGCGCGCGATCCAAAGTGTGGAGGATCGTGTCGAGGTGCTTCATCGACGGTGGGATGAAGTCGACGACCTCGTGATCGAAGGTCACCATCCCAACCCGGTCGCGTTGCTTGTTCGAGAAGTACGCCAGGCATGCGGCCAGGTAGCGCGCGTAGTCCAGCTTCGCGACGGAGTGACTTCCGTAGCTCATCGATGCCGACAGATCGAGGAGGATCGAGAAGTTCGCGTTCGTATCCGCCTCGAAGAGCTTGATGTAGTGGCGGTCGGTCCGCGCGAAGAGCCGCCAGTCGATCCGACGGATGTCGTCGCCGGGCATGTACGGGCGGTGTTCCGCGAAGTCCATGCTGAAGCCGAGGTACGGTGACCGATGGAGTCCGGTCAGGAAGCCGTCCACGACGGTGCGCGCGAGCAGCTCCAAGTTCGAGATCCGGCCGAGCACGGCCGGGTCGAGGAACTGCGTGCCAGCGAGGCTACGCGCACGGGGAGTCGCCATCGGTCTTCCCTACATCCCCGACGAAGGCACGGGCTGCTGCTCGAGGAGCATCTTCACGAGCTCGCTCGACGTCTTGCCTTCCGACTCGGCGTGGAAGTTCGTGAGCACGCGGTGTCGCAAGACCGGCTGCGCGAGGGCCTGAATGTCCTCGAAGGTGACGTGGTAACGGCCCTGGGTGATCGCGCGAGCCTTGGCTCCGAGCACGAGGTACTGAGCCGCACGGGGAGACGCACCGTAGGCGATCCACTTCCGGACGAAGTCCGGGCTGTCCCCATTCGGGCTCGGTCGGGTCATCCGCACGAGCCCGACCGCGTAGCGCAGGACCGAGTCCGACACCGGGACACGACGGACGAGCTGCTTGAAGGCGATGAGGTCTGGGCCGGTCACGGCGTGCGAGAAGACCGGGTTCAGGTTTCCGGTCGTCGAGCGGATGACCTCGAGCTCATCCTCTTCACCCAGGTGCTCGATTGCGATCTCGAACATGAAGCGGTCGAGCTGCGCTTCTGGCAGGGGGTAGGTGCCTTCGAGCTCGATCGGGTTCTGCGTCGCGAAGACGTAGAAGGGCTCCTCGAGTTCGTAGGTCCGGCCTTGCACGGTGACGCGGTGCTCTTGCATCGCTTCGAGGAGCGCGGCCTGAGTCTTTGGAGGCGTCCGGTTGATTTCGTCGGCGAGGACGATGTTGGCGAAGACCGGGCCCGGAGCGAAGACCATGGATCGGCGACCCGTCTCCGCGTCCTCCTGGATGATGTCCGTCCCCGTGATATCCGAGGGCATCAGGTCCGGCGTGAACTGGATTCGGGAGAACTTGAGGTCCACGACCTGCGCGATGCTGTGGATCAGAAGTGTCTTGGCGAGGCCGGGCACCCCGATGAGGAGGCTGTTTCCGCCCACGAAGAGGGAGAGCAGCACCTGCTCGATCACGTCTTCTTGGCCGACGATCAGCTTCCGCAGCTCGCTGATCATCTGTACGCGGCCGTGCTTCAGCTTATCTGCAAGTGCGACGTCGTCGGCGTTGTCGAGCTCGACGG
This sequence comes from Gemmatimonadota bacterium, assembly GCA_039030015.1. Lineage (GTDB taxonomy): Bacteria > Gemmatimonadota > Gemmatimonadetes > Longimicrobiales > Gaopeijiaceae > UBA2589. Next base: position 7,436 of record JBCCEZ010000048.1, on the reverse strand, counting down.
TTCCAATGGCGTCAGAGGCCAAGGTGGTCTCCCTTCGGAGTGCTGTCCGGTGGTCGGTTAGTGGGTGAGTGCGTACACGACGTAGTTCACGCCGACTTTGTACGCTTCGTTCGATAGGTCGATGCCGTAGTAGCCGTAGTCGCTGAATTCCCAGTACTCGGCGATGTCGTTGTTCGCGTTGATCATCACCATCATCCGCTTGGACGGGTCGTTGTCCTCGAAAATTCCGTAGTAGGCCGGCGGGTAGCCGCCGTACGGGGGCAGGAGCCCTTCAGGATCGACGCGGAAGAAGGTGTCGAAGATCTCGTGGGACGAGTCGATCTCGAGCATGCGGAGTTCGGGAAGGGCCTGCATGAGATAGAACTCGAGGTTGTCGAGCTCTCGTGGCCCCCTGAAGTCGTCGATGATCAGGAAGCCGCCCTTCAGGAGGTAGTTCCTGAGGTTTTCGATCGCCTCGGGGCTCGGCTGCCAAAAGCCGGGCTCGACGAGATACGTGATCGGGTTGTTGAAGAGCTCGGGGTCTTCGAGGGAGACGATCGTCGACAGTTCGCGGCTCGTGTCGATGAACGTCGTTTCGTTCAGGATCGCCAGGAAGTTGCGGTCCGCCCGCGGGTAATCGTGCGCCCACTGAGCGCCTCCGCGCCCGCCCCAGCCTCCGAAGCCACGTCGCGTCGCGGAGAACTGGATGCGGGTGAAGTGGTAGCGAGCGTCGTAGGGAGCGGACTGTTGCGGCGCTGCCTCTCGCACGAAGTCCTCGAACCACGTAACGGAAGGGGCCGACCCGAGCGGTGGCGTCGAGGTGAGAGCCTCGGCGCCGAGGACGTCGGCGGGTGGCGTCTCGCTGTCAGACGTCATGTATGCAAAGGCCGTCCCGGTGGCGGCCGCGCACACGCTGGCGATCGCAACGGCTCTGATGTTGCGTGGCAGGCGTCGGATCACTGGCTCGACCCTCGAATCTCGAGGAGGAGCTCCAGCGCTTCGACGTAGTTCGGTGCGATCTCGAGCGCGCCCATGACCGACCGTCGGGCGGATCGTGCGTTCCCGGAATCGAACTCTGCGCGCGCCAAGAGGTAGAGCGCTTCGGCGCGGTCTGCCGGATCCAGGGAGACGACCGCACGGCGCTCGGTCGCGGCCCGCGCGAACGAGCCGTTGGTGGTGTGAAGCTCGGCGAGCTTCTCATGCAGCGAGATGTCGTACGGCCAGATGAGGACCGCCCGATCGAGCGCGGCTGCGCTTTCCTCCGGGCGATCGAGTTCCTCCAGTAGGTCCGCCTTCTGGAGGAGGGCCGCGTAGTTCGACTCGGCCAAGTCCGTGAGGCGGCCGAGAGAGGCGACTGCCAGATCCAGGTCGCCACGGTCCCGGTGGATCGCCGCGAGGTACCAGTGGGGGCTGTCCGGCCCCGAGTAGGTCGGGAAGATCTCGAGGGCCGCCTCGAAGTGCTCTTCAGCCGCATCGGGGCGCTCGTCTCGGAAAAGCTGGGTCGCGAGCTGCATCCGCGCGACGAGGCTGCCAGGGTTCGCAGCCACATACGTTTCCCATGTGGCGATGCCGGCGCCGGGATCTGGAAGCGGTTGGTCGTTGTCCAGTCCGGCCATCTCGGTGGCGAACCGATCGTCGAGATAGTCGGCGAAGTCGTCGTCGAGCGCGTCCATCGACGTGTCTAGGATCCGAGTCACCAGATCCTCCGTCGCCGCGCCGGTCGCGTACTCCGCGAGCATCGAACGGATCGCCGCGAAGCCGTGCCGTTCTTCGACCATCTGGAAGAAGAGCGAGGCCTGCAAATAGGAGAAGCTGACCTGGGCCGGGTAGTCCGGTCGCATGAAGCCGTCGTCCAATTCGCTGAACGCTTTGAGACGACCCTCCTTGAGCGCTCGAAGGAAGGGGATGTTCGCTTGGTGGCCCCATCCGGGACGGGCTTGCCGCTGCTCGTGGACCGCGAGCCCCTCCGAGAACCAACGGGGGACCCGGTTGTCGGAGAGCGCGAGATGGAAGGTGTGCGCGAGTTCGTGCCAGAAGACGGACGCCCAGTTGTACTCGCCCAGCTCGCGCGCAGTAGGCGAGTCCATCACGAGGACCCGACCGAAGCTGACGCCGAGGGCCCCGAGGCCGACCTCTCCGAGAGTTCGGACGGAGAAGTCACCCGAGTTGGGGAACAGCTCCGCACGAACGGGGAGCTCCGGCTCCATCCCGTACCGGCGCGAGAGGCTGTCGAAGGCCTCTTCCGCGATCGGCGCGAGGTACACCGCGAGCAACTCGGCCTCTTGTCCGTGGATGAAGAGCTCGAAGTGCTCGGTGGTGTGCGTCTCGTACCGCTCGAAGGTGTCGAGCAGGTCGAGGTTGTTCTTGAACCAGGGATTGTACGGGTCGCCGTCGAAGGCTCTCTCGAGACTCGCTCGACCGTCCTCGATCTGCCCGATTCTGAGTTGGTTCATCCCGAGCAACCCCCAGCCTTCCCACGCTCGGGGGTCGAGTGCGACGGCCGAAGACGCTCGTTCGACGGCCTGGGCGTAGCGGCGGGTCTGAACCGACATCTCCGCCATCGCGATGTCGAGGCTGGCGTACGCGGGGTTGATGTCGAGCGCACGCGAGCGGGTCTCGGCGAAGCGGGTGAGGTCCCCTTCGACGAGGTACGAACCGGCGAGAGCCGTCAGCGCCTCGAGCGAGTTCGGGTTGATGTCCAACGCTTCGAGTGCCGTCTCGCGAGCCGCCTCGTACGTCTCCGTCCTCAAGAGCCGCGTCGCGGTGAGGGCCTTCGCCCGCACGTGGTCTTCGTTCACGTCGAGCAGCCGGTCGATCACCTGCGCCGCGTCGGGCGCCCCGTCGAAGATGAGGGCTTCGCCGAGTCCCAAGAGGGCATCGGGGTGTCGCGGGTTCGTTTGAAGGACCTGCTCGAAGTACGTCTTGGCGCTGGGGCTGTCGTACTTGTCCAAGTACAGAAAGCCCTGCCGTACGTACGTCTCGGCTTGCGTCTCTCGGGTCCCCTCGGCCTCTACGAAGGCCCGGATCGCGTCCTGGAAGAGGCCGGGATCGTTTCGGCCCAGATACGTCACCGCGCGACCCACCGCGATCAGATCGCGCGAGCTCAGATTGCCGTCGGTGCCGTTGTACACGTCGATGAACCGATCGAATCGTTCCATCGCTTCGTCGATGTCACCCCGCATGAAGTGCAGCTCGGCGAGGTTCACTTCGGCGGTCAGAGCGAACGGTCCGCCGTTCGCCCCTTCCCGGAAGGCCTGGGCCGCTTCGTCCAGGCGACCGAGGCGCAGTAGAGCTTCACCCGTGGCATTCGCGACGGGTTGGGATTCCGGGGCCGCCCGCCCGACAGCGATCGCGTCTTCGTGTCGACCGAGGGCGACGAGGGCCGTCATGAGATCGATGCGGGAGCGGGTCGCCCCCGCGTTGCCGTCCAGGATGGACTCGTACTCCCGGATCGCGTCTTCGTATGACCCGGACTCGAGGTGCCCGAAGGCGCTGACGTACGGCCCACGAGGGTCGTCGCCCTGTGCGAAGATCGCGCTCGGGAGCCCGAGGACACCCAGCGAGACGATCCCCGCGAGGACGCCTCGCGTTCGTGTGTGTGGAGAACCGAAGTGAGGTCCGCTCATCCGCCACCCTCGGCGGCACGGATCTCCCGGTTCTTCAGCGCCAGCTCGACGAGGAGGGGCTCGAGTTCGTCGAGATACTGATCCTCCTCCATCGCATCCCGGAGGGCCCGGACTTCGTCGATTCTCGCTTGGATCTCCGCGCGCTCCTCGTAGAGGGCTGCGAGAGCCGGATTGTCGGGCGTCTGGCCCGACGTGCCCGAGACCCCGCCGAAGTGGAAGGTCGCGGCCAGCGGACCGTCGGGGCCCGCCAGTCCGGCGTCGTGGCTCGGCTCGCCATCTCCGTTGTCGTCGAGAACCGCAGCCTCCGTCCGGATCTCGTTCTCGTCCGCGTAGAGCCTCTCGACCTCTCGGCGCGTGAAGAGGAACGCCTCGAGTACGGAGACACGATCGTCGTGGTCGAGGTCCGAGTCTGCGCCCGACATTGCTTCAGCGAAGAACTGGCCGAACTCGGTCGCGTTGAGCTGGCGCTCGTTCCGTGTCGCGGCGACGAGGATGCGGTTGGGGCCTGAGAGTGGTTGGATGAATCCGCCGCTCGCTGAACCCGTGGCGACGAGGGCGAGCGTCTGCGTCGGGAACGCGGCCAAGCCCTTGAGGAAGTCGGCGGGCGTGAGGTCCGGGCCGGGCAGGTTGAACTGGACTGTCCCTCCGTTCGACGTGCCGTGACCGATCATGACCACGAAGAGGCGGTCCATCGGAGTGGCACGTTGGGCGAGCTCGCCGAAGTGCTGGAGGACGTTGGCCCGAGTGGAGCGGAGGGAGATCATCTCCGGGTCCGTGTCGACTCGCTCACCCAGGTAGGTGACGTCGTCGGAGCTCAATCCGTGTTGGTCGACGAGCGCGCGATAGATCTGCGAGGCCTCCGCATGGAAGGACTCCCGGTACTCCTCGGAGCCGCCCAGACCGACGATGAGGGTGGCGTGTGTACGGCCTTGCGCGGATGCGGATAAGCTGGTCGAGGCCAGCCCGAAGATCACGAGCGCGAATGCGCGTCGAGCCAGCTGGCCTCGCCGCCTCACACGAGCCCCCTGATCCGGCGGTACCCCCACTCCGCACCCATCAGAAGTAGTAGGGTGATGAAGAGTGCGGGCATGTCCCACAGGTCGTGCTCTTCGGAGAGTGTGACGCCGCTCCCGGAGATCGTGATGTCTTCCGGAAGCGTGGCTACGTCTTCGGGGGTGTAGAACTGACCACCGGTTTCGTCCGCGATGCGGCGCAGGACCGAGGTGCGGCGACCGGAGTCGTAGAACTCGGCGTCGCTTTCCGCGGTGTGGAGGTAGGCGACGTCGGATCCCATCGATGTCCCCTCGCGCTCCGCGGAGAGCTCGATCTGGTAGTCCCCGAGCTCGGTGGGTCGGAATTCGACCGCGTACTCGCCGTCGGCCTCCACGGTCCAGTCGACGGGGAGCTCATCGACGACCCCCGACGGACTCGTCACCCGTGCGACGACGGTCGCGTCGTTCATGTCCAGGTACGTCGAGTCACGGATCGTCGCGAGGAGCCGCACCGACTCCCCGGGTTCGACACGCTCCTGTGCCATCGTCACGGAGATCGCGTCGGGGACGCCGTCGACGACCCAGCGGAGGAGCTGCTGCCAGAAGGCCTCGTGACTCTGGTCCTCGAGCGAGACGCTCCAGTGCATCTGCCAGAGCCAGGTATCCTGCGGGGTGAGCGCGATCGACGTGCCGCGACCGTACCGTTGGAAGGCGAGGACGATCTGGTTCTCGCCTCCGTTCTGGTGCACGCCTTCGAGGAGCGTCGTGGCGCCGGGACGGACCTCGTAGATCGGGTTCACCACGGTGAGCGGCGGGAGAGAATCCCAGCGGGCGCTGACGTTTTGCGGCTCTTCGTCCAACTGGACGGCCGGATGCGCGAGGCCGGCGGGTGTGGGGTCGACCTTCACTTCGTTGAAGTAGCCCTGCTCACCGCCGGCGGGAGTGCCGAGGATCACCGGCATGACTTCTTCGACCGGTGTGCCCGCCCAGCCGCCCTCGGCGAAGGCATCGTGACCGCCGAGGAAGAGGAGACCGCCGCCCCGATCCGACACGAAGTCCGCGATCATCTGGAGCTGGTCGTGCGTGAAGAACGACGCCTCCACACTGCCGAGTACGAGCGCGCGATAGCGGTACAGCTCTTGGCGCGTGGTCGGGAAGCCGAACTCGAGCTCGGTACTGTCCGTCAGCGAGAGGCGGTAGAACTTGCTCTCTGCCGTCCGGTTGAGGGTGACGAGCTGGATGTTCTCGTCGTCTTCGACGGCTCGGCGCATGAACTTGAGCTCGTACCGGGGCTCGCCCTCGAAGTAGAGGATCTTCTCGGCGTCGCCGCGCACGTCGACCCAGGCGTCTCGGACGTTGTTCTGCTCGAGTCGTTCGCCGGCCTGCGTCGGAATTCGAAATTCGAGTCGTTGCGGGCCGGACGTCTCGAGTTGGAACCCGATCCGCGCGACGACCGGCTCTCCGTCCGGTCCCAGGTCGACGGTCTCTTCCGCCAGGATCTGTCCGGAGCCCTCGACGATGATCGGGACCGAACGCTGACCGTAGCCGCGCTGGGTCACCACGAGGTCGACCATCAGGTTGGAGCCTTCGAGGACTTCCCGAGGAAGGTCGACACGACCCAGCTGGATGTCAGGCTCGACCGACTCATCGCCGACGCCGACCGTGAAGACCGGTACGTCGACCGCTTGGAGAGGAACCAACGCCTCTGTGAGCGGACGAGCGTCGTTGTCGGCTCCGTCCGAGACGACGACCAGACCCGAGAGAGGCACGCCCGCGAGTTCCTCGCGGGCCGCGTCCAAGGCCCGCCCGATGTTGGTATGCGTGCCGTCGAAGGTCAGCTCACCGGGGCCGTCGATCCGATCCGCCACGTCGGAGAAGCGGAAGAATCGAAGCACGAAACGCTCCGCGAGCGCGTCGAAGAGTTCGCTCTGCTCCGGGTCGAACGCTTCGCGGACGAAGTCGCTACGCAACGACCCGTCCGCGTTCTCGAGGTCCATGCTCCGAGAGTCGTCGACCAGCACGCCGACGAAGTTCTGCTGCGGCACGACGGTGGAGATCACCAGCGTCGGCTGCATGAGGCAGTAGACCAGGACCGCGATGAGCGAGACGCGAAGGCCGGCCATGACCCCACGGTCGGCGACCGTGGCGCGGCCCCGAGCGATCGTGTACGTCGCGACCGCACTGGCGGCGAGTACGCCTGCCACCCCGAGCCACAGTCGCAACGAGGCAGGCGCTGCAAAGAGGAAGTCGCCCTGCTCGAACGCGAGGGTGCGGTACTTGAAGAGGAATTCGAAGAGCGCGTCCATCCCAGCCTCAGTGCGTCATCCCGTAGACGATCATGTTCGCGCCGAGTTCGTACGCGTACGTCGAAAAGTTGAGCGGGTAGTACGGGCTTTCGGCCCATTCCCACGCGTCGCCCAGGTCCGTGTTCCAGTTGATCACCACCATCAATCGACCCCGTTCGTCGAAGATGCCTCGCACGAACGCGTTGTAGCCGTCCCGCTCGTGTGTCCGGATTCCGGAGGCGCCGTTGTTGATGTTGGGGACCTGGATGACCTCCTCGATATCGTAGAAGGCCGAGAAGAGCGGATGGTCGAGCGGTAGGTCGACGATCGCCTTCTCCGGAAAGACACGGCGCATGTTGTACTCGAACTGCGCCCACTCTCGCGTGCCCCAGAAGTCGTCCACGATCAGGAAGCCGCCGTGCTCGAGGTAGGAGCGCAGCCCTTCGACCTCGGGCTCCGTGAGATCCATCCGGCCGACTTCCACCGCGTAGATGATGGGGAAGAGGCGGAGCATGGGATCATCGAGGGAGACGGGGTTCTCCCAGTCGAAGGCG
>JBCCEZ010000047.1:0-38955 GCA_039030015.1 Gemmatimonadota bacterium | reverse complement strand
GTGAGGCTCCGCCGCCCGGGTGGGGACTGAGCTGACCCGCTTGCCCGGGCCTACTTGCTCGAGCGGTGCTTGACCGACGGTGGCCGCGACCCTTGGGTTCGCGGCCTCTTTCGCTGCCGACGATGAACCAGAGGGGCTCCCGAGGGAGACCGTCGTCAGTTCGGTAGTACGACCTCGTCCACCGTGACCTCATAGACGAGCACGGCTCCCGGGGGCACCACTTGCTCCCCGGTCTCGAGACTCGTCAGGCCCTGGCCCGCGTACCCGTGGTTCGGAGGGATGATCAGGAGGCGCGTGCCGCCCTCCACCTGATTGAGAATCCCGTCCTCGATCCCGGAGATCACGGCGTTGTTCCCCATGAGGAAGGTCTCTTCCCCCTGGATTACCTGAGTACCGTCGGCGAGCCACGCGGTGAAGGTGATCGTGGGGGTCGTCCCCAAGACCACCTCTTCACCCACGCCCGTGGCGAGGTCCTTCCAATAGACGCCCGTGCTCCGGCGCTGGAACGTCGCCAAGTCGATATTCAGACTGGCCGCGAAGGTGAGATCCTCGATGACTTCGAAGCCCACGTCCGTCGGCGTTTCCCCGCAGCCAGTGGCTGCCGCGGTGATGACCGCAACCGCACCGATGCCGGCCCAACGCTTCCACCCCATCACTCCGCCTTTGTCTGCCATGATCAGTTCGGTGTCCCGCCCGTGGCGTCGACCACGACCGAATCGACGGCGACGTCGAAGATCAGGACCGAACCCGCGGGGATCGCGTTCTGATCTTGGTCCGCGTAGCCGAGGTCCGGCGGGATGATGATGCGTCGCTGACCACGCTCGACCATCCCGACGATACCCTGTTCGAAGCCGACGATGACCTGGCGCTGGCCCATGACGAAGGTGAACTGGCCCGTGCCGAACTGGGAGCCGTCGGCCAGGTAGCCCTCGTACGTAACGATGATCTCCGAGTTGTTCAGAACCGGGTCGCCGTCTCCGACCGTGACGTCCTGCGTGTAGACGCCCGAACTGAGCATCGTCATCGCCGACAAGTCGACCTGGAGCGCGGCCGCGAAGTCGAGCTCCTCGATCACCTGAAAGGAGTTGTCTTCGCAGGCGGCGATCAAAGTCGCGGCCATCACGAGCGCGGTGCCGCGGAGGTAGAGGGACAGCTTGTTCATGTTCGCTTTCCTGGTGGCCAGCGTTTTCTCTATGCCGGTGAAATCAATGCGGTGATCGGCCCGTTCCTAGCCCAACGAACCAGAGGACGAGAACGGGACGACCACGTCGAAAAAGATGAGGCCCCTCCGCCTTCGCGCGGAAGGGCCTCGTATGGGTACGACGCCTCTAGGGGGCCGTTTCACACACCTCGGCGTCGGCTAGTCGCCGGCCACGGGGTGCGGAAGCTCGGCTTCGAGCGACTCCGGATCGACCATCGGCTGCCAGATCTGGATGACCGGGAAGGTATGGAAGAACCAACGGACCGCTCCGAGATACAGGCCGAGGAAAAGCAGGCCGATGAGGGGCTGCCAGATCGTGAAGATCGGGTCTCCCTCGTGGTGCAGGCTCGGGGCAACCATGCCATACCGCTCGAGCCACAGCCCGAGCATGATCACGCAGGCGAAGAAGCCGTAGATCGGAGGCTTCATCTTCGGCTTCCGGCCGATCAGCCCGATGAAGGGCACGACGAAGCAGAGGCAGACGGCCAGTGTGGAGAATCCACCCCACGGCTCGGCAGAGCGGCGAATGATCCACGCCTGCTCCCACGGGAGCTTACCGTACCAGATCACGATGTACTGGGAGAAGAAGAGGTATCCCCAGAAGACCGTGAAGGCGAAGGTCAGCTTGCCCAGGTCGTGCCGCTGCTGGAGACCGATGAGCTTCCCGACCTCCTTGTTCTTACGTCGGAGGTAGATGGCCCAGAGTCCCGTCGAGGCCACGCCGCCCCAGAAGGCGCCCATGAAGTACCACGGGCCGAACATCGTGCTGAACCAGTGCGGCTCGAGCGACATCGCCCAGTCGTACGAGAAGATCGTCATGACGAAGGCGTAGATCAGGGCCATCGCCGGGCCGAGCGTCGTCATCCGACGGTAGCTGCTGACCTCTTCTTGCTCCTGGCCGGCCCATCCCTGTCCCAACCGCTCACGCCACGAGGCGCGGCCGGCATCCCCGTCGTCCTCGACCAGCCCCATGTCCGGGCGGACGGCCAGGTAGACGAAGTAGCATCCAACGCCGAACAGGATCGCCGCCCCGACCAGATTCCTCGTCACGAGGAAGGGGATGTTGAGGTACGCTTCCTTCTTCTGGACGATGTAGTCGTACTCCATCGCCGCGATCCACGGGAAGTACTCCTCCCCGAGGGTGAGCATCGGAAGCAGCAAGACGAAAGCGATCGGCAAGAACGCCGCCTGAGCCTGACTGACCCGCCGTAGCGACCAGTTCCACTTCGCCTTCACGATCCACGTCGCGACGGCAAACATCACGCTGCCCATCGCGATGCTCGAGAAGAACATCCAGTTCGTGACGTAGCTGATCCACGCCGAGAGCGGGTTTTCCGTCAAACGCCACACGAAGGCGAGCAGACCGACGACGACCATGCCGCCGATCACGGCGTTCATCGTCTTGTCGCGGGGGAGGTACCGGGTCGGGATATCCGAGGGGATGTGATGATGCATCGCTAGTTCCCCGCCGCGGCTTGGAGCGTGCGCACGTAATTGACCACGTGCCAACGATCGAAGTGAGTGATTCGACTTCCGTACTCCGGCATCAACCCACGCCCAACCCGGACCATCGCGTAGATGTACTCGTCCGAGTACGCAGCAACCGTCTCTCCGGACAGGTTGTACACCGCGAGCGTCGGATGCTTGTCGGCGATGTTGGCGTTGGCGCCGACCCCGTCCGCGCCGTGACAGACGACGCAGAAGCGGTTGTAGATCTCCGCACCGCGCTCCAGCGATGCCGCGGAATTCGGATCCGTGGGGTTGGCCATGCCCTGGATGACCGGGCCGCCCACCCCGGGCACGCCGAGATCGAACTGGGTGAAGTGCGGGATCACGACGCTCTCGGGCTCACCGAGGTTCACCGCCCCGTCCGCCGAAGGCCAGTTGCCCGCCGCGAAGGGTACGGAGTTCTCGGGCGCCGGCCTCGTGTTCTCGTACGGGTCGAACGAGCGCTGATCGCGCATCGAACGGCCGAAGACCGCGGCCATACCGTCGTCGAGTGGCTTGCACCCGCCCGCAGCGACCAGGGCGAGAACGCACACGGCGGGGCGGAGCCAGAGGGCTCTGAACGGACGTTTACGCATCGGCCGCACCCTCCCGGAGCTCGATCGGCTCCTCGGCGTTCAGAATCGATCGCGCCTCGTCGAGCTTGTCTCCGCTCGCCTCGATGTAGACACCGTATCGTCCCGCGGTGAACTCCGGATCGTAGACCACGGCAGGCTTGAAGTTCGGCAAGCGGCTCAGGATGAAGAGGCCGATGACGGTCGAGAGGGCGCCGAAGAGAACCGTCATCTCGAAGGCGATCGGGACGAAAGCCGGAATCGAGATGATCGGCTTCCCGCCGACGACGAGCGGCCAGTCGACCGACGTCCAACTCGTGAAGGCGAAGCCCGCGGCGGTACCGGTGAGCCCACCCACAAGGGTGAACACCCGGACCGGGCTCTGATCGTACCCGAGCGCATGCTCGATATGGTGCTCGGGGTACGGGGCGTACGCTTTGATGTCTTTGAACCCGGCCTTCTTCAGGTTCTCGATCGCATCGACGGTCGAGTCCAGGTACTCGTACGAAGCGAGGATTCCCTGCGCGCTCATGCGTGCACCTCCTCGGCCGCTTCGGGCTTCTTCTTACGCATGGGCGGCGGCAGGACCTCCTTGAGCTCCTGAATCGCGATCGGCGGGAGCAGCCGGACGAAGAGCATGAACCAGAATCCGAACCAGAAGAAGGACCCGGTCATGATCATCATTTCGACGACGGACGGTCGATAGATGCCCCAGGCGAAGGGCTCGTACTCGTTGTGGAGCGAGGTCACGACGATCACGTAACGCTCGAACCACATCCCGATGTTCACGAAGATCGAGATACAGAAGAGTGCCGGGATCGAGTGGCGGACCCGCTTGAACCAGAGCATGACGGGAACGAAGCCGTTACAGACGAGCATCGTCCACGTCGCCCACCAGTAGGTCCCGAAGAGTCGGTTCCAGAAGGCATGACGCTCCGGATCCTCACCGGAGTACCATGCGAGGAAGAACTCGGAGAGGTAGGCGTAAAAGACGATCAGCGACGTGAAGAGGCAGAGCTTCGCCATCGCGTCGAAGTGCTTGATCGTGAGGTACGCTTCCAACCCGAAGATCTTCCGGAGCGGCACGACGAGCGTGATCACCATCGCCACGCCGGAGAAGATGGCCCCGGCCACGAAGTAGGGCGCGAAGATCGTCGCGTGCCACCCAGGCACGATCGACATCGCGAAGTCCCATGAAACGACCGAGTGCACCGAGAGCACCAGCGGCGTCGCCAAGGCGGCGAGGAAGATGTAGGCCTTCCCGAAGTGGTGCCACTGACGGTCCGTGCCCTGCCAGCCCATCGCGATGACGCTGTAGAGCTTGCGTCGTAGACCCGTCGCTCGATCACGAGCCGCCGCGACGTCGGGGATCGTTCCGAGATAGAAGAAGACCGCCGAGACCGTGAAGTACGTCGTGACCGCGAAGACGTCCCAGACCAGGGGCGACTTGAAGTTCGGCCACAAGAAGCGCGAGTTCGGATACGGCACGAGCCAGTACGCGTGCCAGACTCGACCCACGTGGATCAGAGGGAAGAGACCCGCCGTCATGACCGCGAAGACGGTCATCGCCTCAGCCGCTCGATAGATCGACTGTCGCCAAGGCGCCCTGAAGAGGAAGAGGATGGCGGAGATCAGCGTGCCGGAGTGGGCGATACCGACCCAGAACACGAAGGTCGTGATGTAGACGCCCCAGCCGACGGGCGACATGAGACCGCTGACCCCGATGCCCTTGTAGATCTGCCAGAACCAGGCGCTCAGGAACATCCCGACGCCGGCAACACAGATGCCGAACAGGATCCACCACCCCTTCCCGGGGCGGGACATCATCTTGAGGACGTCGCGGTTGACGTCGTCCAGACGCTGTACGTCCGGGTGGGTCAGCGCGCCGCGTTCTCTCGATCCGAGAGCAGACATGATCAATGCCCTCCCGAGACTTCGTGGAACGTGACCTTCTTCAGGTAGTTCACGGCAGGCTGGGTATTGATGAGCTCATCGAGCACTCGGTAGGTGCGCTCGTTCTCGACCATCTGTGCGACCTCGGAGTCCGGGTCTCGCAGATCGCCGAAGACGATCGCTTCCGCGGCACAGCTGCTCTGACACGCGGTGACGATCTCGCCATCGCGAACCGGTCGGCCTTCTTCCAGGGCCGCTTTGTTCTCGGCGTCCCGGATCTTCTGGATGCAGAAGGAGCACTTCTCCATGATCCCGTTCGTGCGAACGGTCACGTCCGGGTTCCACTGCCAGGTCATCGGCTCCGGTACGTTCTCGTCCGTGTATCGGTACCAGTTGTAGACCCGGACCTTGTACGGGCAGTTGTTCGCGCAGTAACGCGTTCCGACACACCGGTTGTAGACCTGAGCGTTGATGCCCTCGGGCGTGTGGTACGTCGCGTAGACCGGGCAAACCGGCTCGCACGGCGCGTTCCCGCAATGCTGGCAGAGCATCGGCAGGAAGCGGACATCGAGGTGGCTCGCGTGCGTCGCGTCGACGTGCTCGTAGTAGCGCTCGATGCGCATCCACGTCATGTCGCGACCCATCGTGACCTGATCCTCACCAACCCAGGGCACGTTGTTCTCGGAGTGACAGGCCACGACGCACGCGCTGCAGCCCGTGCACTTGTCGAGGTCGATCGCCATCCCGTAGCGCGGGCCTTCGTGCGCGGTGGCATACTCACCGTGGTCGGCCCCCGGGAGGGGGAAGGCCGTCGGATTGCCTTCGTCAGCCGGGACGGGCTGGACGCCGCCGTAGCCTTGGAGCTCCATCAGCTCGTCGTGATGGACCCCCTCTTCCGCGTGGTCGTCCTCGGCGTGGCCGAGGTCGGCGAATGCGATCGCCGGTGCGATCGGACGATCGCGCTGATCGCTCGATCCCTCGATCGTCGCCAGGCGACGACGCTCGCCGGTGCCCTCGACGGTGACCGTCGTGGCGAGCGTGACCAAGCCACCCGAGGGCTGCTCGGCCACGGCCGGGAGCAGGTCCAGAGCGTTCACGCCCTGACCCGTGGCCCACCGACCCATATCTGTGTGCCCGGTCCCCATGGCCAGAGCCACGGCGTCCTCACGGATGCCCGGGTACGGCCAGATCGGCACTTCGACAGTCCCGTGGGGCGAGGTGACCGTCACCATGTCGCCTTCGCGAATCCCGCGAGCCTCGGCGGTCTCCGGGTTCATCTCGAGCCAGGAGTGCCACGTGATCTTCGAGACCGGGTCGGGGAGCTCCTGCATCCACGGCGTGTTCGCGAACTCACCGCCACCGAATCTCGGCGACGGGTGCACGATCAAGGTCAGGTCGCCGGAGCCATCGAGCGTCGGCACTTCGAAGGTGAGCGCGGCGTCGGGCGCCCTAAGCGTCGCGGCCGATGCGGAAGGAGCGGAAGACTCGATGATCCCCGTCCGCACGAAGCCTCGCCATTCCTGCTCGAAGCTCGTCGCGTCCCCGGCGTGAGCCGCGGCGAGCGGCGCACGCAGGTATTCGTAGAACGTCGCGGCACCCAGGTCTGCCCCGAGGTGCGTCGCCACGGCCAGGAGGGCGTCACCTGTCTGCTTCGAGTCGAAGTGCGGCACGGCCTGCATGACCGGCTGCTGCACGGTCACCAACCCCTCCCGCGGGGATACGTCACCCCAGGACTCGAGGAAGTGGCGATCCGGCATGATCAGGTCGGCCATAGCCGCGGTCTCGTCCATCGCCGATGCGAAGGAGACCTTGAATGGCACTTGAGCGAATGCGTCGCTGAACCCAGATCCTGCAGGGAGCGCGTAGGCCGGGTTGGCGCCGTGAACCAAAGCCACCCCCACCTGACCGCCCGCCATCCGTCCGATAGCGTCGGACATGTCCGAGTAGGCGGCGGCGCCCGCCGCGGACCCGCCGCCGATCATCACGGTGCTTCCCACGTTGCCCGCGACATCGTTGAGGATCAGAACGGCTAGGTTCGCCGCCGTCGCGTTCCGGCTGTGCCCCCCAACCCCCGGGCCGAGGGCAAGCGAGGGCTGCGCCTCCGCGAAACGATCCGCGAGGTCGCGGAGGGCGTCCTCTTCGATCCCGGACGCCGTCGCCGCGTCCGCGAGCGAGAAGTTCTGGAGCAAGTTGGCGTAAGGGCCTGAAGCCTGGCCGCCCGCTATATGGGCAGCCATGCCGAGTGCTACGGTCGCCTCCGAGCCGGGCACGATCGGGAACCATTCGTCGGCGTTGAGCCCGGTGGTCGACAAACGGGGTCCGAGGTAGGTGAAGGTACCCTTCTCGTGCTCCGCATCATCGACCGCACTCATGCGGGCCAAGCCACGATCATCCGCGACCGAACCATCGTCCACGAAGTCGTTCCCGAAGGAAAGGAGGAATCGCGAGGCCTCGATATCGTAGCGCGGCAGTTCGTTCACGCCGTACGCCAGTCTCGTGGCTTCGCGAAGCGGCGCGCGGGACACCGAGTCGAACTCGACGCGGCTTCCGTTCACGGCTCCCAAGAAGTCGTCCACGAGTCGTGTCATCGTGGGCCCCATGGCGCCACCGATGAACATCACGTTGCTCGCGCCACGGAGACGCGACGCCAAGAGCCGTTCGGCCTCGTCCCACGTGCCTTGGCGGAACCGATCCCCTTCGCGGATCATCGGACCGGCGAAGCGATCGGGGTTGTAGAGGTGCTGCAGGCTCGCGTGCCCGTGCAGAGACACGGCGCCCTGAGAGATCGGGTGGTCCGGGTTCCCCTCGATCTTCACCGCCCGACCCTCTCGGGTCCGGACCCACAGGCCCTCACCGGACGGTGAGGTGGTCGCGTACCACGTCGCGACGCCCGGGGTGATCTCCTCGGGGTGGACTACATAAGGAAGGAGCTTCTCGACCTCGCCCGTACCGCAACCGGTCATGGTCGCGCCGGCCCCGGACACGCCGAGGACCTTCAGGAAGTCCCGCCGCTTGATGCCGTCAGTCATAGATGGTCTTCCCAGCGCTAGTAGTGGCAGACGGCACAGTCCGTGGATGCCTGCTGCAGGCCCGTATCCGGGTCCGGCTGCCTGTGGCAGTCCACGCACCATCCCATGTTGTCACCACCCCACACCGGATCTCTTTCGGAAAGCACGCCCATCTCCTGCACCTCTCCGTGGCACGTCTGACACGAGATATCCGCGTTGACGTGGCGCATGTGAGGGAAGCGGGCGTGATCGGAAATCTTGTAGATGCGATTCCACGGAATCGGATCGCCGTGATCCACGTACTCACGGATCTTCGCGATCTCTGCCTGCTGCGTCGGCGTCGTGCCCTGGACGACCTGATGGCAGCCCCAGCACGTCGAAACGGGTGGGATTCCTGCATCCACCGATCGTTCGGCCGAGAAGTGGCAGAATTGGCAGTCCATAGCGTTCTGCCCTGCCTCGGTCCCCGCGTGCTGATTGTGGGGGAATGCGATGGGTTGAGCGGCCTCGCTCGCGTACGAGTCACCCTCAGCTGCACCGCCCTGGACGAAGGCGAGAGCTCCCAGCGTGAAGACGCCGGCGAGCCCGCCGATCAGCCAGTTCTTTTTCATGTCGAAGACACTGCTCCCTGGCGAAACATCACGCCCCGCGAAAAGGGGCGCGAGTCGGGGTTTGGCCGCGTCACATAAGGCTTGTGAAAAACGGAACATGACCCTGGAGACCGGTTGAAGCTACCCGCTCTCTTCGCCCGGGGTCAAGACGGATGACGGGTATTGTCCCCCCTTCCAATGGGGAAAATCCCGGACCCTTTCGACGTAGTGAGTGTTATAGCTTTTTGCTCTCGCCCTACCTGGATGAGGCCGGCGTTTGTCTGAGACGACTGCCGCGGTCCAAACCAAGGATCCGCGCCCTTCCCTAGAGCTCCTGGACCACCTGGTTCAAGAGGTTGAAACCGTCTTCCACGGCAAGAAAGAAGTGGTGCGCCTCGCGGTCGCCGCTCTTCTCGCCCGGGGGCACATCCTGTTCGAGGATGTGCCCGGCGTCGGCAAGACGACGTTGTCCCACGCGCTGGCCAAGGCTCTCGGCCTGACGTTCCGACGCATCCAGTTCACGTCCGACCTCCTTCCGTCCGACGTGCTCGGCGTCTCGGTCTACAATCCGAACACGACGGACTTCGAGATTCGGAAAGGTCCGATCTTCACCAACGTCGTCGTGGCCGACGAGATCAACCGGGCGCCGCCGCGGACGCAGAGCGGCCTCCTCGAGGCGATGCAGGACGGCCGGGTCACGATCGATGATCGAACCTTCGATCTGCCGCAGCCCTTCCTCGTGATGGCGACGCAGAACCCTCTGGAACACCACGGGACGTACCCGCTCCCGGAGAGCCAGCTCGACCGCTTCCTGATGCGGATCACGATCGGGTACCCGGACGAGGCGGCGGAGCGGCAGATCCTCACGGAGTCGAAAGCGACCGAGCCCGTCATCGACCGCCTCCGGACCGTTCTGAGCGCTCAGCAGGTGAGCGCGCTCCAGGACCGGATCGACGAAGTCGAAGTCGATCCGGCGATCCTCGACTACCTCATGGCCATCGTCCAGCGGTCACGCACGACCCCGAAGCTCAGGATGGGCGTGAGTCCGCGAGGGTCGATCGCCGTCTTCCGTGCTGCGCGCGCGCTCGCCCTGACCCACGGCAGGACGTACCTCGTCCCCGACGATGTCCGGCTCCTGGTCGTTCCGTGCCTGGCCCACCGCATACTCCCCGCGGGGGCGT
Organism: Gemmatimonadota bacterium; assembly: GCA_039030015.1. GTDB lineage: Bacteria > Gemmatimonadota > Gemmatimonadetes > Longimicrobiales > Gaopeijiaceae > UBA2589. Next base: position 29,022 of record JBCCEZ010000047.1, on the reverse strand, counting down.
CCGGAACGACCGCCGACACCCACGACGAAGCCGCGACGATTCTCGAGGGCATCCTCTCCGAGGTCGAGGCCCCGCTCTGATGGAGGCGCGCGAGCGCCCCCTCGTCGTGCGCGCGGTCCACTCGCTTGCGCGCGTATGGGCTCGCATCCGCGCGTGGAGGAGAATTCGTTTCACCTCGGGGGGCGCCGCCTTCACGATCGGCACGATGGCCGTCGGCTTCGCCGCGATGAACACCGGCAACAACCTCCTCTATCTGTTGCTCGGCTCGATGCTCGGCTTCATCACGGTCAGCTCGTGGCTGTCCGAGCAGGCGATCCGCGATTTGAGGATCGAGCGGCGTGCGCCACGGGCGGTGACGGTCGGCCACGACCTTCGTCTGACCTACGAGGTCACCAACAAGAAGCGTCGCTTCCCTTCGCTCGCGGTCGAGATCTCCGAGGCCGGTCTTCCCGAGAAGGCGTTTCTCGCTCACGTCCCCCCGCTCGGCCACTCGACGGCGCGATCGGTGAACTCCTTCGTCCAACGCGGCATCTATCCCCTCGGGACGGTCACACTGTCCACGGGCTTCCCGTTCGGACTCTTCCGAAAGGAACGCGACGTCGACATCCCCGGGGAGGTCGTCGTATGGCCTCGCACGGATCGCCCCGTCCGAGAGCCCCGTCTCGGAGCCGGTCGGCTGGCGACGATGGGTGCGTCCGCTCGCGGAGCCGCCGGGACCCGAGGGGAGTACAGGAGCCTCCGCGACTACCGAGTGGGAGACGACTCACGCGATATCCACTGGAAGTCCTCGGCGCGACTCCGCTCGCCCGTCATCCGTGAATACGAACAAGACGGGGCCGAGACGCGGTGGGTGTGCCTCGACCTGATGAGCGAGCCCGGAGAGCCGGCGGAGGTCTCGGTCGAGATCGCGGCTACACTGCTTGCACGCGCGGCGCACCAGCACAGACCCTTCGCGCTCGCGGCCGGGAGCGCCCTCCTCGAGCCTGGTGACGGGCGCGCTCACCTCGAGCGGGCCCTCGACCTGCTGGCCCGAGTCGACTTCGACTCAGACGCGTCACCGACCGATCCACCCGTCCCGATCGCATCGTGCGTATCCGTGGGCACTCGCCACAGATCCGGTTTCGCCGAGTCGATCGTCGTGGGAGCGGACGCCAAGCTGCAGCGGGTGGACGCCGCCGAGGCGAACGCCGGCGACGGGACGCGCGAGGGATGATGCTCCGTCTCGTCCACCGACGACTCGCGGTCGCGATGGGTCTCGCCGGCCTCGTGGCGTTCGCCGGTGGAGCAGGCTTCGAGCCCGTCTCGGCGATCTTGGCGACGGTGGCCCTCGTCACGGCCCTCTTCTGGCACCCGGACGAAGAGCTGTCCGACCGACTCGAGCGGATCTGGCTGCCCTTGGCGACACTGCTCGTGATCCGCGCCCTCTTCCACGTCGTCGTCGTCCGAGACGACGTGGTGATCCCGGTCGTCGATCTCCTACTCCTTCTCTTGGCGGCGGAAGCGCTGAGGTCCCTGGAAGCGCCCAACGACCTCCGGCTGTACGCCCTCTCATTCGCGCTCATCCTGGCCTCGACGGCGTACCGCCCGGGGATCCTCTTCCTCATTGCCTTCGTCGCGTACATCGGACTCGCGACGGTCGCGCTGATGATCGGCCACCTACGTCGCCAGTCCGGACGCTATGGGGTCCGTGACGTGCCCCTCGGTCGCAGCCTCATCGCCACCACGGGCGCCTTGTCGGGCGTCATCCTGGCCGTCGCGCTCATCGTCTTCGTGACCTTCCCGAGAGTCTCGCAGGGCTGGGCCGGTCGCGGGGAGACGATGGCGACGGCGATCGCCGGATTCAGTGACCAGGTCTCGATCGGCGAGCACGGTTCCACGATCCTCGGGAATCCTCAGATCGTCTTGCGGGTGGAGTTCCCGAACGGAGCTCCGGCCGATGTCGGGGGGCTGCATTGGCGCGGACGCTCCTACGATCGATTCGACGGAGTGCGTTGGACGAGGTCGTCGAACCTGCCCCCGTCGAGCGGTCCTCCGAACTGGTATCGCGAGCGATGGCCGCAGGCCGCGGTCGAGCAGAAGATCTTCGGGTCGGCGCTCGACTCTCGGGTGCTCTTCTCTCTGCACCCTGCGCTCGAGATCGAATCCAACAACGGGATCCAGCCTCTCTTCGACAACGCGGGCGACTTCATGTACTGGGGCTCGGGTGCTCCTGCGTACACCGTGCTCTCCCCGATCGCGTCGCCCCCTGCGGAAGAACTCAGGCGGCCGGCGCGCGGCTATCGCCCGTCCGACGACCACTTCCTCCAACTCCCGCGCCGGCTCGATCCTCGCATCCAAGGGCTCGCCGACTCCCTAACCTCCGGGATCGACAATCGCTACGACCAAGCTGTGGCCCTCAGAGACTGGCTTCGTGGCTTCGAGTACACTCGGGACCTCCCGGCGACCGCGGGGGAGGCCACCCTCGAGCACTTCTTCTTCGAGCGTCAGGCGGGGCACTGCGAGTACTTCTCCACCGCGCTCGTCGTACTCCTGCGCAGTGTCGGGATCGAGGCGAGGAACGTGAACGGCTTCCTCGGGGGTCAGTGGAGCGACTTCGGGAACTACCTCGTGGTGACTCAGAACGAAGCCCACTCCTGGGTGGAGGCGTGGTTCCCCGGATACGGGTGGGTCACCCTCGACGCCACGCCCGCGGGGATTGGATCGGCAACCGTCATCGAGTCGTGGTTTTGGCCCGGTCGGATCCTCTTCGACGGCATCCAGCACCGTTGGAACAAGTGGGTTCTGGACTACAGCGCAGACGACCAGACCGGAATCTTCGCGGGCCTCCTCGGAGAGCGAACGGTCGAGCAAACGACCCAGGTCACATCCGAAGAGTCGTCGGGCCCCAGCCCGATCGGGGCGCTCGCCCTCCTCGTCGTCCTCGCCCTCGGCTGGTACTGGGCGCGGCACGGCGGGCCCAGCCTCGACCCGTCCACGCAGATGTACGTCCAGCTCCGCGCGGCCTCGGCTCGCGCCGGGCTCGCGGTCACGCCGTCGGTCACTCCCGCCGTCCTCCTCAAGCGCATCCGAGAGGCGCACGGCTCCGCCGCACTCCCGGCCGAAAAGGTCGTCGACCTATATCTCCGTTCCCGCTTCGGCGGGGAGTCCCTCGGGGATTCCGACATACGACTTATGCGTGAGGCCCTCGAGTCGACCCGTAGAACGCTGAAAGCGAAACCGTGACTCGACGCCTGATCGTGGGTACTGTGAGCACATGAGCATTTCATCGACCGCCCGAGAGGAAAGCATGCCGAGCGGCGTTCATGTCGCGACCGTGGCGCACGACGGGCGCCTTTGGGAGGCGTGGCTCGACTTCATCGAAGATCCGAGCCGGCCGACCGACTTCCGGGCACGCCTCCGGTTCGATCCTCCGAGTGGCGATCCGATCGGGTCCGCGATGACGACCGTGCTCATCATCGAGGAGAGCTACGAGGACGCGATTCGGAAGGCTCGAAGCTTCGATACTCGGTCGCTTCAGGCACTCCTGCGGTCCGCGCTCCCGACACCGCCACAGAATGGAGGCGGCGGAGCCGGATGAACCCGGCCCTGTGGGTGCTGGCGCTCAGCGCCGCGCACGTCCTCTACACGTATGCCGGCTACCCAGCGGTCCTCTGGGTCCTGACCCGGATTCGATCTCGGCCGATCCCGGCCCCTTCGGACGATACGGCGTGGCCTGAGGTCTCGATCTCGATCCCGGCGTACAACGAGGAAGACCAGATCGGCGACCTCGTGAAAAGCCTGCTGGCCCTCGACTATCCGCGCGAGAAGCTGCAGATCCTTGTCGTCTCCGACGGCTCGACGGATCGTACGGACGAGATCGTCCGGGGCTACGCAGATGATGGCGTTGAGCTGCTGAGGGTCGAACCACGGGGCGGAAAGACCAAGGCAGAACACGCGGCGAGTCAGCACCTCACCGGTGAGATCATCGTCAACACGGACGCCTCGATCCGCATCGAGCCCGACGCGCTCCGCCACCTGATCGCCGTCTTCGACGACCCCGAGATCGGATGTGCCTCAGGCCGAGACGTGAGCGTCGGGTCGGAGGAGCGCGCAGCGAACGCGGGCGAGTCCGGGTACGTCGGCTACGAGATGGCGGTGCGTGACCTGGAGACGTCCCTGTCGGGGATCGTGGGCGCCTCGGGGTGCTTCTACGCGATTCGCGAACACCTGCACCGCCTGCCGCTTCCGGAAGGCCTCTCGCGCGACTTCGCCTCGGCGCTCCACACGAAAGAGCACGGGTACCGACCCGTCTCCGTCCGTGACGCCGTGTGCCTCGTCCCCCGAGCGCCGTCGCTCAAGAAGGAGTATCGCCGCAAAGTTCGGACGATCACCCGCGGCATGCAGACCCTCTGGTACAAGAGGCACCTACTGAACCCGTTCAAATACGGCGTCTTCGGCTGGATGCTCTACAGCCATAAGGTCTGTCGCTGGCTCTTGCCGTGGGCCGCGATCGCGGGCGCGGTCGCAATGGCGGTGCTGGCCTTCGAGTCGCCGATCGCACTCCTCCTTACGGGGGGAGGCCTCCTCGTCGCGCTTCTCGCGTGGATCGGTTGGTTGAAGGCCGACGAGACCTCCGTGTCCAAGGTCTTCTCAGTGCCGGCGTTCTTGGTCGCGGGCAACCTGGCAGCCGCACACGCACTGCTCCGAGCCGTCGCGGGAGCGAACGACGCCCTGTGGGAGCCGACCCGACGCGAGGTCGTGAAGAGTCCCTAGACGAGGTGTTCTAGCGGGCCCCGATCAGTTCGTCGATTCGTTGCTGGAGTCGCTCACGCATCGCATCGACCTCCGCCCGCCGAGCGCTGATCTCGTCGACTACTTCGGTCTGGAGCGATTCGACGCGCGATCTGACCTCGGCGACCCGCGGCTCGGTCAGCGCGGCGACTTCAGCGCGCACTCTCTGCTCCGCAGCCTCGACCTCCGCACCGATCTCACGTCTCAGCGACGCCGCAACAGCCTCGCCCAGGTTGGATTCGATCGTCAGGCCGGGAGCTGTGATGTCCCCCTCGAGCCCCATCGACAACTCGACACGCTCCAACCCGGCAATCGAGCGACGCACGAGATCGCGCCCCCACTCGGCGGAGCCGATCTCGGCGCTGCTCGAAGCGGGGGACTCTCCTCCCTCCTGACGCGCCGCCGACACGCCTCCCCAGGTCAGGTCGTCCGAGATCCAACTCAACTGCACCGCGATCTGATCGCCGACCCGGCTCACGGACAGCGCCTGATCGCCGACGCCGAGATCCAGGTCTCCGCCGAAGACCGAGAGTGAGAGAGCGGGGAGTTCGACACCCGCCATCTCCAACACCAGAGAATCCCGCAGCACGTCGGTGGTGTGGTCCATGAGCAGTCCCAAGGACACAGCCGAGGACTCCGCGCCGCTCCCACTGCGGCCCAGCACGAGCTCCATCGGCTGAGCCAGAAGCGACGGGGACGAGGTGAGGTTGCGAAGCTCCGCAGCATACGCGCCCGCAGCCGGCCCGTCGCCTTCGATCTCGAGGGATAGATCGCCTTCTTGGAGAAGGAATGAGGGCCACTCCGCCCCTTCGCGGAAGTCGTACGTCGTCCCTTCCGCACGAGCCCTGGCGGGCCCGGGTCGATTCCTCGGATCGAGTCCGGGCGGCAGGAAGCGCTCGGCCGCGCGCGCCCAATACAGGACGGGTCGCAACCAGCCCACAGCCGTCCCTCCGAAGAGTGAAGGAGAAAGCGACGGCGCGTCCAAAGAGGGGATGTCCAGCAGACTCCGAGCGTACTCGAGGTCTTCCGCCTGGAGCCGCGCGAGCGTCTCCGAATCGGGGGCGACCGAACCGACTCCGGCCCGGACGGCGTCATCCAGAGCCGCCACCTCGGACTGCAGCGACGTCAGCGAGGCGAGGCTACTCCGGCCATCCCGTATCAGACCGGGCACCTGCAGTGCATTGAGTGGTGTGAGCCGAAAGCCCTCGAGCCGCTCCACGACCGCGACGACGGAGTCGATGCGCGGCCGGGGATCGATCGACTGCAGTCTCCCTTCCCAATCGCTTCGCATTGAGTCCGCACGGGTGATCGTATTCAGAGCGTACTCGACGGCCGCGAGCGAGTCCGCCGAGATGGCCTCGGTCCGCACCGCTCCACCCAGATTGTCCAGAGAGAGCTCCGGCACCTGGATGGCGTCCGCCCACGCATTGACCTCCCGCCAGAGCGCTCCGGCCTCCGGGTCCGGGTTCTGCAACGCCCCACTCGTTTCGCGGTCGGTGTTGAACCGGACGCCGGTGATCTGGACCTGCTGCAGAACGACCTTCCGCTCGAGGAGCGGCTCGAGCATCACGTCGGCGACGATCTCCGTGGCTTCGAAGAGGTTCTTCATCGGCTGATCGGGATTGGTCACAGCCAACCCGCTCAGTCGCACCACTCCCTCCGTGGGGCGGATGTCGGCGGCGGCGACGTCCACGCGCGCACCCACGAGGTGCGCCCCGCTCGATTCGACGCTGCGCTCGACGACCCGGTCCGCGAAGAGCCACCACGCGCCGACAACGAGGAGCACGACCAATCCGAAGACCCCGAGTCCAGACGGCCGCAGGATCCGTCTACGACGATCGCTCATCGTGCGCTCCTCACGACGGTGGCCGCAGCACTCGGTACGCTCCGTACAGCTTGGACGCACGCAGTGCCTTGAAGACTTTGGCGTCCTTGTACCGCTCGTAGATCGTCGCTCGGTAGGCGCCCACCCCCCAACGGGCCGCGAAGTAGATCGGGATCGCCGCGACCGTCCACCCCACGACGCTTCCGACCACGATCGTGTTGGTCGGATTCCCGAGCGCGACAACGGGGGCGTTGTAGAGGGCGATCCACAGTGGTCTCAGGCCCGCCGAGTCCGCCACGAGTGCGGTCCCGATCTGATGGAAGGTCGGGTCGAGCGCGAAGCCGACCGGGGTGAAGATCAGCCACCCGAGCGTGGCTCCCGGAACAGAGACCCGGAAGAAAAGGATCACGGCCACGATCAGGAGATTGTGCAGGCTGATGAAGGGCGTGAGCCCCAGACAGGCGCCCAGCGCGATGCCGGCGGCCACCTGGCCGGGTGTCCCCTCCGAGTTCAGAGCCTTCACCAGACTCTGAATGAACTTGACGATCCAATACATCCCGTCGTCCCTCGCGGTCTCCCTTCAGCCTAGCGGGGCGGGAAGGCCGCCCTCAGGCCGGACCACACCCCGTCGTCACCGTACGCGAGAGGGAAGATTGCGATCCCTCCGAGCCCTTCGCGTTTCACGAACGCGTACTTACGCCTCAGGCTCTCGTCGTCGTCAAACCACCCCTGCCGCCATCCGTCCGCGGTTTGGTAGCGGTACCAGACCGACCCGCTCTCCTCGTCTCGCTCGGTACCATAGCGTTCCGCCATCGTTCGCGCCCTGGGTAGATCGGTGAGGACGTCCCCGGGACCCGTCAGCGGAATCGTCGTCCCCGCACCCGATGCCTCCGCGCCGCGTTCGTCGGACGACACCGGCCATTCGTAGCCAAAGAGGGGGACGCTCATGACGATCTTGCTCCGGGGCACGCCGAAGTCGTCGAAGCGACGAATCACCGAGGACCAGTTCACTCCGCGCCAGCCACCGGTCGGCGCCGTGGGACCGGCAGACTCACTACCGGGGCTGTGGTAGTCGTATCCCTGCACGACCAGATAGTCGGCCACTCGGCCGAGGGCGCGTTCGTTGTAGACGTCGTCCCCGTCGAAGGCGAGCGTGAAGACCGACAACGCCACACCGGGGTGCACGCGCCGCAGTTCGTCCGCCAAGTACACGACGAAACCGGTGAAGCCATCCCGCGCGCGCGGATCCACACGCCTGAAGACCTCGAAGTCGAGGTGGACCCCCGACACGTCCGGCACTTCGTCGACCAGATTGATGATCGACTCAACGAGACGCTCCACCCGGTCCGGATCCGCGAACAGCACCTCGAAGCCATCCTCGTCGTGCATCGACACCGTCGGGGCTACGCCCACCCCAGCGGCTCGAGCGGCCGCCGTGAGGTCAGACCACTCGGAAGGCCATCCATGGCGCTCGAGCGTTCCATCGGGTCTCGCCTCGGTCTCGAAGAAGTAGAGACGATCGAGAACGTCGAACGGATACGCGGTCCACGCGTCACCGGTCCAATACGGATGGTATCCGGCCACGAAGGCGCCGTCCGGCGGCGGCGGCCGGGTGGGGTGGACGAGGGCGGGTGCACACCCGGCCAAAACGAGCAGGCACGTGCCCAGCCCGATCCGCATCACGGCCCGTCCTGGCCCGAAACCGACGCCCAAGAAACGATCCGAGTCGCCGCTGGGTCGAGGGGACCCACCGACACCCGCATGCCCCACGGCTCCACGATGTGGTCCACGGGAACTCCGTCGACCAAGGGGAGTCCCGCCGGACCGGTGGGCAAGACCACGTCGATCCACACTCCGTCCACACTCTGCTCGGCCGGTGCGCTCAGGACGAGTTCGTGCTCTACCGTCCGCGCCATGCCCGGCGGGGCGACCCCGGCGCTTCGCCACTCGAGTTCGAGCTCTCCGCGAAGCAGCCACCACTCCGCGACCTCCCGAGCCTCGGCTACCCACCACCCCTCCTCCTCCCGAGCCGTACGGGCGACGCTACGGAAGGCTTCCAGTCTCGGGCCTGCCGTGATGATCTGCGTGTGGCCGACGACCGCAGCCAGGCCTCCGATCGCACGCATCTTCGCGATCCCTGTCCGATACGCATCGGCCAGACGCTCGGAGCGTAACGTCACGTCGCGCACGATAACCGAGTAGTCGTCCTTCAGGAGGCGAGGAAGGAGCACGACGTCACCCTCCGTCGTCTCGTGGATTTCGGGACTCGCCGACCGAGCCTCGTTCGCGGAGAGCAGATACGTCCCTCCGGCGGCCTTCCACGACCTCAGCGTCACCGAGTCGTACGCCTCCTCGGGCGGACGTAGCCCTCCCGGTTCGACTCCGCTCCAATCCACGAGGTGATCGAAGCTCCGTAGGAGGCGCATCCGCTGCTCTTGTCGCGTCTGACCACGAAGGGGCGCGTGCTGTACCGTCTGCGTTCCGACCTCGCCTGCTTCCACCAAGGCTGCGGCGAGCGACGGATCTTCCTCTACGAGTCCCGACACGACGAAGAAGGTGATCGGGGTCCCGTCGAGCTCGAACGCCGCCGCGGCGTCACGGGCGTTCACCCACGTCTCCGCCCCCTCCACCTCGAGGGCGAACACCAGGGCAGACCGCGCGGCCCCGGGCCACGCCGACGGTGCGGCGCTGGGTACCCCAGCGGCCCAAGACAGACCGTTTCGAATCATCCGATCCAGTCGAAGACTGTCTCCGGGAGTCGCAGCCTGTCTCGATCGAAGCCCGAACCACGCGACCCGACCGCCGGCTGGTGTCGCGGTGGTCGAAACCGCCACGTCGGCGCCGCCGCCGTCGGCATCCGGCGCCGGGTTCAACGCCCAGTCCGACCAGTAGACACGCTGGCCTTCCATGCGGAGAGCCAGCGAGGGATCCGGTTTCAACTCGATTCGACTTCCGGCATCCAACCCCTGCGCCGTCGGGAGTCCGGCGGGAACCGTGAGAAAGAGCCCCTCTCGACGTGGTATCTCCCGAATGTCCTCGGCTCCGGTGACGTCGAGCAGCGGGCCCCAACCGCGCCACTCACACGCCTCGTCCCGAACGCCCAGCGCCCAGTTGGCTACGATGTGCCCACCCCCATCCACGTGCGCGGCGAGCGCCGCCAGTTCCTGCGAGGACAGGCAAGGCGATTCCGGAATGATGAGCAGCTCCCCTGAATCGACGCTGCGAAGACCCGCCAAGCCGTCGATGGATCGAACTCGACCCCCGACGTCCTCGGCGAGTCGCCGCCATCGAGCGATCTCCGTCGCGTAGTAGGATTCGTCCTCGAAGTAGTCCGCGTTGGCTTCGCTCTCGAAGAGCGCTGCGGTGAACGTGACCGCGGCACGAGCGGCTCGATCGGGTGCGTTCGGCTCCGGCAGGGGGGGCTCGTCTACAACGAGGCCCGGGGTCAGCTGACGGACGTCGATATTCTCCCAAAGGGCGACGCCGGCAGCTACGACGCCTGCGCCCACTACACCTAGGGTGAGGATTCCTCCGAGCCACCACCACGCCTCTTTGGCGCGAGGAAGCGGATCACGCTTCGGCCGCATGCGATCCCGTGTCGCTCGCCACGTCGGCCTCGCCGTCCGCGCGGGTCGGCGGATCGTAACGGACGAAGTAGCGGAGGCCGCCCGCCTCATCGTCTACTCGTTCGGGCTCGCGGGACAGACGCAGCTTGTACGCCACGTACGTCACCACCGCCAAGATGATCGTCACGAGAATCGTGACGACGACGATCGCTACGAGGATATCGACGACGTTCATGTGCGTGCGTTCCGGTCGATGTTCTGACTCATGAGGTCGTACCCTCGAGACGCTGAAGCTTGCCCCAGCCCATGTCCAGACGGAACAGCTCCTCGGCCATGGCGAACATCTTCACGACATCGAGGAAGAGAATGAACACGAAGCGATAAATCAGCGCCATCGGCACGAGCGTGAGCGACTCCTCTTCCATCGAAACGGTGACCAGCGCGGCCACCAGGTCGAGAAGCGTGAGTAGGATCATCCAATACACGATGAGCTCACCCGCCCCGAACAAGATTGCGACGATCGCGAAGAAGAGGTGGGCGAAGACATTCATGGCCGGCCACACCAACGCCTCGAAGGCCAACTGAAGCGTCGAGATCCATAGCGGGAAGTCGGGGAACGGCCGCAAGAACAGCCCCTTCCGCTTTCGAAGCGCCTGCAGGATCCCACGGGTCCAGCGGTATCGCTGCTGCGTCAGATCTCTCCAACTCTCAGGCGCCTCACTCCACGCGATCGCCTGATCCTCGTACTCCACACGCCAACCCGCGGCCATCATCTTCAACGTGAGGTCCGCGTCTTCGGCGAAGGTGTCGGTATCGTATCCACCGACCTCTTCCAACGCCTCGCGGCGGAAGAGTCCGACCGGGCCGGGCACGATGTTCACCGCCGCTACGAAGCCTTGCGCCCGCCGAGGCATGTTGAGTCCCTCGATGTACTCCAACGCCTGAAGGCGGGTCACGATCCGGTTTCGATTCTCGACCTTCACGTTGCCGGCCACGGCCCCCACCGCCGGGTCGGCAAAGTGCCTCGCAGCCTTGAGCAACGTGGTCGGTTCGAGGTACGAGTCCGCGTCCATGCACATGATGAGCGGATGCAGCGAGTGCTCAATTCCGGCATTGAGCGCTGTGGCCTTTCCTCCGTTCGGCTTCGTGATGACGCGGAAGAGGCCGGGTCCTCGCTGACCCTCCCATTCGGTCGCGATCGCCAAGGTGTCGTCGGAAGAACCGTCGTCGATGACGAGCACCTCGTACTCCGGGTAGTCCAGCTTCATCAGGCTGGTGAGCGCCCGCTCCATGACTCGGCCTTCGTTGTAGGCGGGCACGAGAATCGAGATCGGCGGGAGTTCACGAATCTCGCGTACGCCCAACACGTTCCGCTCGGCATGACCGAGGTAGGAGAACCAGAGGAGTGAGAAGTACCGGAGAAAGAGGATGATCAGGAAGATGATCAGTGTGACGACAACGGCTCGGACGATCACCTGTTGCACTTCTGGCCCCACGACGAGAGCCCACGCCACGAACGCGATCGTGAGTCCCACGAGCGCGAAGACGACCGCCAAGGATCCGAATACGGAGTGGCGCCCGGTACTCACGAGCCACCTCCCGTGCCCGTCCAACCTCGAGCGGAGAAGGACAGGTTGAGTCCGAACGATCGATACCCGTCGAAACGCCCCTGCCCGTACACGACCTCGATGAGCGTGCGGTATCGAGCACCGTCGCGGACCGTTCGGAACGTCGCCGAAAGATCGGGCACGAACTGGCTGTCGCCGGTGGCACGCTCGCGGATCAGACCGACGCCGGGGGTGGCGCGCGCCTCGATCCGCCACAGTGCTCCGAACTCCTCCTGCCACTGAACGAAGGGCCCGGTCGCGAGCGACAGCTCCGGATCCCAGTAGAGCGGTCGTACTCCGGCGACCGATGCGCCCTCCGTGTATCCGAGGGCACGGACGGACACGCCGCTCGACCAACCGGACCCGACCGAGCGGCCGACGGACGCCGAGACAGCGGCGCGGAGGTTTCGATCGGAACTCAGCTCACGGTGATCGAGCGAGGCTGCCTCGGCAGCCGCCGACAAGGACCACGGCCCGGACAGGGGTCGGTTGTGGGTGAACGCCACACGCGCCTGCCGAACGTCTCCGACCGCCGACTGGAGCGTATTCGCGCTGACGTGGGCCGGCTCGTAGTCGACGTCGATGTCGGTCCGAGCGCCATCGGCTCCGGCCTGCCGGAACGTCGCACCGACGGAGAGATCCGTGGCACTCGGGCGAATCGTCTGGGCGCCCATACGGAGCGTGGTGCGGAGCGTACCTCGACGCCACCACCGTCCCCCCTCGAGTTCGGCGAACGCGCCCGTCAGGTCGCCGGAGGCGTTCGACAGATCGATGCCGCGCAAGACGCGGGCCCCCGTACGAGTGCCCCACACCCACGAACCATCGATCCCGCGCCAGGCGCCTCCCAGGTCCAGCCTACGGAAGTCGTCCGTGTCCGCGAAGGATTCGACGATCCCGCCGATTCCCGGGAGCTCGGCCTCGATGAGCGCCCGTTGCGTGTCCGCCCGGAGGCGTTCGAGGCCGGCGGCCGCTTCGACGTGGTTCGGATCTTCCGCCAGAGCCTGCACGTACCGCTCTGCGGCGGCGCCTCGGTCGCCTTGCCATCGGAGCACGTCGCCCAGCAGGGAAAGGGCATCCGCCATCGCGACCGGCGGATCGGCCTCCGTCTCTTCCGTTCCGACCGGGATCGGGGGACCAGGCAAGTTGGGGATCAGTCGGAGAAGCCGGTGCTCCGCACGACGGAGATCGTCGGTCCACGCTTCCAGCTGAGCGAGGCGGTAGTCCCGTCCGGCCACCACTTCCCTGTCGTCGAGACGCTCGACCTCGTAGAGCGCAGCCAGAGCCGCGCCGAGGTCGAGCCGTTCGTACTGGAGGAAGTCCGCATACGCCTGCCACGCATCGAACGAGTCGGGGTTCGCCTCGAGAGCGGCGCGGAACAAGGCCTCAGCCTCGTCCAATCTTCCTTCCTCACGAGCGCGGACGGCACGCTCCAACGTCGTCGGTTCAACAACCTCCTCCGGTGGCGGAGGCGGAGGGGTCAGCTCGGCGACCACGGTGCGGAGAAGGAGCGACGCGGATCCGTCCTCCGCCAGCTGTTCCGGGCTCAACTCCAGGAGCAGCGCTCGCGCTCCCGTGAGGTCTCCAGACAAGTAGAGGAGTCGTGCGAGCTCGGCCCGGATTCGCGGAGACCCGGGGACCTCGACGAGCCCGGCCCGCAGGACATCGATGGCGCCGGCGTACTCTTCCTCCCACGACAACGCCCCCGCCCACTCGAGGATGAGATCCTCGTCAGCAGGCGTGGCGTCGAGGAGAACACGGTAGTGTCGTCCAGCATCCTGCACCCGATCGGCATCTCGCAACGTGCGCGCGAGAAGGAGACGTAGGGAGGGATCGTGCCCGCCATCCAAGAGACGCTCGAGGATGGGGATCGCCCGATCGGAGTACCCAGCCTTCGTCAGCGTCAGTGCAAACTCGCGCTGCACTCCGCGGTCATCCGGGTAGGAACCGAGGTACAGGGCGAAGAGACCGATCGCATCGTCCCATCGCTCGGCCGCCAGAAGGGGCAGGACCTGCTCCCAAAACAGTTCGGCCGGACCGCGGACGACCTCATCGACGGTCGGGGCTGAAATCGCGGCGATGACCCGCGGGTTCAACGGCTCGAACGGAACGGTGGGCTCCGGAAAGTTGAGGGAGCCCTCCATGAACCCGGAGCTCAGCACGTATCGCTGGGGCAACACGTACAGCACGAGAACCAGGGTGCCCGACACCAGCAGGCCCGCCGTGCCCGCAAAGGTGAGGAAGTAGCGGACGTCGGCTTTGCGTCGCCTATTCGCCGCCGTCACGGACGTCCCCAAGAAGCGCCACGATGCGATCGTGGTCCGCGGGGTGACTCAGCACCTCGACCTCGAGACCCTCACCGCCCAACCGACCCCGGAGACGTTCGACGAACGGACCAAGCTGCGTCTCCCGCGCTCCCTGGAGGAGGAGAGCACAACCGCCGTCGGTTCGAGTGACCAAGTCACCCTCCTCCGACCGCATCTGGTCTGCGAGCGAGCGCTGCATCTCTTCGGACTCGCTGGAGTCCGATTGCACATCGAGCACACAGAAGAACGCGAGATCCGGATCGTCTGCCCGCGCGTCGACCTGCTCGACGAAGACGGCCTGAGGAACGACCCCGTCGGGGAAGTCCGCGTGTGCGTCCCCGACCGGGTCGGGTCGAGAACCGTTGCCGTTCGGCGAGGACACCGGCTTCGCACCGGTCGCGATCGACTGGCGGATCCTGAGGCCGAGCTCACGGAAGTCCAGCCCCCCACTCAGGCAGTCGTCTGCCCCGGCTTCGAGAATGTGGATTCGGTCGGTGGACCGGATCGCGTCGTCCGATGCGAAGACGATCGCAGCCCTAGAAAGCGGGCGGATCGCCCGACACGCTTGAACGGCGTCTCGCACCTGCTTTCGGGGCGAGTGGATCAGCACACCACCGTACTTCGTGCCCGCCTGCACGGCGGCCACGGCTTCGAACGGCTCGGATACGACGTCGGCCTCGTACGTGCTACTCGCCCATGCCTCCAGATCAGCGGCGTGCGCCCCACCCAGCGAGACGAGCAGGAGTCGGTCTTCGTCGATACCTGCGCGATCGACCCCGCGTCGAGACGGATAGCGCTCGGGTCGAACCAGCCCCGAGCCCGCGGCCAATTCGAGCGAGATCGTCTCCTCTCGCTCGCCGCGGCTCGGAATCGACTTCGCGACGGTGACCTGGTAGAGGCCGTCGTTGCGCTTCTCGAGCAACAGTCGTGCGGTCGTCGCTGAGACGAGCCAATCCGCCGAGGACGGCAGCGATCTCGCTCCTCCATCGACGGAGAAGGTCGCCACCACCGTGGCGTCTTGTCGTCGAGCCCAACCGAGAAAGGCCGCACCGAGCAGCGTCTTCGCACCCCCCGACAGGAACATCGTCCCGGGGTCGACGGCGATCCGCGTTCGATCCGCACGGACGATCGAGTCGAGCTCCTCGAGGACTTCCTCGGGGGCGATCGAACGGATCGCTCGGAGTTCGAAGTCTTCCTTGAAGCCGAGGATCTGCAGCAATCCGGATTCCCACGCGGGCCGAAGATCGAAACCCCACGCCTCCGCCACGTCGAGAATGCTCTCGATATCTGCGTTCGTGACGAGAAGCGACGGCTCGTCCGAGGAGACTCCGGCGTGAAGAAACTGCAGCGCCGCCACCATCTTTTCCGGACCGGGCGCACCCACGACGAGATAAGTGCCGCCCTCCTCCAGCCCGCCGACCCGCTCGTCGAGAGGCTGGATCCCAGAACGCACCATCACGGAGTCGTCGCCGCTCAAGAGGGGCGCTCACGTGTAGGTAGGGCGCGGGAAACCCGCGGAATGCCTGGGGGGGCGACTGTATACACTTCGTTGTCCACCGGGCTGGAGTGCACGGCCTAAAGGTAGCGGAAGGCCTGCCAAGATGGCGTTCGGCACCGGCCTTCGAATCGCGACCTACGCCCTCATTTAGGGCAAGATCCAGGCCAATCGCGGGTCGATCGAGTCGCGTCTAGAACGCCCACCACAGCCGGACGCCCAACAAGTCGTCGTCCGGATCCAACGGCCCATTGTCCCAGGTCGTGCCCCAGGACGCCAGAACGCCGCCGTTCCGCGTGATCCGGTACGCGACACTCGCCTCGAACCGGTTCGTATCCCAGTCCCAATCGCCCATCATACCCAACGGCCGGAAGTCGAGGCGACCGGCGCGAGCCGCAATCGACCAGCCCGCAGCGACGTCCGTCTGAACTTCGAGGCTGTACCCGACGTCGACGGCGGGGTAGTCGACGTTCGGCACGTCCCAACTGTCGTGCACGAACTCGCCACGAATCATCGCGGGACCACGAGCGAACGCGAAGTCGAATCCCCACAACCGCTGGTCGTATGTCGTGCCCGCAAGCGGGAATTCCGGCGCGTTCGGAATATCTGTTCTAGTATAGGGCCCATCGTTGTAGGACGCCCCCAACGTGAGCTCGGGGGAGATCGTCGCCTCCACGCGCGCGACCCAGGACAGCTGCTCGACGACGTCGAATTCGTACCAATCGATCGGCTCGCTCGAGGGCGCGCTGTTCATCCCCGCGAAGCGTGCCCGGAATATTCCGATTTCACCGGTTACCATCCCGCCCCACTGGTAGGGGACGCCCCATACCGGAGGAGCGCCGTCCCGACGCCACTCGTCCGGATTGTCTCTCCAACGCAAGAACCAATCGGCCCCTGCCGGAGACCAGCGACGGGACACGACCGTCCGGTAATCGTAGAGCAACGGTGGGCGCACGAACGGATCGACGACCGTCAGGTGCCGGTTCGCGTACGAACCGAACGGGTTCGTGAAGATGCCCCCCTGGAGCTGAAAGGCGCCGGACGCCGACCCGACGCTGATGTACGCCTGCTCGACTCGCGCCTCCCAGAAGTCGGCGGTCGGCGCTTCTCCTCGGTCACCTCGCCACTCGACGAGGCCGTAGACGTGATCGCCGAGGAAGACGTCCAAGAAGAGACGCGCGCGGGGCGCGAAGAGGGCTCCGCTGCCATACGCCAGACCAGAAAGCCCATCCTCGTCGTCGGAGAAGTAGAACGCCTCGAGGTCGAGCTGGCCGCTCAAATCGATCTGATAGCGTCCATCGTCGGACAGGTATCCGACGCCCGCGTCACGTAGGGTAGGCCATTGTGCACTGGCCAGCGCGACGTGGCCCGCCATGCCGGAGACGGCGAGTGCGCCGCCAAGGAGGAAGGGTGCGAACGATCGGACCGCGCGGTGCACCGCGGTCTCCGCCGAACGTGTCTTGGACCGGTCGAGTCCCTCGACCGCGTAGACGTCGATCTCGCTCGAGAAGCCTTTCAAGGCTCGACCTCCGAGGCTGGTCGTGATGCACGCGGACCCCGCCGCGCTGCGCGTGTGTTCGCTGATAATGATCTCACCCGCCTGGGCCGCGCTCGTGAGACGCGCCGCGAGGTTAACCACACTACCGAGCACGGTGTAATTCATCCGATCCGTCGAGCCCATGTTGCCGGCCACAGCCGTTCCGCTCGCAATCCCGATACCAACACCGACCGCTCCTTCTCCACGCTCGGATCGACGACGATTCAGCGCGTCGATCCCCTCTCTCATGCGTACCGCCGCACACACCGCCCGAAAGGCGTGGTCGGGTTGAACGTTCGGAGCTCCGAAGACCGCCATCAGCTCGTCTCCGATGTACTTGTCGACGACCCCGGCGACTTCATCGACGGCAGCCGCCAGCTCCTCCATACACTCGTTCAGGAGGGCGATGACCGCCTGAGGCTCCATGCCCTCGGTCAATGGCGTGAAGCCGCGGATATCTGCAAAGAGAACGCTCATCTCCCGCAGCTCGCCACCGAGCTCTACGTCGCCGCTCATCAGTTCCTCGGCGACTTCCTTCGAGACGACCTTGTTCAGCACGGCGCGGAGTTGTTCGCGCTCCCGAATCCGAACGGTCATGTCGTTGAACGCGTGCGCGAGCTTGCCCATCTCGTCTCGCGAGGCAATCTGGACGGACGCGTCGTAGTCCCCTCGTGCGACCCGACCCGTCGCGTCGACCAGGGCACGCACGGGAGCGGTGAGGTTGCGACTCAAGACGCGCCCGAACACAACGGCCAAGCCCAGGGCCGCGAGACCACTGAGCAACAGCGCGTTGATGATCGATTCGAAGGGTGCGAGCACAGGCCCGAGGCGAACGGCCACGACTCGCTGCGCGTTCTCGGCCCCGACCTCGGACAGGGCCGACGCCTGAACGGACCATTCCTCGTCGTCGGCGTCGACGCGCAATGGCTCCACCGCCGAGACAGACGCGAGCATCGCGGACTCGAGGTCGGGTGCAACGCCGTCGGTGCGTAAAGCACAGCTACCGTCGAAGAAGAGGCACGCTTCGAACTGTCGCCGCGAGAGTCCGCCCTCGGAGTCCCCCATCGGCGGTGCGAGGTCCTCCGGTGCGACCGGAAGCCCGAAGGTGACGGTACCGACGGGTCTCGGTCCGAGCCCGAGGAAGACCGTCTCGACGTTGTAGACCATGCCGTCCACGAGCCGATAGCCGTACACCGAGAACATGTCGGCGTCCTCGATCAGTAGCTCTTCGGCAGTCTCGACGACCCCAACCGGATCACCCTCGGTGATTCGCTCCCCGTTGATGATCGAGAGCACCGGCTGACCTACTTCGTCCGTGAAGACGACCACCGCGGCCTCGACCTGCTGCAGGAGCAGCTCGTACTCGACGTTCCCGGCCATGTAGTCGATGTCGACATCTTTGATGGCCGCGTCGAGGGCGCTCACCGCTCGTCGACTCGTCGTGAAGGAGCTGGACAATCTGGCCAGCGATTCCCTCTGGACGGCCGCGCGCTCGTCGAATAGACGATTGGCATCCACGATGGTCAGCGCGGTCTCGCTCTGAAGCTGGCGACCTGTCACGACGCGCACCGAAACCACGGTGAGGATCAAGAGCAATCCTACGGTGCCCAGGAAGGCCGAGAGGAGCTTTGCCGCAAAGCTCTCCCGGATCGAAATCACCGCTTCAGCTCCACCTCGATCTGCGAGGTGCCACCGTCGGTAACTGTGACCGTGCGCTCCTCCGGCCGATGGTCGGCACTCCAGAACACCACGGTGTGCTCGCCCGCGGGCACGCCTGCGATCGTGAACGAACCGTCCTCGGCCACGACCGAGTGAAAGGGATTCTCGGTCACGATGACCGCCCCTCGCATCTGGTCATGCGCCTCGCAGAAGAGCTCGACCACACCCACCTGATCGAAGAGGACGTCTTTTGAATCCCCTTGGGGATACCGACCGAGGTCGAGACGCTTCGCTTCCGAGTACGAAAACACGTTGTGGAAGAACGAGTCCTCGTTCGGAAACGACACGGTACCACCGACCGGGATCGCCACCACACCGGGCGCGAACGCGGTATCGCGCTGGGTCATGACGACGTTCTGCGCAGCGGCGACGCCACCAAGCGGCCCACTCACGTAGACGACCGAGGGAAGTTGCTGAATCAAGCCGCTCCGACCGTCGTACGCCCGGGCTCGCGATGCACGGCGTGGAGGGGGCGGCGGCTCGAGGGTGACGGTGCCGGTGATCGTACCGACGGGCTCGACCTCCGTGACGGACTGAGTCGTCGCGATTGCAGACAGTCCCACGGCGCTCGCGACGGCGATAGCGAACAGCTTCAACCCACTCTCCCTGGTCCGATCGACCCTCTGGGCGTTCCTGCCTACAAGGTGGGGCTAACCCCGAGAGAGCGCGACAGCGACGAAGTCGAGCAGCACGCGATCGGCCCACGCGCCCACGTCCTCTTCCGACGTGGGGTGCACACCCTCTGGACGAGGTCCGAGCAAATCGAACCACACCCTCGCGGCGAGATCCAGCGCGTCCGTATCGAACTCGAGCACCGTCGTCGGCGCAGCCGGGTGGAGAGGGCTGGTCCGCGGCTCCACGAGAAGCCTTACCCCGGAGGGTCGCTTTCCGATGCGTTCATCGACGACCGCGCGGTGACCCGCAGCCGCCATCCGGCCGGCTACGCCACGTACGCGCGACAGGATCTCCTGGCGAGCCGATGGAAGTGGATCAGTCGTCGGGGCGCGCGGTTCTCGACGCGTTCGAGCACGCGGCGCGGGACGGGCGGCGAGAGACGGTGCGACAGGCACGTCCGGCGGGGAGGCCGCTTCCGGCACCCCGGTGGACTCCGGGATCGTCGACGCTTCAGCAGGAGGCGGTACAGGGGCTCGGTCAGCCCAGCTCTTGGCCTCCTCGGCGACCCAGAAGGGGTCGAAGCGTAGCTCGTCCATCGCCATCAGTGCAGATCGAGTGCATCTCGCACGAAGCCCGTGAACTGCTCACGCACCCAGAGTTCGTCGAGATCCTCGCGCGCTACCGATCCGGTCTCGTGCATCGTCCCCGGTCCATCGGATGTCCAGCGGCGAGCGATCAGCCGATCGGGATCCGGCTCACTCCAGATGAGCTCCATCGTCCATCGGCGGGGCGAGTCGAAGTCCATGGCGCCGGTCTTGGGCGACAGGTGCAGTCTGACCGCCGGCGGATACGCGTCGAGGAGCTCTTGATAGAGAACGCCGTGCCCAGCCTGCTCCAGTCGCTCCGCGACCTCTCTCGAGTGGGCCAGAACCGCGCGCCGGAGATGTTCGGAACCGATCTTTCGGGCGTTCTCGAGTCGGTAGGCGCGCTGGACCATCCTCCGGGTCTCGTCCTGCTTGCGGCTGTCGTATTCCGCCAGCAGGGCATCGAGCGAGTCGGGTCCTTGGCTCACGTAAGGATCTCCAGGGTTGAGAATGCCCGCGACCAGGAGACACTATCACCGTGCGGCCGCAATCCCAAGCGGGCCACCGAGCCGACGTCCACCGAGGCGATCCTCCCCCATGCACCACCACTTCACGGTCGACGTCGAGGAGTACTTCCATCCCACGGCCATGGGGCCCACGTACCCGTTCGAGTCGTGGGATTCACTTCCCCGTCGGGCGCCCACCGCGATTCCTCCTCTCCTGGACCTACTCGAACGACGCGGCGTTACCGGGACGTTCTTCGTCCTGGGGTGGTTGGCCGAGCGCGAACCGGAGATGGTCCGTGCCATCGCAGAACGTGGTCACGAGATCGCCTCCCACGGGTGGGAGCACGACCTGGTCGGTCGCCTCGGCCCTGATCGCTTCCGGGAGTCGGTCGCCAGGAGTCGCGACGTCCTCGAGCAGATCAGTGGTGCGCGCATCGACGGCTATCGCGCTCCGAGCTTTTCGATCGTTCCCGGGCTCGAATGGGCCTTCGACATCCTCCTCGAGGAGGGGTACACGTACGACGCGAGCCTCTTTCCCGTCTCCACCCACCCGACGTACGGCTATCCCGAGGCGGATCGCGATCCGTTCTGGATCGATCGACCGAATGGGCGTCTGCTGGAATTCCCGTCGACTACGGTGAAGTGGGCCGGGCGGACCCTTCCCGCCTCGGGCGGCGCCTACTTCCGACTCCTGCCTCCGATCATCGTGCACGCCGGGATGAAACAGTCGGAGGAGCGCGGGGCGCCCGGGATGTTCTACGTGCATCCGTGGGAGTGGGACGATTGGGCGCCCGAGGTGCTCGGCAGCCGACTCCAATGGATACGCACCTTCCACGGACGCCGTAGGGTATTCTCTCGTATGGACGCCCTCTTGGGGCGCTTCGACTTCGGACCGATACGCCCCACGGTCGATCGTATGGCTGACGCGGACTCTCCGTCGTAGGCCGGGAACGACAACGCCCGTCTCCGGTGAACAGATTGTTGGGAGCCGGAGTCCGACGCCCATACCTTTGATCCAGGTGGTCCGACCCAACCGGCCGAGCTCTTCCCCCCGCGCCCCTCAACGCGACTCCGTGAACGCACCATCTCCCACGATCGAACTCTTCGACAGTTCGTCCGAAGAGTGGGACAACGCCCTCGCCGGACTCGACGGAGCTACCGTGTGTCATCGGTACGGCTGGCGAGCGGTTATGGAGAGCTCACTCGGCCACACAACCCACTATTGGGCCGCACGCGACGAGCACGGCGTGGTCGTCGGATTGCTCCCGCTCGTGCGGGTCAAGAGCCGCCTCTTCGGCGACTACCTCGTCTCGATGCCCTTCCTGAACGACGGCGGACCGCTCGGTGACGACACGATCCGCGCGGCGCTCGCGACCCATGCCGCGGAACAGGCTCGGTCGATGGGCGTGAAGCTGCTCGAGTTGCGGGTGCGCGCCCCATTGGAAGAGACGGTTCTCCAGACCAATGCACGGAAGCTGACCGTCCTCAAAGAGCTGCCGGAGTCATCCGAGGAGCTTTGGGAGAAGGGCATCAAGTCGAAAACCCGGAGTCAGGTTCGTCGCCCCATGAAGGAGGGCATGACCGTTCACTTCGGCCCCGACCGAGTGGACGGCTTCTACTCCGTCTTCTCCACGACGATGCGGGACCTCGGCACACCGGTGCTCCCGAAGCGCTTCTTCGACGCGATCCAACGCGAAATGCCGGATGCCGTGATGTTCTCGGTCGTCGAACTCGAGGGGACTCCGGTCGCGGCGGCCTGCTGCCTCTCGTACGGCGGGGAGATGGAGATCACGTGGGCCGGATCGTCCCGTGAGCACCAGCGCTCCGCCCCGAACATGCTCCTTTACTGGGGCGTCATGGAGGAAGCCGTGAAGCGGGGGGTGTCGGTCTTCAACTTCGGTCGCTGTACACCGGACTCCGGAACGCACCGTTTCAAGAAGCAATGGGGCTCGGAGGATCTTCCGCTACCGTGGCTTCAATGGTCGGCGTCCGGGACCAGCTCTACCCCGGTCCCGACCAGCGCGAAGTTCAGGCTCGCGACCTCCGCCTGGCAGAAGCTCCCCGTCCCGCTGACCAACCTCATCGGGCCGCCCCTCTCCCGACTGATCCCCTAGTCGTGCGGACGCTTCCCCCGGCGTACTCCCCACTCGGTGCAGCAGACCTGATCGGTACGGTGGTCGACGCCCTGTCGGGTGACACCGCGCCGAGACTCCGAGACGAGCTGACCGCGCGGTACGCCGCCGACACGACGGTGCTGACGTCGAGCGGCACCCATGCCTTGCAGCTCTCGTTCGAACTCTTGGCCGCCAAGCTCGGGAGGAGCCCGAGGATCGGACTGCCGGGCTACTCGTGCTACGACATCATCACCGCCGCCGTCGCAGCGGGGGCAAAGGTGCGCCTCTACGACATCGACCCGGTGTCACTCGGACCTGTGTGGGAGAGCCTCGCCGACGTGATGCCGGAGGTCGACGCGGTCCTCGCAGGCAACCTCTTCGCCTTTCCACTCGATTGGCAACGACTCGACGCGATGGCGGCCGAGCACGGTGTCGTGATGATCGAGGACGCGGCGCAGGGGATCGGCGCGGAGGGCCCGGCGGGCCCGTCCGGTCGTCACGGCGCGGCGTCCATCCTGAGCTTCGGGCGAGGCAAGGGATGGACGGGAGGCGGAGGGGGGGCACTCCTCGTTCGGGGCGCACTGTCCGAGCTGGCTGTTGATCTACCGCTCGAAGCCGGCGGGCACGGTACAGGGGTGTGGATCAAGGCGACGCTGGCGTGGCTCCTCGGCCGACCGACCCTGTTCCGAATACCCATTCTGATACCCGGCTTGGGCGTAGGTGAGACCAACTACAAAGAGCCGTCAACGTCGCGAGCCCTCACCCGGGTTTCGGCGCACATGGTCCGTCGGACCGACGGCGCCTCTCATCAGGTCGTTGCGCGACGTCGGATCGTAGCAGCGCGATGGAGGGACGCACTCCACGGTCTCGCCGCCCGATCGGCCCTCTCTTGGTGTCGCCCCGCGTCTCCCGCTCACACCTCGGGCTTTCTGCGTCTGCCCATCCGGACCGGTGGCGTGTCCGCGGAGGACGTGGTGCGCCGCGGGCGCCCCTGGGGCCTGGCTCGCGCCTATCCCAAACCGCTCCATCACCTGGAGCAGGCGTCCTCGGTCCTGGACCACCCGACGCCGCTTCCCGGCGCCGAGGAGCTGGCGGCCACGCTCGTCACGCTGCCCACGCACCATTGGGTGAGGGAACGAGACATGAAGAGCGTAGCCGCGCTCTTCTAGATCGGCTGGACTAGGCCTCCCGAATCCATCTCAGGAGTTCGGGCAGGGTCGGCCGCTTCCCGGACATCAGGATCCCCACCTTGTAGATACGGCCGGCGACCCACGCGACCGCGATCACGGCCAGGCCCATCAGCACGAACGAAAGGCCGATCTGCCACACCGGCACTCCGCCCCCCGCGACCCGGCCCCACATCAAGATCGGGCTGAAGAAGGGGATCAAGGACATCGTGACGGCCATGGTCGAACTCGGGTTCTCGATCACGGACGTCACCATCACGATCGGAACGATGAGTAGCATGATCGCCGGCCACTGAGCCTGCTGCGCTTCTTCGTCGCTGTTGCACATGGCTCCGATTGCGGCATAGAGCCCAGAGTACATGAAGAAGCCGAAGACGAAGTAACCCACGAAGAGAGCAAGCAGGCCCACGCCCGGCAGGATCTCGGAAATGTTCGAGAGGTTGGCCAGCTGAGGCTGGGCCGCGATGAGCATGGGAATCCCCGCGGCGAAGAGGAGCACCCCAGCCGACACCCAGATCGCCATTTGCGTCATGCTCACGGCACCCACGCCGATGATCTTGCCGAGCATGAGGTGCCACGGCTTCATCGCCGAGATAATGACTTCGACGATCCGGTTCGTCTTCTCCTCGAGCGTCGCCCGCATGACCGCGACCGCGTAGAGGAGGATCACCATGTAGAGGAAGAAGGCGCCGACATACGCCACGAAGAAGGCGGGATCGTCGGTATCGGCCCCGTCCTCCGAGAGCAGTTCGATCCGGAGCTCGCCCCCTTCGAGCATAGCGGCCGCATCGACGCCGCTGTCCTCGAGCTGGTACTCGAGGGCCGAACGAGAGATCGAGCTACGCATCGTCACCTGACGGATCGTGCTCGGGCGGTCGTTCGTGTAAAACATCGCCTCACCACTCTCCAACGTGAGCTCGTCGAGCATGATGAAGCCTCCGAGCTCTCCGAGCTCGATCGACTCTCTCAACTCGGTGACGACGTCCGAGTGCCAACGCTCTTCTCGAACCTCCCAGCCCCCTTCCTCGAGGCGCGGCGCGAGACGTTCGTACAGCACGTTCGTACCGTCGACCACGGCGATCTCTCTGGAGGAGCGCTCCCCCTGAGACGCGAAGTACGCCGGCACCACGATGAGCACGACCATGAAGAGGGGGCCCCCGATCGTGGCGGCGATGAACCACTTCGAGCGTACCCGCTGTAGATACTCGCGGCGGATTACCGCCCACACGTCATGCCACATCAGGCACCTCCCACGTTGGCGTTTTGCGGCAGTCCCGCGTCGCCCACGGCGTCGGCGCCTGCGTGTCGGACGAAGATCTCGTGAAGCCTCGGTTCCACGAGGTCGAAGCGAAGGATGTTCGCTCCGGCTTGCACACCTCGGTGAAGAATCGCCTGGTGGTCTGCGCCGTCCCGGAGCAGCAGGTGCAGACCTCCGTTCACCTCCTCGATATGGTCGACTTCAGGACCTCGAATCCACTGATCCGGACCCTCGAACTCGACGGCAACGAGTCCCTTCCGCTCGGATGCCTTGAGCTCGCGGAGATCGGCGTCCAGGACCTTCTTCGATCGGGAGATCAAGCAGACCCGCTCACACAGACGCTCCGCTTGGTCCATCAGGTGGGTGGAGAAGAGGATCGTCGTCCCCTTCGCGTGGAAGTCCCGCACGATCTCCTCGAGCACGTCCTGATTGATCGGATCGAGGCCAGAGAAGGGCTCGTCGAGGATGAGCAGCTCCGGATCGTGGATCACCGTCCCCACGAATTGAATCTTCTGCTGCATCCCTTTCGATAGATCCTCGACCTTCTTGTCGGCCCACTCGCTCAGACCGAGACGCTCGAGCCACTCGCCCCCGCGACGACGCCCTTCGGAGCGCTTCACACCTCGGATCTCCGCCAAGAAGGTGATGAGCTCGATGCACTTCATCTTCTTGTAGACGCCCCGCTCCTCCGGGAGGTAGCCGACCTTCTCCCGCCTCGTCTGGTCGGGATCGGCACCGAAGAGCTCCACGGAGCCCTCGTCCGGATGGAGGATGCCCATGATCATCCGGATGCTCGTCGTCTTCCCGGAGCCGTTGGGCCCGAGGAGGCCACAAATCACACCGCGGGGGACTTCGAAATCGAAGCCGTCGACCGCCGTGTGTTTTCCGAAGCGTTTCGTAACACCTCGGAGTCGAATCGCGAAGCCGTTCTCGCTCATGCGTCTCACTGAGTTGAATGTGCGGGTCACCCCGCGCGTCAAAGCCCCTACGCCACCCTCGCCCGGATTCTTCACGTGCGCGGGCCCGCGCACGCGCAATCCCCGGCCATCCGTACCGAATCCTCGTCCGAACAGGTAGATTGTTCGGCTGCGGGGTAACACTACATGGAGTACAGATGGCGATCTATCGTACGCTCTACTACACGGACGTCAGTGTCGGCGTCGGCGGACGCGTAACGATTCCGCAGGACATGCGCGAAGACCTGGGCATCGACGAGGGAGACTCGCTCACCGTCCGAGTCGAAGAGAACCCCCGGGGCGGTCGCCAGATGGTCATCTGGCGGGCCGAGCAACAGCCCGGCGAGGAAGAGTAGCCGGACTCAACCGGCTTCGAGCTCGACCCAACGCACGAGCTCTTCCATCGAACGCCGTCCGTAGTGGAGCCACCAGGGCGGCGGAAACGCCATGTCCGCAGGATTCGTGACGCGAGTCGCGCCTAAACGCCCCAACTCGAGACTGAAGTCTTCGGTCCGATCGCCGAGGCCAACCACCCCGAGTGACTGCAGGTGGGCAGCCGTCGGACGCAGCCGATCGACCAACTCACCGAGGTCGGCCCAGGGGCGCACTCTCGCGGAACGACGCAGGGTGGGTGGTCCCTCCCGAGGTTCGGCCTCGAAGACGATCGTCCACGAGCCGCCCGCCTCGCCGTACCACACTCGATCCGTCGACGTCGCTGCGTGTAACTCGGCTACTCCGCGGAGCTGCTGAAGGGCGGATGCCTCGTCGACGTCCAGAGGGGCGGACGGCAGCTCAACCTGCAGCCGACGCATCGCGTCGGCGACGTGCTCCGCGAAGCCCAGTGGGCCCCCCGAGCCCACGTCTTCGACGTACACGAGGTGAGGACACACACACCCGCGCTGCTCGAACGCCCCGATCGCATTCGCGACCGATGCGGCCGCCGCGCGGACACGTTCAGGACGGAGCGCCTCACTACCGACGACGACGATAGACTCTCGGTGTCGATACTCGACGAGCCGGGTGGTCGGTGGAGCGGTGCGCCGGATCGCAGAGATCGTCTGGTCCGATCCATATACCGTCGCGACCTCCGCATGCCGAAGAGCCGCGGTGGTGAGATCGACGCGATCGCGATCCCACTGTCGCGCGAGGCACGCCTCGGCCAACCACGGGACATCGTCGGACAAGGCACGGCAAAACAGTTCGGGAATGACGCCATCGCCGCGCCCGGCCTTGAGAAGGGTGGGACTCTTCACCAATAGAGAGCGCACCATTGCGTGAGTCCCGACCCCTGGGACTCCTCCCGCGACGATATGAACGGTGAGCTCGGGCCCGACGGCTGTCAGCCGCCGACTCCCCGCGGTGCCGAACCCGTCGAGTACGGCGGGGTCCCCGAAGTCCAACTCGATCGCTCGGTCGATCCTCTCCGCGACCCAGTCGCGGGCCATCCCGTCGAGGATCACTTCCGCCATCTCCGGAGACACGAGTGCATCCTCGGGAAGTCGGCCGAGGGCCTCGACGCGAAGCGAGTCCGTCGGGTCCAGGAATCGGCGGGCCACGTGATCGATGGCCTGCGCAACCTCTCGCCAGGAGTGTTGCCTGAGCTCCGTGGCCGAGCTTCGTAGACGCCGCGCTTCGGTAAGAAGTTCGTCCGATGTCACGACGAAATCTGACTTGCCATGAGGTCGTCCATGGTTCGCGAGCAGCCGCGGGGTTCCGCCCCCAAGACCCGTCCTTGGAGTCGTACATCCCCATCGACCACCTGCCCCAGATCCTGCGTCAGGATGTGGCTGACGGACCCGTAGTTCGCGACGTCGAAGAAGGCGAGCACGCCCGTCTCCCCCTCCGGCACTTCACGAAGAGTCGTGGGATCCAATGCCCGAACTCGCAGCCAGGGCGCGGGGCGATGCCGTCCACGAGCGGAAGGTCCGTCGTGCAGGATCGGCTCCCAGAGCTGTGAGAGCAGCTCCGTCATCCCGTACTCGTTGACGATCCGATCTTGCCCGAGACCCCAGCGCTCCTCGACGCGAGCGTACAGCTCATCTCGTGAGATCGATCGCGTGGCGCCCTTGAAGCCGCCCGTCTCCATGAGTCGGCTACCCTCGGGCATCGTCGGCAACGGCCCGCCTTCCGCCAAGGCGTGGAAGAGCGCGAGGGCGGTCGAGAGAATCAACACAGGTTCGTCGGAGTGGCGGTCGAGCCATCGCTCGATCTCCGAGCGCACGTACGCTCCCTCGGCGTCGACGAGCCAGTAGCACCCGCTCCCCCACGCGGCCGCGGCCTCGGAGGCCATGACCGAGAGCGATGAGTCGGGTCGTGAGCGGGCGTGCGGGATCAGGGATACGACATCGATACCATCGTCGTCCGGTAGAAGAGCCGACTTCATGGGCCCCATCATCGAATGACGGTACAGGTCGAGGCTCAGCACGTTGTGGCGTCCCCGTGCCTCCGAACCCGCCGTTGTACCGCTGGTCCGAAAGACGGCCTCGGGCTCGTGCCCCTCGGGGGCCACGAAATCGAAGTGTTTGAATGCCTCGGCCGGGACGGGAGGTACGTCTTGCCAACGGACGATCGATTCGGGCGTCACGCCTCGCGTCTCACACCACCGGCGGTACCGCTCGGACCCGTGGTATTGATGGGCGAACGCCCTCGCGCACCACCGATCCAAAGCCGAGTCCGACCACTCCTCGACGGTGTGCATCGAGGTCGCGAGCGCGTCCTTTGCATGCAGGAGATGCTTCAACGTGCCCGGGGTGCCGGCGACCTCCGTCGCTTCGGGGGGGTGAGTCTGGCTCGTCATCGTATGAAGTTAAGCCAACAACGCTTGCGGTTGCGGTGTCCCCGTGGTGTTGCAGACCACGGTGCGCGGTCCTTCCCTGGGAGTCCAAAGTCCATGATTCGGTCGGTGTCGAGCGCCGTGCTCGCCTTCGCGCTCTTTGCGAACCCGCAAGTCAGCCACGCGCAGCAATCCTCGAGTGCCACG
>JBCCEZ010000046.1:0-39340 GCA_039030015.1 Gemmatimonadota bacterium | reverse complement strand
GAAGCCGGCCTCGACGAGGCCATCCATCAGGGACAGCTCCTCGCCCTCGAGCTGCAGATCGAAGTCCGGGACGGTGCTCCACGTGCGGCCGTGCACCAACAGCACCCCCTGACTGTCTGGCAGAAAGGGACGGAAGGGTCGGCGGCGGTGCTGTTGGTGCACGGCCGCACGTGGAGCACCGTCCCGGACTTCGATCTGCAGCTCGAGGGCGAGGAGCTGTCCCTGATGGATGGCCTCGTCGAGGCCGGCTTCATTACGTACGGCGTCGACTTACGGGGGTACGGCGCGACACCCAGGGATCCGTCGGGGTGGAATCGCCCCGGACGGGCAGCCGACGACGTCGCCGAGGTTCTCGCCTGGCTCCGCACGCGCCACCCCGATATGCCTGTACACGCGTTCGGCTGGTCGCTCGGATCGATGGTTTCCCAACTCGCGGCGCAGCGGCACCCGGACCGGGTCGATCGCCTCGTCCTGTTCGGGTACCCTCATCGACCGGGTGTGGAGCGGCCCTTACAGGAGCCGGAAGGAAGCCCCCCGATGGAGCCGACCACCGCCGAGGCCGCGGCGAGCGACTTCATCACCCCGGGCTCGATCAGCGACCGTGCGATCGCCGCGTATGTGGAGGCGTCGCTCGCAGCCGATCCGATCCGTACGGATTGGACCGGCGGTCACGAGTGGAACGAGCTGTCACCCGAGCGAGTCACCGTCCCGACGTTGATTCTCCAGGGCGAGCACGATCCCCTCAGCCCGTCGGCTTCGCAGGCCGCACTGTTCGACGGGTTGGCGACACCGGACAAAGCATGGGTGGTCGTCCCGGGCGGCGATCACGCGGCGTTCCTCGAGGCTCCGAGGTCGTACTTCCTGGGCGTGATGACTGCCTTCCTACGGGCCGGTGGTCGCTGAAGCGACCCTACGGCCAGCCGAAGTCCTCCAGGCGAATCCGTCCGCGCGCGTCGAAGCGCACACCTTCGGATTCGAGCAGCGTTCGTTGGATCGTCTCGAAGGTCGATCCGCCTCGTCGTGCGCTCACCTCGCCACGGGCGTTGATCACCCGATGCCACGGGACGTCGTGGTCGTCGGGCAACGCCGCCATCGCGTACCCCACCTGGCGTGCGTGCCCCGGCAGGCCCGCCTCGCGAGCCACCGTACCGTACGTCGTGACCCGCCCGCGGGGCACCCGACGCACGACGTCGTAGAAGAGCTGATACGTGGACATCCGCGCAGCTTCGCACCGCCTTCCCACCATCGCAATCGAAGAGGAGTCCGTTCATGAGCACAGACCCCCGGTATCCGATCGGCGCGTTCGCCAGCGTAGGCCGCGCCCTCACCCCCGAAGAGCGAGCGGCGTTGATCGACCGAATCGAGGCGCACCCGTCCAACATGCGCACCGCTGTCGCGGGCCTCACCGATGAGCAGCTGGACACTCCGTATCGGGATGGTGGCTGGACACCTCGGCAGGTCGTCCACCACGTCGTCGACTCTCACATCAACTCCTATGTCCGCTTCAAGCTCGCGGCGACCGAGGATCATCCGCGGATCACCACGTACGAGGAAGCGATCTGGGCCGAGCTTCCGGACGCGAAGAGCGCGCCGGTGGAGGGTTCGCTCGCGATTCTCGACGCGCTCCACACTCGATGGGTCGCGTTCTTGCGCACGCTGGGCCCCGAGGAGTGTGCACGGACGCTCGACCATCCCGAGGTCGGATCGATCACGGTCGATGTGCTCCTCGAGATCTACGGTTGGCACTGCCCCCATCACGAGGGACACATCACGCGCCTCCGCGAGGAACGAGGGTGGTCGTAGTCCGGCGGGTCTCGTGCCCTTGACCGCTCCACGGCCCCGAGTACCGTTCGGCCCATGAACGGTCTCATCGATACATACCGCGCGCGCGATCTCCTGCATGACGTCACAGAAGGTGTGGCTGAGCACCTGGAGGAGGCGTCGCGGACGATCTATATCGGCTACGACCCTACTGCTTCGAGCCTGCACTTGGGGCACCTGCTCCCGATCATGGGGCTCGTGCATGCACAGCGGGCCGG
The DNA here is from genome assembly GCA_039030015.1 of Gemmatimonadota bacterium. Lineage (GTDB taxonomy): Bacteria > Gemmatimonadota > Gemmatimonadetes > Longimicrobiales > Gaopeijiaceae > UBA2589. The sequence goes on along the minus strand of JBCCEZ010000046.1, from coordinate 37,301 downwards.
GCACTCCCCGATCGCGCTGGTCGGCGGAGGGACGGGGCTGATCGGAGACCCCTCGGGGCGGACGGCAGAGCGACAACTCCTGTCCAAGGACGAGGCGGCTGCCAACGCGGAGGCAATTCGGGGCCAACTCGCTCACTTCCTGGACTTCGAGGTCGGATCGAATCCGGCTCGCATGCGGAACAACCTCGACTGGCTCGGCGAGTTGGCATTCGTGGACTTCCTCCGCGACATCGGGAAGCACTTCTCGGTGAATCAGATGTTGGCGAAGGAGTCGGTGAAGCGTCGCATCGAGGGGGAAGACGGGATTTCGTACACCGAGTTCTCGTACGCGCTGCTCCAGTCGTACGACTTCCTCGAGCTGTACCGTCGTGAGGGCTGCACGGTGCAGATGGGTGGGAGCGACCAGTGGGGGAACATCACCACGGGGATCGATCTCGTGCGTCGTCTCGAAGGAGCCAAGGCATACGGGGCCGTATACCCGCTACTCACGAATGCGTCCGGCACGAAGTTCGGGAAGTCGGAGGGAGCCAACGTCTGGCTCGACGGCTCGTTGACGTCACCCTTCCGCTTCTACCAGTACTGGATCAACGTCGACGATGCGGATGTCGTGCGCTTCCTGAAGCTCTTCACGTTGCTTCCGCTCGACGAGATCGCGGGGCTGGCGGATGCGGTCGAGAACGAACCACACCGTCGGGCGGCGCAGGTGGCGCTCGCGGAGGATGTGACGCGTCGTCTTCACGGCGAGAGTGGACTCGCCGGCGCGCAGCGGGCCACGAAGGCTCTCTTCAGCGGCGACATCGAAGGATTGGACGCCGACGCGGTCGCCGAAGTGTTCGCGGAGGTACCGTCGTCCGAGATCACCGCAGATGAGCTCGGAGGGGAAGGGGCGGCGATTATCGACCTCTTGGTGTCCTCGGGGCTTGCTTCTTCTCGAGGCGACGCACGCCGATCCGTAGAAGGCGGAGGCGTGTACGTGAACGGTCACCGGGTCGAATCGGTGGACCACCGGATCACGACCGAGAACACGATCGAGGGGCGTTTCGTCCTCCTGCGGAAGGGAAAGAAGAGCTACCACCTCGTCGCGGTGAAACGCTAAGAGGCCCAGCGCCAACCGGGCAGACGCACGAAGGCCCCGGGGCGGTGAGCCCCGGGGCCTTCGTCGATCTCGTTCTTCGGTGGCGGCGTTAGAAGCCGAGCGTCCACCCGAAGTTCAGACCCCAGTCCATGCCGAGCTGCGGACCCTCGTAGTCGTGGTGCAGCGAGTACACCGCCTCGAGGGAGAGCATGTGGCCGGCGAAGGGACTGTCGGCGGGCATCCGGAAGTTGATGCCCAGCGGCATCATCGCACGCTGCCCCGCGATCAGGCTTCCACTGTTGTGCGGATCACCGACCGGGTTGAGTGTCGCATCGGCGCCCGAGATGTCGTCCCAGGTGCGCCAACGTACGCCGGCGGAAACGCTCACACTCTGGTTCACGTTGTACGCCGCCCAACCGCTGGCTTCGTAGTCGTCGCCGACCCGGTAGCCATTGCTGTTGTTGCCGAGGTACTGACGGAGTCGGAACTGACCACCGATCGAGCCGACCTCGTTCTGCATCGAGCCCGTGATGCCGAGGATGTACCCGACGGAGCCCGTGCCCGGGCGCATGTCGTACGGAAGCGTGGTCATCGCACCGGACTGCGCGGCCGTGGTGTCGGCCATCGTCTGGGACGCCCCGATCGGAATCATGGCGCCGGCTTGGACGTGCATCCGGTACGGACCCGAAGCGATGACGTTGTAGAGCGCGCCGACCTCGATGTCGCCGATATCTTCCACGCTCGTGCGGACGAGGCCGTTGTTCGCGACGGTCTCGCGGGACAGCACCGCAAACTCGGCCCGACCGACCAGCGTCAGCTGATCCGACAGCCCGAAGGCGAAGTGACCCTGGTGTCGAATGTCCGAGCTCTGGGTCGGCGAATCGTTGTACAGCGCCAACGTCGTCGCCAGGTCCAGCGAATCGGTGCCGAACCAGACACCCAGCATGTTGGTCTGAATGTACCGGTAGCGGATCTCGGCCTCGCCCATAGCGAGTGTACGAGAACCGAAGACGCCCAAGGGGGCGTTCGCATCCGGGCGATCTGAGCTCCACTGCCAGACGGCTTCATCCATCTGAGCAGATACCGGCGACGCAACGGCCAGCAAGGCCGCCACGAACAGGCTCCTCCGAACCATGAATCTCCTCCGACACGGCGGGTGCGCTCGTGCGCGCCCTTCGATGGTCATCGCTGCGCCGAATCTAGGAGAACGACAAGCGTTCGCCATGCCCCCGATCGGCGTAGGCATTTGCAAGATGTCCCGCTCTCGGATCGCAAACAAGTGTTTATTTCGGGCGGACTTCCGAGCCATTTCGGACCAGCTCGGGGAGTAGCCCTTCCGGGATCGCAAAGCCGTCCACGAGCCCCGGTGCCACGCTTGCGACCTCCCTACAAAGCTCGTTAATCCGCCCTCGGATCGCACGAGATTTCGCAGGCTCGAAAACACCGGCCTCCAAGAACCACCCCCGATCGGCCTCGAGGGTGACGAGCGCGAACAGAGTATAGACTCGAGTGAGGCTCTCCGAGACGGCGGCCGGGCACGTGTCCACGGCCGCATGGAACGACTCCAACGCGATCCGTTCGGCGTGTGCCCGGGCGAGTGCGACCAAGTGGTCCTGAACCTCGTTCACAGCCTGGAAGGACTCCATGCCGTCGCGGAGGCGACCCCGGATTCGCGAGGCGACGCTTCGAAGGAGTCGATCCTCTCGGTAGCGAATCGCACCGAGGTGCATCTCCGGGTCGTCCAGGTGACCCGTATCGGTTCGTCGCTTGGCCACGGGATTCAACTCGGAGAGGGACGACTCCGCGCGGTCGCCGAGGTACCGGAGCGCACCGCGCAGGTCGAGGCTGGTCATCTCGTCGCGGTATCGAGACAGCAGACCTTTGGCTGCGAGTTGGTACAGAACGAGGTTGGCCCCCTCGAACGTCGTGAAGATGTCCGTGTCGGCCTTGAGGGCGGCGAACCGGTTCGCCGCGAGGTAGCCCAGCCCCCCCCACATCTCCCGTGACGTCTGTAGCGTCGTTACGCAGTGGTCTGAGGTCCACGCCTTGAGCGCTGCGGCTCGCACCTCGATCTCCGGGTTCGACGGCGCGGTCATGGCGCCGAACCGCGCCTGCAGATCTCGGACGGCGAAGAGGCCGGCGTACGTCCGCGCCAGGGCGGGCATCAGACCGCGTTGCACGGCGGTGTAGTGGAGGATCGGGCTCTCAGCGGCTCCGTCGGGCCCGAACTGCCTACGTCCCGAGGCGTACCGGACGGCGATCGTGAGACCGACGCTCGCTGCGCTCACCGACGCCGACGCGATGCTCACGCGCCCGGCGACCAGGGTGCCGAGCATCGTGAAGAACCGGCGTCCGGCGCTGGGGATCGGAGACTGGTAGCGACCGTCGGCATCGATCGACGCGAATCGGTCCAAGAGGTTCGCCGCGGGGACGCGCACCTGGTCGAACCAGATGCGCCCGTTGTCGACACCGTTCAGGCCGAGCTTGAGCCCACGGTCTTCGATCCGGACCCCTGAGAGGAGCCGGCCGTCGGCGTCGCGCACTGGGACGAGTACCGCGTGTACACCGTGATCCTCGCCGGCGACGATGAGTCGCGCGAACACCGTGGCGAGCTGGGCGTGACACGCGGCGTTTCCAATCCAGTCCTTCCCGGACGCCTCGTTCGGGGAGTGGACGACGAGCTCGTGCGTCGTCTCATCGTATGTGGCCGTCGTCTCGAGGTCCCGCACATTCGATCCGTGCCCCGTCTCGGTCATGGCGTACGAGCCGGGCAGCGCAAGAGACCCGATGTCGGAGAGGTACGTCTCGTGATGGTGATCGGTGCCCAGCTGGGCCACGCTCCCCCCGAAGAGGCCGAACTGCACACCGAACTTCACCAGGACGCTGAGGTCTCCGAGGGCGAGGGTCTCGAACGCGGCAACCGAGCCCTGTCGGTCGGCGCGGCCCCCGTACGCTTCGGGGTAGGCGATCGATCCGACTCCATTCTCCGCGAGCGCGCGGACCGCATCCAGGACGCGCTCCCGGTACTCCTCCTTCGGTAGCTCGAGAGGAATCATCAAGGCCGGCTCGGTGAGGAGTGCACGTACCTCCGATCGAATTCCGCGGTGGTCCTCCATCAGCCACGACGCGAGTACGTCCACGTCCAGCTCCGGTCGATCCTCCGGAGGGACCGGCGGGCCGCCGAGGCCGCGTAGCCTACGCGCGGTCTCACGTCCAAGGAGTCCCGCGGCGGCCTCGCTCGCCCGAAGTCGCGAGACCGTCTCGTCGTCGTGCCATGGCCCGATCTCCCCGACCGTGCTCCACAGGGCGAGGCCGAGATCGGTCAACGAGGCCGTGCTCTCTCCGTCGTCCTCGATCTCCGCGCGCCGGATCGCGCGACGAAGCGCCGCGAGAGACTCGGTGTCCGGCGGATGGGCGGGATCGATCCACGGGGCGAGCGCATCGCGCGTGTCGTCGTCGAAGGCGTCCGAGGCCAGGACGTGATCTTCGAGGGCCGCGCGCTCCTCGTCCGAAAGAACCCCGTCACTCCAGACAGCGGCGACGAGGGGGAGGAAGGGCACCAACTCGGTGCGGTCGGGCCACCCCTTGGCGTTGGTCAGCGACGTCTTCATGGATCTGTGTGTATCCGGGGGACGGAGAGTGCCGACAGGCACTGGTACCTCCGGCCGTCGCCTTCGTTTCGCCGAGCCACACTTGCCACGGTGCCCGTGCTCGGTGACTGTCGCCGCTCGGATCGACGATTCCTCGAGCTTCACGAGGCGAAGTACGATGTCACGCCCGCGCGTCGGAGTAGTCATGGGGGCCAAGTGCGACTGGGAGACCATGAAGCACTGTGTCGACACACTCGATCGACTCGGTATCGAATCCGAGGTGAAAGTCATGTCCGCCCACCGGACCCCCGATGTCGCGATCGACTTTGCTGCGACGGCGGAAGAGCGCGGGCTCTCGGTGATCATTGCGGCCGCGGGCGGTGCCGCTCATCTCGCCGGGGCGATGGCGGCCAAGACCACCCTTCCTGTCCTCGGAGTCCCGATCCAGGGATGGTCGCTCGATGGGCTCGACTCACTTCTATCGACGGCGCAAATGCCCAGCGGGGTACCTGTGGGCACGCTCGCCATCGGCGTCGAAGGTGCGGTGAACGCCGCGATCCTGGCTGGGCAGATCCTCGGCTTGCAATTCCCGGACATCGCGGACGCGGTGAAGCAGGACCGGATCGAACGGCGAAATGCCGTGTTGGCGGACGACGACCCGCGAGGCTAGCGCCTCGGTTGGATCCTGTTCGGCCCTCGTCTCGTAGGGTTTGAAACCCTGGCCGTCGCGGCCCCGTATCGATATGTCATACAAAGTCGGAATTGGTCCGGCGGAGTGTGCGTCTCTTCGGGGAGCGTTCGATGGGTCGAGAAGGGTACCTGGGTGAGTTCGAGCAGATGTTGCTCCTCACCGCCATGCGGTTGGGGGACGACGCCTACGGTGTGCGCCTCATGCAGGAGCTCGAGGAGAGCGTGGGGCGCCGGGTGTCGCGGGGGTCCGTCTATGTGACGCTGGACCGACTCGAGGAGAAGGGCTGGATCGAGTCGTCGACGAGTGCGGCGCGACCGGAGCGAGGGGGTCGGCCACGCCGCGTCGTGAGTGTGACCCCGGCCGGGCGCGCGGCTCTTCAGAAGTCCCGCGCTGCCCTGCTCACGCTGTGGGACGGTCTCGAAGACGCTCTGGACGCGTCATGACGAGGCCTCCGCGCTGGATCGCGCGCATGCTCGAGTGGGCGTTGCCGCCGACCGAGCGGGCGGACGCGATGATCGGGGACTTGGAAGAGGAGTACCGCGCGAGACACGTGGACGGCCGTCTCGCAGCGGATCTCTGGTACGCCCGAGAGGCCTTGGGCGTCGCAGTCCGCTACGCCCGCGCGGGTCGTCGCTATCACCGCCGCCCGATCGAACAGCGGGCCGGCCGACAGGGAGGATGGGAGAGCTCGATGGATGCTTTGTGGATCAACGTGCGGTACGCCCTCAGGCGACTGTCTCGAAGCCCGATGTTCACCATGGTCGCGGTTGTGTCGCTTGGGCTCGGGATCGGCGCCAACACCGCGATGTTCAGCCTCGTGAACGCGACGATCATTCGCGAGGTCCCCTACGAGCAGCCGGACGAGCTCGTCGACTTCTACATCGCCTCGGAGGGGTTCTCGCACGGGACGTTGTCCTACCCGGACTACGTAGATCTCGTGGACGCGACCCTCGAGCTGTTCACGGAGATCGGCGGCGCTCAGCTCGCCTTCATCCAGGGCGACACGGACACGGGGGTCGAAGGGCTGCTCGCGGAGGCCGTGACCGGCTCGTACTTCGGCGTGCTCGGCATTCGCCCGACGATGGGTCGACTGCTGGGAGAACAGGATGACATCGAGCGGGGCGCGCACCCCGTGGTCGTACTGAGCCATGACTACTGGCAGAGCCGCTTGGGCGGCGATCCCGATATCGTCGGCACCGACCTGCGCCTCTCCGGCCGGCCGTACACGGTCGTCGGCGTGGCCCCCGCGGAATTCACGGGCACGCTGCGCGGTCTGGAACCGTCTGTGTACGTGCCGATCAAAATGGTCGACGAGATCCAAGGGTCGAGCACGAACACGATGGAGGCGCGCGGGAACCAGAGCTTCTTCGGCCGGGCGCGTCTGGACGACGGGGCCACGATCGAGCAGGCCCGGATCGTCGGCGACCGGCTGAGTGCGACGCTCCGTGAGCAGCACCCTCAGTATTGGACCGCAGACAAGGCCTTCGTCTTCGAGTCGACGGCCGACGTCATCATGAACCCGATGATCGACCGGTTCATCCGACCCGCCGCGGGCATGGTGATGGTGGTGGTCGGGATGGTCCTCCTCATCGCGTGCGCGAACCTGGCGAGCTTCCTACTCGCGCGAGCGGCGGATCGGAGAAAGGAGATCGCGGTTCGGCTCGCGATGGGCGCACGGCGCCGCACGCTGGTCGGCCAACTCCTGACGGAGACCGTGCTGCTGTCGGGTATCGGGGGGGCGCTCGGTGTGTGGATCGCCGCTCGATCCCTCGACGCGCTCGTGCGCGCCGATCTCCCCCTCCCTTTACCGATCACGCTCGACCTTTCGCTCGACGGGACGGTGCTCACGTTCAGCATCCTTCTCTCGATCGGTGCCGGCGTCTTGTTCGGTCTCGCGCCAGCCCTGCAAAGCACCAACCCGGACGTCGCTCCCACGCTCCGGGACGAGTCGGCGGGTGGCGGGCGAGCCAGGGGGGCCGCCCTGCGGAACCTGCTCGTCGTCGGGCAGGTGTCGGTCTCGGTCGTGCTATTGATCGCCGCCGGGCTCTTTCTCCGCTCTTTGGATGCTTCTCGGCAGGTCGATCCGGGCTTCGGCGTGGGGCCGACGGCCATCATGCACCTCACGCTTCCCGCGGATCGGTACTCGACCGAGGAGACGTACGCGTTTCTGGACGAGCTCGGCCGTCGACTTCGGACACTGCCCGGAGTCGAGGCCTCGGGAGTCATCGACAATCTCCACATGAACCAGCTCAGCACACAGAACGAGCGGGTCAACGTGGACGGGATCGATCCCCCTCCGGGACAAGACTTCCACCGGATCGACTACGCGGTAATCGATGAACACTTCTTAGAAACGTTGGGCATCGACGTCGTCGCCGGTCGCGGAATCTCCGAGATCGACCTCGGGGACTCCGAGCCCGTCGCGCTCGTGAACGAGGAGTTCGTGCGGCGCTTCTTCCCGGGCTCGGACGGCATCGGCCGCTCCATCCGCCTCGACGACGAGGAGCATCGGGTCATCGGTGTAACGGCCGATCACAAGGTCCGCCGGCTCGGAGAGGATCCGAGACCCTTCCTGTATCGGCCGCACCGGCAGGCGCGTTCGAATTTCTTCTTCGTCACCGCGAGGACCAGCGGAGACGACGAGGCCTTGGCGCTGTCGATGATCCAGGAAGCGCGTTCTCTGGATCCCGATGTCATGATCGCTCAGTCCATGACGCTGGATCGACACCTCGCGACGATGCTCGTGGGACGGGAGTTGGGGGCGTTGTTCATCGGTGGCTTCGCCGCGCTCGCTCTGCTCCTGGCCAGCATCGGGCTGTACGGGGTCGTCAGCTACGCGGTGGCCCGGCGGACGAAGGAGGTGGGGATCCGACTCTCACTGGGTGCAGACTCGAGCTCCGTGGTGCGGATGCTCACGGGGAGCGGAATGAAGCTGGTCGGCCTGGGCGGGGTGATCGGGCTGGTGTTGGCGGCGGCTCTCGCGCAGCTCCTCTCGAGGCTGCTGTACGGCGTGCCGGCGCTCGATCTGGTGACCTTCGTGACGGTGCCGGTCGTCCTCGGGTCGGTCGCGCTCCTGGCATCGTGGGTGCCGGCTCGCCGTGTGACTCGAATCGATCCCGTCGGAGCGTTGCGCTCGGAGTGAGCCAGCGAGGGTCGGGGGGTGCGGCGAGGCCCCTAGACCTTCGCTGAAACACGGTTCGCGGCATCCCCGTAGGATTTTTTGACTTTGTCAGAATAATCCGACGGAGGGGCGATGCCGAAGGGTGATCACCTTGGAGACCTCGAGGAGCTGATGCTCCTCTCCGTGCTGCGACTGGGTGAAGACGCGCATGGGGGCGGGGTACGAGACGAGTTGGGTGCACGGGCCCAGAGGACCGTCTCGATCAGCACGGTCTACGTGACGCTGATGCGGCTCGAAGAGAAGGGCTACGTCCGCTCCTGGAAGGGCGAGCCGACGGGCGGTCGGGGTGGCAAAGCCAAGCGCCACTACTCGGTCACCCCCGAGGGGCGCGCCGCCCTCGAGGCGGTTCGGACGGTTCGCGCCGACATGTGGGCGGGGATCCCGGATGCGACCGATGCCTGATACGGCCACCGAGATGCGACCACCGCGGCTGGCCGAGCGGTGGATCGAGACGCGGCTGCCCGCCGAACTGGCGGAGGCCGTGTCCGGAGATCTGCACGTCGAGTACGTCGAGCGCCGGGCCCGTTCAGGGCGGATGCGCGCCGACCTCTGGTACTGGACCCAAGCCCTCATGCTTCGCGGCGGCTCCCTTCGACGGGCTTCCCGACGCCTTGCCGTCGTTCAGCCGACACACGAGCGCAGCGGCCCTGGCCGCGCCGCTCGCGACCATTCCTTTCTACTCGAGATTCCGATGAGCGTGCACGACGTGAAGTACGCCTTGCGCCGCCTGCTTCGTACGCCGGGCTTTACCCTGGTCGCGGTGCTTTCTCTGGCGCTGGGTATCGGTGCGAACACCGCCATGTTCAGCATCGTGAACGCGGTCCTCCTCCGGGAGATTCCGGTCACGAACCCCGAAGAACTCGTCGAGGTCTACACCTCCGAAGACAACGGCTTCGCCTACTCCGTCTCCTCCCACCCGGACTATCTCGACATCCGGGAGCGGGCGACGGCGTTCGAGAACGTCATCGGGAGTCGCACGACGATCGCTCGGGTCGACCTCGACGGGCAGCCGCGGGTCGCCTTCGGCGAGTTGTTGTCTTGGGACTACTTCCAAGCCCTCGGGATCGAGATGGAGTTGGGACGCTCCTTCGTCGAGGAAGAGGATCGCACGGCGGGCACACACCCGGTCACCATCCTCGGATACCGGATGTGGACCCAGGACTTCGGGGCAGACCCCCGGATACTCGGCGAGAGCATTGAACTCAACGGACGGCCGTACACCGTGATCGGCGTCGCGCCCGCCGAGTACACCGGGTCGTTCCCCGTCCTCGTTTCATCCTTCTTCGTCCCGCTCATGATGACGAACGAGATCATGGGTAGCGCGCAGCTGGAGCGGCGCCGCACGCGGGGGATGTTCCTCAAGGCGAGGCTCGGGGACGGGGTGAGCGTCGATCGGGCCAACGCGGAACTCGCCACGATCGGCATGGCCCTCGCCGAGGAGTACCCGGAGACGAACGAAAACCGAGCGCTCGTGGCCGTCCCGTCGGGCGATGTGTCCTTGCACCCGGCTGTCGACGGAGCGCTCGCGCCGGTGGCCGGACTCCTTCTCGGAGTCGTCGGTCTCGTTCTTCTGATCGCGTGCGCCAACCTGGCGAGCTTTCTGATGGCGCGAGCGGAAGACCGCCGAAAGGAGATCGCGGTGCGGCTCGCCTTGGGAGCGGGGCGCCAGCGACTGATCGGCCAACTCCTCGTCGAGACGACGATGATCGCCTTACTCGGTGGAGTCGCCGGTGTCGTGCTCGCCCAGTGGACCGTCGGACTGATGATGGCCCTTCAGCCTCCGATGCCGATCCCGGTGGACATCGAGATCTCACTCGACCGTACCGTGCTCGCCTTCACCGCCGGCGTCTCCCTCTTCGCGGGCTTCCTCTTCGGTTTGGCACCGGCGCTCCAGGCCACGAACCCGGACCTCGCGCCGACCCTCAAGAGCGAAGGCACGGCCGGGGCCGGTCGACGCCGGTGGAACCTTCGTAACGGGCTCGTCGTGACGCAGGTCGCCTTTTCCTTCGTCTTACTCATCGGGGCGGGGCTCTTCGTCCGAAGCCTCCAAAAGGCGCAGCGAATCGACCCGGGCTTCGACGTGAGCGCCGGCGCGTTGGTCTGGCCGATGCCCGAGCTCTCGGGATACGAGACGCCCGACGAGGTGCGGGCCTTCTACGCCGCCTACGAGGAGCGCCTCCTGGCCGACCCGGCCGTTACGGGCGTCGCGCTCGCCGACCGCCTTCCGCTGGGGTCGGGCATTCAGACGGCGGACTACATTCTGCCGGGCGTTCCGTCCGATCTCCCGAATGGAGAGCACGAGATCGACAACGCCACGATCAACGACGGCTACTTCGAGGCGATGGGGATCGACCTGCTCGCCGGCCGGACCTTTTCGGACGCCGACATGGGTGGCCCGCCGGTCATCGTCGTATCCGAAGCGTTCGTGACCCGGTACTTCCCCGGCGAGGACGTTGTCGGACGCCTGATCCAAGACGGAGCGGGTGAGGATCTACAGATCGTCGGGGTGGCCGAGAATACGAAGGTCCGCACGCTCGGCGAGGATCCGCGCCCGTACGTGTATCATCTCCAGGGCCAGATGACCTTCTTCGGGATGCAGGTCGTCGTGAAGGGAAGGGGAACTAGCGAGGAGCTTGCGGTCGCCGCGCGCACGTCGCTCGACGATGTGGCGCCGAACATGGTCTTGTTCGAAGAGATCAAGACGATGAACGAGCATCTGGCGCTCCTCCTCTTCCCGCCGAGGATGGCGGCCCTGCTTCTCACCGTCTTCGGCGGTCTAGCGCTCGTGCTCGCGGGGGTCGGTATCTATGGAGTCGTGAGCTACGCGGTCGCGAAGCGGACTCGGGAGCTCGGGATTCGGATGTCGCTCGGCGCCTCGGCCCGCGATGTCGTGGGGATGGCGATCGGGGGCGGCATGCGGTTGGTGGCGATCGGCGGCGTCGTCGGTGTGGCGTTGGCCGCTGCGGTGACGTGGTCGATCTCGTCCTATCTCTTCGGGATCTCACCGACGGACGTCGCCACCTTCGTCGCGATCCCTCTTCTGCTCACGACCGTCGCACTGGTGGCTGCATGGGTGCCGGCCCGGAGGGCGTCGGGCGTCGATCCGGTCTCGGCGCTCCGGTCGGAATAGCGCTTCCGTCTTCGCCCTACTCACCGTATCCTATCCGGTCCGCCGCCCCCTGCCGGGGGCGGCGGTCTCTATTACCCCCACGGCCGGCGCGGGTCGAAGGGGGCGCATCGCCAACAGGGAAACGCCGAGGGTAGCGGAATGCTCGACGAAATCCGCGACAAGATCGAGAACGAAATCGCCGGTTTGACCACGGAGCTCAACGTAGAGCTACCGATTCGGATCAAGACGGCGATGGAGCACGGGGACCTCCGTGAGAACGCCGAATTCAAGGCGGCGAAGGAGCGACAGGCCTTCGTCGAGGCGAGGCTCAACCACCTCACGTCGAGGATGACCGAGCTGTCCAAAATCGACGTGAACGAAATGCCGTACGACCGGGTAGGCTTCGGCTCAAGGGTGAAGATCCTCGACGTCGGCATGGACGAGGAATTCACCTTCACGATCACCGCCGGTGACTTCATCGACCTGGACGCGGGTCAGGTCTCTCTCGCTTCGCCAATCGGGCAGGGGTTGTTGGGGGCGCGCGAAGGAGAAGACGTGACCATCTCGCTCCCGGCCGGTGAGCGCGCATACAAGGTCCTGGAGCTGTCCACCCTTCCTCAGCAGTTGGAGGGCAAGGACGGCTGAGGGCGGGAGCCCTGCCCACGTGAACGAAGATGGCCCGTCGATCGAACTGATCGACGTTCACAAGAGCTATAGCGAAGGGGGACGTACCCACGGCGTTCTCACCGGAGCTTCGGCATCGATCGAGGCCGGCGCACGGGTCGCCGTGCTCGGTCCGTCCGGCTCCGGGAAGTCGACCCTCCTCAACCTGGTCAGCGGCATCGACCTTCCGGACGCGGGCATGGTGAGGGTGGCTGGGCGTGACCTGGCCGAACTCGAAGAGCGGGAGCGCACGCTGTTCCGGCGTGAACACGTGGGCTTTGTCTTCCAGTTCTTCAACCTGATCCCGACGCTCACCGTCGAGGAGAATCTCGCCCTCCCTCTCGAGCTGAACGGGGTGGATGAGCGAGCCCGTATCCGAGATCTCCTCACTGAGGTCGGACTCGCCGATCGTGCGGACTCCTTTCCCGACCGCCTGTCGGGCGGAGAACAGCAGCGTGTGGCGATCGCGCGCGCGTTGATTCACCGTCCCGCGCTCATCCTCGCCGACGAACCGACGGGGAATCTGGACCAAGAGACGGGCGCCGTCGTGGTCGAGCTCCTCGAGCGGCTCGTCCAGGAGGCCGGGGCGACACTCGTCGTCGTGACGCACGCTCGCACGCTCGCGGACCGGATGGACCGGATCGTTCGCGTCGATCACGGTCAGCTCGTCGAGGTGTAGCGGTGCGGCTCCTGACACGCTCGAGCGTGCGATACTGGGTTGGTCACCGATTACAAACCGGACTCTCGATCCTCGGCGTCGCCCTCGGTGTCGCGGTGGTCCTATCGATCGACATGGCGATCGACGCCTCGAAGGAGGGGTTTCGGCTCTCGGCTGAAACGGTCGCGGGTCGTGCGACGCATACGCTCACACGGAGTGCAGGTGACATTCCGGACCACTGGGCCGGCACGGTGCGTCGGGATCTGGGTGTTCGCCTTTCGGCGCCGGTCGTCGAGGGCTTCGCACGATCCGAACGGGTTCCGGGTCGCACCCTTCGCATCCTCGGTGTCGATCCGCTCTCGGAAGCCCCGTTCAGACCGTGGTTGGCGGGGGGAGCGAACGATAGGGATGTCGGGGCCTTCCTGACCGAACCGCTGGGCGTCTTCGTCTCGAGCGTCCTGGCCGATGGAGCGGGTCTACGCGAGGGCGACGAGCTCCCGATCGACGTCGCCGGACGATCGTGGACCCTCCGCATCTCGGGTGTCCTCGAGCCCGCCGACGATGTCGCACGCTCTGGACTCGCCGACGTGCTCTTGATGGACATCGCCGGCGCCCAGGACGTACTGGCCATGGTCGGCGTGTTGTCCCGCATCGATCTGCGACTCGACGAAGGGGAAGAGCTGGACCTGGGTCCGGCGATCAGCGCGGGCCTCCTGCCCGCGGACGCCGCGCTCGAGCCCGTCGGCACGCGATCCGAGACGTTGAGCGGAATGATCGCGGCCTTCGACGTGAACCTGACCGCCCTCAGTCTGCTCGCGTTGGTCTTCGGCATGTTCCTGATCTACAACGCCGTGACCTTTTCCGTGGTGCAGCGCCGGACGCTCCTCGGCCGGCTGCGTGCGATCGGGGTGACGCGGGAAGAGGTCGTTCGGCTCATCCTGTCGGAGGCGGTCTGGGTGGGTGCACTGGGGGCTCTCCTCGGCGTGCTGTTGGGTATCGTGCTGTCGCGCGGTTTGGTCGGCATGGTGTCCCGCACGATCAACGACTTGTACTTCGCGGTCTCGGTGCGCGGGGTGTCACTGGATCCGTTCCTCGTCGCAAAAGCGGCGCTTCTCGGGCTCGGCGCGACGGTGCTTGCCGCGGTCCCGCCGGCGCTGGAGGCGTCCGGATCGAATCCCCGGCTCGCCGCGATGCGCTCCGTTGTGGAGAGTCGCGCCCGGCGACTGGTCCCCCGCGTCGCGTTGATCGGTGCCCTCGGCGCGGGGCTCGGTGGGCTCGTCCTTTTGGTGCCGACGCGCTCGCTCGTCGTGAGCTTCACAGCGCTCTTCCTCATCATCACCGGATTGGCATTGGTCACGCCCGCCGGCACGCTCCTCGTGGTGGCGGCCGTGCGTCCGACGCTTTCTCGACTCCTGGGGGTTCCAGGCGCCATGGCGGCGCGGGGGGTCGCCTCATCGCTCAGCCGTACGGCCCCCGCGATCGCGGCCCTCGTCGTCGCCGTGTCGGTCACCGTCGGGCTCGGTGTGATGATCGACAGCTTCCGGGGCAGCCTGTCTCAATGGCTCGACGGTACCCTGCAGGCCGACATCTACGTCTCGCTTCCCGGCGTGACCGCGTCCCGGGCGGCTGGGACCCTGTGGCCGTCGATTGTCGACGACTTCGTGTCGCACCCCGACGTTTCGGGACACAGCACGTACCGAGGTTCTCAGGTCGTGCGCGACGGCGACGTGTACAACCTCGTCGCGCTGGAGCTCGACCCGCGGGGCGAGGCAGCCTTCCAATTCCTGCCCGGTGCGGCGCCCGCGCCGATGCGTCGGTTCCGGGACGGGACGGGGCTGATCGTGTCTGAGCCCTTCGCCTATCGACGAGACCTCGTGGTCGGAGACATGGTGCCCATCGTGGGCACCGAGGGGGTCGCAGACGTTCCCATCGCCGGGATCTTCCAGGATTACGGATCGGAGCAGGGCACGGTCATGATGGGTCGTGCGCTCTACGACCGACTTTTCGCCGACGAAGGGATCACCTCGTTGGGTCTCTTCCTGGACGACGGGGCCGACTCCGAGGCCGTCGTCTCGGCGTTGCTCCGGGCCGTCCCCGAGGATCGATCCGTGATCGTTCGGACGAACGACACGTTGCGTAGGGCGTCGCTCGACGTCTTCGACCGGACGTTCCGCGTGACCGCGGTACTCCGACTCCTCGCCTTCATCGTGGCGTTCGTCGGGGTGCTGGGCGCGCTCGCCGCACTGCAGCTCGAACGGGCCCGAGAGCTCGGCCTTCTGCGCGCGACGGGGATGACTCCGGGTCAGGTGTGGCGCGTCGTTGTGGGACAGACGGGGCTGATGGGTTTGGCCGCCGGGGTGCTGTCGATCCCCATGGGCCTCGCCCTGTCGTGGGTCATGATCTACGTCGTCAACAAGAGGTCGTTCGGATGGACGCTGGACATGCGCGTGGGGCCGGACATTCTCGTACAGGCCGTTGTGCTCGCCGTCGTCGCAGCCCTACTGGCGGGACTCTGGCCGGCCCGGGCGATGTCGAAGACGCGTCCCGCCGTCGCGTTGCGCGGGGAATGACGAGCGTGCGCTGGGGCTTCAGGGGGCGTGTCCTCTGGGCGGGACTGGTGATGCTCGCCGGGTGCGCGGACGCCCCACCCGAGCCCGAGACGTCGACCGGCGGCCTATCTCTCGTGGAGACGCTCGGTGGGGCCGACACGGTCGGGTACGCGCGCGCGGATGAGCCGCGGACCTTCGTCTTTCCGGCGGATCATGGGCCGCACGCGGACTTTCGGACCGAGTGGTGGTACGTCACGGGTAACCTCTCCGCCGAAGGCGGTCGCGACTACGGCTTTCAGTTCACGATCTTCCGGAGCTCGTTGTCACCGACGGCCACCGAGGCCACCTCCGAGTGGGCGACCAATCAGGCGTATATGGGCCATCTCGCCCTGACGGACATCGCGGCCGAGCGCTTCCGCGCGGAAGAACGGTTCGCGCGCGGTGTGCCATGGCTCGCCGGCGCGGCGGCCGAGCCGTTCAGGGTCTTCTTGGAAGACTGGGCGCTCGAGGCGGAGCGGCCCGAGGATGACGCGGCGCCCTTTCCTCTCCGACTATCGGGAGAGGTGGACGGCGCGCGACTCGACCTCACGCTCGAGGCAGGGAAGCCTCATGTGCTCCAGGGCGAGGCGGGGCTGAGTCAGAAGGGGCCCGAGCCGGGGAATGCTTCGTACTACTACGCGCACACTCGCATGCCGACCCGTGGGTGGTTGGTGATCGAAGGGGACTCCGTCGAGGTGAGTGGTCTGTCGTGGCTCGATCGGGAGTGGTCGACGTCAGCGCTCTCACCGGGACAGGTCGGTTGGGACTGGTTCGCGCTTCAACTCGACGACGGGTGGGAGATGATGGTGTACCAGATCCGGCGAGAAGACGGGAGCGCCGATCAGCTCAGCGACGGGGTCCTGATCGATCCGGACGGGACGCGCGTCCCGCTTGTGTGGGGCGAGGACGTGGAGGTAACCCCGACGGCTCGTTGGGCGTCGCCCGAAGACGGCGCCGAGTATCCTGCGTCGTGGAGGATCCGCGTGCCGGAGCGGGGTTGGGATCTCCGAGTCGAGCCGGCCGTCGCCGACCAGGAGCTCCGCTTCGGCTTCCGCTACTGGGAAGGGTCCGTTCGTGTCACGGGCTCCGGCGAGGGATCGCGGGCGGTTAACGGTCGAGGGTACGTGGAGCTCACTGGGTACGCGGAGTTCGCCCGCTAGATCTTCGCCTCTCCGTCGTCGGGCACGATCTCGAGCGCCTGACGGATCTCGACCGGGTCGATCCAATGCCCGATCGGGAAGTCGCCGACGCTCACCGGGATTCCGGCCTCCCCCAGCCGAGTCCGGCCACGCTCGGCGAGCGGAAAGGGGATGGCCGGGTCGTGGTGCCCGTGTCCCCAGTAGATCGGAGGTGCGGTCGCGGCGCCGGGTGCGGGGTCGACCGAGGCCGCGAGGAAGCCCGAGAAGTTCCAGACGGCGTCGACCCGTCCGGGGTGGGTGAGTGCGTACGCGAGGCTCATCGTTCCGCCCTGGGAGAATCCTCCGAGCACGATGCGATCCGGCGTGGAGCCCACGATATCCGGGAGGTCGTCCAGGAAGCCGTCGAGCTTCTGCAGGCTCTCCGTCAGTGCTTCCTCCACGACTCGGTCGTCGGCGATGTATCGATACCATGCCCACCCGGGCCCATACCCCCAGAGTGATCCGGCATTCGGGGCTTGGGGCGTGACGACGAACCAGGAGGGAGGGAGCGCAGGCGCCAGGGCTTGGAGGTCGCCCATATGACTCCCTCGTCCGTGCAGCAGCACCGCCACGGTCGGGGCCTCCGCCGGCTCGGCGGGGCGTCGGATCTGGTATTCGAGTCGAGTCTGCATGGTGCTAGTCCAGAGGTGTGAGGAGTTGCTCGACGTCGGATCGGCGCGGCTCCAGCCAGTCGGGGAGTTTCAACGCCGTACCCAGGCTCTCCACAGGCTCGTCCACCGAGAACCCGGGGCCGTCCGTCGCAATCTCGACCAAGAGGCCATCGGGTGCCCGGAAGTAGATGCTCTCGAAGTAGTTCCGGTCCATCACCGGGCTGACCTGGAGTCCGAGACCCAGGAGGTGTTCCCGCCACTCGGCCTGCTGTGTCGTGTCCGCGGCTCGGAAGGCGACGTGATGTGTTTGCCCGGCGCCGGGACGCGCACGCACTGTCGTGTTCGACCAGTCGAAGAGCGTCATCGACGAGTGTGGAGCGACGACGCTACCGTCGTACGCGGCCCAGAAGAAGTGACGGGTTTTCCCGTCGTCCTGGTTCACGGTCTTCTTCACCAACGAGAGGCCGAGCGCCTCCTCGTAGAAGTCACCCGCCCGCTCCAAGTCGTCCGTGATCGCGGAGATGTGGTGGATGCCGGTGAGTCGCATGTCGGGGGTCACCTCCAGGACCGGCTCCGGCCACGTCGCCGCATCGACGGCGCTCTCGTCTCGTCCTCCGGGAAGCCTGCTCTCCGGAGGCTCGATCAACGAGCTCCCGAGGGCGTGCATCGGCTCGTCGATGCCGTACCCGGGACCCGACGTAGCGATCTCGAGGATCTGCCCGTCCGGATCGGAGAAGTACAGACTGCTGAAGTAGCCCCGGTCGAGCGGACCCGTGACCGGGACTCCCGCGTCCACCAGCCGTCGCTTCCACTTCAGCTGGGCTTCGGGCGTCGCGACCCCGAGGGCGAGGTGATGCACCCCGCCGGCGCCCCAGCGTCCCTGGCCCGCGTTCTTCCACTCGAAGAAGGTCAGGATCGAGCCGGGGCTGCCCGTGGGGTCCCCGAAGTAGAGGTGGTACGCGGAGGGGTCGTCGAAGTTGACGGTGCGCTTCACCAGGCCGAGGCCGAGCAGGCGACCGTAGAAGTCCAACGTCCGGCGAGCGTCTCGGGAGACCATGGTGATGTGGTGGAATCCCGTCGTGTGCAGCGTTCTCATCTGTCGCCTCCTCCATGTCCGAAGTTCGGCCTCGCCAGGTTGCAGACATGACAATCGTATAAACTTGAAATAATGTCAACGAGTCAGATCCCACGAGGTTGTCGGGTCGCTGCACGAAGGGCCGGGCCCGCACACGCGGACCCGGCCCTCGATGGACTCGATGCCGATGGAGTCGGCGATCGTTGCATGGCCCTAGGGGTCGTATCGCTCCATGGAGCGCGTGTAGTCGAAGCCGCTGGATCCGATCGCGTAGAGTGATCCGTTGAGGCTGACGAGCTCGTGGCCGCTCCGATACAGGAGCATCGAGTCGAGCGACGTCCACTGACGGCTCGTGGGGTCGAAGCGAGCGGCTTGGGAGAGGATGTTGTCGATGCCGTACTCGTCGAAGTGGTTGAAGCCGTCCGTGCCGCCGGTGGCGTAGATCACCTCGTCCATCTGCGCGAGCGACGGCTGACGGAAGGTCGGTCGGAAGTCGGTGGCTCCGGGCATGTCGGGGACGCGGATCCAACCCGCCGCGAAGTTGGTGAGGTCGAGAGCCCAACTGTCGGCGTATCCGAGCAGGAACAACCTGGACCCGAGGAGCTGAGCCTCGAATTCGTTGGCCCCCGCGGGCACGTCGGCGGCGTTGTTGTCCCAGAGGTTGGCCGACGGTCGGAAGGCACCCATCGTGCCGCAGGAGAACATCAGGATCCATTCGTTCCAGATCTCGTCGACTCCCTGCCATGAGCAGTCGTCACCCGGAGCGGGGTTCAGGGTCGTGCTGTAGGCGAACGAACCGGAATCGGGGGAATGGTACACTGCCTGATAGCCGGATTGGCCGCAGATCAGGACGATCGACGTCCCGTACGAGTTGGCGGAGGCACCACCGGGGCACCACGCGGGATCGATCCCGATCGTCGGTCCGGGGACCCATCGATCCAGGGTCGGATCGTAGACGTCGAAGCGTAGTTCGCCTCCCGACGCCCAACGATCCCACGCGTAGATCTTCCCGTCGTGCGGGATCGCTCCGATCGACGACGCCTGTAGGTTCAACGAAGCCATCGCCCTCCACGTGCGATCGATCGCGTAGCCCCCGAGGGACTTGTTCGTCTCGATCAACTCGTAGCGGAGGGTGCCGCTCGCCACACCGGAGGCGCTGCCGGCCGAGCCATTCCGTCGAAATCCGAGCGGGCCCACGCCCGGGAGGAAGTACTCAGCGGTCGAACCCGATGTCGACACTTCGTCGCACAGGGTGATCGGGCCGCTGGGCGTCTGCACTGTGTCGCAGCCTCCAGAGCTTCCACTCGTGGAGACCCGAAAGGCGGAGCCCGATTGAATGTCGATCGCCTGGTTCTGGAATCCGGTGCGGAGCGGCGAAAGCTCCGCCTCGGAGAAGTCGTCGAAGAAGCCATCACCGGTCCACGATCCGAAGGCGTCGAAGATCACCTCGACCGTCGCGCCGTTTCTCGACCCGATCATCGAGCCGTCCGCGTCCACCCCGAGGTGTGTCCAGGGAAGCGCGAAGTCGACGTCGGCCGGGGTGGAGCTGGTGGGCCCGCCCTCGAGTTGTTCGATCGGGTGTAACGTTCGGCCGCCGAAGTCCTGCGCGGCCTTCAGTTTGACCGTCAGGAAACCCGCATCCGCGCTACTCGTCCCTCCGGAGCCGGTGAATGAGGCCCTCGTCTGCCGGTAGGCGAAGGTCCAGTAGTCGCCGTTGGACAGGTTCAGCTGGAGGTCGTACAACGGCTCACGTTCCGTGACCGTGATCCGCACGCTCGCCGTGGCGGAGGTGCCCGCTGCGTCCGTCACCTGAACCGTGACGGTGAAGGCTCCCGGCTCGGTGAAGACGTGGTTGGTGAACGGACCCGTCGCACTCGGACTCCCGTCTCCGAAGCTCCAAACGAACGCCAACGGGGACGCGTCGTTGGCCGTCGAGCTCGAAGCGTCGAGGGTCACCGTGAGCGGAGCAGGGCCGCTCAGTACGTCCGCGGACACGAGGGCACGCGGCGCCGCGTTCTCATTGGGGCCGGTAGGGCCGTCCCCGCACGCTGCGAGGGTCGCCAGGAGGCTGAGTACACACACGCTCCGGACGCCCGAGATCGTCGGTATCGTCATCGTCGCCCTCCTCAGCGGCTCGAGGAGCGGAAGCGGTAGCTCACACCGACACTCACCGGCACGGCAGGTTGGTCGTACAGGACCGCGTCGGCCCGCACCTTGATGGCGAAGCTCGGAGAGACCGGGAAGCCCACGGCGACCGACGACGCGAGCGCGGTGGCGTCTCCGATCGCGAATCCGGCGCCGACCTCGAGGGCCGTGCCGGACTCCGCGGCGTAGCGGAAGAGGCCGAGCACCTTGGTGACCGACACGTTGTAGTCGTACGTCAGGGGTTGGGAGCCGAAAGGGACTCGTACCTGGTACCAGTACAGGTGCTGGTACGCGGCCTCGACCCCGAAGCGGCGATTCGTATCGCTGCTGAACAGGGCCCGTCCGGCGACGCGGAAGGCGGGCTGGCTCCAGTCTTGGGCGATCTGACCGTCGAGGTCGGCGACCGACTCCACGTCGACGACGGTATAGCCTCCGGCGGCCTCGACTTCGAACACCGTCTGGGCCGCAACGCGGTGGGTGACCAACAGACTCATGAGGACGGCGGTGATCAAGCTCGCGGCCATGGCGAGCGACAGAGCGGCGCGGGGGGATCGGGCGATCATCGGAGTGCTCCTTGAACGGAGGTTCGTTCGCGATTCCAGGTCCTTCACCTGGGTAGGCGACGAATCGTCCGATCAGGGACCACGGGTCGTTCTAACGCGCCTCCGGAAGCTCCACGAGGTGTGCGTCGGTGCGTGAATTCTCCACGCTCGCCACGATGAACCGTCCATCCTCCGAGATGTCGACGAACCGTGGATTCACCGAGAAGGGGAGGGTCACCCACGGAGTCGGGGCGCTGCCATCCAAGGGCACGCGGACGATCTCTCGCTGGCCGGGCAGGCGATCGCCCGAGACCGCCCAGATGGCAGATTCGTCCTCGGTCCACCCGATCGGCACGTGGCGCTCCGCGAGTTCGATCTGTGCATCCCCCCCGAACTCGAGTGCCCACAGGGAGGATCGTCCCTCGTGCTCCGCCCAGACCGCGACCCATGCTCCGCTCGGCGAGGGGCGATAGTCGTACGTCAGATGTGCGTCGTCCGGGAGGACGATGCCGGTGCTCTCGCCGGTCTCCTCCGACACGAGGGTGTAGAAGCCGTCGTTCCTCGCTTGGACGGCGACGAGGCCCTGTGTTTCCCACACCACGTGGTTTCCGCCGGAGACGTCCACAGCTCCGACGGTGGCGGGATCTCCTCCTTCGGCTCCGACGATCCAGAGCCGATCACCCCCGTCCGAACTGCCGTATGCGATCCGGTCGCCGCCCGGAGACCATGCGGGGGACCACATCATTCCAGGTGATGTCGCGACGACGGTTGCATTCGAACCATCCGGTGCCATCGTCCACAGGGTGGCGCCGCGAGCGCCGGATTGCACCGCCGCCAACGTCGTCCCATCAGGCGAGATGGTAGGCGACACGTATTGAGACGTCCCGGTGGTGATCGACCGATGGTCGATGACCTCACCCGCACTCGACAGGGTCACCGTGTGGAGGTTGGCGGTGCTCAGGAGGTGGGTGATGAGGGCCCGCCTTCCGTCCGCGCTGACGGTGAACGCGGGTTCGAGGCCGCTCCGAACCAACAAGGGCATGGGGCTCGACAATGGCTCGGGCTCGCTCGCGCTCCGTCCGTCCGCCCCGACTCGGGCGCGCCATATGTCCGTTGCGAACTCTGTGGACCGCAGGTAGTAGATAGAGCGCCCGCCCGGTCCCCACACGGGGCTCCGGATGATCGCCGAATCCTGCAGGATGACCCGCGGGATGATGCGCGCGCTCGCGAGCGGAGTCGTCCATAGAGATGCGACCGATTCGTTCAGCGTCGCGATGACGATCCGCTCGTGATCCTCGGACCAGTCGACCCCGTACAGCCACTCGAAGGGTTCCAGGAGCCCGAGCGAGTCGGTCGTGGTACCGGTCTCGAGGTCGACCACAGACATCACCTGGCTTCGGACGGTCCACCGCACCGCCTCCCGGCCGCCCCGGGCCCAACTCCCGAAGACGTGCGCCGATGGAATCGGTACGGGGTCCTCGACGCCCGTCACGTCCGCTCGAAAGATGGTCGCCTGCCCGTTCTGCAATTCAGTGAAGAGGAGCTCTCGGCCGTCGGGAGACCACCGGGGGTGGTAGAGGTTCTCGAGGGACCGGTAGATCGTCACGGGCGCGGCCCCGTCGATGCCGCCGACGTGGAGCTCCTGTGGTCCGCTCTCGCGCCCCGTAACGAAGGCGAAGCGATCACCGTCGGGAGAGATCGCGGTGACCAACACGTCACCGGAGAAGGTGATCTGCTCGGATGCGGCGAGTGGTGCGGGGGCGCCCTCGGTGGCCCGCCCCGCACTCGTCCACCACCCGACGAAAAGCACCGCCGCGACCGCCGCCGCGGGAACGAGGGTGCGAAGCACGTTGGGGGACCGTCCCCTCAAGACGGCTTCGAGACTCGCCGCCAACGCGCCGGCCGATGCGTGTCGATCGGAGGGGGCCTCGGCCACGCACCGACGCACGATGTCGTCCAGCGCCGACCCGAGCGGCGGGGTCGGGGACGTTCCGTCGTGCGGTGATTGACCCGTAATCATCTCGGCCAAGACTCGTCCGAGGGCGTACACGTCGGACGCGGGACCGATGGCGTGGGCCCCCGTCCTCTGCTCCGGGCTCATGTACCCCGGCGTACCGACGTTGAGCACCTGGGCCGGGGCGGCGTCTGGGGTCTCTTCGTCCTGCAGGAGTAGCGCGATCCCGAAGTCCGCTACGAGCGCACCGCCTGCCGTGATCAGAATGTTCTCGGGTTTGATGTCGCGATGCACGATCCGCTTGCCGTGCGCGTAGTCGAGGGCGCGGGCGAGATCGATCGTGATCCGAATCGCCTCCTCGCGAGGGAGACGCTCGGTCCTCTTCAGGGTGAGGCGCAGGCTCTCGTCCTCGACGTACGGCATGACATAGTAGAGGAAGCCGTCGGCTTCGCCGGAATCGAAGAGGGGCAGGATGTGCGGGTGCTGCAGTCCCGCCATCGTCTTGATCTCGGCCAGGAACCGATCGGCGCCGATGCGTCGTGCGATGGCCGGTTTGAGCACTTTGACTGCGACAGCTCTGTCGTGGCGGAGGTCGTCCGCCAGATACACGATCGCCATTCCGCCTTCGCCGATCTCACGATGCAAGTGGTATCGGTCGGAGAGAGCAGCGGCGAGCTGCTCGAGGACGATGCCATCGTCCGTGGGTATACCGCTCGGTGTGGCGAGCTGCCCCGATAGTTCGTCGAATGCCCCGGGAGTGTCGTGGTGGCCGAGCAGGCCCTCGAGGGTCGAGCGTACCTCCGGCGGCTGGGATTGGAGGAGCACGGCCCTTCCGTCCGGGTCGAGATCGAGGAGCTGGTCGAAAAGCTCTCGGATCGAAGGAGCTCCGTCAGCCATCGGGGAGCACCGTCTTCGCGTCACCCAAGGCTTGATTGAGCCATGCACGCGCGAAGGCCCAGTCGCGCTTCACCGTCGTGGGCGACGTGCCCAACACGTGAGCCGTCTCCTCCACGTCCAGGCCGCCGAAGCTTCGGCATTCGACCACGCGGCAGGCCCGCTCGTCCACTTCGGCCAGGCGTGTCAGGGCCTCGTCGAGCGCGATCAACTCGTCGATGTCCGCCCCCGATGCCCGGAGCGCTTCATCCAGAGTGAGATGAACCTGCCCACCGCCGCGTTTGTCACGCTTCCGCGAGCGCGCATGGTCGATCAGCACGCGGCGCATCTGCCGAGCGGCAGTCGCGAAGAAGTGGGCCCGGTCCTGCCAGTCGACCTCCTTCACGTTCACGAGCTTCATATACGCTTCGTGCACGAGCGCGGTCGGGGTCAGCGTGTGGCCCGCGCGCTCGTGGCGGAGTTGCCGCTGGGCGAGCTCCCGGAGTTCGTCGTACACCGCGGGCACCAACGCCTCCGTAGCCTCGGCGCTGCCCGCCGAGAACTCACGCAGAAGCTGGGTGACGTTGGTGTGGCTCATGATCTGGCCAACGTACCGGTCGGTGAGCGGCGCGGGCAACGCGAATCGCGTGTAGCCTAGGCCCCGTCTAGCGGACGGCCTGCACCACCTCGCGCATCGCGCGCACACCCTCGACGAGACGGGGGCCGGGTCGGCCGAGGAAGGGTTCCCCGATACAGAAGACTCGTTCGTTCTGAACGAATGGCAGCTCCTGCCAGCGATCGTTCCGAAGCACGACGTCCGGCCGGTATTTCGCGGGATCGACCCCGCACCAGGACAGGACGACGGCGTCCGGCGCCAGCTCTGCCACTTCGTCGTCCGTCATCGGACGGCTCTTGTGGTCTTCGGCCCCGAGCGTCGCTTGCCCTCCCGCCCTCTCGATGACCTCGGTGGCCCACGAATGACGGCCCGGCGTGATCACGGGTTTCGGCCACCACTGCACGAGGATGGACGGCCGATCCCCGTCGGCGCTCGACGTCGGCGACAACTCGGCCTTCATCTCGGCGATCAGCCTCTCGGCGCGGTCTTCAGCGCCGACGTACCCTGCGATGAGTCGAATGTCCTCGTATACGTCGTCGATCGAGGTGGGTTCGGGGGCGATGTGCGGAAGACCCGCGGCCGCGACTCGATCGACGACCTCTTCGTGCCCAGGCACGGTGAGCGTGGCGAGGACGAGGTCGGGTTCGAGCGCCGCGACCTTGTCGACGTCGATCTGAAGGTCGGGCCCTACGCGGGGTAGGGAGGTCACGATCTCGACCGGATAGTCCGAGTGGTCGTCGACGCCGACGAGTAAGTCTCCACACCCGAGGGCGCAGAGGATTTCGGTGTTCGAGCAGGCGAGGGAGACGATACGCATGGGGGCGTTACCCCGGCCGGGCACTCCGCGTGCCGAGCGGGGTTGGACAGGCTTCTCCGCTCCTCTTCTCCGGATCGACTTCGTGGCCCGTACACCTTCGACCATGCTCTCCCTCGGCACCTCCGCGCCGGCGTTTTCCCTTCCGGACCCTGCCCGTGGCACGACCGTGGCTCTGAGCGACTTCGACGAATCGCCGATCCTCGTGGTCATGGTCTTGTCGAACCACTGCCCGTTCGTGAAGCACATCGCCGATGCCCTCGCCCACTTCGCTCGGGAGTACGAGGAGCGGGGAGTGGCGACGGTCGGAATCTGCGCCAACGACGTGGCGCGTTACCCGGACGACAGCCCTGAGCGGATGGTCGACGAGGTCGCTCTCCGCGGCTACTCGTTCCCGTACCTCTACGATGAGAGCCAAGAGGTCGTGAAGGCGCTGGAGGCCGCGTGCACCCCGGACTTCTTCGTCTTCGACGCGGATCGACGCTTGGCTTACCGCGGACAGTTCGACGCGAGCCGACCCTCCCTCCCGGTCCCGGTGACGGGAGCCGATGTGCGCGCGGCATGCGACGCGATGCTGGCCGGTGGTGCGCCCGCGGCGGAGCAGATCCCGAGCATCGGGTGCAACATCAAATGGAAGCCGGGGAACGAGCCGGCGTGGTTCGGCTAAAAGAGTGGGTAAAAAAAAGACGCCACCGGCGAACCTCTCCGGTGGCGTCTTCACCGTCGCAGCCCAGCGCGAATGGCCGGGTACGGCGCGAACAGCGAACTACAAAGGCGGTTCGGCTTTAGAAGCCGCTCCGGCGATCGCTTGCCCGTGCCGGGCTGGACAGGGTACTCGGACTAGACAAGGATCACCTCCTGATTTTGGGTTGACTTTGGGCGCGGACGCCAGCGGGCTCGAGGCCCGCAGTCCCTGAACGACGCCTTCTGGGGCTGCCGAGCAGGGCCTAGATCGGAACAACCAGCTCCGGTCGAGGGCATGTTAAACCGTGAAGGGGTGGCGCCGCAAGCTTCGCCACACGACGACTGGTAGGAGGCGGGAATGGGGGCACGACATCTGGTGTTGGCGGCCGCGATGGCGCTGGCCGTGGGTGCCGTCGAGAACCCTGCGGCGGCCCAAGACGACCAACGATGGCGTGCCCACTTCACGGCCGGCGAGGAGGCTCGCCAGGCCGGGAACCACGCGAAATACGCGGACGAGATGGCGGCTGCGGCGGATGCGCTCCCTGCCGGCGCGCTCAACCGACCGTCGGTCCAGTACCAAGCGGCCCGGGCGTCGGCCTTGGCCGCGAGGACGAGCGACGCCGTGACGTGGCTCGCGAGGGCGTGGGAGGAACGGATCGAACCCCTGATGATCTCCTTCGCCGAGCACGACCCGGCCTTCGCGTCGATGAAGGACGACCCCGGTTTTCTCGAGGTGATGGGGCGCGCCGAGACGATGGAGCTGGGGGTGCGGCACCTCGGAGGCTCGGTCCACCTGATCACGGGAGCAGGAGCAAACGTCGTCGCCCACGTGAGCGGCGAGGGGGCCTTCCTGGTCGACACCGGGTACCGGCCGGCAATCTGGGCGCTGCGCGGCGTTCTCGCGGAGTTGGGCAATGACGACGTGTCACACCTCCTCGTGACCCATGCGCACGAGGACCACATGGGATCCGCGGCGGAACTCGGAGGGGACGCGGTCGTCTTCGCGCATCCGGGAACAGCCTCTGCGATGGCCCAGCCGTACAACTTCATGCAGGGCGTCGACCTGCCTCCGAAGGGACCGGGCGCCTCACCCGACGTGCTGATTTCGCGCGACACCACCCTCGTGATCGGGGGTGAAGTGGTGCGGATGATGCCGACCGTGGCGCACACGGCCGGGGACGTGTCGGTGTACTTCACGGAATCGAAGGTCGCGCACCTCGGGGACGCGTTCCTCACCGGCAACGAGATGATGTTCCCGGGACAGTTGGATCCCGATGGATTTCTCGACGCACTCGAAGCCTTCGTGGACGACATGGACCCGGCCACCGTCGTCGTGCCCGGCCATGCGGACGTGGCGGACGTCGAAACGGTTCGCGCTCAGATCGCGACGACGCGCGCGTGCATGGCCTTCGTCAGGGCCGCCCTCGAGGACGGGAAGGGGATCGAACAAACGGCGATCGAGGGGATGGAGCGATTCCCGCCTCAGTGGATCGCGTTCTTCTACGGCTTATTCTCGAGAGGGTAGGCCTCAGGCGTCTTCCCACGCCCGGAGCATCAGCCACCCACTGAACGCCAGGGCAATGCCCATCCACAGGATGCCCCACGTCGTCGCTGTTCCGATGCCCGTGTACTCGGCCAGCATGTAGGCGTCAGAGCGCACCTCGGGGCGGTCGAGGACGTCCGATTTGATGTCGAGGATCGCGTACAAGGCACTCGTCAGGCCGATCGTGAGGAGGAGCCGCCTGTTCCAGCCCTGGCCGATGTTCTTGGCCGCCGCGACCATCGCGATGCCGAAGAAGATCCCGAACGCGATGCCAAATCCGGTCCGGACGTAGAAGACGGTTAGCAGGATCACGAGGACTCCGATCGCCCCGTTGACCCAGTCGGGCCGGACCCGCTCGCTCCGGCCTGCGCTGAAGAGCAACCCTCCCCACAGGAGGCTCCCCAAGTACCCCGCACTCATGGCGAGGAAGAGGTTCCCCCCGTGGAAGTGCGCCGCACCCCCTTGGTACGGGTCGAGCTCGATGCGATCGAGCGTCCCCCCGGTCGCCACGACCGCGATGGCGTGGCTGAGTTCGTGCAACAGGACGACGAAGATCTTCAGTGGGTACACCAGCGGGGTGTCCCACAACAGCCACAGGGCCGCGAAGAAGAGGCCGAAGCCCAGCAGGAATCGAAGCTTGCTGTTCATGCGTCGTCGTATTGGTGGCCTTGGGGGTCATTGGCTGAGACGCTGCTGCGCCTCCGTACGTTGCAACGTCCCCCTACCTCGGCCCTACGATCGCGTGCGGTGGCGAGTTCCACAGCAGGGTCGGTGAGAAGGTCGACCGGGGCCTCAGGAGCCCCAGGTCGGCGCGTACATCGCCTCGATGAGTTCGCGATGCGCCACGACGTCTCGACGAGCCAGGTCGGCATTCTGTCCTGCGCTGGACAGCGCCTCGAGGGCGGTCGTTCGCAGCTCCGACGGCGACATGCCGAAGCGGAAGCCGAAGGCTGCACTCCATCGGTACATCGTGTCGCCCCACGTCCGCTCGAGCTCGGCCCTCTCGGACGGGGGGACCTCGACGCCGCGTGCACTCGCTTCCCCCAGGAGTTCCAGACGGCGCGCGGAGGGCGAGGCGTCACTGTCACCCCACGCGTCCAACACGGCCTGACGGTCGTCGAGTTGGTCGGCGACCGAGCGCGCGACGACGCTACGTCCCTCCTCGAAAGGGACGACGTGGCGATCCTCGAGCCGCAGGATGTGGTAGCCGTATTCGGTCTCCGTGACCGGGCTGATGTCCCCGGGTTGCAGCGCGAGCGCCGCCGCCCAGAACTCGGGAACCCACGATCCCTCTCGACCCGGCGTCAGCAGCCCCTGTCGCCCCTCGGCCCCGGGCTCTTCAGAGAGCGCGGCCGCGGTTTCGGCGAAGTCGGCCCCGGCACGGAGCGATTCCATGGCGCGGCCAGCTTTGGCCTCCGCCTCGGCTCGATGATCGGCCGAGCGCCATCGCTCACTGAAGAAAAGGATGTGACGGACGGTGAGCTCCCACGCGGGATCCACGAGGTATTGCGCCTCGAGCACGGCATCGTCGATCCCGTGTCGGTCGAGCGTGAGTTCGGCGGCCAGGATCTCAAGGCGCCGGTCGT
Organism: Gemmatimonadota bacterium; assembly: GCA_039030015.1. Taxonomy (GTDB): domain Bacteria; phylum Gemmatimonadota; class Gemmatimonadetes; order Longimicrobiales; family Gaopeijiaceae; genus UBA2589. Next base: position 8,125 of record JBCCEZ010000046.1, on the reverse strand, counting down.
CGACCCACTCGTCGACTCGAGGTGCCCCGAGCGCCATCTCCGAGGAGTCCGCGACCGCCGACCCGATTCCCACCAGGTTCGCCAAAAGCCTCCTGCGGTCGTCGGTCAGGCCGAGGAGGTCGTCCTCCGTGTACGAGACTTCACCGACCGTCAGGACTGCCGGTGGGTCACCCCCACAACCAGCGGTGAGGGCAAGGGCGATCCATCCGAGTGTGAAGGTCCGTCGTCTCGTCATGCCGGGGAGTATCGCGTCCCCCCACGTCCAGGCAAGCGGCGCGCTATTCTCCGTCCGTCATCAATTTCGGGGAAGCCCCGTCGAGCTCGCGATCGAAGTCGGCGGCCGCCAGTAGGCGATCGAGGGACTCGTCGATCGAGTCCAATCTCGCATCGACGTTTGCCAGGTGACGATCGAGCGGATCGGGTGCGCTCTTCTTGTTGCCGAATAACTCGCGCAGCGTCGGCGCGAGGAAGAGCCGTACGGAGAGGCCTACGGCGAACACCAAGGTGGACAGCCCCAGCAGGGACATCATCACGAGTTCGGCCAGCGCGCGGTAATCCATAAAGCTCGGCAATCGGTGGTTCGGCGGTCACTCGACTCTACGGAGCTGCGGCGACGAGGGTTTCCGATCCGAAGTCGGGGCGGTGAGGAACCGACCGAAGGTTGGAGGGGTTGGTGCGCCGAGCCATCCGACCTCACTTTGCCCGTCATGTACGCGATCTTCGCCCTCCTTCAAATCGAGCCCCCCGGGGGGCTGACCGAAGCGCTCTCGAACAGCCCGCTCCTCGCGCTCGGCGCGATGTTCGGGGCGGGTGTGCTCACGAGCCTCACGCCGTGTGTGTACCCGATGATCCCGATTACCAGCGCCGTCATCGCAGGAACGGCCCGCGAGGATCAATCGAAGTGGCGCACGGTGTCGCTCACGCTCACCTATGCGGTGGGATTGGCGTTCCTCTACGCGATCCTGGGGGCCGTCGCCGGATTGACGGGGCAGCTCTTCGGTACGGTCAGCGCGAGTCCGTGGGCTCTTTTCGCAATTGGGAACCTGCTCCTCCTCTTCGGCCTCGCGATGTTCGACGTGATCCCCGTTCCGGTCCCGCGCAAGCTCCTTGAGCGTGCGAGTCAGTCGGACGGCGGGTCATACGGTGCCGTCTTCGCGATGGGCGCGATGTCGGGTGTCGTGGCCGCTCCATGTGGAGCTCCGGCCTTCGCCGTCGTACTGACGTGGGTTGCCGCGACCCAGGCAGGACTGATGGGTTTCGTCTACCTCTTCGTCTTCTCCCTCGGGATGACCTCGATCCTGATTGCGGTGGGGCTCTTCTCGGGAACCCTCGCGCTCCTCCCGCGTTCAGGTACCTGGATGGTGTGGATCAAGCGCGCCGCCGCCGTGATCATGATTGCGATGGCGGAGTACTACTTCATTCAGGCCGGCTACAACCTCTAGAACGACCGACCATGACGATCGAACGAACTCGCGCGCCCTTCGTTGCACTGAGCGCGCTGTTGATATCTGCAGCCCCCGTGTGGGCACAGTCCGGCGGTGTTTCTCTCGCGTTGGGCACTCAAGGGCCCACCGCAGAGCTCGAAGACCTCGACGGGAACGGAGTGAACCTCCTCGACTTCATCGAGCCTGGCCAGCCGGCCGTTCTCGAGTTCTGGGCCACGTGGTGTGAGCAGTGTGAGGCGCTCCAGCCCCAGCTCGACCAGATGCAGGCGGACTACGGGGACCAGGTCAGCATCGTCGCCGTGGCCGTCGGGGTGTCCCAGAGCGCTCGCCGCGTTCGGCGACACGTCGAGGGCCACGATCCGGGCTACCCCTACCTGTACGACAAGCGGGGCGCGGCCGTGCGTGCCTACAACGCGACCACCACGTCGATCGTCGTGATGCTCGATGCGGATGGGAATGTGGCGTACACGGGGGTCGGGACCGACCAGGACCTCATCGGCGCCGTCGAGCGTCTGCTTCCGACGCATTAGTCGACGCGACCGACTCCGTACACGAAAGGCCCGGTGCGCACCGCGCACCGGGCCTTCGTCGTTCCTGAAGGACGTGGTCCGTCCCGGCTCAGTTGCCCTCGAGCTCGGGGGTGACCGCGTCGACCATGCCGGCCAACTCTTCGTAGGCCATGGGGTCGTTTTGGTTGAACTGCGGGATGACGCCCGCGATCGTGCCGTCCGGCCCGACCACGATCACCGCCCTGCTGTCGACCATGTTGTTGTCACGCAGACCGCCACCAAATGCGGTGTAGGTCGCGCCGTCGTTTTCGACATCGCTCGCGAAGAGGAACGGGAAGTCCTCGTCCTTGAGCCAACTCGCGCCTTCCGCGGCGGAGTCGTTCGAGATGCCCATGACGACCACGTTGTGTCCTTCGTTGAACAGGCTTGCGTACTGATCACGGTACGCTCTCATCTGGACTGTTCAGCCACGCGTTCGAACGCGGAAGAAGAACGCGAGGACGACCGTCTCACCGCGGTAGTCGCTCAAGCGCACGGGCTCGTCCAGCACCCCGAACCGCGTCGCGCCCGGAAGCGCGAAGTCGGGGGCCATTTCACCCACGGCCAGAAGGCCGCTGTCTTGAGCACCCGCATCGACGGGGCCGCCCATCGCGAACGCTGCCGCGAGAAGCGCGACACAGATTGCTTTGCGCATCCTGAGTCGTCTCTCCTGGAAACATTCGATGGATCGAGTCGGCAATATCGGGGCGTGCCGAGAAGTCGGCCAGGTGCCGCGCGGTGCGGCCTGGTTCACCCTCGGCGTGGTCAGCCCCCGGACATCACCAGGGAAGGGTCGGCCCGAACGGCCCGGATCGCCGGGACCAGGCAGGCCACGACTCCGGTACCCGAGAGTGCCACGAGAGTCCCCAGCCACACGGTGGGATCCGCCACGGTGACGCCGAACAAGAGGCCGCCCAACGCGGGCCGCATCGCGAAGATGATCGCAGCACCGAGGAGCGTCCCGAGCCCGAGAACGACGAACCCCGACCCCAACACCGACGCGAGGACGTGGCTTCGATGGGCCCCCAGGGCCTGCCGGATGCCGTACTCGCGAGTTCGCTTGGCGCTCGCGAGGGACACGGCGGCGTACACGCCGACCACCGCGAGGGTGAGGGTCAGGAGCCCGAACGCACCGAAGATCAGCGAGGCCGTGCGTTCGCGGTCGATCACGGACGCGAGTCGCTCGGCGAGCGTGGCCACGTCATAGAGGGGCACCGAGGGATCGAGGGCTGCCGCGTCGCGGCGCATCGCGCCCACGACGGCGTTCAGATCTCGGGGCGCGCGCACCACCACGTGGGCGCCCGACGTCGGGCGCTGAGCGAACGGCACGTAGACGTGGGGATTGCCGAGTCGTGCGGGGTCCGCATGACGCACATGACCCACGACCCCGACAATCTCGTTCCACTCGTCTCCGCCGAAGAAGAAGCGGATGCGTTTTCCGACGGCCGCCTCGGGCGACCCGTACACCCGTGCGGCGAATAGAGTGTCGACCAGGGCAACCCGCGCTCCCCCGGGCCCGTCCCCGTCGTCGAAGAGGCGGCCCGCGACGAGTGGGATCCCCGCCGCGGAGAAGTAGCCCGGGCTGACGGTGCGCTGGGATGCGCTCGCGGGAAGGCCGTTCGCGCCGATCTCTTCGACCGAGACGTCGCCGCCACCCCCATACCCGCTGAGCGGAAGCGCCGAACCCACCCCCACCCCGTGGATACCGGGTGTCGCTCGCACTCGTTCTTCGAGGGCCTCGAAGAACGCCCATTGTCCGGGCCCGTCGGGATAGCGCGCCCGGGGGAGGTTGATTCGAGCCGCGGTGACGCCCTGGACGTCGTACCCGAGGTCGACGGAGACCAGCTGCTCCACCGATCGGAGGACCAGCCCAGCGGTGGCGGTCAACGCGATCGCGACGCCGACTTGCGCGATGCACAGGGTGCGGAGGACCCGACCCGATCCGGGGCCGTCCATGCGAATGCTCCGCACCGTAGCCGCCGCCGGGACGGCTAGGGCCTTGAGCCACGAGATACCTCCTAACGTGAGCGCCACGGTGACCACCAGTCCGCCGACCAGGATCACACCCTCCCACGCGATGGGCGTGCCGCCCGACAGACTTCCCGGAATCAGGAAGCCGAGGGTTCGGCCCAACCAACCCGCGAGTGGAATCGCGACGATCGCGCCGAGCGCCGTTAGGATCAGCACGTCGACGCCGACGAGTCGAAGGAGGTCCCTCGCCGATGCCCCGAGTGCCCGTCGAATACTGACGGCGGAACGCACGTGGTCGGCCCGGATCAGAAGCAGGGTCCCGACGTTGAGCGCGGTGACGAGCAGGACGCCGAGCACCGCGGCGACGAGCGGGAGGATCAGCGTTCTCGAGGTCGAGGCCTCGGCCTGTCGGAACGGTTCGACGTGGGCGCCCCACCCGCGTTCGCCCCTGTATTCGGCAGGGGATTGACCCGCCAGCTCCTTCGCCATGCGATCGAGTTCCTCACTGGCCGTCTCGATCGAGGCGCCGGGCGCGAGGCGCGCCACCACCTCGGACCCGACATTGCCTCGACCGCTACCCACGCGGCCATCGGGGCGGGGCAGCCACACGTCCACCTCCGGGTCGGGGAAGGTGAACGACGGCGGCATCGCCCCGATGACCACGTGCGGCACGTCGTCCAGCACGATGTGCGCCCCGATGGCGGCATCAGCATGCCCGAAGTACCGGGCTAGGAAGCCGGCGGAAATCACGACGCTGCGTTCGCCCGCGTCCGATGCACGGAAGGTGCGTCCGACGGTGGCCGGTACCCCCATCACCGAGAAGAAGCCGGAGCTGACGCGGGTCGCCAGAATGCGCGTGGCGCCGCCGTCTCCCGTGAGGTTGGCGCCAGTGACCACGTAGGCGGCCAGCGCTTCGAGCGTCTGCGCCTGGGACTCGTAGAAGGCGACTTCGTTCATCGAGAACCCGAAACGATCGTCGTCGACGAAGTGATGATACGGACGCACGAGGCGGTCGGCGTTCGCGTACGGGATGTCCTGGATGAGCACGCGAGACGCGACGCCGAGGACACCCGCGTTCGCTCCGAGTCCGAGCCCCAGGGTCAGCGCGGTCAGGGCGTAGAAGGAGGGCGCATTCCGCACGGACTTCCACCCTGATCGCAACGCGATCGTCCAACGGTCCCGAGTCGGCACGCGTCGGTCCAATCTCCGGGTGTCAGCCCACGCCGCCGCTACGAAGCGCACGACCCCATAGCCTTCCCGCAGCCAGAAGTGGATTCCTGCTACCGGGCCGGTGCCTCGCTCCGAGACGTATCGTTCCGCCAAAGTCTCCAACACGTCACTTGTGTAATCTGCGCGGATTCGGGGCGGCAGAAGGACGAGTAGGCGTGCCGTGAACCACCGACCGATAGTGTCGATCACGAGGTGAGTCCTGGCGCCGGTTCGGTGCCATCGAGGAGCTCCAACTCCCGTGCTTCGCGCACCAGTTCCGACAACCGGCGGCTCTCGAGACGAAGAACGACGCGGCCCTCCTCGGTGAGGTCGTACGAACGTCCTCTACGGCCCCGGGTCTTCGGCTCACCTGAGTGTCCGATCAAACCGTCCCGATCGAGTCGGCGCAGTGCCGTATAGAGGGTTCCCGTGTCCGGGCTGATCCGCCCCGACGTTCGCTCATTGATCCGTTGGAGGATGGCATACCCGTGTGCGGGCCCGTTGGCGAGGCAGAGGAGCACCTGGTACGAAAGGTCCGTGAGCGGGAGGTGGTCCCACGGGGAAGTCTTGGACAAATCCGATGGCATGGTGTGGATATTCCATATGTGGATGATCCACTACTTTGTGTGCCTCGCTCGCGAGCCGCAAGTGGAGTCCCCACGTGGGCGAGGCGGTCGCCGCCCTGCCGTGGGACCGCTAGCATGTCCACCGCTGAACCGCCTCCCCATCCGATGCCCCGACCCCCATGGACCGACGTTCTGCCCTGAAAGCGATGGGAGCGGCCACGCTAGCCGCCCCGGCCGTACTCCGCGGTCGCTACGCCCTCCACGCCCAGAGCACGCAGGAGTATTCCGCACGAGCGATCCGGCTCGTGGGGGAGTCGCCGGTCGTGGACATGTTGTCCCAGTTCCGATTCACGGACCTTCGCACGGAGCCGCCGCGCCTCTTCGACCTCTGGATGAGTGATCCCGAGTCGTTCACCGAGGAACACTGGGCGACGTATCGGGACTCGGGCGTCGACGTCCTCGCACTGGGGCGGGGTGCCGCGGATCGAACGAGTGCGTTGGAATTCATGGCGCAATGGAATGGCTTCATCGCGTCGCACTCGGAGTGGTTCACCCGCATCGACGACCCGAGAGACCTCGCGCATGCCGCCGAGTCCGAGCGCTTCGGCATCATGATCACGTTCCAGAACTCGGATCACTTCGAGAGTCTGGACGACGTAGATCTCTTCTACGGACTCGGGCAGCGGGTGTCCCAGATTACCTACAACTTCCAGAACCGCTTCGGCAGTGGCTTCCTGGAGAACAACGACGGCGGCGTCCCGGTAGAGGGCGCGCGCCTGATCGAGCGGATGCAAGAGGTGGGGATGGTCGTCGACCTCTCGCACTGTGGTGACCGGACTACGATGGAAGCACTCGAGGCCGCGACCCTCCCCACGATCTTTACGCATGCGTCGTGTCGCGCGTTGCTGCCCGGCTTCCTCCGCTGCAAGACGGACGAAGCCATTCGCGCGATGGCCGCCGGGGGCGGGGTCATGGGGATTCCCTTCATCCGCTTCATGATCAAGGCCGGCCCACCGGTCGGGGTCGATGACGTCGTGGACCACTTCGATCACGTGGCGAACCTCGTCGGCGTCGAACACGTCGGGATCGGATCCGATCTCGATATCGAAGGGTTCGGCTCTCCTCGCGTGCCGCCGGATCAGCAGCTCGGCCCAGTCGGTCAGGCGAACTTCGAGCGTTACAACGCCTACTTCACCGACGACGGGTACGTCCACATCGACGGGCTGAATCACCCCAAGCGCGTCTTCGCTCTCACCGACGGCTTGATTCGCCGAGGATGGTCGGACGAGAACATCGCCCTCGTGTTGGGTGGGAACTTCTCTCGTGTGCTGAGCGAGCTCTGGGAGGCCGGGACGAAGGGCACGGCCGGCTAACCAGCCCGACTCCCTTCGATCAGGACATCGTCCACGCGGACTCCGTCATCCACTGTGTGGATGCATTGACATAACTCACATGTTATATAACATATAAGTTATGTCGCTGAACCCTGTGTTCTCCGCTCTCTCCGACCCCACACGGCGCGCCATTCTGGAACGCCTGTCGCGAGGAGAGGCGACGGTCAAAGAGATCGCGAAGCCGTTCTCGATCTCCCAACCCGCCATCTCCCGCCACCTCAAGGTGCTCGAGGAGGCGGGGCTGATCTCCCGTCGCATCGAGGGGGCAAGCCGCCCCTGTCGCCTACGGGAGGACGCACTCGATGGGATCGAGGAGTGGCTCGAGCTCCTCCGTCGCACCCTGAGCGCGAACTACGACAGACTCGATGAACTACTGATCCGCATGGAAGAGGAATCTTGATGCCCCCCCTCACGCTCGAACTCGAAGGCGATACACACATTATCGTCACACGCAGCTTTGCGGCCCCCCCGGAGTTGGTCTACCGGGCGCACCTCGACGCCGACTTGCTCCAACAGTGGATGTTGGGACCTCCTGGTTGGACGATGCCGGTGTGCGTTCACGACCCCACGCCGGGAGGCGCCTTCCGATACGAGTGGGCGAACGACGAAGGAGAGACGTTCACGGTCACCGGCGAGTTCCTCGAACTCGAGCCGCACTCGCGGATCCTTCATCGAGAACGGATGCACGTGCCGGACCCCACGCCGGACAACGTCGTGGAGACCCGTTTCGAGGCGCAGGATGGAGGCACCCTGATGACGCAGCGGATGACGCTCCCGGACGCGGAGACGCGTCAGGTCATGCTCGATCAGGGAATGGAAGAGGGGATGGAGGGAAGCTACGCTCGACTCGACCCCCTCTTCGCAGAGGGCGGGGCGTCCGTCTAGAACACCGTCGCAGGCATCGTCATCAGTTGGGCGTAGAGGTCGATCGCGTACCAGAGGTTGGCGATCCGCAAATTCTCGTCGGGTGCGTGCTGGTTGTTGTCGTGATT
>JBCCEZ010000045.1:0-39866 GCA_039030015.1 Gemmatimonadota bacterium | reverse complement strand
GCGAGCGCCCCGCGCACATCTGAGGGGAGAAGACACAGATGAAGATCCGACCGCTTCAGGACCGCATCCTGGTCCGACGAGTCGAGGAAGAAGAGAAAACCGCCGGCGGCATCATCATCCCGGACAGCGCCAAGGAGAAGCCCGCCGACGCGATCGTCGTCGCGACCGGCAAGGGCAAGGTGCTGGACGACGGCACGATCCAGACCCTGGACGTGGCCGAAGGCGACCGAATCATGTTCGGCAAGTACAGCGGCACCGACGTGACGCTCGACGGCGAAGACTACGTGATCCTGCGAGAGGACGATGTCCTCGCCATCGTGGGCTCAGGCAAGAAATAGCTCAGGACCCCAGGAGAATCCCAAACGATGAGTTCCAAGGAAATTCGGTTCGATACCAAGGCATCGGACGCCATCATTCGCGGCGTCAACACGATGGCCAACGCGGTCAAGGTCACGCTCGGGCCCAAGGGCCGGAACGTCGTCCTCGACCGGAAGTTCGGGTCGCCGACCGTCACGAAGGACGGTGTTTCGGTGGCCAAGGAAGTGGAGCTGGAAGACGCCGTCGAGAACATGGGCGCCCAGATGGTCAAAGAGGTCGCCACGAAGACCTCCGACGTCGCCGGTGACGGTACGACGACGGCCACGGTGCTCGCTCAGGCGATCTTCGGCGAAGGTCTGAAGAATGTGACGGCCGGCACGAACCCGATGGGCATCCGCCGCGGGATCGACGCTGGTGTCGAGGTGGTCGTCGAGGAGCTCCAGAAGATCTCGACGGACACGCAGGGTAAGACCGAGATCGCCCAGGTCGGCGCCATCTCGGCCAACAACAACTCCGAGATCGGCGAGCTCATCGCCGACGCGATGGAGAAGGTCGGCAAGGACGGCGTCATCACGGTCGAAGAGGCCCGCGGCCTCGAGACGACGCTCGACACGGTCGACGGCATGCAGTTCGACCGCGGCTACCTCTCCCCGTACTTCGTGACGGATCCGGAGCGGATGGAAGCGGTGCTCGAGGATCCGATGATCCTCATCCACGACAAGAAGGTCGGCTCGATGAAGGATCTCCTGCCGATCCTCGAGAAGGTCGCTCAGACCGGGCGTCCGCTGCTCATCGTGGCCGAAGACGTCGAGGGCGAGGCGCTCGCCACGCTCGTCGTCAACAAGCTGCGTGGCACACTGAAGGTGGCGGCCGTGAAGGCGCCGGGCTTCGGTGATCGTCGGAAGGCCATGCTCCAGGACATCGCAGTCCTGACGGGCGGTCAGGTCATCTCCGAAGAAGTCGGCTTCAAACTCGAGAACACGGTGGCGTCTGACCTCGGCTCCGCGAAGCGGGTCGTGATCGACAAAGACAACACCACGGTGATCGACGGTGCAGGCGACGCCGACAAGATCAAGGGCCGGATCGAGGAGATCCGTGTCGCGATCGATAAGAGCAGCTCCGACTACGATCGGGAGAAGCTCCAGGAGCGTCTGGCGAAGCTGGCCGGCGGTGTTGCGGTCATCAACGTCGGTGCCGCGACCGAGACCGAGATGAAGGAAAAGAAGGCTCTGGTCGAGGACGCCCTGCACGCGACGCGTGCAGCGGTCGAAGAGGGCATCGTGCCTGGTGGTGGCGTCGCGCTGCTGCGGGCGCAGGCCAAGCTCGACAGCCTCAAGCTCGACCGTGAGGACGAGCAGATCGGTGCGCAGATTCTCTACCGCGCGCTCGAGCACCCGATTCGCCAAATCGCCGCGAACGCCGGCGTGGAAGGCAGCATCGTGGTGGACAGGGTTCGCAACGGGAAGGGCGCCTTCGGCTACAACGCCCAGTCCGACGAGTACGAGGATCTGGTGAAGGCCGGTGTCATCGACCCCACGAAGGTCGTGCGCTCCGCGCTGCAGAACGCCGCGTCGATCGCGGGTCTCCTTCTCACCACCGAGGCTGTGGTGGTCGAGAAGCCGGAGCCCGAAGGAGCCGGCGGTGGTATGCCCGACATGGGCGGCATGGGCGGCATGATGTAGCCACCCGGCACGAAACAGCGGATCGGGTCCCGACTCCGCGACACGGCCCGGTCACCGAGAGGTGGCCGGGCCGTTGTGCGTCGGCCTCCATCGTTCCTCGGGGTCAGCCCAGAATCGCGGGCCGATCGCGAGATGGATCAAGTTTTTACGATCCGTGCCGACACTCTCCGTACGCCTATCGCCTCTAAGGGGGGAGCGATGAAACCGGCTGATTCGATCGACGTTCTTCTGATCGAAGACGACCGGGCGGACGCCCGGCATACAGAGATCGCGCTGAAGCGCGTGCTGCCACACTCGTCGATGCGCGTCGCCGAGTCCGTCCTGAGCGGGCTCGACCAGCTCCGCGAGGCCGAGCCGGACGTCATTCTGCTCGACCTCGGCCTTCCCGACTCACAGGGGCTCGAAGGTCTGCAGGAAATCCTGCCCGTCGTGTCGGGGGTCCCGGTCATCGTGCAAAGCGGGCTCGACGACGATCAGGTCGCGATGGAGGCCCTCCGAGCGGGAGCACAGGACTACATCCGAAAGGGTGAGCCGCCGGAGGTGCTCGGCCGGTCGATCCAATACTCGGTCCAGCGCAGTCGGGTGACGCAGAGTCTCACACGATCGGCGCGCTTCGACCCTGTGACCGGGCTCACCAACCGCGCTCACTTCATGAGTCTGCTCGGCCACGCCGTCGGCCGGGCGCGCCGGACTCGATCGTCGGTCGGCGTGCTCTTCCTCGATCTCGATCACTTCAAGAACATCAACGACAGCCTCGGCCACATGGTCGGAGACATCGTACTGAAGCGCGTCGCGGGCCGCCTGGAGACGTGCGTCCGAACGAGCGACGTCGTCGCACGGTTGGGCGGAGATGAGTTCATTCTCATGGTCGAGGGGGTCGCGGACGCGCAGTTGGCGAGGTTGGCCGAGAAAGTCCTGGACTCGGTGAGCCGACCCATCCTCGTCGAGGGGATGGAGATGATCATGACCGCCAGCATCGGGATCGCCGGATGCCCTGGGGCAGGATCCGATGCCAACGCCCTCCTCACGCAAGCCGATACCGCGATGTACCGCGCCAAGGGATCGGGGCGGAACAAGTATCGGTTCTTCACCGACGAGATGAACGCCGAGGTGCGTAAGGCGTTCGACCTGGAGATGAAGCTCCGGAAGGCGCTCAGTCGCAACGAATTCGGCCTCGTCTACCAGCCGATCGTCGACCGGACCACCGAAAAGGTGCAGGCCGTCGAGGCTCTGATCCGTTGGTATCCCGAGGGACGACACAAACCCGTGTCGCCCGCGGAGTTTCTGCCGATCCTCGAGCGCACCGGCCTGATCCGGGAAGTGGGCGAGTGGGGTCTCCGGACAGCGTGCACCCAGTGCGTGGAGTGGCAGCGGGATCTCGATCCCGACTTGCGTGTCGCGGTGAACGTCTCTCCGGTGCAGTTGGCCACACCCGGCTTTGCAACTCTGGCGGAAGAGATCCTCGACGAGACCGGCCTATCGGCCGCGAGTCTACAGATCGAAATCACAGAGGAGGTTCTCCTCCAGGATACAGACACCAACATCCAAACGCTGACGGCCCTCCGGGCGCTCGGCGTCGGCGTGGCGATCGACGACTTCGGGTCGGGATACTCTTCGCTCAACTACCTCACCGCGTTCCCTTTCGACACGGTGAAGATCGATCGCGCCTTCGTCGCCAAGGTCACGGCGGCCCCGGACGACGCCCTGCTCACGGCGGGGATCATTGGGATTGCGCGAGCTCTCGGGCGTACGACGATCGCCGAAGGCGTCGAGACGGCCGACCAGCTCGAGTTCCTGTCGCGACATCCGTGCGACGGGATCCAGGGCTTCTACTTCAGTCGACCCCTCACCGTCTCGGACTTCGAGGACTTCCATGCGTTGCGCGCCTCATCGAGAACGCGCCGATCGCCCCTGGACCGGAGAGCGCGACCGGGGGGTGGGCTCGGAGCTCCCTCGGCGTTGCACTAGGGAGTTGCGACGCTGACCGAGGACGCGATGGCGCAGATCGAGTTGAACGACGTCTTGGCTCGGATCGAGACGAAGATCCGAGCGCGTCCCGAATTCACCTCTGCTGAGATCGTCTGGGCGTCCGTTCCGCGTCTACGCGTCGAGGCGGGCCCGTTGCATCTCCTGTTCGAGGAGCTGATCGACAACGGTCTTCGCTACAACCGTTCCGAGGGTCCTCGGATCGAGGTCGTCGGAGAGGATCGGGGCGCGAGCTGGGCGATCGAAGTCGCAGACAACGGCACGGGCCTCCCGATCGAGGTGCGGCGACGGATCTCGCCCGCGGAGGGCGAGCCGGGCCCTGAGGCCGGTGGAGTCGCCCGCGCCTTACGGATCGTGCAAGACCTCGGCGGTGAGCTCGACGTCACCGCCTCGGGTCCGTCGGGCACGACGCTCCGGATTTCGTTTCCCTCCGACCTCGTGGACTAGGCCCGGACTCAGCGTCCGCCTGGCTGGTACGTCTCCTCGGCGTGCGCCTCGATCTCCTCGGGGTAATAGTGCACGGGCCGGAGCGCGCCGGTGGCGTAGATCTCGGCTTGGTCGTTGAAGTGGGGCGACGCCGGATCTCCGCTTTCCCCTCCCGCGGTCACGGCCAGGGCTCGGACGCGGTCCCCGAATTCTACGACGGCCACGAAGCTGTTTCCGCTCGTTCCGTACCGGCGCACGGTCCCGGGGTAGTTCCGGGCCCCGAACGATGCCAACGACCCCCAGCGTCCCGAGTGGAAGCCGACCGGGATGCTCGGCGCATCGTCGCTGAACGGCTGGGCGATGTCTCCGTTGATCCGCTGGAAGCGGTTGATCTCACCCCACGGGGTCTGCCAATCGCCGAAGTCGGTTTCCAGACGATCGAGGGCGGCCGTGAGTGAGGTGAGGTGGTCGGCGGTGGTCCCGCGCTCGGCGATGTAGTCGTTTGGGCTCATGCCGGCGTCTCGGGCGGCCTGTCCGACCCGTTGCTGCATATCCTCCGCCCAGTACGTCGCCACGGAGGTCGCCACGGACTCGACATCCCACCGGAAGTCCCAACCGCGCAGCATCTCGGCGGCGGCCTGCACCCGGTCGTCCGCGGACCCGGCACGGTCGTAGGCGCGGAGCAGGGCGGGGATCAGCGGCTCGAAGCCCGGCATTTGCGAGCTGTACGCCGCGTCGATGAGGGTCTCGAGCGTGAAGTCCGTCTTGTCCTCGAGAACCCGGATGGCGTGGATTCCGCGGGCGTTCTCGCCGCTCCGCTGGAAGTACCGCGGGTAGTCATCCTCGTCCGGGCTGTCCGGCCCAGCCGAGCTGTACGGCCAGTTGTTTGTATTCTGGATCCACCCCACGGACGGGTTGAAGACGTTGGGCGTCTCGTCGATCGAGTGAGGCTCGCCCCAATCGGTCGCCGCGGTGCTTCCGTCGACGGGCTGCGTCCACACGAAGTTGTCGTCGCGCTCAGGAACGAAGTTGGAGTGCCAATATGCGATGTTGCCTTCGGAGTCCGCGTAGATCGTGTTGTTCGACGAATTCGTGTGCATCTCCATGTTGCGCCGATAGTCGCCGAGATTCCGCGCCTTGGTTCGGCCGTACGACTGCATGAGCGCCGACATCGGCTCTTCCATCAGCGCGGTCGCCACCCACTGGCCGTCCACGGTGCGCACGACCGGGCCATGGTGGGTGCGGTACACGGTGAATTCCCGTTCGCCCATCCCGCTGTCTGTCCGGTAGCGAATCGTGACCTGGCGCGTCTCCATGGGGACGTCGCCCCCATCGTACGCGTACGCCACCGTCTCGCCGTCGATCGAAGGCGTCACGAGGAACTCGTCGATGTTGTCGACGCCGCTCGACGTGTGCATCCAGCCAGCGTCCTCGTTGAAGCCCTGGTAGACGAAGAACTGCCCCCACGTCACCGCGCCGTACGCATTCAGCCCCTCATCACTCGACATGTGAAGTTCGGAGCGGAAGAAGAAGGAGGTGTGAGGGTTGATCAGGAGGAGGGCGTTGCCGGCTTCGGTGTTGCCCGGAGCGATCGCGAACCCGTTCGATCCCTCTGGTTCCCTCATGTCGACGAGGGGCGGATCGATCGTCACCTCATGAGACGCGAAAATCGTCGGATCCAGGAGCGTCGGCGTGCCGAGGGCCGCGCGCGTCGTCGGTACGGAGGCGGGCTCGGGGATCTCCGGCAGCGCGGGTCGTGCGGCTTCCAGTGCCTCGGGAAGGGCTTCGTAGAAGGCTTCGAGCTGGCGCAGGTTCACCCGCTCGATATCCCCACCGATGCTGCCCTCGCTGAAGGTCAGCGCCATCCACGGCTCGAAACGCTCGAGCACGCGGGGTGCCACCTCGGGATGGGTGTGCAGGTAGTAGTTCAGACCGTCGGCCCACGCGTCCATGAGCGCCTGAAGCCACGCAGGCGAGCGCGTGTAGAGGTCCTGCATTTCCGCGGGGTCGATGAAGAGCTGCATGCGGAGGTCGCGCCAGATCTCGCTTTCTCCTTCGGCCTCCGCCAAACGACCCTGGGAGAGGAGGAAGTTCTGCTCGATCCGGTTGAAGTCGTCCTCCGCCTGGGCGTAGATCATGCCGAAGACGGCGTGCGCGTCCGTGGGCCCGTGAATGTGGGCGATGCCCCAGTTGTCGCGCGTGATCGTGATCTCATCGGCCATCGCTTCCCATGCGGCGACCTGGGGATCGGTGGGGGTGCACGCGACGGCGAGCAGGGTGGCGAAGACGAGGAGCTTCTTCATCTCGGTCGGGGGTGTTGGGGGTATCGACGCGGGACGACATTGTACAGGCGGGCAGGGGCGGGAGCCATCCGTTCCAGCGAACCGGTCCCCGACCCATTGCGGGACCGTCACCTTCGAGGAGAAGAGATGCGCGACGTCATCGGGGCGATCGAGGGCGAGTACCGGCGTTACCGCGGCATGGGGCACTGCACGATCGAGGTTCTAAACGGCGGTCAGCTGTGCACGAGAGTGTCGAGGAACAGCCTGTCGATCGCGACGATCGTCTGGCATGTGTCCGGCAACCTCCGCTCACGATTCACCGACTTCCTCACGTCCGATGGTGAGAAGCCTTGGCGAGAGCGGGAGGACGAGTTCTCTGTGCGAACGGTGACTCAGCCGGAAGTCGAAGCGAAGTGGGAGGAGGGGTGGGATGTGCTCATGGATACCCTGGCGACGCTGAACGACGACGACCTCGTGAAGACCGTGAAGATTCGGAACCTCGAGCTGACCGTCGCCGAGGCCCTACAGCGGTCGCTGGCCCATACGTCCTACCACGTCGGCCAGATCGTCTTCCTGGGCAAGATGATTGCAGGGGACCAGTGGCGTTACCTGTCCATCCCGCCGGGGGGCACCGCCGCGTACAACGCCGACCCGACGCTCGAGAAGGCGTAGGGAGCGGGAGGCTACGGTGTGATCGGGTCTGTGACGCGGTAGACGGCTCCGCTCATGCTCACGATGTAGAGTTCACCACTCGCGTCCTCGCCGAACGACGCCAGCGAGCCGATCGTTCCGAAGTCGGCGGCGTGGTCGTACTCGGACTGGACGCCTTCGTCGTGGAAGAACGAGCGCACCCAACCGTCACAGAAGTCGCCGAAGAAGTAGCGGCCTCGAAAGTCGGGGTTGGCCAAACCGCGGTAGACGTACCCTCCGGTGACCGAGCAGCCGTCGTCCCCGTTCGCGTATTCGTACACCGGGCCAAGCGTGCCGGTTGGGTCACACGGATCCGAGGGATAACAGGCGGACCCTTCGAGATTTGCCCAGCCCAGGTTCACGCCCGCCGAGGCGCCGCGTTCGATGAAGGAGACCTCTTCCCACGATCCTTGTCCGACGTCCCCGATCCAGAGGTCGCCGGTTTCGCGGTCGAAGGAGAAACGCCATGGATTCCGGAGGCCCCAGACCCAGATCTCGGGCGCGAAGGGTGGCTGCCCGACGAACGGATTGTCCGACGGGACGGCGTACGGCGCCGAGGAGACGTCGATCCGCAGAATCGAACCGAGAAGTGTCTCTCGGTTTTGGCCGTGACCGAGCGGATCCCCGCCGGACCCACCGTCCCCGAGCGCGATGTAGAGCATGTCATCGGGCCCGAACGCGATGTGACCGCCGTTGTGATTCGAGAAGGGTTGGTCCACCTCGAGCACGACGGAGAGGGAACTTGCGTCCGCCTCGTCTGCCGACAGGGTGGAGAAGCGGAGAATCCGGGAGTCGCCGCCGCCATCCGTGTGATGGACGAAGAAGGTCCCGTTCGAATCGAAGTCGGGGTGGAAGGCGAGTCCGAGGAGGCCCTGTTCCCCCGCATCACTCGTGATCGATTCGATGTCGAGGAAGGGTGCCGCCACCAGGGCGCCGTCACGGACGACGCGGATACGACCGGGCTTCTCGACGATGTACAGACGCGACGGGTCGTCGGGGGCATGGGTCAGTAGGACGGGCTGATCCAGCCCGTCGACGACCATCTCGAGCGCCCCTCCGCCCGGGTCGGCGGGCACGAAGTCCGAGCACCCGACCGTCAGGGCCAGCGCGGGGACGATCAGGGCGACGCGCTTCATCCGTCCGAGAAACCGGCCTCGATGTGGCTGTTGTCGCAGAAGGGCTTGTTCTTCGACGCTCCACACCGGCACAACGCAGCCCGCGGGCCGGTCTCGACCGGGCGCCCTTCGTGGTCGGTGAAGTGAAGGCTGCCGCGCACGTAGATGGGACCGTCTTGAACGGTGGCCAGCGTCGGGGCGTCCGCCGCGACCTCGGCCGCTCCCCCGTCCCGACGCTCGTACGTGAGCGCCCCGGAGGGACATGCCTCGATCACGGCGGCCAGCTCATCGGCGCTCGCGGCGTCGGGCAAGATCCACGGGCGGCGATCCGCGTCGAAGACGGCGGGGAGTCCGTGCACACACTCGGCGGCGTGGATGCACCGCTTCGTGTCGAAACGGACCAAAATGTCCGGCGCTTCGTACTCTTTGATCGCCATCCGATCCCTCCTCGCTCTTCGCGTCAGGTCGTCACAATGCCGCCTTCGCCAACGGTACCCGCGAGCGTTCCGTTGGGTCGTGCGAACGGACACCCGGTGCCCTAGGATGCGAAACCCGCAAGAACCGAGCCTTCTCAGAGGACGACATGCGTCATAGACCGACACGTGCGCTGACCCTGCTGCTTTCTGTTGCAGCCCTCCCGCTGGCCGTCCAGGGGCAGACCCCGGATCAGGTCGCCTCCGTGGCGAACGCCCTCGAATTCCGGGAGGTCGGGCCGACGATCATGAGTGGTCGTATCGTCGACTTGGCCGTCGTCGAATCCGATCCGGCGACGTTCTACGTCGGGACGGCGACCGGTGGTCTCTGGAAGACGGTGAACAACGGGATCTCCTTCGAGCCGATCTTCGACGAAGAAATCACGGCTTCCGTCGGAGCGGTCTCGGTGGCTCCGTCGAATCCGAACGTCGTCTGGGTCGGGACGGGGGAGCCTCAGAATCGACAGAGCTCGCCGTGGGGCAACGGTGTGTACCGATCGACCGACTCGGGGCACACGTGGTCCCACCTCGGGCTGGACGCGACACACCACATCGCTCGCATCGCGGTGCATCCTCGCGACCCCGACGTGGCGTACGTCGCGGCGGTGGGCCGTCTGTGGGGCTCGAGTCCCGAGCGCGGCGTGTACAAGACCCTCGATGGTGGCGTGACGTGGAGCCATGTGCTCTACATCGACGACCACACGGGCGCGATCGACATGGTCATGGATCCCGCCGACCCGCTGACGCTCTTCGTGGCGACGTACCAACGACAGCGGAAGGCGTGGGGCTTCAACGGCGGTGGGCCCGGCAGTGGAATCTACCGGACGACCGACGGCGGCGCGCACTGGGTCGAGCTGACCGACGGGCTCCCCCAGGGCGACATGGGCCGCATCGGACTCGATGTCTATCTGCGCGATCCGAACTTCGTCTGCGCGATCGTCGAGGCCGACCTCCGCATTCCGGGGCAGGGCTTCGGCGGTGGCGGGACGGGTGACGTGCGAAACGGCGTCTACTGCTCCACGGACCGGGGTGAGACGTGGGAGCATCGCTCGACTACGAACAACCGCCCTATGTACTACTCACGCATCGAGATCGACCCGAACGATCCGGAGCGTATCTACCTCGGCGGGGCCAATGCGTACCGATCTTCGGACGGTGGGCGCACCTTCACCGCGGACGCGGCGGCCGGTGTGCACCTCGATCATCACGCCTTCTGGATCAATCCGGAGAACTCCGAGCACATCATCTTGGGCTCCGACGGTGGCGTCTCGATCAGTTACGACCGCTCGGACAACTGGTACCAGTTCCGGAACCTCCCCCTGGCGCAGTTCTACGAGATCGGTGTCGACATGAGGGACCCCTACCACGTTTGCGGCGGGCTTCAGGACAACGGCTCGTGGTGTGCCCCCTCCGACACCTGGTCGAACCAGGGAATCCGCACGCGGGACTGGTATAACGTCGGAAGTGGCGACGGCTTCTTCACCGTGATGCACCCGACGGACACGATGCTGATGTTCGCGGAGTCGCAGGGCGGCAATCTCATCCGTGTCGACCTCAGCACGATGGAGCGGGCTCGGCTACGACCGATCGGCCGGCCTGAGATGGACGGGGGTGATCTGCCGTCGCTGCGGTGGAACTGGAACTCGCCGATCGTGCTGTCCAGCCACGACGACAACACGCTGTACTTCGGTGGGAACGTCCTCTTCAAGTCGACCGACCTCGGCCAGTCGTTCGAAGCGATCAGTGGAGATCTGACGTGGGCCATCGATCGAGATACGCTCAGTATCATGGGCGTACCGGGCGGCGACCCGCAGATGTCGCGAAACGATGGGCAGTCGTCGTACGGCAACCTGACGGCCGTCGCGGAGTCGCCCCTCGACGCACAAACGCTGTACACGGGCTCGGACGACGGTCGGGTCCACGTCTCCCGCGACGGAGGCGCCACGTGGACCGACATCACCGCCAACTTCGAGGGCTTGCCGGCGTACACGTACGTCACCCGGATCGTGGCCTCGGAGACGATCGCGCGGCGGGTCGTCGTCGCCTTCGACGGTCACCGGGACGACGACTTCGAAGCGTACGTGTACGTCAGCGACGACTTCGGCGAGAGCTTCGAACGGCGCACGGCCGGTCTCCCCGCCTCCTCCATCAGTGCCCTTGCCGAGCACCCCGACAATCCGAGCCTCCTCTTCGTCGGGAACGAGCAGGGTGTGTGGGTCTCCGTCGATGCGGGAGGAGGGTGGGTGCAGCTGCGGAGCAACCTGCCCACGATGCCGGTCGACGACATCAAGATTCACCCGCGGGAGAACGACCTCGTGCTCGGGACACACGGGCGGGGCATCTGGATCCTCGACGACGTGACTCCGCTCGAACGGCTCACGGAGCAGGCGGTGACCGCGCCGGCGTTTCTCTTCCCGGTTCGCCGAGCGACGTCGTACAACATGTACACGCCTCAAGGATGGACGCCGGGGATCTATGCGGCGGACAACGGGCCGTACGGAGCCATCCTTCGCTACCATCTGGCGGCCGACGTGGACGATCTCGTGCTGCGCGTCACCGACGCGACCGGGAACACGATCCGAACGATGCGAAACGCACCTTCCGACGCCGGCCTGAACCAGATCGCATGGGACCTCCGGTTGGTCGAGGAGGACGAGTCCGGCCAGGAGATGGACCCCGGCCCGCGGGTGATGCCCGGGACGTATATCGTCGAGCTGACAACCGGGGACGACATCGTGCAGACCGAAGTCGTCGTCCGCCTCGATCCGCGGGTCGAGATGGGGCGGCGCCCGATGCAGCAACGACACCTCGCCATGCTGGAGTCGTACCGCCTCGAAGGACCGATCGATCGGGCCGACGATGCGATCGGGGACATGGAAGACCTCCTCGACGGGGTCGAAGAGCTCCTCGGCTCAAGGGCTCGGTCGGCAGCCGTTCAGGAGGCCCTGACGCGAGCGCGA
This sequence comes from Gemmatimonadota bacterium, assembly GCA_039030015.1. Taxonomy (GTDB): domain Bacteria; phylum Gemmatimonadota; class Gemmatimonadetes; order Longimicrobiales; family Gaopeijiaceae; genus UBA2589. Next base: position 27,934 of record JBCCEZ010000045.1, on the reverse strand, counting down.
CAACGTTTGGATGAAGTGGAAGAAGAGCTCGATGATGCCTCGGACGGTGCTGGAATGTGGCGGCAGATCCAGGCGGTGAGCGGTCCACCCACGGCCGATCAACTCTTCCTCTTGGAGGAGAGCTGGCGCCGTGCTCCGGCGGCGATCGAGGCGGTCAACGCCACCATCGACGACGTCGAGGCCGTTTTGGACCTGGTGTACACGGAGGCCGGTCGACCGGCGCTTCCCGACGCCGCTCCGGCGCCGAGCCGAGGAGGGTAGGGTGCCGGAGAGTCAATTCGTCCGAGCCGCACGGCTGAAGCGATTGGTCGGCTTCTTGGCCGTCGCGCTTTTGGGCATGGTCATCCTCGGACCGCGGATGCCGGATGAGGAGACGCGGCTCGGCTTCATCGTCGGGTGGATGGTCATGCTCCCGGTCGGCTGTTGGATGATGCTCCGGGACCGCGCAGAATGATTCTGCTGGAGGGGCCGTTCCTCCTCCTCGGGCTCGTCGCGTGGACGCTTGCGATCGTCACGGGGGTCGGAGCGTGGCTCGGCGCCTGGTCGTGGCACGAGCGATGGTCGTGGGCGGGGGGCTTGGCTGGGCTCGGTAGCTTCGGCCTGCTCTTGTACGCCCAGTCCGGCCTGCTCCCGGTTCTGGTGCCGTCGGCTCGGTGGGTCGTCTTTTCCGCCGCGGCACTCTTCGTAGGGTGCGGCCTGGCCGCCGCATACGGCACGCTGTTCCCGCCTACGCGCGCGCCCGTTCTACCCAGATCGGCCACGTCGGCGGAGCGGCGCCTGTGGGTGCTCGATCAGATCGATCGACTCCGCCCCGAACGGGTGGACTGGCTGCTTACCGCGCTGATGCTCGCGCCCTGTGCCGGACTCGCGTATTTCGGCCTCGTCATCAGCGGGAGCGCGGGCCTCGCCGTCCTCGCGGGCGGCGCCGCTCTCGGGCCGGCGTGGGCGTCGGCGTCCCTCCTGCGGAGATCGGCGTTCGCCGCGGACCTCGAGGCCGCGCTCGACGCCCCCGCCGAGTCGGCTCCCTCGATCATCGCGACGTCGGGAGCGGAGTAGGGAGCACCGCGCGTGACGCCGCGCCCCCTCTACACCCTCAGTTCCGCCACCCCTCCGTATGGGTTTCGGCCAGAACCGCTTCGAACGGGTTGAACTCGATCGAGTCGGGGATCCGCGGCAGCGTGGGAAGCACCACCTCGGTCTCCGGGCCGGAGACGGTGATCCGCACCTGTGCGCTCCCCTCCTCGCCGAAGTCGAGCAGGATCGGCACGAGCATCTGGAAGTTTGGACCCACGTCTTCCTGTCGGACCCGGACGGTGGCCACCACCGAGCCGTCGGGTTGCTCTTCGTATTTGTGGGAGAAGCGGTAGGTGGGGATGTCGGACTGGTAGACCCACTGCTGGAAGAACCAGCCCATCGGGCTTCCCACCACCTCTTCGACGACGGCCTGGAATGACGCCGTCGACGCCTTCTGCCCGAGGTGACGTTGGTAGAAGGTGTTCATGACTTCGACGAAGAGGTCGTCGTTGCCCGTGTCGGGGTCGGTCAGCACACCGCGCAGCATGTGGAGGACCCAGGCACCCTTGAAGTAGATCTGGAGCTGATAGTCCTCGGGGTGATCCCGGGAGCCTGCGCGTCGTCCCATCTGGATCGGCGCCGCCTCGCCCCGTCGGTCGAGAAGGAGTTCGCGGGTCTCTTCGAGCCGTCGGTAGTACATGTCGATCGAGCCCCGGGCGCGGGCGGCGTACCACCAACCCGAGAATTCCGAGAAGCCTTCGGCGATCCACCAGTCGCGGTACGTGGCCGGGGTCACGCCGATGCCCCACCACTGGTGCGCCACTTCGTGGGCTCGGAAGATCTCGTCGAAGCCCTCCGAAGACGTCCAGCGGAAGGTGCTCCACGCCAACATCACGAGGCCGGGGTACGCTTCGCCGTGGCTATAGGGGATCTCGGTCGCGACGAAGTCACGGACCGTCGTGGGACCGTACACCTCGTTGAAGAAGGAGAACGCGTTTCGCACGTCGATCGCCACCATCTCCGCCATGTCGCGCTGCTCCAGAAGGAGCATCCCGGCTTCGCTGGCCATCGCGCCCAACCGGCGGTGCGCCGTCTCGTTCACGAGGACGGTCAAGCCCGGGTCGCCTTCCTGGGGCGGTTCGGACTCGAAGACGTCGAAGTCGCCGATGTTGAAGGTCACCAGACCGATCGGAGGGGTCTGCCACGTCGTCGTCGTGTAGTCGCCCTCCGTGATTGAAGTCATCTGCTGGCCGACCGTCGTCACCAGGAGGTCTTCCGGGGCGGTGAAGGTGAGGGAGTACGGGATGAGCCGTCCGGACTGGTAGACGGGGAACCAGGTGGAGTGCGTACCCAGCTGCACCCACAGCCCCTGTGGCCGGTCCATCATGTCTCCCTGGTAGTACACGTCCAGCGTCGCGGACGGATCCGGGATGTCGGTGATCTGCAACCACAGGTCGAAGGACTCTTCGGGCCGGTAGTACGTCACCGGCTGGCCGTCGGACCAGCGGACCGAGTCGACCTCGAGCTCCGGGTACAGCGAAAAGGGGATCCACTCGTAGCTGCCGAGGCGCTTCTCGAGGTTCATGCGCGCCACGGCTTCGAGGTCGAGGCCGTCGTCGATACGCGTCTCGATCTGGTACGAACGGATGTCGATGAGATCGAGTGCTTCTTCGGGGATGCTGGTTCCGGTCTCGTAGTCCTGGAGGCGGTGGAATCGAGCCACCGTCGATCGCCGTTTCGTGCGGTCCGCCTTCACCGCGATAGAGACCTCCTCGAAGTTGTGGGGATCGACGGTGAAGAAGACGGGGTCCCCCCGGTCTTCGGCCACGTGCGCGTAGAAGAAGCCCGGGCCGTTGTTGACGAGCGGCAGGAGGACGTCGGGCGCGGCCCACCCGTCGCCGTCGGTCAGATAGTCGCGTGCTTCCTCCACCTCGCGTTCGGCGTCTCGGGCCAAGGGGAGAGGGGCGAGGGGGGCGGCCGCTTCGATCGACTCGAGGGTCCCGTCCGTGAAGAGCAGGACGGCCGATCGAAAGGGCTGAGCCAGCCCGTCGACCTCGAACATCCGCTCCATCTGGCCCTGTTCGAGTGCGTCCGGGATGTCGGAGGTCAGACGTCCTTCACCCATGAAGACGATCCCGATGGTACGGCCGTCGATCGGCATCAGCGCGTGGATCGTGCCCCGATCGAAGTGAAGGGTGGCCCGATCCTTCTGCACGGAGAGCCCACTCACCTCGACGCCTCGCGCGGGGTCCGGTGCCAGCTCCCGGAAAGCTCGAACCCACGTCTCGAAGTCGTCGACGACCTCGTTCGGCCCACCTTCCACATGCACGTCGCGGCCGCTCACGGCAGGCGGGGCGAAGAACGCAGTCCCCCCGATCGTGAGGGCCAATACCCAACACACACGACGTACGCGGACCTTCATGCTCGATGCTCCTTGTATCCCGGTCTCTTTCGCACGATAGGCGCAGTGCTGACTTCGAGCCAGGGTCGCAGGGGGCCGCGTCCTGCGGTGGCCGGCGCTCCGGCATTGACCCTCGTCGTTGCGCGCACCATCGTTTGGCGCACACCGACAACGGGAGCGCCCGGTGAACGCACGAGCCACGACCGAGAGCACTATGACCACCGCCCAGAGGACTGGGCGGGGGGCTGTGCTCGTCGGGTAGCTGGACGCTCACCCGACGCCAGACGCGGCCCCCGATCCACGGGCGCCGCGTTTTTTCGTGCCTGTGGCGTAGGGCTCCACGGCCCATCGAACTCGGATACGAACCAGAACATCAGAGACCATCATGTCCAGCGAACCGATCAAGATCACGCTCCCGAACGGTGATGTCCTCGAGCTATCGCGCGGCTCGACGTCGGCGGACGTAGCGGCTGCCATCGGTCCCGGCCTCGCGAAGGCTGCAGTAGCGGCCCAGCTCCCGAACGCGGAGGGCGAGTGGGAAACGGTCGGCCTCATGGAGCCGATCGGTCGCGACTCCGCCATCAAGATCCTGACGGCGAAGGATCCGGAGTCTTTGGACGTCCTCCGGCACTCCGCGGCACACGTCCTCGCCACGGCCGTACGCGAGCTGAGGCCGAACGCCGGCATCGGCTTCGGGCCGTCCATCGCGGACGGCTTCTACTACGACTTCGACGTCGACGCCCCGTTCACGCCCGAGGACTTGGAGTCCTTCGAAGCCAAGATGGCCGAGGTCGTGAAGGCCGATCAGCCCTTCGAGCGGCGACAAGTGACGAAGGAGGAGGCCCGCGGGCTCTTCGGCGACGACCCGCTGAAGCTCGAGCGTCTCGAGGAGTTCGACGACGACGAGGTCATCACGGTCTACGAGAACGGACCGTTCTTGGACCTGTGCAAAGGCCCGCACATCCCGAGTACGGGACATCTCAAGCACTTCAAACTCCTCTCGGGAGCCGGGGCGTATTGGCGAGGGGATGAGAAGCGCCAGATGCTGCAGCGCATCTACGGCACGGCGTTCCACAAGAAGGGCGATCTCGCGGAGCACCTCCACCGGCTTGAAGAGGCACGGAAGCGAGACCATCGGCGGCTCGGGAAGGAGCTCGACCTCTTCCAATTCCACCCCGTCGCGCCCGGGGCCGCCTTCTGGACGCCCCGAGGAACGGCAGTCTACAACGCGTTGGAGGGCTTCGTGCGAGGCCGCCAGAGGGACGACTTCCTCGAGGTCCGGACGCCGTTGATGTACACGAAGCAGTTGTGGGAGCAGTCCGGGCATTGGGGGAAGTACCGCGAGAACATGTTCCTCGTCCTCGACAACGAGTCGGGCGAGCACGACATGTCCCTCAAGCCGATGAACTGTCCGTCCCACTACATCTACTACGGCTCGCAGACGCACTCGTACCGCGAGCTGCCTCTTCGGTACACGACACTCGATCCGCTGCACCGCAACGAGCTCTCCGGCGCGCTGTCGGGGCTGACGAGGGTCCGACAATTCGCCCAAGACGACTGCCACGTCTTCCTCCGGGAGGATCAGATCGCGGAGGAGGTCGCCTTCCTCACGGACTTCATCCTCGGTCATTACGAGGCCTTCGGCCTGTCCTCTCGGGTGAAATTCGCCACGCGCCCCGAACAGCGGATCGGGACGGACGAGCAGTGGGATCACGCCGAGGCATCGCTCCGGGAAGCGTTGGAAGCGACGGGGGTCGACTACGAGGTGGAAGAAGGCGACGGGGCGTTCTACGGCCCGAAGATCGACTTTCATGTGACGGACTCGATCGGCCGCAGCTGGCAGCTCGGGACGATCCAGCTCGACTACGTCGCCGCCGAGCGCTTCGACCTGAACTACGTCGGGCAGGACAATGCCCCGCATCGACCCGTCATCATTCACCGCGCGGTCTGTGGGTCGTTCGAACGATTCATCGCGATCTTGATCGAGCACTTCGCGGGGGCGTTCCCCACGTGGTTGGCCCCCGAGCAGGTCCGCATCCTGCCGGTGAGTGAGGCGTGGAATGACAGCGCGGACGAGATGGTCGCTCAGCTCCGGGAGGCGGGCATTCGGGCCACGGCCGAGAAGCGGGAGACGCTCGGCTACCGGATCCGGGAGGCCGAGACGTTCAAGGTCCCCTACATGGGCGTCGTGGGTGAGCGCGAGGCTGCGGACGGCACGGTAGCGGTCCGGAAGCGCGGCGCCGGCAAGAAGCAGGAAGTCATGGCGCGCGAAGACTTCGTCGCGCGCTTGTCGGAAGAGATCGAGTCGAGAAGCCTCGACTAGAGAACCGAGGACACGAGACGCGGAGGCACGCCCGACTTCGGTCGGTGCGGGCCTCTCCGCGTTCTGGCGCGTTCGTCGAATCGTGACGTGCCGCGCCCGGAACCGTGACCCACTCCCCGCGAATCCGAGACGATCTCTGGAAAGCTTCCCCCCATGCGGCGGATGCGCCGTCGCACTCGAACCAACGTTATGGGGTGGGACATGGGTACACGACGCGCCGCGCGGGTCGGATCCGCGCTTTGGGCCGCTGCGTTCGCCTTCTTAGCACTTTCTGCACCGGTCTATGCACAGTCCGGGGCGGTCGTCGGTACGGTTGTCGACGGTCAGACCGGACTCACCCTCTCGGGTGTGACGATCCGCGTCGACGGGACCGACGTCGGGACGGTGTCGAACGCCGATGGGCGATTCTCTCTTCGCGGCGTCCCGAACGGACAGCGCACGCTTTCGATCCAATACCTGGGGTACGGCAACACGAGGCAGACCGTGAACGTCTCGGGTGTCGTGTCGGTGCGCATCGAGCTCACGCCGCAGGCCATCGATGTGGACGGCATCACGGTCGTGAGCCAACGCCGAGGCCAAGCCGCAGCGCTGGGGCAGCAGCAGGCATCGTCGACAATCACGAACGTCGTTGCTGCCGATCAGATCGGGCGCTTTCCCGACGCCAACATCGGTGACGCGGTGAAGCGGATTCCCGGTGTCGTTGTGATCCAGGACCAGGGCGAGGCCCGTTTCGGTCTGATCCGGGGCACGGAGCCGCGTCTCAACTCCGTGATGATCAACGGGGAGCGGATCCCCTCGGCCGAAGCCGAGGTGAGGGAGGTTCAGCTCGACTTGGTGCCGTCCGATATGGTCGCGCAGGTCGAGGTTACGAAGGCTCTGACACCGGACATGGACGCCGACGCGATCGGTGGGGCCGTGAACCTCATCACGCGCGCCGCCCCGGCCGAGCGACGGATCTCCGCCACGTTGGGAAGTGGCCGGAACTTCATCGCGGACGATCCGATGGTCATCGGGTCGGCGGTCTTCGGTGACCGCTTTGCGAACGACCGGATCGGGCTGGTTCTCAGCGGTTCGTACTTCGACCACCAGCTCGGGTCCGACAACATCGAGGCCGAGTGGGCCGACGAAGGCAACGGCGCCTTCGTCGAGGAGTTTCAGATCCGTGAGTACATGATCCGTCGTGTGCGACGGTCGATTTCGGCCGGTCTGGACTTCCGACTGAACGACGCCAACACGATCACGTGGCGCTCGATCTACAATCACCGTGACGACTGGGAGAACCGTTTCCGACTCGTCCTGAAGATGGACGAGCCTGACGCCTCGGGCATGGCGAACACGGAGGTCGAACGTCAGTCGAAGGGCGGGCTCGGGAACGACCGGATCGACAACCGCCGGCTCGAGGACCAGCGCACGCAGAGCCATTCGATCACCGGGGAGCACATTCTCGGTGGCGCGCTGCTCACGTGGTCGGCCCAATGGGCGCGCGCGTCCGAGGAGCGTCCGAACGAGCGGTACATCCAGTTTCTGCAGGAAGACGTTCCCGTGATGACGAACATCGCGGATGCTCGACGCCCGATGTTCTCTCTGCCGGCGACCGTACCCGCGGACTTCGAGCTCGACGAGCTCACCGAGGAGTTTCAGCTCACGCGCGACACGGACGTGAACGGTCGCGTCGACCTCGCCGTGCCGTTCTCGGCCGGCCGGACCGAACTTCGCTTCGGTGGACGGGTGCGGGACAAGTCGAAGCTGCGGGACAACGACTTCTACGAGTACGACGCGACCGCGATCAGCTCGCTGGCCGACGCGACGTTCACGAGCTACTCCGACCCCGACTTCCGCCCGGGTGACTACGAGGCCGGGGACTTCGCGACGGAGGAGTACCTCGGAGGCCTGGATCTCACGAACGCGACCAACTTCGACGGGGAGCAGGTCCTCGACGAGTTCGTCCCGGCGAACTTCGATGCCGACGAACGAATCCTGGGCGCGTACGCCATGGTCGAGCACAAATTCGACGATCGTCTCGAGGTGATCGCGGGCGTCCGGATCGAAGGGACGAACGTGGATTACCAGGGCTTCGAGTACGTCGATGACGACGGGAGCTTCCGGGCGACGACGGGATCGCAGGACTACACGAACCTCTTCCCGTCGGTAATCGGGACCTTCCGCGTCTCACCGAGCACGAACCTTCGAGCCGCGTGGACGAACACGATCGCGCGCCCGAACTACTACGACCTGGTCCCGTATCGCTTCGTGAACAACGCGGACTCGGAGCTCGAGATCGGAAACCCCGACCTCGAGCCGACCCGGTCGATGAACGTCGACCTCATGGTCGAGCACTTCTTCCCCAATGTCGGCATCGTGAGCGGTGGCCTGTTCTACAAGGACATCAGCGACTTCATCTTCGGTTACACACGCGATGATGTGCTCGACCCGATCACGAACACGGTGTTCGGTGAGGTCACCCGACCCGAAAACGGTGGATCGGCGACGATCGTCGGCTTCGAGGTCGCGGTCCAGCGTGCGCTCCCGGCAGGCTTCGGGGTCTACGCGAACTACACCTTCAACGAGTCCAGTGTCGACGGACTGCCGATTCCCGGTCGCGAGAACGAAGATCTTCCTCTTCCCGGTACGTCGAAGCACACGGCGAACGGGTCGCTTTCGTTCGACAACGCGCTGCTCTCGCTTCGCGCGTCGGTGAACGTTCAAGACTCCTTCATCGATCCCGGAGAGGTCGGAGACGAAGCCTTCTTCGATCGATATTACGATCGAGCCGTGACGCTCGATCTCAACGGTGAGGTGACGCTGACTCCGACGGTTCGCGCCTTCTTCGAGGCCAACAACCTCACCGATCAACCCCTCCGCTACTTCCAGGGTGTCCGAGACAGGACGATGCAGGAGGAGTTCTATCACCGTCGGGTTCAACTCGGCATCAAGGCGGACCTCCGCTGATGACGAGACTCGCACCGGCCGCCGTCGCCGCCCTCGCTGTGGCGTGGGCGTGCGGCGGCGGCGCGGCACCGCGTGGCGCGGATGGGGCCGCCACCTCGGGCGCAGATGTCCGCGTGGTCGAGGAGCGCTGGCTGTCGGTCCGGGACACCTTGTGGGACGTGGATACGCCCGCGCTGTGGCACGACGGGACGTCGTCGATCGTCCTGGTGACCGGGAAGGGAACGCACGACCTGCAGATGTTCGACGGTTCTACCGGAGAACGGCTGGGAGCGCTGGGCCGGCAGGGGACCGCCCGGGGCGACTTCGACCGACCCAACGGGGTGATCGTGGTCGGGGACTATGCGCTGGTCGTGGAGCGAGACAACCACCGGGTGCAGGTCCTCGGTATGCCAGACGGCGCCTCGCTCGGCACCTTCGGGGCGAGCGAACTCCGCTACCCCTATGGTCTGGCGGCTTACGGCACGCCCGACGACCTGACCGTGTGGGTGACGGACGATTACGAGGATGTGGAAGACGTCGTCCCCGACGATCTGACGAAGCGACTGCATCGGTTCGAGGTGGCGCTGTACGGTCGCTCGAGCCCTGACGTGCTGAGGCATCGCACCTACGGGGAGCGGCGAGGGCCGGGCTCCCTACGGGTCGTCGAGTCGATCCAGGTCGACCCGGAGACACAGACGGTGTTCGTCGCGGACGAGAGCCGCAGGAGTTATCTGGAGTACGACGGAGACGGGACGTACCGCGGGCGGGCGCTGGGCGCCGGTGACATCGCCGGCGACCCCGAAGGTCTGGTGTTGGTTCGGTGCGGGGCAGACGCGGGGTATTGGGTGGCGACCGATCAGCAGGAGGACGTGACGCTCTTCCGCGTCTACGACCGCGTCAGTCTAGACCCTGTAGCGGTCTTCCGTGGCGCGGTGACCGCTAACACCGATGGTACGACGTTCGCCCCCGGACCGGTGCCCGGGTTCCCGGACGGAGTGCTGTATGCGGTCCACGACGATCAGGCGATTTCGGCCTTCGACTGGGCCGACGTGACTCGAGCCACAGGGCTGCGCGGCGACTGCGGTCGCTGGTGAGGCGTCTGTGCGGTCGGCCCCGTTGACCGGGGTCGGCCGCGCGGGCATCTTTCCCGCTCCACCTCTCGGGGTGGGACGACAATTGAGAAAGTGAGTCGCAGACCCGCGACTCCACCCTCAGGGCCGAAGGCGAGGCCGACGTGAGGGTCGTCCGAAGCCGGCGCCGCTCCAGCGGAGCGCCGTCGCCTTGGAGTACGGCCCGAGCGAACGTCTCGGGCCATTTTTTGTATTTGATGAGCACCGGAAGGTGTGTCTACGAAGTCTCCAACGGAGGTAGCAAAAATCGACAAGCGGACTCGCGTCAACGACCAGATTCGGATCAGCCCAGTGCGGCTCATCCAAGACGATGGCGAACAGATCGGTATCGTCTCGATCGACGAGGCCCGGGAGCGGGCCCAAGTGCGAGGAATGGATCTGGTCGAAGTAGCGGCCGACGCCCGCCCGCCCGTGGTCAAGATGATGGACTACGGCAAGGTGAAGTACGAAGCCGACCGGGCACGCCGCGAGGCGAAGAAGAAGCAGCACGTGATCAAGGTCAAAGAGGTGAAGTTCAGACCCGGGATCGAGGATCACGACTACCGCTTCAAGGTGGGACACGCGAAGCGGTTTCTGGAGGAAGGAAATAAGGTCAAGCTGACCATGATGTTCCGGGGCCGTCAGGTGACGCACCCGGAGATCGGACTCGAGGTGTTGTCGCGGGTGATGGAAGAACTGCAGGACCTCGCGAAGGTCGAGTCCAACCCGAATATGGAAGGGAGGATCATGTCGATGGTCCTCGCACCCCTGAAGACCTGAGAACCACCCCGGGCCGACCGGGAGAGAAGACGGAGTCGACGGACCAATGCCGAAGATGAAGACGCACCGCGGTGCGGCGAAGCGGGTCAAAAAGACCGGCACGGGCAAACTCAAGCGGATGCGCTCGAACAAGAGCCACATCCTCACGAAGAAGACGACGAAGCGGAAACGCCGACTCCGTCAGCCCAGTCTCGTTTCGAAGGCCGACGAGAAGAAGTTGAACAAGATTCTCCCCTACGGCTCCTGAGGAGGCTGACCGATGCCACGTGCAACCTCCGCAGTCGCGCGGAACAAGCGTAAGAAGAAGATCTTCAAGGCCGCCAAAGGCTACTTCGGCGGACGGAAGAACCTCTACCGCACCGCGAAGGACGCGGTCGAGAAAGGGTGGGAACACGCCTGTCGCGACCGGAAGAAGAAGAAGCGGAACTTCCGCCGGCTCTGGATCGCCCGGATCAACGCGGCGGCCCGCGAGCACGACATGTCGTACTCGCGCTTCATCAACGGGTTGAAGCATGCCGGGGTCGAGCTGGATCGTAAGGCGCTCGCGGACATCGCGGTTCGCAACCCGGAAGCCTTCGCGGCGATCGTCGCTCAGGCGAAAGAGGGCTTGGCCGCCAAGACCGGCTGAGCCGGTGCGGTTGTTCGACCGATGCGACGGGCGGGCTCGGAGACTTCGGTCTCTGGGCCCGCTCGTCGTTTCCACACTGGTCCTCGCGGCGTGTGAGGACGGGCCGACCCTCCCGGAGGACCCCACCTTGGTCTCTCTCGAGGAGCCGGCGGTCGGAGCCACCGTGGCTCGGGACCTCCGAGTGGAGCTGGATCGGCCGGGCAACGTGGTGGTCAACTACCGACTCCCCGGAGAGGCAGGACTGGAGCTCCTCTCGTCTCAGCCCGCGGAAGAGCATGCGTTCGATCTGACCCGACTTCGCCCGGGGATGTCGTACGACGTGGAGGTCACCCTCTACGCGGTCGGCTCGGACGAACCCGGTCTCACGGAGGCCTTTACCGTCCAAACCTCGCCGCTCCCGGCCCACCTGGCCGCGTTGACCTTCGACGTGACCGGGACTCCGACCATGCCGCTCACGATGCTCGAGGTCACGGTGCCACAGCTCGATGGCGCGCCGATCATTGTCGACGCGGCCGGGGAGGTCGTGTGGTTCCGAGAGGCCAGCGATGAGCTCCTTCACGGCGTGGGCGTTCTGCCCGACGGTCGGGGGTTCGCGATCAATACCCGGGAGGGCGTTGCGGTCATCGGGCCGAATCAGCTCCAGGAGGCGTGGCTGTCCGAGACCGAAGCGGCGGCCCGCGCGGGCACCGGTACCTTCGAGATCCACCACGAGGTGATCCATCGGGAGGACAGCGAGCTCCTCCTGCTGGTCCACGACACGGGCACGGTGTCCGACACGGTGTGGACCGGGGAAGCGATCTGGTCGTGGGACTGGGAATCGGACGTGCTTACGAAGCTCTGGTCGTCGTTCGACCAGTGGTCTCCCGTGGATCATCGCGGCGCACGGACCGCCCCTTGGGATTGGATCCATTCGAACGCCTTGAGCATCGGTCCACGCGGCAACGTGCTCCTCTCGTCGTTCTGGACCCACGAAGTCGCATCGATCTCGTCGGACTTCTCCTCGATCGAGTGGATGCTCGGCGGGCCGGTCTCCTCCTTCGTCGTAGCGGACGGAGCGATGGATGCCGGGCAGCACACACCCTTCGAGGTGGCCACGAATCGCGTGCTCCTCTTCGACAATGGGTTGGACCGCCCCGGCGGTGAGCAGTTCTCGCGCGCCATCGAGCTCGAGCTCGACCCGGCGAGCGGGACGGCCGAGGTCGTATGGGAGTTTCGACCGGACCCGGACGTCTTCGCTCCGATCGTCGGGTCGGTTCAACGACTCGAGAATGGGAACACGGTCGCTGCGTTCGGGACGAGCCCTGGCTTCAACGGACTCCCCGCCAGCGGCCCGATCGTCGTCTATGAGGTCGATCCGGCGGGTGACGTGGTGTGGCGGATGGAGGTCGGCGGGGCGTCGCTCCTTTACCGCGCGACTCCGTTGGAGACGATCGGCGGCGAGCGGGCCGCCGTACCCGGAGTCCGGGCCGGATCTTGAGCTCCTCCGGGGACGCGAGGGTGCTGGACGCCCACCACCGCGCTTTGGAGCGCATGTATCACGGCTCCGCCATCAACGTCTTCTACGAACCGACCCTCCGGGTCGACCACGAGTCGGCCGAGATCGAGATGGCCGTCGATCCCAAGTACTTCCACCCGGCGGGGGCGATCCACGGCTCCGTGACGTGGAAGATGCTCGACGATGCCGCCTTCTTCGCCGCGGCCTCGATCGAAGACGAGGTCTTCGTGCTGACGACCTCCTTCACCTCGTACCTCACGCGACCGGTCTCGGAGGGCATCCTGCGCTCTGTGGGCCGCATCTCCCACCGCAATCGAACGCAGATCCTGGCGGAGTCGATCGCGTATGATGGCGAGGGTCGCGAAGTGGCCCGCGGGAACGGCCTCTTCGTGCGCAGTACGGTCCGATTGGCCGACATCCCCGAGTACGAGTTGCAGGGCGAATAGACGGCGTTCTGGGGCCGGTAGTCGCCCCTCGACATCCCTGATAGCTTTCGGCCGCCTCGGGGGCGCCGCCCCCGACGGAATCCCTCGTTTCCCCGGCGTCTGTCGCCTACCGTCCCCATGTCTGACTCCAATCCGATCGAAGCGCTCGACGCGCTCGAAGCCGAAGCACTGGCCGCGATCGCCGAGGCGCCTGACGCCGACGCTCTGGAAGGAGTCCGGGTCGCATTTTTGGGCCGTTCGGATGGCCGCATCTCGGCGATCCTGCGCGGCCTGGGGGCCCTTGAACCCTCCGAGCGACCCAAGGTCGGTCAAAAGGCCAACCAGGTGAAAGGGATCGTCTCCGCCGCCCTCGAGGAGCGCGCGTCGGCGCTGGCGGGGCCGTCGTCCTCGGAAGGTGTCGATCTCACCCTGCCGTCGCGATCCGAGTGGACGGGGGGACTCCACCCGATCACCCAAGCGGTCGACGAGATCTGGCACATCTTCCGGGATCTCGGATTCAGCCGTGCGAGGGGGCCGGAGGCCGACACGGAGTGGTACAACTTCGAGTCGCTGAACACCCCGCTGGACCACCCGGCTGCCGACGAACAGGACACGCTCTACCTCGTCGACTCGGTCCTGTTGCGTAGCCACACGTCGCCGGTCCAGATGCGCACGATGGAGCAATACGAGCCGCCGATCCGCATCATCGCCCCAGGCTGGGTCTACCGGCGCGATACGTATGACGCCACGCACACGCCCGCCTTCATGCAGATCGAAGGCTTGGTCGTCGACGAGGGGGTCACCTTCGTCGACTTCAAGGCGACGCTGGCGGAATTCGCCCGTCGATACTGGGGGCCGGACACCCAGGTCCGCTTCCGCCCGTCGTTCTTCCCGTTCACCGAGCCGAGCGCCGAGGTGGACGTGAAGCGAGTGATCACGCGACCGGACGGGACGCGTGAGGAGACGGACTGGTTGGAGATCATGGGCTCCGGCATGGTGGACCCGAACGTGCTCGCGAACGCGGGATACGACCCGGAGCGCTACACCGGCTGGGCGTTCGGCATGGGGCCGGCCCGCATCGCCATGCTGAAGCACGGCGTCGACGATCTCCGGACCTTCTTCGAAAACGACGTTCGTTTCCTGGAGCAGTTCTCATGAACGTCTCGACCAGACTCCTGAAGGAGATGGTGCCTGGCCTCGCCGGCACCCCCGAAGAGTTGGCCGAGCACCTGGCGCTGCGCGGCGCACCCGTGGACGAGATCACCTCTCCCGGCGCGGAGCTGGGCGACATCGTGGTCGGGAAGGTCGTCGCGGCCGGGCAGCACCCAAACGCGGACCGGCTGTCCCTCTGTGAAGTCGATGGCGGGGACGGGATCGTGTCCGTCGTCTGTGGCGCCCCGAATGTGAAGGCGGGGACGTACTATCCGTTCGCGCCGGTTGGTGCGGTTCTCCCCGGTGACTTCAAGATCAAGAAGTCCAAGATCCGGGGCGAGGTGTCGCAGGGTATGTTGTGCTCCGCCAAGGAGTTGGGTCTCGGTCAAGACCACGACGGCATCCTCGAGCTGGAAGGCGAGTTCACCCCGGGCGAATCCTTCGTGTCCGCGATCGGGCTGGATGACGCCACACTCGACGTCGAGATCACGGCGAACCGTGGAGACCTCCTCTCCCACACCGGGGTCGCGAGGGAGTTGGCCTCGGACGAAGGGGGCCATGTGCGCCTCGCACCGATCCCGGGAGGCCCGGAGTGGGCGTCGGAACCCGGGGACCGGATCGAGTACACCCAGGCGTCTCCGCGGATCGAGTCCCGTGGGGTTTCGATCGAGATTGCCGAGGGTGCGCTCTGCCATCGATTCCTCGGGATCATCATCCGGGGGGTCGAGATCGGCCCGTCGCCGGCGTGGCTCCAGGAGCGCCTCCGAGGCATGGGCGCGCGGCCGATCAACAACGTCGTCGACGCTACGAACTACGTGATGCTCGAGCTGGGCCAGCCTATGCACGCGTACGACCTCGATCGGCTCGGCGGCCAGTCGATCGTCGTTCGCCTGGCTCAGGAGAGTGAGACGCGCTTCACGACGCTCGACAACGAAGAACGGTCCGTCACGCCGTCTATGCTGATGGTGTGTGACGCCAATGGGCCGATCGGGGTCGGTGGCGTCATGGGCGGTCTGCACTCCGAGGTCGAGGACGACACGACCAACGTCTTCCTCGAGGCCGCGCTCTGGGAGCCGAAGCAGATCCGGGCCACCCGGCGAGCCCTCGGGATGAGCACCGACGCGTCGTACCGCTTCGAGCGGGGCGTCGACCCCGATGGGATGAAGGCGTCGATCGAGCGCTGCCTGGCGGTGATTTTGGCCACGGCGGGCGGTGAGGTCGACGGCCCGGGCCTCGACTGCTGCCCGACCCCCTTCGAGAGCCAGCTCGTACCCCTCCGCCTCGCCCGGATCGAGCGACTGCTCGGCATTCCGTTCGAGGCTGACTACGTCGGGTCGCTACTGGCCCCCTTGGGCTTCGTCGTGGAATCCACGGATACAACGGACGAGGGCTCGGTCCTTCACGTCCGTGTGCCGGGCTTCCGGAGCTACGACGTGACGCGCGAGGTGGATCTCATCGAAGAAGTCGCGCGCACGCACGGCTTCGACCGCTTCCCCGACGCGTTGGGGCCGGAACGGCCCGGGAATGTGCCGGACGACCCGCTCTTCCAGCTCGAGGACGAGCTTCGGGCCGACCTCGCCGCCCGAGGCCTCTTCGAAGCCCACACACCCTCCTTCGCGCCTCCGGGGGAGGGCGATGTGGAGGTGGCGAACCCACTCGCGACCACGGAGCCGTTCATGCGGTGGGCGATCACGCCCGCGCTCGTGCGCCGGGTCGAGTACAACCTCGCGCACGGGAACCGCGACGTTCGCCTGTTCGAGATCGGAACCGCCTTCCGGGCCGCGGGGTCCGGCGAGGCTCCGACGGAAGCGACGCACCTCGCTGCTGTCGCGACAGGGCTCAGCCGGCCATCGCATTGGTCTCGGGCCGACGAAGCGCTGGCCGTCTGGGACCTCAAGGCGTTGTCGGAGGCTGTTGTGGGCCTCGTCTTCCGAGGGCAGGGCGATGTTGCGCCTCATGTGGCCTCCGAAGCCTCGGACCCGTCGGAATCCCAAGGGGACGTGACGACTTTGCCCGCCCACCTCGATCCTGCGATGAGCTTCGAGCTTCGCGACGAGGCCGGCCACGTGATAGGCTTCGCCGGCCGCCTGCTCGACGACGCGGTCGATACTCCGGTGTGGGCCGGTGACGTGTGGGCGCTCGAGATGAAGCTCCCCGACGCGCCGGAGCCTCGCGTGGCTCCAACCCACCACCCACTCCCCGACTTCCCGGCCTCGGAGCGGGACGTGGCACTCCTCGTTCCGGAGGCCGTACCGGCTGCGGATGTGCAGGCCCACATCGAGCGCTTCGGCGGCAAAGAGTTGGAATCGGTCGAACTCTTTGACCTCTATACCGGCGAAGAAGTCGGTGATTCGGCTCGTTCGATCGCCTTCCGCTTGCGTTTCCGCTCGGCGACCCGGACCCTCAGGGACAAGGACGTCGACAAGAGCATGAAGACGGTGCTCAAACGCCTCGAGGAGGATCTGGGTGTCTCAACCCGCGGATAACGGCGCCGGCCCGGAGGACGCCGCCTTCGAGCGTCTCGAGCGGGCGGTCACCGGATTGGTCGAACGGCTCGAGGCCGAACAGGCCCGCGCGACGGCTGCGGAGTCGAAAAGCGACGAGTTGGCCCAACTCGTGCAGCGGTTCACGGGTAACGAGGCCGAGGCCGGGGAGCTGATGTCCAGGCTCAAGGGTCTGGAAGGGGAAAATGCAGAGCTCCGCGGTCGGCTCGAGGCGGGGCGCGCGGGAGTCGAACGGATGATCGCCCGAATCAAGTTCTTGGAGAACCAGGGATGATGCAGAAGACGTCGGTGACGGTTCGGATTGCGGGTGAAGAGCACACGATCCGCGCGAGTGCCGAGCCCGAATACACTCGGAAGTGCGCGGCGCTCGTCGACGATCGGATCCACGAGATCCGCATGGCGGCTGGCCTGATCGAGGGCCACAAGGCCGCGATCCTCGCCGCGCTTTCGATCGCGGACGAGTACTTCCAGGCCCGCGAGGACCTCGAGCGCCTGCGGGCCGAGATGGGTAGCCGGGTCGAGCAGATCGCCGCTCAGATCGAGGGCGTCGTCCCGAACTGAACCGCAGCGCGCCGCTCTCTGGTGCGCATCGCTTGCGATTTGAAACATTCGCGTCCTATCCTCAGCGCCACTCGTACCACAGGGTGACGCTCGACGAGCGGGTACGGTTCGCGCGGGCACCCTTCGCTCAACCGTCGATCTGACACAGGTCGATTTCGGAGTCTGATACATGATCACCGCGCCTCTGATGGCGGCGGCGGCGGTCGGCATTGTTCTGGGTGCATGGATCGGTTTCGTGGTGACGCGAAATCGCGAGAGGGCACGACAACAGCTCGAAAAGCAGACGGCTCAGGACGAAGCCACCCGCATCCTCAAGCGGGCTGAACGCGAAGCAGAAAACCAGCGCAAGGCCGGTGAGCTCGCGGGGCGGGAAGAGGGTTTCCGTCTACGTGAGGCTTGGGAAACCGAGGAAGCACGCCGAAGGGAAGAGATCGAACGCGCCGAGCGGCGGGCCGAAGAACGGTCCGACACGCTCGATCGCCAACGCGATCGCCTGACCGCACGAGAAGAAGAGCTCGCCGGCCAGTCCGACCGACTCGCTACCCGCGAGCAGGACCTCGAAGTCGAGGCCAAGCAGGTCGCGGATCAGGCCGAGTCTGCTCGCGTCAGGCTGGAACAGCTCGCGGGCATGAGCCGCGAGGAGGCGAAGAAGGAGCTCGTCGCCGATCTCGAAGACACCGCGCGGGCGGAAGCGGCCAACTCACTCCGGGAGATCAAGGAACAAGCCCAGCGGGAGGCCGAGAAGGAGGCGAGCAAGATCGTCGCCTTGGCGATTCAGCGGATGGCCGCCGATCTCACCGCGGAAACGACCGTTTCGGTCGTCCAACTCCCGTCCGAGGAGATGAAGGGTCGGATCATCGGCCGCGAGGGCCGAAACATCCGTTCCTTCGAGCAGGCGACGGGCGTCGACGTCATCATCGACGATACGCCGGAAGCCGTGGTGCTCTCCGCCTTCGATCCGGTTCGACGGGAGACGGCGCGGATCGCGCTCGAACGACTCGTCGAGGACGGGCGCATCCACCCGGGCCGGATCGAGGAGGTCGTCGAAAAGGCCGGCGGTGAGGTGGAGAAGGGCATGGTGGAAGCGGCCGAGGAGGTCTTGTACGAGCTCGGCCTCCACAACGTGCATCCGGAGATCGTTCGGACGCTCGGTCGTCTCCGGTATCGGACCTCGTACGGCCAGAATCAGCTCCAGCACGCGCGGGAGGTCGCGCTACTCTCGGGGTCGATGGCCGGCGAGATGGGTCTCGACGTACGGGGGACCAAGCGGGCGGCCATCCTGCACGACGTGGGGAAGGGCATGACCCACGAACACGAAGGCACCCACGTGGAGCTCGGCTACCGACTGTGTAAGAAGCACGGCGAGACCCCGCTGGTGCTGAACGCGATCAAGGCGCACCACGACGAAGAGCCCCACTTCTTCGCCGAGACCTTCCTGGTGACCGCCGCCGACGCGATCAGCGGATCTCGCCCGGGGGCGCGTCGGGAGATGTTCGACGGCTACGTGAAGCGCCTGGAACGGCTCGAAGAGCTCGCCATGGAGCAGACGGGGGTGCAGCGCTGCTTCGCGATTCAGGCGGGTCGCGAACTGCGCGTCATGGTCGAGCCGGACAGTGTGTCGGACGGGCAGATGGCGCAGATCTCGGAGAATGTCGCCCGCCGGATCGAGAGCGAGCTGCAATACCCCGGACAGATCAAAGTCGTCGTGGTCCGGGAGACGAGGGCGGTGGACTTCGCCCGCTAGGAGCGAAGTCCACCTGAGGCCTCAGCCTGCGTCCTTCACCAGTCGGATGTACGGCAACGGCTGTTCCCACCCCTGCGGGAAGCGCTCTTTGGCGTCTTCATCGGACACCGAAGGTGAGATGATCGCCGCGTCACCCGGGTTCCAGTTGGCCGGCGTCGCCAGCTGCTTCTGAGCCGTCATCTGGCACGACTCCACCAGCCTCAAGAGCTCGAGGAAGTTGCGACCCGTGCTCATCGGGTAGGTCAGCGTCGCCTTGATCTTCTTGTCCGGACCGATCACGAAGACCGACCGGGCCGTAGCGTTGTCGCCCGCCGTCCGTCCGTCACTGCTTTCCCCCGCATCGGCGGGCAGCATGTCGAAGGCTTTGACGATCGACAGATCCGGATCGCCGATGAGCGGGTAGTTGACCGGAACGCCCTGGTACGACTCGATGTCCTTCGACCACGCCTGGTGGTCGGTCACCGGGTCGACGCTGATCCCGATCAGCTTGCACCCCCGTTCCGCGAACGAATCCTTCATCGCCGCCGCGGCGCCCAATTCGGTCGTGCAGACGGGCGTGAAGTCCTTCGGATGCGAGAAGAGGAGGGCCCAACCCTCGCCGATCCACTCGTGAAAGTGGATCGTTCCCTCGGTGGTTTCGGCCGTGAAGTCCGGCGCAACGTCGTTGATACGAAGAGTCATGGAATCGACATGTCTCGAATGATGGTGGAGACCCCTCGAACCGCGTCCCGCGGTGGGGTCGACGAAGGGATACACGAAAAGGGCTCCAACGGGCTCATCGGTTCCCTGGTACGCCGCCCTGATCCTGTTAGCTTGACCCCTTCGAGATCGTCCGGCATCGACGGAGACTCGGTGTCCGGAGCCCCTGGCACGCCCACACCGAGCAGACCGATGAGCGCCCAAATCATCTCAGGCCGCGAGATCGCCGAGCAGATCCGCGCCGAACTCAAGGACGATGTCGCCTCGCTGATCGCCGATTCCGGCGTCACCCCTGGACTCGCCACGGTCCTCGTCGGAGCCGACCCGGCGTCCCAGATGTACGTGGGGATGAAGAACAAAGCCGCGAAGGCGATGGGGATCCACTCCCGTCAGATCGATCTCGACGCAGGGATCTCCGAAGCCGAGCTCCTGGGGGTCATCGACGAGCTGAACGCCGACCCGGCGATTCACGGGATCCTCGTGCAGCTTCCGCTTCCGGATCACATCGACGAAGGCAAGGTGATCGAAGCGATCGATCCGTCGAAGGACGTGGACGGCTTCCACCCGGTGAGTGTCGGCCGTCTGTCGACGGGGTCGGGCGACTTCTTCGCACCGTGCACCCCCGCCGGAGTCGTCGAGATGCTGATGCGAAGCGGGAACGACCCCAACGGGAAGCACGTCGTCGTGGTCGGGCGCTCCAACATCGTCGGCAAGCCGGTCGCGGCGCTCCTCGTCCGTAAGGCCGCGGGCGGCAACGCGACCGTGACGATCGCGCACTCGCGGACCCCCGATCTCGGAGCCGTGACCCGCACCGCCGACATCCTCGTCGTGGCGATGGGTCGGCCAGAGATGATCACGGCGGAGATGGTCGCCGAGGGGGCGGTCGTCATCGATGTCGGGACCAACCGGGTGGACGATCCGTCGAGGGAAAAAGGGTACCGTGTCTGTGGGGACGTTCTCTTCGACGAGGTGAGTGAGAAAGCGGCGGCCATCTCGCCCGTGCCCGGCGGCGTGGGCCCGATGACGATCACGATGCTCTTGGCGAACACGGTCAAGTCGGCGCAGATCGCGGCGGGGGCCCGCTGAGCGACGAGAGCTACGACCTCTTCGAGGACGGCGGCGCGGAATCGTCGGCGCCGGCTGGAGAGTCCGCTCGCTCCGACCACGACGAAGCCGCGGCTGAATCCGCGGATCCGCCGCGGCGTGAGCCGAAGGTCTGGTCCGTCTATCAGGTGAATCGCGCTGTGCGCGGGCTCCTCGACTCGAGCGTCGAACCGTTGTGGGTCGGCGGTGAGATCGGGTCGTGGACGCGATCTCGGGCGGGGCACTGCTACTTCTCGCTCAAGGACGATCGGGCTCAGATCCGTGGCGTGCTCTTCTCTCGAGAGGCGGCCAAACTTCCGACCGATCCCGACGAGGGCACGAAGGTCCGAGTGTTCGGAGACCTCACGCTCTACGAGGCGCGGGGCGAGTTCCAGCTCGTGGCCCGCACGGTGGAGGCAGAGGGGGCCGAAGGGCTGTGGCGAAAGGCCTTCGAAGAGCTGAAGGCCCGACTCGAGCGAGAGGGGCTCCTCGATCCTGGGCTCAAGCGCCCGATCCCTCCCTTTCCCTCGACCATTGGCGTCGTCACCTCGCCGACGGGTGCGGCGCTCCGCGATATCACGTCGGTACTCCAAAGACGCGCGCCATGGGCCCGCGTAGTCGTGGCGGGGAGTCGAGTCCAGGGTGAGGGGGCGTCGTACGAGATCGCGGAGGCGCTCCATCGGTTGGCGAAGACGGCGCAGCCGGACGTCATCATCGTGGGCCGCGGAGGGGGCTCCCTCGAAGATCTTTGGGCGTTCAACGAGGAGCCGGTGGCTCGTGCGATCGCCGAGTGCCCGATTCCCGTCGTGTCGGCCGTCGGGCACGAAGTCGACGTCACGATTTCGGACCTGGTCGCGGACAGGCGTGCGCCGACGCCGTCCGCGGCTGCGGAGACCGTCGTCCCGGATACCCCGGCGCTGCTCGAACAGCTGCGACGTTCGCCGGAACGCCTCGGGCGGGCCCTTCGTCGCACGGCGTCTCGCCCCCGCCTCCTCCTGGCGGATCGAATGCGCCGACTCGAGGGGTCGATGCAGAATCGACTCGTGCCTGCGCGCAGGTCTTTGGAGCAGGGCCGAGACCGACTCGAGCGGAGAATCAGCGCGCTCCATACGAGCCGCAGCGCTCGGCTCGCGACCATCTCCGGTCGTCTCCAGGCGCTCTCACCATTGTCGACCCTGGCCCGCGGATATGCCGTCGCGCTCCGGCCCGACGGGCCAGTGGTTCGGACGGTGGACGCGGTGCAGCCGGGAGACGACCTTCGTGTGCGCCTCGCCGACGGACACGTCGATGCGCGCGTCACGTCGACCACGCCCCACACGAACGAATGAGCGACTCCACCACAGCGGACAGAGCAGATCCCACCCTCGAGACCCGGCTCGGGCGACTCGAGGAGATTCTGGCTCGCATGGAGTCCGACGACGTCGAACTCGAAGAAGCGCTGACTCTCTTCGAGGAGGGGGTGCAACACGTGCGGGCCGCGGAAACCCTCCTCTCGGCGACCGAGCTGAAGGTCGAGGAACTCCTCGCGTCGGGCGCGACTCAGCCGCTCGACCTCGACGACGCGTGACCGAGCCGGAGTCGTCGTCCTTCCCGGGACTTTCGGAGTACCTGGAGCGCGAGCGAGGCCACGTCGAAGACGCCCTCGATCGCGCGGTGTCGGCCGTACGATCGCTGGCGACCGCGGAGATCGTCGACGCCCTCGAGCACGGCGTCATGGGCGGAGGCAAGCGCCTTCGGCCGATCCTGTGTGCGACGGCGTGGCTGGCTGTGCGTTCGGAGCCGAAAGAGGTACCAGCGGCGGTCTACGATCTCGCCGTGTCGCTGGAGCTGATCCACGCCTACTCGCTGATGCACGACGATCTGCCGTGCATGGACGACGCCGCGCTGCGTCGTGGGCGCCCGACGACCCATCGTGTACACGGCGAGGACGTGACGATGCGGGCGGGAGCCGCCCTCATCCCCGGAGCGGCCGTTCAGGCCTGGAGGGCGTGTCAGGCGCTCGGCTGTGATCCCGATGTCGGGCGCGAGGTCGTCCGGCGCCTGATGGAGGCCTCTGGCGCCGGAGGCATGGTCGGAGGCCAGTGGGTCGACCTCCTCGGCGAAGGGCAGGCGTTCGAGGCGGAGGCTCTCGACGCGCTCCACCGGATGAAGACCGGGGCGCTGCTGACGGCTTCGTTGGTCATCGGCGCCACGGCCGCGGGTGCCTCCGACGGCGAACGGACCGCCTTGGAGACGTTCGGTCGTCGCATCGGCCTCGCCTTCCAGATCGCGGACGATGTCCTCGATGCCACGCAAAGCGCGGAGACGTTGGGCAAGAATCCGAGCGACGCCGAACTCGACAAATCGACGTACGTGAGCCTCTACGGACTCGACGAGGCGCGCCGTCGCGCGGAGTCGGAGGTCGATGGCGCGATTGCTGCGCTCCAGTCAGGCGGTGTGCGTTCCGTAGCGCTGGAGTCCTTGGCCCGCTACGTCGTCGAGCGAAAACACTGAGCCAGCGCTTTGCGGCACAGGTCCTGCCTCTATCTTTTGTATCCGCCGAATCCCGCTTCGACACCGTACCGTAGGTCCGATGCGGACACGCCTGTAACCAGGAGTAGATCCGGGTGTCACTACTGGATCAAATCAAATATCCCGCCGACCTCCGGCAGCTGAAGAAGAAAGAGCTCCCGGCCGTCGTCGATGCCGTCCGGGAACGCCACATCGACGTGGTGTCCCAGAAGGGTGGTCACTTCGGTGCATCTCTGGGGGTCGCCGAGCTCACCGTGGCGATGCACTACGTCTTCGACACCCCGAATGCCCAGATCGTCTGGGATACGGGGCACCAGGCGTACATCCACAAAATTCTGACCGGTCGGAACGAGGCGCTGCCGACGATCCGTCGCAAGGACGGGCTGGCGCCGTTCCTTCGTCGCGACGAGTCCGAGTACGACGCCTTCGGCGCGGGACACGCATCGACGTCGATCTCCGCCGCCTGGGGCATGGCCGTCGGCCGTGATCTCCGAGGCGAGGACTTCGATGTGCTCGCCGTCATCGGGGACGGCGCGATGGGCTGCGGCTTGGCCTACGAGGCTCTGAACAACGCCGGCCACACCGGCCGAGACTTCTGCGTCGTTCTCAATGACAACGACATGTCGATCGCGCCGGCTGTGGGCGCGATGAACAAGTATCTCACCGGCATGATCACCAACCCCGCTTACAACAAGGTGCGCGAGGTGGTCAAAGAGGTCCTCCACCGGACGCCGGGCGCGGTCGGCGACGTCATGGAGGAAGTCGCCGGGCGGATGGAGGAATCCTTCAAGCACCTGATCACACCGGGCCTCATCTTCGAGGAGCTCGGCTTCAAGTACGTCGGGCCGGTCGACGGTCACGACGTGATCAAGCTCGTCGACACCTTCCGGCGGGTGCAGAAGATGAAGGGCACCGTGCTCGTGCACGCGCTCACGCAGAAGGGGAAGGGCTTCTCACGCGCGGAGAGCGACCCGTGGTGGGGGCATGCGCCGGGTACCTTCGACAAGATGACCGGCGAGGTCTCCAAGAAGTCGCCGGGGCTGCCGCGTTATCAGAAGGTCTTCGGGAAAGGACTGATCGAACTGGCCGACGCCGACCCACGGGTCGTCGCCATCACGGCCGCCATGCCGGACGGCACGTCGACCGACATGTTCCAGGAGGCTCACCCCGATCGGTACTTCGACGTGGGGATCGCCGAGGGGCATGGCGTGACGTTCGCGGCCGGCCTGGCGACGCGTGGGGTGAAGCCGATCGTCGCGATCTATTCGACCTTCCTGCAGCGTGGCTACGACAACATTGTGCACGACGTCGCCCTCCAGGGGCTGAGCGTCGTCTTCGGGATGGACCGCGCGGGAATCGCCGGGGAAGACGGCCCGACGCACCACGGTGTCCTCGATATCCCGTACATGCTCTCGATCCCGGGGATGACCGTGACGGCGCCGAAGGACGGTGCCGAGATGCTGGCGCTCCTGAGGCTCGGTACGCAGGCGATGGACGGGCCGTGGTGTGTCCGCTGGCCGCGCGCCGCCGTTCCGGAGGAAGTCCCGGCTCTCTCCGACATCCCCGACATCGAGCCGCACACGTGGGAGGTCCTTCGCAACGGGGGCGACGCCGTCCTGCTCGCCACAGGGACCATGGTGCTCGAATCCATCGCCGCCGCCGAGCAGCTCGAAGCGGACGGGATCCGATGCACCGTCGTGAACTGCCGCTTCCTCAAGCCGTACGACCGCGCGGTATTCGAGGAGATGGTCCGCAGTCATCCGCTCGTCGTCACTGTCGAGGAGGGGCAGGTCTCGAATGGCTTCGGTGCCTTCATGGCTCGGGAGATCGACGACCTGGATCTGCATCCGTCCCCTCGCGTGGCCGCTTTGGGGGTGCCGGATGCCTTCATCGAGCACGGGTCGCGGGGCGAGCTCTTGGCCGAGATCGGCCTCGATGCCGCGGGAATCGCCGCTTCGATCCGAGCCCGAATCGCTCGTAGCGCTCAGCTCGAGCCGGCGTGAACGCGCCCGGCCCGGGCCGGTTGAGCGGCCCCATTCGATCAATCGGGGTCGTCTACCGCGAGCACTCGGACGAGTTGCTGGGCATCATCGAGCGCCTTCGATCGTGGGCGTCGACGCACGACATTGGCGTCACAGTCGAGGAAAATGCGGGTCGAGAGCCCGGTTCGACCCTCGATCTCCACGCAGGGCCCGTCGACCTGGTCGTGGCCTTGGGGGGAGACGGGACCTTCCTGCGGGCGTCTCGCCTCACCGTCGGCACCGGGATTCCGGTCTTGGGGGTGAACCTCGGGCGCCTCGGCTTTCTCACGGCGTTTCCCGACGAACAGCTCGAGGAAGGACTCGATCGTGTGCTGGCCGGGGATGCGGTGATCGAACACCGCTTCCGGCTCCACGCGCGGATCGAGACGGATGGGGTTCTGACGAGCGAAGAGTTCTTCGCGCTGAACGACGTCGTCGTGCACACGAACGGTGCGGCCCGTGTCACGCCGCTGACGCTGTCGATCGGCGAGGGGCCGGACATCACCGATCCCGGTGACTTCGAGGAGGTCGGGAGCTTCGCCGCGGATGGCGTGATCGTGTCGACGCCGACGGGTTCGACCGCGTACTCGATGTCCGCCGGCGGGCCGATCATCCAGCCCGAGGTCGAAGCGATCGTCGTGACGCCCATCTGCCCGCATTCGTTGGCCGTTCGCCCGCTCGTTGTGCCGGCCCATAGAGCCCTCCGTGTCGGATCGCTCGACCCGGGGGGAGAGCATCACGTCACCGTCGACGGCCAGGTCGTGCACGATGTCGCACCCGGCGAACACGTCGTCGTCGGACGCGATCCGCGTCCCATGTCCTTGGTACGACTCCCTGGGAAGACCTTCTTCCGGACGATGCGCACGAAGCTGAACTGGGCCGCCCGTCCCCCGGAGCGCACGTAGGCGCCTTCGTGCCATTGAGGCGCCCCCGCCGCACCTCGTAGCTTCCCGAATGCTCGTCGAACTCCGAATCCGTGACTACGCCGTCGTCGAGGACCTGACCCTCGAGTTGGGGCCGGGGCTCAACGTGCTGACCGGTGAGACCGGCGCCGGGAAGTCGATCATCGTCGGCGCACTCTCTCTTCTGCTCGGCGAGCGCGCGTCCTCGGAGGTGGTACGGGCCGGCGCCGCCCGGGCGACGGTCGAAGCCGTCTTCGAAGTCGATGGACTCCCGGCGGTGAAGCGAGCCGCCGACGAACACGGCTTCCGCATCGACGACGGGCTCCTGATCCTCCGGCGCGAGGTCGCGGCCGAGGGGCGGAACCGAGCATGGGTGTGCGGCTCCCCGGCCACCGCCGGGATCGTCGGTACCCTCGGGTCCGCTCTGGTCGATCTTCACGGCCAGCACGAGCATCAGACCCTACTGCGACCCGCGGATCAACGCGCGATTCTCGATGCGTACGGCGGATCGGTGGAGCTGGCTGCGGCGGTAGCCGAGGGCTATCGCCGTGTGCAGGCGCTCCGCGACGAACTCGAGGTCAGGGAGGAACGACGTCGCGATGTCGAGAGCCGGGCCGACTTCCTTCGCTTCCAGCTGGACGAGATCGACGACGCCGAGCTCTCGCCGGGAGAGGACGAGCAGCTCGAGAGCGAGGTCGGCCGCCACGAGCACAGCGAAGAGCTCGCTCGGGGCGCCGCCGAGGTCCATGGGGCGCTCTATGAAGGAGACGGCTCGGTCGCCGACCGGCTGGCCGATGTTCGACACACGCTGGGAAGGCTGGCCGACTTCGATCCGAGCCTCACGCCGGAGTTGGAGCGACTGTCCGACGCGATGCACGTCGTGGACGACGTCGGGCGCCGCATGGGCGACTACGCGAGTGCGATCGACCACGACCCGGAGCGGCTCGAGGAAGTGCGGGCGCGCCTCGACCGCATCTTCCGGCTCAAGCGGAAGTACGGCCCGGAGTTAGCCGATGTGCTGTCCGCCGCCCAGCGGGTTCGCGAAGAGCTGAGCGACCTGGAAGACGCGGACCACGATCTGTCGCGCATCCAGGCCCGTCTGGACGAGGCCGTGGCCGACCTCGGTCGCACCGCCGCCGAATTGAGCGCCGCGCGCAGCGGTGCGGCGGAGAAGTTGGGGCGTGCCGTGGCCGAGACTCTACCCGAGTTGGGCCTCGATGGTGCGGCGTTCACCGTCGCCCTCTCCTCCCACGATACCGTCTCCGCCGGGGGAGCCGAGAGTATCGAGTTCCGCGTGGCGACCAACCGAGGCTTCGCCCCCATGCCCCTCGCCCGTATCGCCAGCGGTGGGGAGCTCTCGCGCGTCATGCTGGCCCTCAAGGCGATCCTCGCCGCCGTGGACCGGATCCCCGCACTCGTCTTCGACGAGATCGACTCTGGTGTGGGCGGGGTCGTCGCGACCTCGGTCGCGGCCAAGCTGGCTGAGGTCGCCGAGCGGCATCAGGTCTTCGTCGTGACCCATCTTCCTCAGGTGGCGTCGCGTGCGTCGGTGCATCTCTTGGTAGAGAAGGGGGCCGGGGAGGGCGTGACGACGACAACCGTGCGCCGACTCGTCGAGGATGACCGAGTCGAGGAGATCGCCCGGATGCTCGGG
>JBCCEZ010000044.1:0-39970 GCA_039030015.1 Gemmatimonadota bacterium | reverse complement strand
TGCGAAGTGGGTACACCCGAGCCTCTTCGACGACCTCGACCCCGAACACACGCTGTCGATCATCAATCGTGACTTCTTGGCTGTCCCTTTGGAGGGGACGCATTGGGTCACGCTCACCGACGGGTGATGGCCGCGGCCTCCCCGTAACTCAATCACGCAACCATGAAGACCATGCCTTCCATCCACGGCCGATTCCTCTCGGCGTGTCTGTCACTCGCCGCGATTGCGGCATTTTCGATCTCCGCGTCCGCCGAGGCGCAGGCTCCACTCCCGGTCGCCGGCGTCAGCACCAAGGTCGGGGCCGGCTTGTACGAGCTGGTCTACCACCCGGGCACCGGGGACGTCTTCGCCGCGACGATCGGCCAGCGCGGGGCCGACAACGGACGGATTTTCGTTCTCGATGGGGAGACGCTCGCCAACAAGGGGTCGATCCACACGGCGGGCTACGTCCCGTACGGCTTGGGGCTGCACGAGGCCAGCGGGACTCTGTACGCGTCGGACACGCGCAACGGTGTGGTCATCGTGGCGGACATCGCATCGATGGAGGTGGTACGGATCATCGAGAATCCCGCCGATGAGAACGGTCACCTTCGCGAGGTCGTGGTCGACCAAGCGTCGGGACGCGTCTACGTCTCGAGCTACAACGAGAACGGGCTGATCTGGGTCATCGACCATGCCTCCGGCCAGCTGGTCGACACGTTCTTGAACGTGGGGAACGGCACCTCCGGGATGGCGCTCGACCCGGTCAACGATCGGCTCTTCGCCGCCAACATGGCAGCTGGAGACATCACGGAAATCGACCTCGACAACGGTGAGTACGTGCGTCGCTTCAGCGCAGGCGGTGATCGTCCGTCCAACCTCGAGTACGACGCGGGCCGCGGCCGTCTGTGGTCGGCGAATCAGGCCACGAACGACGCCACGGTGATTGACGTCGAGACGGGCGAAGTCCTTGCCGCGGTCGGTGTCGGCGACCAGGCCCTGGGGATCCGCTACAACCCCGTAAACGACATGATGTACGTGACGGCTCGTCGCTCCGGGATCGTTACGGCGGTGGACGCGGGGACGATGAACGTCCTCACGTGGATGCAGACGGGCTCCTATCCGAACACGATCGTCGTCAACCGGTCCACGGGCACCGCGTACGTCAGCAACAAGGCTCGATCCGCCGGCCGCGACGTGCCCCCGGCCTTCGATCCGAACGGGGACACCGTGACTCGCCTCGAACGTACAGCGGCGACGGGTCGCTGATCCGCGATAGAACCCTTCACGCGAATCGATCGAACGAGAATCGCGATGACTCCGATCAAGAAGGGATCATTGCAGCTGTGGTCCGGTTCGGACTACCTGCATGCCGCCGGTCACCGGGCGACCGAGTCCGTCGATGACTCGGTCGTCTTGGCCGGAGCGCTGCCGTTCACGCCGGGCGCCGAGCCGATCTTGTTCGAGGCCGAACGATTCGAGCGCCGCACATGGAGTGCCGACGACGTGCCCTCGAACCGGGCGCCGATTGTGCGTCCCGGCGGGCGAGCGTCCGTGCAGCCTCTCCCGACACGGGCGACGTACGGTCGCCTGGTGCGAGAGGTGACGGAGCGGCTGCAGAAGGCCCGGGCGGAGGACGGGGCGCTGCGTAAGGTCGTGCTCGCTCGTCGCCTCGACGTGGAGGTGGAGCGCTCCATCGACCCCGCGAGGCTCGCGCACCTCCTCCGGCGAGATCCGAGCGTCACGACCTTCCTGCTCGAGACGCTCGGCGAGGTCGGCGGGCTTCAGGAGCATTGGGTCGGGGCGAGCCCGGAGCTGTTGGTCGAGAAGCGCGGCGCGTCCGTGACGTCCGGCCCGCTTGCGGGTTCGGCGCGCCGGAGCGCTGATCCCGGTCAAGACCGACGGGCAGCCGAGGCTCTTCAGTCCTCACAAAAGGACCTCGAGGAGCATCGTCTCGTCGTCGAGTACGTGCTCGACACTCTCGCCCCCCTGTGCTCCGAGCTCTCCAGCCCCGACGCACCGAAGCTCACCAGCACGGCGACGATGTGGCACCTCAAAACCGACGTCGGGGGATGCCTCAAGGATCGCGACCTCCCGGTACTGGACCTCGCGCGTCGCCTGCACCCGACCCCTGCGGTGTGCGGGGTGCCGTCCGGTCTCAGTGCGCAAATGATCGATGAACTCGAGCCGTTCGATCGACGAGTGTACGGTGGTGCTGTCGGCTGGAGCGACGCGCAGGGCGATGGCCGGTGGGTGGTCGCGTTGCGCTGCGCGCGAGTGATTGATCGCGTCGCCTCGCTCTATGCGGGTGCTGGGATCGTGATCGACTCGAAGCCAGAGTCCGAGTGCGATGAGACGTCCGCCAAATTCCGAGCTCTTCTCTCGGCCTTCGGAATTGAAGAGAGTTCCACGGAGCGCTCGCTCGCCGGCCATGCGTAACCCGACACAACGTTGGCCGGCTGACTTCGAGGACCGGTACCGGGCCGCCGGTTATTGGGCGGAAGAGACACTTCCGGGCATCTTCCGGTCTCGCGCTCGAGCGATGCCCGATCAAGCCGCGGTCAAATCGGAGCATGGGTCACTGACGTACGCCCAGGTCGACGCCCAGGCCGACGCCGTGGCCTCGGGTCTTCGAGCGACCGGGTTCGAACCGGGAGATCGCATCGTGCTTCAACTCCCGAACATCGCGGAGTTCTTCCCGGCGATGTTTGGGATCATGCGTGCCGGATGCCTGCCTGTGTACGCATTGCCGGCTCATCGGCGGCAGGAGATCGAGCACTTCGTTCAGGGAGCGGATGCCAAGGGGTACATCGTCCCCGACCGGCATGCAGGCTTCGACTACCGGGTGCTCGGCCGAGAGATGCTGCAGCAGGCGCCCGACCTTCGCGTGATGGTGGTCGGTGATCCGGAGGAATTGACCGACTTCAGCAGCCTTTTGCACCACCACGTAGGCGCGTTGCCGGAGCTCGATCCGGCCGCCGTGGCCTTCCTCCAACTCTCAGGTGGGAGCACCGGTCTCTCGAAGCTGATCCCGCGGACGCATCGCGACTATGCGTACACCCTGCGGGAAAGCGCTCGAATCTGTGGCCTGACCTCGGACACGGTGTATCTGGGAGCGCTACCGATCGCCCACAACTTTCCGATGAGTTCACCGGGTACGCTCGGGACCTTCTACGCGGGTGGCACCGTGAGCCTCACCCCGGCGCCGAGCCCCGACGCCGCCTTCGCGGCCATCGAGAGAGATCGCGTGACGATCACCGGTGTGGTGCCGCCGATCGCGATCATGTGGGCACGTGCGGCGAAGAAGACGAAGTACGACTTGTCGTCGTTGGAGGTTCTCCAGGTGGGTGGCGCGCGGTTCGCTCCAGAGGCGGCTCGTCACATCGAGCCGTCACTCGACGTCCATCTCCAGCAGGTCTATGGGATGGCGGAGGGGCTGGTGAACTACACGCGTCTCGATGATCCCGAGGACATCCGGATCTTCACTCAGGGCCGGCCGATCAGTGAGGACGACGAGATCCTCATCGTCGCCCCGGATGGGAACGAGGTCCCCGCGGGAGAGCCGGGCCATTTGCTGACTCGCGGCCCGTACACCATCCGCACGTACTTCGCAGACCAAGAGACGAATGATCGCGCGTTTACCGAGGATGGCTTCTACCGCACCGGCGACCTGGTCTCGATGACGCCCGAGGGGAATCTTGTCGTGCACGGGCGCGTAAGCGACGTCATCAACCGAGGGGGCGAGAAGATTCCCGTGGAAGAAGTCGAGAACCATCTCATGGCACACGACCACGTGGTCGATGCGGTGCTGGTTCCGGTCCCGGATTCCTTCCTGGGCGAGAAGAGCTGCGCGGTGGTGATCGTCGACGAGCCGGCTCCGACGGCGCCAGAGCTGCGGAAGTGGATCCGTGAACGTGGGTTGGCGGCGTACAAGATTCCGGACTCGGTCGTATTCGTCGAAGAGTACCCAGCCACCGGCGTGGGGAAGGTGAGCCGGCGCGACCTTCGGGAAGCGGTTCGGAGTCACGTCGACGAAGGGCGCCCACGTGGCTGACGTTTCCCTCTTCCACAAGCAGCTACCCTCGGTGCTCGAGTACGAGCTGCCTCGCCACGCGAGCGGGTTCTGCCGGGCGAACTGGGCGCTGGAGCCGGATCGGGCCGCGCTCCTGATTCATGACATGCAGCAGTACTTCCTGAAGATCTGGCAGCCCGACTCTCCGATGATCGCGACGTTGATCGCGAACATTCGGGCACTGCGCGACCGGTGCGACGAGCTGGGGATCCCGGTTTTTTATACCGCCCAGGAGCCTCACGCGAATCCGACCGATCGGGGACTGCAAGCTGACCTGTGGGGGCCCGGGATGCGGGATGATCCAGAGGACACGACGATCATTTCGGCGCTCGCGCCGAAGCCTGAGCACGAGCGACTCCGGAAGTGGCGCTACAGCGCGTTTCAGCGCTCTCCGCTCCACCCCATGCTCACGGCGCGCGGAAGGGACCAGCTGATCATCACGGGCATCTACGCGCAGATTGGCTGCCTCCTCACGGCCGCCGACGCCTTCATGCTCGACATCCAGCCCTTCTTCCCCGTCGACGGCGTCGCCGACTTCTCCGCGCCTAGACATCATGCGGCGGTCGAGTACGTTGCTCAGACGTGCGGGCGGACTCTCTCGACCTCCGATCTTCTGGAGCAGCTGTGACCGATTCGGTCTTCACGATAGAGCGTATGCGTCAGGACATCGCCGACATCCTCGAAGTATCGGTGGAGTCGATCGAAGACGGCGTGAACCTCGTTGATCTCGGCCTCGATTCGATGCGGATCATGGAGCTGGCGGATCGTTGGAGCGACGCGGCAGGGGGCTTTGTGGACTTCGCCTCGCTGGCCGAGCATCCGGAAGTCACGCGATGGTGGAGTCTGATCTCCGACGGATCGGGTTGATCGAGGGTAGGCTCACCGAGGCGCAAGAAGGGCTTTGGCTCGCTCGGCGTCTCGACCCGGACAATCCCTCGCAGAACACCGGTCACATCCTTAGGCTGAACGGTGAGGTGCCTCCCGCGGTCGCTTGCGAGGCGCTGGACGCCGCCCTGAGCGAGTGCGACGCCTTCGGCGTCCAGATCGTCGACGGCCCGGATGGCCCGTGGATCACGAGCGAGGGGGTCGCGCCCCCCCGCACGACGGTCGTCGACGTCTCCGCCGAGGGACGACCGGCTCGTGTGGCCCGAGCCCGAATCCAGGCCGATGTAGAGCGGCCACGGGATCCCGCTTCAGACCCGATGGTGACCTCGGTCCTCTATCGTGTCGGACCGAACGAACTCTGGTGGTATCTGTGCGCTCAACACCTCGTGATCGACGGGTATGGGACGACACTGCTCAACGTCCGTGTCCTGGATCTGCTCGGCGCGGCGTTGTCGGCGTCGTCGACCCGCACGAAGCCCTTCGCCTCCTTCGCCGGAGTCCTCGACGAGGATTCCGAGTACCGGGACTCGTCGGAGCGGCCGACGGATCGTGACTTCTGGCTGTCCGAACTCGATGGCGTCGACGACGTCCGCAGTCTCAAGGATGGGGAGCCCCTCGCGCAGGCGTTCCATCACCGGGCGAGGGCCTTGATCGATCCGGAGGTGCACGCGCGGCTCTCTGCCATCGCCAAGGAAGCCGAGGGGGCGTGGCCCGATGCAGTGCTGGCTGCGACTGCGGCCTACGTCGGACGACATCTGCGTACCCCGGATGTCGTGGTCGGCGTGCCGGTCATGAATCGTTTGGGCTCAGCATCCGCCCGGGTCCCGGCCTCCGTGATGAACGTCGTTCCGGTACGGGTCTCACTCGACGAGGCCGTGACGCCGACGGCGATGACACGGTCGGTTCGAGATACGATGAGACGGCTCCGTCCCCACGTGCGGTACAGGAGCGAGGAGCTACGTCGTGAGGTCGGCGCGGTCGGCTCGGGACGGCGTCTCTTTGGGCCGTTGGTCAACGTCTTGCCCTTCCAGCCGCTCCCGCGACTTCGAGACATCGATGTGTCGTTGGAGGTGTT
This sequence comes from Gemmatimonadota bacterium, assembly GCA_039030015.1. GTDB lineage: Bacteria > Gemmatimonadota > Gemmatimonadetes > Longimicrobiales > Gaopeijiaceae > UBA2589. The sequence continues at coordinate 33,959 of JBCCEZ010000044.1, read as the reverse complement.
GGGTGCGGGCCCGGTGGACGATCTCACGATCACCTTCCGAGGCGGCGGGGTAGGGCGCGACGTTGCGCTCGAGATCGATGCGAATCCCTCCCTGTACTCCCTTCGGGAGACCGAGGCACATCGGGATCGGCTCATGGCCTTCCTCGAGGGGTTCGGTCGCGCGGGAGGTCCGCTCCGCGACGTGCCGACGTTGACCGACGCGGAAGCCAACCGGTGGCTCGACGAGGTCAACGCAACCGAACACGAGGTCGAAGAGACGACCCTCGTCGACCTGATCGAACGGCGAGCGGCTCGATACGCGGAGCGGCCGGCGCTGGTGTCCGAGGACGGCGTCGTGACGTACTCCGAATTCATCGCTCGTGTACGCCGCGGCGCCGCGGAGCTGGCATCGGCCGGTGCGGGTACGGCCGATCTCGTCGCGGTGCTTCTGGGCCGGTCCGAGGATCAGGTCGTTGCCTTCTTCGCCGCGATGTGGTGTGGGGCGGCGTATCTGCCACTCGACCCCGAGCACCCGCCCGCTCGAATCGACCAACTGATCGCATCCGCCGCGCCGGTGGTACTCGTCACGGACCGTGCCGACTTCGGCTCCGTCGAAGGCACGGCCGTCGTCGACATCCGCGGTTGGGCCGATCTCGAGGGTCGGGCCACCGAGGAGCTCTCGAGACCGTCCGCCACCGACGCTGCCTATACGATCTTCACCTCCGGTTCGACCGGAGATCCGAAGGGCGTCGTGGTCGAGCACCGCGCGATCGTGAACCGCTTGGAATGGATGCGAGAGGCGTACGGCGTCGGACCCGACGATGTCGTGCTCTACAAGACGCCGGCCACCTTCGACGTGTCGGTGTGGGAGCTCTTCCTGCCTGCGCTCAGTGGGGCGGCGCTCGTCATCGCCCCACCGGATGCACAGCGCGACCCGGCGTGGCTTGGTCGGCTGATTCGTGAACACGGCGTAACGACGATGCATTTCGTTCCGTCGATGCTCGGTCCGTTCTTGGACCACCCCGACAACGGGGGTCTCGAAGTGATGCGGGTGTTCTGTAGCGGGGAGGCGCTCTCGGCGGACCTTCGGGATCGCTTCCACGAGCGGGTCCGTGGGGAGTTGCACAACCTCTACGGCCCCACGGAAGCCGCGGTGGACGTGTCGCACTGGGCAGCGCCCGCCTCGGATCGATCCGATCCGATCCCGATCGGCAGACCGGTGTGGAACACCCGACTGTACGTGCTCGACGACCATCGTCGTCCGGTGCCCGACGGGGTGGTCGGAGAACTCTATATCGGTGGCCGTCAGCTGGCTCGGGGGTATCTCGGGCGCGATGACCTGACCGAAGATCGGTTCGTTCCCGATCCGCACCGACCCGGCGAGCGTATGTACCGGACGGGGGGATCTGGCGCGGTGGCGATCGGACGGTGCGCTCCTCTTCGAGGGGCGCGTGGATCATCAGGTGAAGGTGCGCGGTCAACGGATCGAGTTGGGTGAGGTCGAGAGTGCGCTTCGCGCAGTCGAGGGGGTGCGGGACGCGGTCGTCGTGCTCCGCGGCTCCGGGGACGCGGCCCAGTTGGTCGCGTACCTCGTCGGTGAGTCCGCGCAGCTCGGCGAGGTCGACGCGCGCGCTCATCTCGCCAGACTGTTGCCCGAGGCGATGGTGCCCGGGGCCTTCGTCCGACTCGACGTCCTGCCCACGACGACCAGCGGGAAGGTCGATCGACGGGCACTCCCGGATCCTCCTCGAGCTCGTCCACAGGACGCGGCCGCGCTGGCCACGCGAACCGAGCGCGAAGTGGCGGACGTCTTCCGGAGTGTCCTCGGGCTCGACGCCGTCCCGGGACCGACCGACGACTTCTTCGCGCTGGGCGGGCAGTCCCTCTCCGCCATCACGGTGCTGGCCGAGCTCCGGAGCCGACTGGGGATCGATGTCGGTCCCGGTACACTCTTCGCCCGTCCCACGGTGGCTCGGCTCGCGAATGCCCTCGACGACGCGGCGAACGCACAGGGGGGGGCGAATGCCGCCGAAGCGTCCGCACACGACCTCCGTCCCCTACTCGTGCTCCGCGAGTCCTCGGACGACTCTCGACCACCCGTGTACTGCGTGCACCCGGCGGGCGGCATCTCGTGGTGCTACGGCGCGCTCGCTCGCACGTTCGACCCCCCGCGGCGAGTCGTCACGCTGCAGGCCCGAGGGCTACGCCTCGACCACGAGTTGCCGGAGACCCTCGACGCGATGGCGGAGGACTACGTCGATCAGATCATGGCGGTGCACGAGGGTGGCCCGGTGCACCTCATCGGATGGTCGACCGGAGGAACGATCGCGCACGTGATGGCCACGCACCTCCTGGACCGAGGAGAGGAGCTCGGCCTGCTTGCGTTGCTCGATGCCTACCCATCCGACCGATTCCGGCAAAAGTCCGAACCTCGGCCCGGGGCGGCGTACGAGGCCCTCTTGCTCATCGCCGGCGTCGATCCGAAGGACGTCCCGCCAGAGCAACTGACCCGCGAGGGGGTCCGATCGATACTCGCCTCGTCCGACCACCTGCTCGGAACGCTGTCGGAGGACGCTCTGGACGGTATCGTGAGGGTGGTCGGATCGAGCAATCGACTCGTGTCCGGGCACGATCACCGGCGACTGGAGGCCGACGTGGTGCACTTTCGGGCGGGCCTCGACCATGTAGGGAAGGATTTGGATGCGGAGATGTGGCGACCGTACTCCAGGGAGGTGGAGGCCCACGTGACTCCCGCGCTACACTCCGAGATGACGAGCGCGCGAGTGTCGGCGCGCATCGCCACGGTGATCCATCAGAACCTCTCGCGGCTGGAGTCGAGATGACCCGAACGGCATGGGTAACCGGGGCGGCCGGCGGCATCGGGTCGGCCGTCGTGACCAAGCTCCTGGCCGACGGTCACCGGGTCGCCGCGACGGATGTCGATGCTGCCGGGCTGAACGGGCTGGAGAAGCAGGCCGGGGCCGGGGGTGACCGCCTCCGCTGTGTCGCTCTCGATGTCACGGATCGAGCGGCGGTCGACGCATGCATCGCGGCGGTCGAAGAGGAGTGGGGGCCCGTTCACTACGGAGCGTGCGTCGCCGGTGTCATCGAGATGGCCGCGGTCGCGGACGCGGATCCGGACACGGTGCGAGCGATCTTCGACGTGAATGTGCTCGGCGTCCTGCACGTGCTCGGTGCCTTGGGGGGGAGGATGGCGGAGCGTGGGGAGGGCAGCATCGTGACCGTCGGTTCGAATGCTGGGATGATTCCCCGTGTGCGCATGGGTGCGTACGGCGCCTCGAAAGCTGCGGCGTCGATGCTGACGCGCACGATGGGGCTCGAACTCGCGCGCTCGGGCGTCCGTTGCAACGTGGTGTGCGCCGGCTCCACCCGTACGCCGATGCAGGCGCGATTCCAGGGCGAGATTGGTGGGGATGGCCCCGTAGTCGAAGGCTCACTCTCGGACTTCCGCCTCGGAATCCCCGTGGGGCGGATCGCCGAGCCGGAGGATGTCGCCGACGCGGTCTTGTACCTCCTTTCGGATCGCGCTCGCCACGTCACGATGACCGAACTGGTCGTCGACGGTGGCGCTTCGCTGATGAGCTGATGAACGCGATCCCGTCCCTCGTTCGCGCCCGCCTCGACGACATGACCGAGTGGCGCCGAGACTTCCACGCTCATCCCGAGATGGCGTTCGAGGAGCATCGGACGGCCGGCGTGATCGTGGACGTGCTCCAGGGTCTCGGCCTCGAGGTCGAGACGGGGATCGGTGGCACGGGGGTGGTCGGCACGCTCGACGCAGGCTCTGGATCCACGGTCGGCTTTCGAGCGGACATGGATGCCTTGCCGATTCAGGAAGAGACCGGCGCCCCTTGGGCATCGACGAAACCCGGTGTGATGCACGCGTGCGGTCACGACGGACACTGTGCGATGCTGCTCGGGGCGGCGACCGCGCTCGCGGACGCGGAGGATCTTCGCGGCACCGTGCGCTTCATCTTCCAGCCCGCCGAGGAAAACGAGGCCGGTGCTCGGGCGATGATCGAAGACGGGCTCTTTACTCGGTTGCCCGTAGACGCCGTGTACGCCCTACACAACGAGCCCGAGATGGAGCTCGGCGCGTTCGCCGTGCGCGCCGGCCCGATGATGGCCTCGATGGATGTCTTCGAGATCACGATCGACGGCGATCCTGGCCACGCTGCGCGACGCGAGGAAGAGGGGGACGCCGTCGGATGCGCCGGCGCCATCGTTTCGGGCATTACCGAGTTGAACGCCGGCCTGCGGCCGGCGGATCGTGGCGTCGTCCGGGCGACTCAGGTAGCGGGTGGGGATAGCTGGAATGTGATCCCCTCGTCCGCCGTGATCCGCGGGACGGCCCGCGCCTTTTCGGCCGAGGCGCGGGACGGGGTGGAGGCGGGGCTCGCGTCGATCGTCGAGGCGGCCGGTGCGTCGCGTGGCTGCAGGGCTTCGCTACGCTACGAGCGGCGGTATCCGCCGACCGTGAACAGTCGGCAGGAGACGGAGCTGGCGATTCAGGCCGCCCGTACGGTTTCGGGCGAGGGCCGCGTCCATACCGACCGACCTCCGCTCACGGCGTCCGAGGACTTCGCCTTCATGCTCGAGGCGCGGCCGGGTAGCTACGCGCTCTTGGGGACGGGCGGCGGCGCCGCGCTCCACACCCCTCGCTACGACTTCAACGATGAAGCGCTCGGCTGGGGAGCCACGTACTGGTATGCGCTCGCTAGGGCTGTCGGCTAGCGACATCCGTCCGGGTGCGCGCGATTTCAGGTCACCCGATCGGGATCGACAGCCAGGCCACCTGGGTCGACGCTGCTCCTTCCTGCATCCGCTGTAGATCGCAGAAGCCGGTCCCGAACTCGTGACAGGACGGCACGAGTAGCCCGACTGCAGAGCCGAGCAGGGCGCCGACGACGACGTCGCTCGGGAAGTGCTTACCCGCTTGCACGCGTCCGATCGCGGTCGCTGTGGCCGCACCCAACGTGACGGTCCAAACACCGGCATCGACTGCGCTGGACCAGTTGTAGGTGTTGGTGAGGACAGACGCGGTGAAGGTGGCCGAGGCGAACGCCATGCTCGAGTGCCCCGAGGGGAACGACGCTCGAGCGTCGGCGCTGTCCGGCCCGACCATCGCGGCGATCGCGGCGTCGTCGAGCTCGGTGTTGTACGTGTACGGGCGGTGGCGAGCCACGGCTCGCTTCAGGACTTCGGTCGTGCCGAGAGTCAGGAGGGTGACCTCGCCGTACATCGCCAGCGCATCGGTGAAGTCGATGCGGTTCGACAGCCCCGGTACGACTGCGGCTCCGATCGCGCTGGCCATGAGCCCGTAGAGGAGGCGGTCGGTCCACGCCTGCCATGTCGGTGAATACTGCGTCGTCGCGATCGCGTCGAAGCCGGGCCCCTCGAAGGATTGGTCGAAGTCGGCGGGACCGACCTCCGACGGGGCGAAGACGAACTGTCGGAGAAGGAGCGTCGACGCGACCAGGCCGCCGGTGACCAACCTTCTCGTCGAGTCCGTGCCGTACGGCACGTACTGGGCCTCAGCGACCTTGGGTGTCGCCACGGACGACACCGTGACGACGGCGGCGAGGAGGGCGACGAAACGAGACTTGGAAGGCAAACCGGACGACTCTGAGGGATTCGGACCGTCGACTAGAGAAGCTACCGCTCGTCGCGCTCGGCCCAAGGGTCGGACAACGACGGGTCGGTCAGAAAGACCTCGTCCGTCAGCGTTTCGAGGAAGGCGATGACCGCCGCCCTCTCGTGGCTACTGAGACCGAAGCGCACCATCAGAGGACTCGTGAGCGCGCTGCGGTTCCGACCACCGAGCTGATAGTGGTCGCGGAGAACCTCATCGAGGGTCTCGATACTTCCGTCGTGCATGTAGGGCCCGGTGACCGCGATGTTCCTCAACGTCGGAGCCCTGAACGCACCCATGTCGGCGACCCGACCGCTGATCGCGTGCGTGCCGGTGTTCGGCTCGGGGTAGCTTCCGCGCCCGTCCACGTCGTACAGGCCCGTATTGAAAAACTCGCGGATTACGCGCGCTCGGCCGGCGTAGGCGACCGAGTTCGTGAAGAGGGGAGCGTCGTGGCACTCGACACACCCCATCCGATCGCTGAAGTAGAGTTCTTCGCCAAGTCGGACCTCTTGGGGCACGCGACCTCGGTCTCGCCACAGGACCCGACGGTCGTACGGAGACTGGAACGACACCATCGTGCGCTCGAACGACGCGATCGCATCGAGGATTCGGGCGATGGTGAACGGGTCGTCATCCTCGGGGAAGGCGGCCGCGAACATCGCGGGGTAGACCGACGACGCGCGAAGTCGATCGAGGAGCTCGTCCTCCCTGCCTCCCATCCCCATTTCCACCGGGGCCGCGCCGAACAGGGGCCCCCGCTGTTGCTCCTCCAACGAGTGGAGGTTGGGGTCACCCCATGCGAGCGCGCTGAAGTACGCGACGTTCGTGAGGGACATCGAGCCGCGGGGGTGCACCTCACCCGTCGAGCCCACCGCTCTCGCGAGCCCGTCGGTGAAGGCGAGCTCTTGCTTGTGGCACGTCGCACAAGACTGCGTCTGGTTGCCGGACAGTCGCGTGTCGTAGAAGAGGTGTCGCCCGAGGTCGACCTTCTCCTGCGTCATCGGATTGTCCTCCGGGACGCGCGGCGCAGGCACCCCCGGCGGGAGCTGCCACGGCCATTCCTGAACGACGGCGGGCGGCGAGGGAGCCGAGGCCAGCATCGCCAGCCCGAGGATCAGCGAACCACTGATCCATGCTCCACTTCGCCGCCCGCCCATCGTGTGGTCGAGCCGAAGCCTTACGGCTTGATCAGCGTGACCATGTCTCCCTGCGGATCGATCCGGGGCTCCTCGCCACGCGGCGTGCGGGCCGCTTTGTTCGTGACGTAGACGTTACCCGTGCGCTCGTCGACGTGAATCGCGTTCGGGAAGGTCCCGATCTCGAGCTCGCCCACGACTTCGTATGTCTCGCCGTCGATCACACTCACCGTGCTACTGCGGCGGTTCGCAACGAAGATCTGGTTCGCGATCGGGTGGTAGGCGACGCCGACGGGCTGCTCACCGACGCCGACCCGTCGCACCGCGCGCATCTCGTTGAGGTCGATCACGGAGATGCCGTTCGACGTCTGGTTCCCGACGAAGAGACGGTCTCCTGCCGCATCGAATGCGAGCTGCGTCGAGCGGGTGCCGACCGTCGGAATCTTGTCGATCACACGGTCGCTCGAGAGGTCGATCACCGAGATGAAGTCGTCGCCCATGTTCGAGACGTACAGACGGTTCCGCTCGGCGTCGTGAATGAGCCCGGTCGGGCGCTCCCCACCGGTTTCGATCACGCGGTCGAGCGTGCTCGTCGCGCCGTCCACGACCCACACCTGACCCGGCGACTGAGCGATGGTCGAGTACACCATGTTGTTGGCCTCGTCGACCACGACCCGGAAGAGGTGCGGCTCACCATCAGCGTCCGGGTTCGTGACGTGCGTCACATCACCGGTGTTCAGGTTGATCACACCCATGGTCCCGACGCGAGTGTTGCTCGTGTACGCCATGCCGGTGCGGCGGTTGATGGCGATGCCGAAGCCGGCGGCGTCACCCATGTCGATCGAGCCGATCTCCTCGAGGGATTCTCCGTCGAGTTGAACGAGCTTGGAGCCCGGCACGAGGGACGAGCCGACGGCCGTCACCCAGACGCTTCCGTCGTGGGCGTACACTTCGTACAGGCCGGCGTGGACCTTCGTCTGCCGATCGACTTCGGGTGCACGGTTGATGAGAGCGGCGCCGACCATCGTGGTCGAGATCGCGCCGATCAGAAGCGCCCAAGCGACCGGGCGGGGCATTTTGGGGGTGGCCACGGGGAGTGTCCTCCTGAAAACGACACGCGACCGAGCGTCGCGCGCATGGTGACAATCTGTGGTTGAGAATCAGTCTCAACGAGGAGAGATTGGCGGGGTTTGTGGCCACCGTCAAGGTGTGCGCTCGCCCCGTTCGACCGAGTCGACGCTGTGACGAAAGCCAAGGCTGGAAAGAAGCGGATCCACTGGCGCAAGCTGCTCTTCGATGTGCACGGTTGGATGGGGCTCAACCTGGGGTTGATCCTGTACGTCGTGTGCCTCTCTGGCACGTTCGCGTCGCTTTCCGACGAGTTCGATGCCTGGCTCGATCCCATACATCGGATCGAGGGCCCACCGCCTCCGACGGGCTCGCCGGTCGACTGGGACGCGATGTTCCTCGGGTTGGCCCAAGCCTTCCCCGACGGGCGACCGGCGACCGTGAGTATTCCAGGTGCGTCCGGATATCAGCAGGACGGCGGCCGCGCCGCGGCGATCGCGTTCGTCGCGATGCCGAACGGCGAGACTCGAAAGGTCTACCTCGACCCGTACACGGGCGAGGTCCGCGGCGGCTGGAGCTTCTTCAACCTCGAGCGGTTCTTTCGGACGTTCCACCGCCGACTCTTCGACGGGTCCCGGGGCATTCTCCTCGTGACGCTCACCGGCTTCGTGCTCTTGCTCTCGTGCGTGACTGGTTTCGCCTTCTACCGCGGCTGGTGGGAGCAAGCGCGCACCCTGCGATTCCGTGGTTCAGCGAGACGGCGCTGGTCCGATCTGCACAAGGTGGTGGGCTTTTGGGGGCTCGTGTTCGGGCTGCTGATCTCGGTGACCGGGATCTACTATTTCGTGGAGGTCGTGTATCAACGCGCCGACGCGTACGACCAGCTGCTCCCCCCGCCGATGCTGCAGGTGGACGAGTCGTCGCTATCTGCCTTCGGTCCTCAGCCGTCGCTCCTGGCCCCGAGCGCCTACATCGCGTCGGCCCTGGACGCGTACCCCGAGCTGGACGTGCGGGGCGTCCGCATGCCCACGTCGCCGACAAGCGCCGTGTACGTGGACGGGCGAGGAGGAAATCCGCTCACACGAGACCGGGCGGACAAAGTCCACCTGCACCCGTTCACGGGAGAGGTCATCGACGTACAGCGGACGTCCGACCTGCGTGTGATCCCGTTCATGACCGACGCGGTCGACCCTCTGCACTTCGGGTACTTCGGGGGTCTGGTTACGCAGGTTCTCTGGTTCGTGCTCGGGCTCTTCCTCTCCTTCTCGATCCTCTCCGGGATGTACGTCTGGGTGGTCCGGTCGACGCAGGCTCGGAAGCGCCCATCTCGGCTGATGCGAGGCGTACCGATCTCGGTGGGAGTTACGATGCTGTACCTCGGCTACGTGGGCATCGCCACGGTCGATGGCATCCAAGGCTACGCCGCGGATGCCCATGCTCCGGTACCGATTGGAGACGTCGAGGTGGGTGCATTCCGCGTGCGGATCGACTGCGGAGTCCCCTGCGCCATTGGTGCCGAGCGCACGATCTCTGTGCGTTTCCTCGGTGAGGGAATGCCGAACTACGAGTCGGCGGAGTTGATCACAGCCGGGAAGGAGACGGTTGAACTTCGGGGACCGAGTGCATACCCGCGCGGGTCACTCGGACCAACGGCGGCGTCCCCCGTGTCGCTCCGCGTCGTCGATCGGCGTGGAGAAGTCCACGCCGCAACACTTCCGCCTCTCGTCGCTTCGACAACGACCGTGACGCTGGCAAACTGGCCCGACACAGCCCGAGGAGTGTGGTGGTTCGTCGCCTTCTTCGTGACGCTACTCGTGGCTTCGCTCGGGGGCTGGCTCTGGATGGTCCTTCGGGTGGCGCGACGCTCTGAGTAGGGAGATCACTCCCCAGGCGAGCGCCCCCGCGACGGACACGTCTACAATGCCTCGCCAGGGCTCAGGAAGTGCCCGAACGACGAGGACCGCGGCCACAATCGCAATGACTCCGAGCCAGCTTCGCACAAGACTCCGCGCCGGCCCGCCCAACAGACCCATCGCGTAAAGTGGCGCGCCTACCCGCAGTGCAGGGTGATCGGCAGGGCCAAGGGCCTGACTGCGGCGCAGAATGCGCGGGACCCAACGTCGCTGCAGAGCGACGACGCCTTCCCCGTACACGAAGGCGAAGAGTGCAATGGCCAACCCGACCCACTCGACCGGCTCGAGGCCGGCCGACACGACCGGCCAGCCTCGGGAAAAGAGTCGAAAGACCGCCATGGAGAGGATCGTGGACACCCCCACGACGGCCCACACGACAAGCGTGCCGTTCCGGGCATTGTGCGTAGGTGTGTGCATGGGTTCCGCGCCGCTGGAGGTGCCGCGGCGTGGACCGAGATCGGCTCGGTCCACGCCCTCAGGCCGACTCTACCGTGCGTAGAACTCGATGATCGCGCGGTCGTCGACGATAAAGGGTACGTCCGCCCGAATGGGATCGGAAATCATTCGAGCCACGAAGCCATCCGTCTCCCGGGAGAGGTAGGTCGGGATCGCTACCGAAGGGCGTCGGGCGAGGGTGTCCAGGATATGGACGTTCTCTCGAATCTTCAGAGAGAGTTCGATCGTCTCGTGCACCTGGACCGAGTAGCTCGCCCGGTCGATGCGCTTGCCGTCGACTCGGATGTGGCCGTGGCTGACCAGCTGACGGGCGGCGGGGCCCGTCGGCGCCATCCCGGCCCGGAAGACGACGTTCGCCAACCGACGCTCGAGGAGCGCAAAGAGCACATCGCCGGTTACGCCGCGATCGTGCGCCGCTTGGCGGAAGTACTTGCGCATTTGGCGCTCAGAGAGGCCGTAGTTCGCCTTCACCTTCTGCTTCTCGAGGAGTCGGCGGGCGTACTCACTCTGCTTCCGCCGGCGAGCTTGACCGTGTTGTCCGGGGGGGTAGGGGCGTCGGTCGGCGCGTTTTCGGGTAAGTCCCGGGATGTCCGTCCCGAACCGGCGAATCTGTTTCAGGCGAGGCTCAGACAAGATCGGCAGTCGTTGAGGGGAGGGGGGCCACGACGGCGCGCTGCGGGGCAGCTTCCCACCCCGCGACGACTTCGAGGGCGACCGCGACGAGCTCGCTCAATTCGAAGAGCTCGGCGGCGGAGAAGGCGAGCGCTACGGGTTGTCCGGGGAGCGGCTCCAACACGTAGGGCTTCGGGCCGGGGGGGACGATCGGCGTCGCGAGGAGCTGGTCGACCGCTTCACCCACAGCAACGAGCTCGGGTGCGTCGACATACAGAACCGCGTTGCCGAACGCGATTTCGATTTCCGCGCAGCATGGGCAGCGAGAGATCGACCCGTTGTCGGAGAAGGACAGGACCGCGGCGGGGTCCGAGCACATCATTTTGGGGTTGGGCAGCATAGCAGTGCGATTGAGAATCATTCTCAAGGGCGCAGTAGGATGGTCCTCGTCAGGATGTGCGTCAAGGTGCCAGGGGATCCTCCGGATTCGAGTCGATCTCCTGCGGGCGTGACCGCGTGTGGGCGGAGAGGCTAGCTAACCAATCGCTCGGCTACACTGTGCGCCTCGGCGAAGCGACCGGGGATCCCTGGCCGCGCGTGCCAGCTCCCGGCCACATGCAGGCCCGCGGGAATCGCGAGATCCTGAATGGCGCGCCACGAGCGGTCCCACGCCGGCATCCGTGTGCGGTAGACGGACACGGTGTCGGCCGGCTGACCCGTCGTGCGCTCGAAGGCTTGCTCGGCGGCCCGAGCGACGTCGGCATCGTCTCGTTGGACGATCTCTGGACAGGTGGCCCCACCCAAGAACGCGGTGAAGAGCCGGTCTCTCCCGAAGAGGGCGTGCTGGAAGGTGATCCCCCGTAGGGGACCGTGCTCCTTCTCGAAGGCCACCTGGAAGCCCATGGCCGAGACGTCGAAGTCCGACGTGAGGTGCACGATCGCCAGAGGGTTGTGCCCGAGAGAGGCCACCGCGGATGACGCGTCGGGGCTGGTCGTCTCCAAGAGTCGGGCCGTCTCGGCAGCGGGGGTCGCCAGAACGACTGCGCGCGCGTCGAGCGGCCCCACGGCGTCGGTCGACTCGACGGTCCAGCGAGCTCCGTTTGGCTTCAGGCGGCGGACGGGGGTCTCGGTGACGACGCGATCCCCCAGTGCCCGTGCCATCGCCTGGGGGAGTTGCTCCATCCCGCCGCGGAACGAGCAGGCTCGCGGCGTCGGCCCACCGGCGGCTCGGAGGCCACGTGCGAGCAGGCTTCGCTTCACGCCGAGCCGACGGAGAAGCGGGGCGAGTGCGATCTCCACATCCATCTCGGCGGGATCCGAGGCGTAGAGGCCGCCGAACAGGGGAGCGGCCAGCGTGAGGTACGCTTCACGCCCGAACTTCCGCACGAAGTAGTCGCGGACGGATTCGCCCGGACGGGCGCCACCTGACACGAACTCTCCGAGGAGTCGAAGACGCCCAGGTACGCTCAACGCATCGGAGGCGAGGAGGCCGCTGACATCGAGCGGTACGCGCCGCAGGCGGCCGCGCGCGTACACGAGGAGCCCGATCCCGTCAGGCGCCAGGAGGAGGTCGTCCTGGAGACCGAGACGCTCGACGCGCGCCTTGAAGGGAGGGGTGAGGCGACCGCGCTGCGGACCCCAGTCCACGACGTGACCGTCGATCTCGGCGCTGTGGATGACACCGCCCACTCGGGGAGAGGCCTCGAGGACCATGACCTCTTCACCTCGGGCAACGACTTCTTCGGCGATGGCGAGGCCGGTGATGCCCGCGCCTACGACGACGATCATGCGGTGGGTTGGGCTGTGAACGGGCTGGGGGGCAGGGTTCGAGCCCCGTTGGCGCAGACGACTCCGGGTAGAGCGGCACATCGGCAGGGCGCCATCGCAGACCCCGCGGCGTGGGTGACGTCGCCCTCCGCGGTGAGATCCTGGACGAGGTCCGCGAGGAAGTCGGTGAAGCGCGGGTCCAGATGCGGGACGGGTGCGCGATGAAAGCCCTTCCCCAGCCCCTCGGTGAAGTCCCGGAGCTCCCCGTCCAGCTCCGACAGCGTCTCCGACTGCTCGTGCATGAAGGCGATCGGCACGACGAGAAGATCGCGCTCCGGACGACGCTCGATCTCGTCCTCGTTGTCCGGCTGGGTCCACGCGATCCGGCGATTGGTGTGGTTCTGGAATCCGACCGCGTAGCGGTCGAGCCCGAGACGGTTGGCGACGGCGCGGCAGTGTTCGTCGACGTACCGGTCGTACCGATTCCCGTCATCCAGGAAGCGGATCGGAGTTCCGTGTACGGAGAAGTACAAGACCGTCTCCGGATCGGAGCAATCGAGGCCACGCTCGTCCGCGAAAGAGGCGATCGCCTCGGCCCGAAACGACTCGTACGCCGAGTGGTGGTGCCAACCCGACACCGCCGAATACGGTGGGGTCCACTCCGCGTCCTCGAGGGCGGCCCGCACGTCGCGGAGTGCGGCAACCGTCGTGGAGCGTCCGCAAATCGGGTACACGGGAAGCGCGACGAGCCGGTCGACCCCGTCCGCCTTCGCCCGTCGCACGGCGTCGTCGATCCCGGGCTCGGTGAACTGGAAGGCTGAGTACGTCCGTGCATCGAGCCCCCGAGCGCGAAGGTGGGCTTCCAGGGCGTCGGCCTGCTCGACGGCTTGCCGGTTGAGCGGCGACCCCCCGATCGCCTCGTACTCCTCGAGGAGGCCCGGGGCTCGGTCTCGGGCCAGGTGCTGGGCCCGGGATACGGCCTCGTGGCTCGGCTCGAGCCCGGCGTTCTGAAGGAAGATCCTCTCCAGGAAGGTCGTGACTCCCTCGAGGGTCGGCTCCGGCGGTTCGCCGAAGTTGATCACGAGCACACCGATGCGATCGCTCACGAACCCCCTCCGAGTCCGCGGTCCGCGATCAGGCGCCCGGACGTCTCGTGCACACGGTCGACGAGGAAGCCGAGCTGATCGGGATCGGTCGTGCGGTGGATGCCGTGGCCCAAGTTGAAGACGTGGCCGGCCGCGCCGAGACCTTCGGAAACGATGCGGTCGATCTCCCGCCCGAGCTCATCCCGAGAGGCGAAGAGCGCCGAGGGGTCGAGGTTCCCCTGGAGGACGGCATCGGGGCCCAATCGATCCACGGCGGCGGAGAGCGGACGGGTCCAGTCGAGCCCGATCACATCCGCGCCGGTCTCCGAGGCTGCCTCGAGGAGCGCAGAGCCGCCGTTGGCGAAGTAGATGATGGGACGGTCGACCTCCGCCTTCACTCCGGCGATGATGTCCTGCAAGATCGGCAGCACGCGCGCACGGTACGTCGTGTCGTCGAGCAGGCCGACCCACGAGTCGAAGACCATCAGCGCGTCGGCCCCCGCACGGGCTTGTGCCAACAGGTACGTCTTCATCGACGTACCCAACAGCCGCAGGAGACGACCCGACGCATCCGAGTCCCCCCTCAGGAAAGCGCGCGCTTCCATGAAGTCCTTCGATCCGCCGCCTTGGACCAAATAGCAGAAGAGGGTGAAGGGAGCGCCGGAGAATGCGATCAGGGCACGGTCATCGGGCAGCTCCGATCGCACGATTCGGAGGGCCTCGGTCACGAAGGGTACGTCCCGCTCCGCATCGAGCGCACGCAACCCGTCGACCGCCTCCGCCGTCCGGATCGGTGACTCGATCACAGGGCCGGGCGCGAAGTGGAGCGGGACCCCCATCCCCTCCAGCGGCGTCATGATGTCCGCGAAGAGAATCGCTGCGTCGACGGGGAAGCGAGCGATCGGTTGCAGGGTGATCTTCGCCGCGATCTCCGGCGTCTTCGTCGCGGTGAGGAAGTCGATCTCTTTGCGGAGGGCGCGGTACTCGGGGAGGTAACGCCCCGCCTGACGCATGACCCAGACGGGGGTGCGATCTCCTCGCTCCCCTCGGCACGCGCGCTCGAACAGGGTGGTTCCGTTAGGCATGAGCCACCCCCGTCGCCAGGACGTCCCGAGCCGCGCTCAGCGTCTGGTCCACGTCGTCTCCGGTGTGGGCACTCGACCAGAACCACGCCTCGAAGCGACTCGGGGGCAGGTGCACACCGCGCTCGAGCATCCCGTGGAAGAAGGTGTTGAACGCGCTCGCATCGGACGCTGCGGACGTCGTCCAGTCGGTCACCGGTGTTTCGGAGAAGAAGGGACACCCCATCCCGCCGGCCGCCTGCCAGACCATGGGCACGCCGAACTCGTGCGCCAGTCCGAGTAGACCGTCTCCGAGTGAGGCGCCGAACGTCTCGAGGCGATCGTAGAGCGCGGGGTCGGCCTCCAAGATGCGTAGGGTCATGAGGCCGGCCGCGACGGCGAGGGGGTTTCCGGATAGGGTCCCGGCCTGATAGACGGGCCCGTCGGGTGCGATCATCCGCATGAGATCCTCTCGTCCTCCGTACGCTCCCACCGGGAGCCCGCCTCCGATGACTTTGCCGAGCGTCGTGAGATCGGGCATGACACCAAAGCGCTCCTGCGCGCCGCCCAACGCGACGCGGAAGCCGGTCATGACTTCGTCGAAGATCAAGACCGCGCCGTGCTGGTCGCAGAGATCGCGTAGCCCGGTCAGGAACGCCGGGTCCGGGGGGATGCATCCCATGTTTCCGGACACGGGCTCCACGATGATGGCGGCGATCATCTCAGGGCTTCGCTCGAAGTGTTCGGCGACCGATGGGAGATCGTTGAAGTCGGCCACGAGCGTGTGAGCCGCTGTCGTCTCTGGTACCCCGGGGCTCGAGGGCACACCCAGTGTCGCCGCCCCTGATCCGGCGTCGACCAAGAACATGTCTCCATGCCCGTGGTAGCCCCCGCGGAACTTCACGATACCCGGGCGGCCGGTCGCCGCGCGTGCGAGGCGTACCGCGCTCATCGTCGCCTCGGTGCCCGAGTTCACCATGCGGACGACGTCCACCGACGGGACGAGGCGGACGATCGCTTCGGCCAACTCGGCTTCGCCCTCTGTCGGCGTTCCGAACGACGTTCCGCGTTGCGTCGCTTCGGTGATGGCAGCGACGACGTCCGGGTGCGCGTGGCCCAGGACGGCCACCCCCCATGAGCCGACGAAGTCGATGAGGGACACCCCGTCGGCATCCTCGAGCCGAGCGCCGGACGCAGAGCGAATGAAGCGTGGCGTCCCACCGACGGAGTTGAAGGCTCGCACCGGGCTGTTGACGCCGCCAGGAATCACTTTGGCGGCTCGAGCCAGGAGGGCTTCGTGCGTTGCGCTCAAGATGGAGTTCCTCGTGTCCGCGCGTGGCGGGTTGCGTGGGTCGT
Source organism: Gemmatimonadota bacterium (assembly GCA_039030015.1). Taxonomy (GTDB): domain Bacteria; phylum Gemmatimonadota; class Gemmatimonadetes; order Longimicrobiales; family Gaopeijiaceae; genus UBA2589. Next base: position 17,870 of record JBCCEZ010000044.1, on the reverse strand, counting down.
GGCGACGACCAGGGCGGGAAAAGTGGGTTCTTCTGCGACGGTGACTCGGTCCCGCTCGACACCGCTCGCGAAGAGGGCGTGGGCGGTCGTCTCACCGATGGCGGCCAGCCCGCATCGGTCGAGGATCGTGGGCCACTCCGTGCCGAGTGCATCGGCCAGGCCGGCCACCGCCGATGGACTGGCGAAGGTCACGGCGGCGACCCCTCGGGCGAGGTCGACCATGACGCGGTTCCGATCCACCGCGAGGGGGCGTGTCACATAGGCCTCTACCCGGGTGACGATGGCCCCGGCCGTTCTCAATCCCTCCTCGAGTCGGTTGCTCGCCATCGAACCCGCGGGAAAGAGCACCCGGGTGCCCCGGAGGCTCCCCATCGACGCCATTCCGGTCGCGAGCTCAGCCGCACCTCCGCGGCCGATGAGGGATACCGGCCATCCGGCGGCTTCCGCGGCTCGCGCGGTCGACGGCCCGACCGCGGCGATTCGAAGGTCGGGCGGCCATCCGTCGACGAGACCTCGCACGGACTCGACCGCTCGCGCACTCGTGAAGGCCACCCAGTCGAAGGACTCCACCCGGCCCAAGGCGGAGTGGAGTCGCTCTGGATCCGAGCTATCCCGGACCTCCATGCTCGCCCACGCCACGATCTTCGCGCCGGCTTCCACGAGGAGCGGGGTCAACGCCGGATCGGGCATTGCTCGGGTCGTGGCGACGGTGTGCCCGGCCAACGGCTTCATCCGGTCACCTCGTTCACCGAGGAGATACCGGCGGCATCGAGGAGGTCCGACGCCACTCGGGCTCCGATCTCTTCCGCGGCTGCGGGGTCGCCGACAGCGTGCGCGCGCACGACCTGTCCGTCTCCCGCGAGCATGCCGAAGAGCTCGATGCCTTCGGAGGTCATCCGAGCCCAGGCACCGACGGGGGCCTGGCACCCAGCGTCGAGAGACCTGAGCACGGCTCGCTCGGCGTCGACGCACGGTCGGGCATCCGGATCTTCCAGCGCGCGAATCACCGAATCGGTCGACGCGTCTTCGCTGCGCGCCTGTAGAGCGAGCGCTCCCTGGCCCGCGGCCGGGACCAGCTCATCGGGAGGGAAATGATGAGTGATGCGGTCGGCGAGCCCGAGTCGTCGTAGCCCTGCCGCAGCCAAGATCACCGCATCCACGGTTCCGTCGTCGGCCGCCGCCACCCGCGTCGGGACGTTCCCGCGTTGGTCGATGACGTCCCACGAGGGGCGTAGTGCCGCGAGGGCCCCGCGTCGTCTCGGGCTCGAGGTGCCCACTCGTAGCGCCGACTCGAGGTCGGCTCCGGCGCGAGCCACGACGACGTCTCTCGTGTCTTCTCGAACTGGGACCGCGCCGAGCGTCAGACCATCCGGCATCCGACTCGCGAGGTCCTTACAGCTGTGCACCGCGAGGTCGATCGCGCCGTCGAGGAGCGCCGACTCGATCTCCTTCGTGAAGAAGGACGATCCGAGGTGAGGGCCCAGCGGCACGTCACGGATGCGATCGCCGGAGGTCGTGATCTCGATGATCTCGACGTCGGACCCGCGGCTGCGCAACTGATCCGCGACCCAGTGCGCCTGGGCGAGGGCGAGCCGCGAGCCTCGCGTGCCGATCCGCAGCGGATACGCCACGTCGTCTTACCCGTGCTCGCCGGGGTCGTCGCTCACGCCGAATAGCGTCGGGGCGGTCTCGAGCACCTTTCGCCCTTCCGGCGTCCCCGGGTCGGCTGCGCGCAACGCGACGGTCGGCTCGTGGAGCAGAGTGCGGGCCAAGGAACGCGCGAGCAGCCGGAGGGCCTCGCGGTCCTCCTCGGGGCGCCCTTTGCTCAAACGGTGTGCTTCCCGCTCGGCACGGGTGAGGACGGTCTCTCGAACCGAACGGAGGACGGTCACGCCGGGGCGGGAGCGGAGCCAGCTCTGGTACTCGGCGACCGCGTCGCGGACGATCTCTTCGGCTTTGGGGAGGTGCGCTAGGCGCGCCGAGCGCGCGGCCTCGACCCGCTGCGCGACCTCGTCCAGATCGACGACGTGGACGTCATCGATCTCCGCCAGCTTCGTGTCGAAGTTCCGCGGGTGAGCCAGATCTAGGAGCCAGAGTGGTCTCGTGCGCGGTTCACGCAGGTGCGTGGGGCCGAGGAGGTGATGTGCGTGGCCGGCGGCCCCGATGACGAGGCCGACTTCAGGCAGCCGGGCCGGGACGGACTCGAGATCGATCGCCTCGGCGCCAAGTGGCTCGGCAACCCTCTTGGCCGTCGAGAGCGTGCGGTTGGCAACGATGATCCGGGGAACCCCTGCCTTCGCGAGCAGGCGGGCGACCAGGGCTCCGGTCTCCCCAGCACCGATCACCATCGTCGGCGTGTCGTCCAACGAGCCCATGTCTTGCCGGAGCAGGGCGAGCCCCGCGCTGGCCAGCGATGCCGCACCTCGTCCGATCTCCGTCTCCGAGCGCACGCGCTTCCCCGTGGCCAAGGCCGCGTCGAAGAGGCGATGTAAGAAGGTCCCCTTCGCGGCCGAACCGAGCGGGTCGTGCGCGGCGTCCTTGACCTGTCCCAAGATCTGGGCTTCCCCGTGGACAACCGAGTCGAGGCCCGAGGCGACGCGAAAAAGGTGTTCGACGGCGTCGGCTCCGTGGAGGCGGAACGTCTTACCGACGACGTCCTGTTCGACGGCCCCGGGCCGACGCGACGCCAACCGCGTGAGGAATCGTGCGGCGCGCTCGGGCCGCGACGACACGCCGTACACTTCGAGGCGCCCGCACGTCGCGAGTGGCACGGCTTCCTCGATCAAGCCCTCGGCAGTGAGCACGGGCCGGAGGGCGGTGAGGATCTCTTCCGTCTCGACGTGCAGTTGCTCGCGGGCTTCCGCGGAGGCGACAGAGTGGCTCGTGCCGACGACGAAGATCCCGCGCGCGGACAATCGGCTACCCTTCTTCCAGCCAAGCGGCGGCGTCGAGCGCGTGATAGGTAATCACGAGGTCGGCTCCTGCGCGTCGGAACGCCGTGAGCAGCTCGAGCACGACCGACGGCTCGTCGAGCCAACCGCGCTCCGCTGCGGCCTTCACCATGCTGTATTCGCCACTGACGTTGTACGCGGCGAGCGGGATATGGGGGAAGGCGTCTCGCGTGCTCCGAATCACGTCGAGGTAGGGGAGCCCTGGTTTGACCATGAGCATGTCCGCGCCTTCGCGGATGTCCACCTCGTGTTCGCGCAGGGCCTCCCGTCGGTTGGCCGGATCCATCTGCAAGGACTTGCGATCGCCGAAGGCGGGGGCTCCGTCAGCCGCGTCTCGGAAGGGACCGTAGAAGGAGGAGGCGTACTTCGCCGAGTACGACAGGATAGGCACGTTCGTGTGACCATCCTCGTCGAGGGCCGCACGGATCGCCGCGACCTGCCCGTCCATCATGGCCGAGGGGGCAACGATGTCCGCTCCGGCACGCGCGTGCGACACCGCGATTGCGGCGAGGCGCTCAAGCGACGGGTCGTTCAGGACGTCGCCGTCGGCGGAGAGCAGGCCGCAGTGGCCGTGGTCCGTGTACTCACACAGACAAACGTCCGTGATGACGACACCCGAGTAGCCGCCCCCGCGGAGGGCGGCGATCCCGCGCTGGATGACTCCCTCGCCGTCATCGGCTCCGGAGCCGTGCGCGTCTTTCGACTTCGGAATGCCGAACAACAGCACGGCACCGATCCCCGCGCGCTCGGCCGCCAGAGCCGGCTCGACCGTTCGGTCCACCGGCCAACGCAGGACCCCGGGCATTGATGCGATCTCGGTCGGCTCGAGGTCGACGTCCGAGATGAAGATCGGAAGGATCAAATCGGCCGCGTCGAGCGACGTCTCGCGCACCAGGGAACGGAGCGCGGGAGTACGCCGAAGACGGCGCAACCTCGCAGTTGCGTCGGCTCCCGGGCGTGCCGGTGGAATGGGAGAGTTCGTCATAGCCGCACGGATTTTGACGGCACCGGTCGGGACGTACAATCCGTGATTGCACGCGGCGAATGTCCGTACTTTCCACGATGCTTCGGGGCGGCACTCGTCGGATTCCCCCCCCGCCGGTTCGCTCTACTTTCGAGCAGCCCGTTTCCCAGGAAGATCGATGACACTGCTCGACACCATTCGGCTCCGCCGCACGACCAAGGTCTTGGCCCCCGCCGACGCGCCTCTCCCCGTCCCGGACGGATCCGAGCGGACACTTCTGTCGACGATGCTCGAGGCGGGGCAGGAAGCCCCCCACCACTTCCCATGCCACGATTGCCATCGGCCTGAGGAGGACGGTGCTCTCGAGCCGTGGCGGTTCTACGTGCTCGATGGCGCCGCGTGCCGCGCTCTACGGAGCGAGATCGAGGGCTGGGACGGAAAGGTCGAGACGACGATGCGCCTTCTCGGAGGGACCGATGGCTTGATCATCGTGACGTGGTTGCCCGACCCGGCCGAGGGGACACTCCCGGATGGGGCGGCCTTCGCGCCGACGCGACGCAACATGGAGCACATCGCGGCGGCCTCCTCCGCCATCCAGAACATGCTACTCGTCGCGACCGAGGCCGGCCGCGAGACCTTCTGGGCGAGTGGCGGACCCATTCTCCTGTCGAGCGCGGCGAGGGCTAAGGTCGGCATTCCGACCGCGGAAGTGGTCCTCGGTACCATCTATCTGGCCCCTGAGTCGGCCGGCGTCGCAGACGTGAAGCCCGGTTCCCGCCGGGATGTTCGAGGGGCCGCCGAGGCATGCACTCGGTGGGTCTCCTTCGAGGCGTAGGGCGGCACAGCGCCTACGCTCTTCGCTTGCACCGGCTTCCAGTGCGGGACATTCTTTGACGCTTGAATCCGGACCACACCCTCGTGGTCCGCGCGCTATCCACCCACACGGGGAACCGCATGGAGTCCGCCCTTAACAGCTTCTTGCAGCCGATCGTCGATTTCGCGAACACGTACATCATCGAGATCGGACCCAGCGTGGGAGGAGAGCGGATCGCCCTCATGGTGATCCTCCTCCTCGGCACCGGGCTGTACCTGACGATCCGGACCGGTTTCGTCCAGCTCCGGTATCTCGGCCACGGAATCGGAGTCACCACGGGGAAGTACGACGATCCAGACGACCCCGGTGACGTTTCACACTTCCAGGCCCTCACGACGGCGCTGTCCGCGACCGTCGGGATCGGGAACATCGCCGGTGTGGCGATGGCGCTTCACTTCGGTGGGCCGGGTGCGCTCTTCTGGATGTGGGTTACCGCCTTCCTCGGGATGGCCACGAAATACGCCGAGGTCACCCTCGCTCAGAAGTACCGGATCACCGACGAGGTCGGGAATGTGGCCGGCGGGCCGATGTACTACATCGAGCGAGGACTCGGGTCGCAGTGGAAGCCGATGGCGATCTTCTTCGCGGTCATGTTGGCCTTCACCGCCTTCTTCACCGGCAACGCGGTCCAGGCGAACACCGTCGCCGACCAGATGCTGACCGAGTTCGGCATTCCGATGATGGTCATGGGTGGGATCACCTCGGTGATCGTGGCCGGCGTCATCCTCGGCGGCATTGGGCGCATCGGTAAGGTCACGGCCTTCCTGGCGCCCTTCATGGCTGCGATCTACGTCATCGGTGCGCTCCTCATCATCTTGATGAACTTCGGCAGCGTGCCGGGTGCGTTCGCGCAGATCGTCACACAGGCGTTCGCTCCCGAAGCAGGCGTGGCCGGTATCGGCGCGGGTGTCTTCGTCGTCACGCTGATGTGGGGTGTGCGGCGCGGCCTCTTCTCGAACGAGGCCGGACAGGGCTCCGCTCCGATCGCGCACGCCGCGGCGAAGACGGACGAGCCGGTCTCCGAGGGTGTCGTGGCGCTCCTCGAGCCCTTCATCGACACGATCGTGATCTGCTCGCTGACCGGGCTGGTCATCATCATGACCGGAGCGCACGAACAACGCTTCCCGACGGAGATCACGCTGGGCGGTGGAGACATCACCTGGACGGCCGAGGTCTCGGAGAACCGCTTCGAGGGTGTGGACGCACCCGCGCAGATTCAGATCGCCAACGGGTCGCACGTGTCGACCGGCATGAACGAGGCGATGGTCAGCTGGCATGAGGCGTTGGTCGATCCGCTCTTCACCGACGAAGGGCAGACGCAGCCGTTCAACGGGACGGTGTATCCGGACCGAGGAGAGGCGGTATCGGCCGACGGGACGACCTACACCTCCCTCTACGGAGACGCGGTCGAGAATGGTGCGCCGGTTACGTCCGCCGCGTTCCGACAGGGGCTCGCGCCTCTCGGTGATTGGGGACACCTGATCGTCACCTTCGGCGTGCTTCTCTTCGGGATTTCGACCGCGATCTCGTGGAGCTACTACGGGGATCGGTGCGCGCAGTACCTCTTCGGTCAGAAGGCGGTGTTGCCGTACAAGGCGCTCTTCGTCGGAGCGCACTTCCTCGGAGCGTCGATCCCGCTGGCGGTCGTCTGGGCCTTGGGTGACGTAGCCTTGGCCATCGTGATCTGGCCTAATCTCATCGCACTCCTCCTTCTGGCTCCGGTCGTCGTCGAAGAGACGAAGAGCTACTTCGAGCGGAAGCCGTACGAGGCGATGGCCGCGAAGCGCGCGGCACGCGGCGAGTAGTCCGCCGCTAGGCGCACGATCAACGAGCGGGGCGGTCCTTCGGGGCCGCCCCGTTTCGTCGTTCAGCCGTCTACGCGGCCTCGGCGACCCGGGGACTCCCCGACCATCCGGCCCGGGACGACCGTACCGTACCCGAAGCGCTCGGCGATCTCGTCGACAGCCCGGGAGACGGTGCGGTCCCGTTCGCTCTCGCCGACCGCCGCCTCGTCGAAGAGGGCGAGCTGGGTGGCATCGTCGGGCGTGACCAATCCGGTGAGGCCAACGCCGATCAGTCGGGCGGGGACCCGGCGCTGGGCTCGTAGCTCTTGGAGCAGACCTCGCGCCACCTCCACGATGGCGGCGTTCGACTCGATCGCCTCGGGCACCGTCAGGCTGTGCTGTCGAGTCTTGAAGTCGTTGTCGCGGAGCTTCACCGTGACCGTGCGCGCTCGGAAGCCCTTCTTTCTCAGGGTAGACGCCACCGACGTGGCCTGCTCCATGAGGCGGCGCCCGAGATCTTCATCCGATGCGAGGTCCTCGAAGAAGGTGCGCTCCGACGAGATCGATTTCCGGCGCTCGGCGGGATCGACCGGGCTGTTGTCGACCCCGCGGATGCGGCGATAGAGCCACGCGCCACGGCGTTCTCCAAACCATCGCTGGAGCCACTCCTCCTGCACCTCGTACGCATCTTCGACCCGGACGAGGCCGCGCTCCGCGAGCGCCTCGACGAGGGAGGGGCCGACCCCGGGGAGGGCCGCCAAGTCCAACTCGTTCAAGAAGGCCTGCTCGCCCCCCGGCGGCACGATGTAGACCCCGGCGGGCTTCGCCCTTGTCGCGGCGAGCTTCCCGATGACGCGCCTCGTACCGCCCCCGAGCGACACGGAGATCTCCGTGCGGCGAAGAACCTCCTCCCGGATCCGCCACGCGGTCTCCTCGAAGGTCTCGGTCCCGAAGAGTCGTTCGGTCCCCGTGAGGTCGAGGTAGAACTCGTCCACCGAGGCGGCCTGAACGACGGGGCTGAGTTCTTCGAGGGCCGCGCGGACCTGTCGTGACCGCTCCGCCACGGCGCCCCGAGGCACCCCGACGACCGTCGCGTCCGGGCACAGACGTAGGGCCTTGGCGGTAGGCATCGCCGAGCGGACGCCGAACGCACGGGCCTCGTACGACGCCGACGTCACCACCCCTCGGCCGGTCGCGGAACCACCGACGATCAGGAGGGGAGCTTTGCCCGCGCCGTCGGGGTCCTCGAGGCGAGCGACCTGAACGAAGAAGGCGTCGCAGTCGACGAGGAGGATCCGGCGTGCTTTCGGCTCGTTCGGCACCGCGGCGGCCTGCGGGTCGGAGGTTTGCTGAGGGGAACCGACCCGGGTACAATCCAGCGCTCGGTCCGCACTCCAAGGTAGGCGGAAGTCGACCCTCCGGCACCGGGCCCACGACACCGAAAAGACAATTCGCCAAGGAGCCAGCCACCCGATGGCCTATCCCTTCGAACTTCCGGAGCTCGGATACGCGCACAACGCGCTCGAGCCCCACATCGACGCCCGGACGATGGAGATCCACCACGGCAAGCACCACGCCGGGTACACCGCCAAGCTGAACGCCGCCCTCGAGGGTCACGACGCCCTTCATGGAAAGTCCGCGATCGAGCTGGTGAGTGACCTCGACGCGCTCCCCGAGGAGATCCGTGGGGGCGTTCGGAACAACGGGGGTGGCTTCGTCAACCACGCCCTCTTCTGGGACGTGATGACGCCGGGCGGGGCCGATGCGCCGTCCGGTGATCTCGCCGCTGCGATCGACTCGGCTTTCGGCTCCATGGACGACTTCAAGGCTCGCTTCCAAGCGGCGGCCGGTGGTCAGTTCGGCTCCGGATGGGGCTGGCTGTGCTCGGACGGCTCCGGCGCGCTCAGTGTCGTGGCCACGGCCAACCAGGACTCCCCGCACATGCAGGGGCTCACGCCGATCCTCGGGGTCGACGTGTGGGAGCACGCGTACTACCTGAACTACCAGAACCGGCGTCCGGACTACCTCGGCGCCTTCTGGAACGTGGTGAATTGGGACCGGGTCGCGGCTCGATACGCGGCCGCCCAGGGATAGACCACGCGCGACTGCCGATCGGAGTCTGATCGGAGAGGGCCGGGGGCGTGAGCCTCCGGCCCTTTGTCGTGGTCGTGGATCTCTGCGCGCCCTCTTGGGTTACGACGAATACGGGGCCTCGAACGCGTCGGCGACGTGGTGCTTGTGCCGCGGAAACAGATGTTTAACTATGGGTCATCCCGGTTTCGGGGATGGCACAGCGAGCACCCCCCACTTCGCCATAATGCGTGGTCTTCGATTCGTGATCGGTCGGTTCGCCGTGGCTGGCGCACTTGCGTTCGCCACGGGTCTCGCGCCCCTCGCCGAGTCGCTCTCGGCCCAGAGCCTCCGCGGATCATCCGCGTCGATGGACCGGCAGAACCGGATGGCTCGGCAGCACGACTACACCTTCATCGAGAATCCGGAGCGCGTTCGACTCTTCGCGGAACGGGGTTGGCTGGTCCGAGTCGATGACGGGCGCCACTACTCGCTTCACAGCGTCTCCTTCCCGTACGCGCGCCCCGCGGTTCAACTCTTCATCGATCGGCTGAGTCAGCAGTACAAGGCGGCGTGCGATGAGGACCTCGTCGTGACGAGCCTTACGCGCCCGCTCAACCGGCAACCGCGCAACGCGTCGGACCGGACGGTGCACCCGACCGGAATGGCGCTCGACCTTCGGTACCCTTGGAACCGCGAGTGCCGCGCCTGGCTCGAGCGCGTCCTGATGAGCTTGGAGCGCCAGGGTGTGATCGAGGCGACGCTCGAACAGCGGCCTCGCCACTACCACGTCGCGGTCTTCCCGGACTACTACGAGGACTACGTCGAGACGCTGATGGCTCGCGGCATCGGTGCGCCGGAAACGAGGGAGTACCGTGTACGCAACGGGGACTCGCTCTGGCGGATCGCCCGCTCGCACGGCACGACGGTCGACGAGATCCGTGAAGCCAACGGGATGCGGGGGAGCAACATCTACCCGGGTCAGGTGATCGACGTCCCACTCGGGTCGTGAACGGGGACGAAGTCCGCGCCTCCAACTCGCTCGACCCGTCGCAGCTCCGCGGGCTCGACCGCTATCACCTCATGACGTCGTTGGTCGTGCCTCGACCGATCGGGTGGGTGTCGACGCGCGGAAAAGACGGTGTGCCGAACCTGGCTCCCTTCTCGTACTTCGGGGCCATCTCCGCTGCGCCGATGCTCGTCGGGGTCTCGATCGGGATGCCGAAGGGTGCGCTGAAGGACACGGCCGCGAACATCCGGGCCCGCGACGCCTTTTGCGTGAACGTCGTGACGGCCGACCTGTTGGAGGCGATGAACGAGACGTCGGCGACGGTCCCGGCCGAGGTCGACGAGTTCCAGCTCGCGGGGCTGACCCTCGCGGAGTCCGATCGAGTCGATGCGCCCTTCGTGGCCGAATGTCCCGCTGTCCTGGAGTGTGTGGTTCGATCCGAACCGGACCTCGGGGATGCCGCGAACGTCTTCTTCATCGCCGAGGTCGTCGGGATTCGGCTCGATCCCGATCTGGAGCGCGAGGATGGCTCACAGATCATCACCCCCGAGTCACTCCGTCCGGTCGGGCGACTGGGGGGCGCAGCGTACGCGGTCGCCGATGTGGTCCGACGCGTGCCGCGTCCCTGAGCGTATGGGGCGGCTCAGCGCCCGGCGGCCCCACCCCAGAGGAGTTCCATTCCTTCGTCGTACGCGAAGAGTCTCGGCTCGCCGTCCGGACTGCTGTCGACGAGTACGTACGCCGGGCCGGGGCGGGCATCGAGCACGCTCGCGTTGAGCGCCGGACCCATGTCGCGGACGTAGCGTATGCGCGGGTCTGCGGGGCTTGTACGCCATGCGACGACTTCGAGTTCGAGCACGCCGAAGCGGTCCGAGCGGGCCTGTCGCGTGCATGCTGCGTCGGGTGAGTGGGACGGATCGACACGGATCACGTTCCCGGGTGAGAGTTCGACGACCCGCAGCTCCGGGGGGGAGCCGGGGAGCGGATCGAAGCGGAGACCGGGAGGCGGGCTCTCGCGATCGCGGGCGAAGTGGTCCGCGACACAGAGGTCGTGTCGCCGCAGGAGGGTCTCGATCGAGTCCCGGCGTACGCCGTCCGCGACGAGGCGCCCCGAGACGCGCGAAGCCCAGGCGCCGTGGACGAAGATCGTAGTGGGACCCTCGCTCACCGCACTGGGTGCCGGGAGTGGTGTCGGCCGGGCGCTCCGGTGCTGAAGGAGCGCGAGGGGAGAAAGGGCGAGGCCACCGATGAGCGTGAGTGCGAGGACGGTGCGTCCCAATCGAGCTTCGGTAGCGTTCGAATCGTCGGTCAGCGCCGTACCTACGACGGCGGCTACGAGACCGAGCCATGCCGGTGTGCTCTCGAGGAGCATACGCGGACCGAAGTGAATTCCGTGGTGCCAGTAGAGCGCATTGGCGGTCACGGCCGCCGCAGCCCACGCCGCGAAGAGTGCCGTTCCATTGCTGAGCGGACGACGAAACCACGCCACTGCAAGGATCGCCAGAATCGGGAGGGGCGACTCGAGTGCGCGGATCCCGAAGAGCATGAGGTCGGCGCTCGAGTAGGCCAGGGCCTCGATCGCCCCGTACTCGTTCCCCCACGGGTCGACGTGGAAGCCAAGCCCGTGCGCCGGCCCGAAGGCTCGGCTGTAGCCTAGGGTGAGCGCGTCACCGAAGAGGCGTTGGTTCCATCCGAAGAGTAGAGCGGCGAAGGGAGCCCCACCCAGGGCGAGCGCGACCGACCGACGACCGAGACCGGGACGACGCCACAGGACGAGGAGGATCGCGGCCGCGCTCACGAGGCCGACCCAAGGCCGTGCACTCACGGCGACTCCGATCGATGCGCCGGTCAGACAGGGCCACAGCCAGCCCTCCTGGCGCGTAGCGCGCTCTCCGGCCCACGCCGTCAACGCGATGCCCGCGGCCGCGGTCGAGTGGCTGAGGTGGGTCGAGCCGAGGAGCAGCCAATACGGAGACACGACGAGAAGCAGCCCGAGGATGCGACCGGACAGTTCGCCGAGGAGTCGCTGCCCGACCGATGTGGCAGCCGCTGTGGCGACACCCGTCATCGCGGGCCCCACGAGCCAATGGCCTCCCCACGAAGCGGCGAGCGCGAGCAGGATCGTGTGGAAGGGCGGGTAGATTGAAACCCACCCGTCGTCCGTCACGATTCCGTTCTGGAGGGCGACGTCCGCCCCCGACGCGAGGGTCGGGAGGCCGAGGGTCCCCGCCGCGAGCGCTCTGGCATGGGCCAGCTGCACCATCTCGTCGACGGACGTCGGGGCGCCCCCGTGAATGAACCAGGCGATGGCGGCCGCAAGTGCGAAGGCCACGACTCCTAGGCCGACGGCGAGGCGCTCGGAGTCGGGGCGGAGCAGGAGGGTCAGGCGATCGGCCCATCGGCGTTCGTCTGCGGGAGGGCCGGACATTCGGACGACGACCCAGGCGAAGACGAGAATGATGATCGTTCCGGTCAGGCCGAGGACCCAAGCGGCTTCCGCCGCGTCCCGGGTCGCGGCTCCCGCGGGCCCGGCACGCTCCGAAAGGAGTCGAGGCAGGGGGAGGTAGACCGCCACCAGGAGGGCGACCGCGGAGAGGCGTCTGAGCACGCTCATGCGCGGAATCTGGCCGTCGGCGACGGGTCGGGCCATCCCGTCGCAGAATGCCAAAACACGATCCTTGCAGTTTGCGAGGCGGTTCGCCTACCGTGGTGAGACCGTACGGCCCACCACGCCTCTTCGCACCCACTGTTGGAGACCTCGACCGTGGCGGAGCCTTCCCCTCCAGCCAAGTCCGGGACGCACGCCGCGCCCGATCTGAGCCGGATCGACCTGCTCCGGTGGCTGTACGTCGGTCGACTCACGCTCGTCGCCGGGATTTTGGTGGCCGGGCTCGTCACCTGGTTCGAGTCCAGCTCCGCGGACACGCTCTTCGTGAGCGTGCTCTTCATGGTCTCCGTGGCCGCCACGGTGTGGTCGTACTGGCACACACACGTGCAGCGCCGCGAGCCCACCGAGGAGTTCCTGTACGGCCAAGTCGTCTTCGACGCCTTGCTTGTCACCGGGATCGTTCATCTGACGGGTGGACCCGCGAGTGGATTCGCGTCGTTGTACATCCTGGTCATCTCGACCGGCGCCCTCCTCCTCCCATTGCTCGGCGGGCTCTTGGTCGGGGCGTTCATTTCGCTCCTGTACGCGGCGGATCTGGCTCTCGGCTTCGGTGAGCCGATGAGCGCCTTCTTCGGACTCCGGATCGTTCTGTTCGGTGCCGTCGCCGTGATCACCGCGCTGATCGGCGATCGTCTCCGTCGCGCGGGGCAGGCGTTGGGTGCGGTCGCATCCGAACTCCGACAACTCCGGCTCGACACGGACGACATCCTCGCGAACCTCTCCACCGGTGTGCTCACCGTCGACGGGGATGGACGCCTGGCTTACGCGAACCGGGCGGCCGAGGCGCTCTTGGGGATCCGCCTGCAAGAACGGATGGGCCGGCCGATCCTCGATGAACTCGATGACATCGCGCCGTCGATGGGCTCGATCCTGCAGCAGGCGATCCACCGCCGTTCTCCCGTCTCCCGGGGGCAGGTCCGGATCGCGACGGACGATGGTCCGGTGCGCCTCGGAGTCAGTACGGCGGTCCTCGATCGCGACAGGGATCAGCTCCCCTCGGCGACCGCCCTCTTCCAGGACATCACCGATCTCCAGCGGCTCGAACAGCTGAAAGTGCGAGCGGAGCGCCTCGAAGCCGTGGCGACCCTCTCGGCCTCCTTGGCCCACGAGATCAAGAATCCACTGGCCTCGATCCGGAGTGCGGTCGAACAGCTGAGCCGCGGTCGGTTGGCCGCCGAAGATCGACAGGTTCTCGAGCGCCTCGTGCTCACCGAGTCCGACCGGCTCAGTCGCCTCCTCTCCGAGTTCTTGGACTACTCGGGGCTGGGGCTGACGGACGAAAAGGAGGAGATCGACCTCCACGAACTCGTCCGGGGTTGCCTCCTCATCGCCAAACAACATCCCGATTTGAAGGGCGTCGATGTCGTCGCGGTTCTGGACGAGGGACCGGTCCCGGTGGTGGGCGATGCCGATTTGCTCCATCGCGCCCTCTTCAACTTGGTGTTGAACGGGGCGCAGTCGGCGGGGGCCGGAGGCCGCGTCACCGTCGCGTTGGAGAACGACCCGAACCGCCCCCGACCGCGTGGGGAAGCGATCGACCGACCCGTACGGCTCTCGGTCGGCGACTCGGGGGTTGGGATCGACGAGCAGCAGCGGGCCCGGATCTTCGATCCGTTCTTCACGACGAAGACAGGGGGGAGTGGGCTCGGTTTGGCCGTCGTGCACCGAGCCGTCGAGGCCCATTCGGGCGTGACCTTCGTGGACGAGAGCCCCGACGGGGGTGCCGAGTTCGTGATTTTCCTACCGGGCGCGCCTGCCGCGGTCCCGGCTGAGACCGGAGCGATGCGTTGAAGATTCTGTTGGTCGACGACGAGACCGCGATCCTGGATACCCTCCAGATCCTCTTCCGTGGAGAGGGGTGGGAGGTCAGCGTCGCGAACTCGGGGCCGAAGGCGATGGCGGCGCTGGAGGACGAGAAGCCGGACATCATCCTCACCGACATCCGGATGCCCGGGGCGAGCGGGCTCGAAGTCTTGGCTCAAGCCCGAGACATCGACCCGGAGATCGCGGTGATCCTGATGACCGCCCAGGCGTCCCTCCAGTCGGCGGTCCGCGCCGTGAACGAAGGGGCGTATTACTACCTGCAAAAGCCATTCGCGAATGACGAACTACTCGCGATCTGCAACCGGGCCGCCGAAGCCCGTCAGCTTCGGGCTGAGAACAAGCGACTCAAGAAGGAGATCAAGAGCCGCGACAAACGCTCGGGTGAGCGCCCGACGGGGGGTGCGCCCCGCTTCGTCGAGGTCCTCGAGCTCGCGGAGACGGTGGCGGGGACCGACTCGACGGTGTTGATCTCGGGAGAGAGTGGGACCGGTAAGGAGGTCGTGGCCCGATACATTCACGTGCTGTCCCCTCGCAGCGATGGGCCGTTTCAGTCGATCAACTGCGGCGCTCTGCCCGAGAGTCTGCTCGAGAGCGAGCTCTTCGGTCACGTGAAGGGCTCGTTCACGGGTGCCGTGAAGGACAAAGACGGGCTCTTGGTTGCCGCGGGTGGCGGAACGTTCTTCCTCGACGAGATCGGCGAGATGAGCCCCAGCACGCAGGTGAAGCTGTTGCGGGCGATTCAGGAACGAGAGGTGATCCCCGTCGGGTCGACGAAGGCGGTCCCGGTCGATGTCCGCATCATCGCGGCCACGAACCGCGACCTCGAGGAGGAGATCAGTCGAGGGGGCTTCCGAAGCGACCTCTACTACCGACTCAACGTCATTCAGCTACACCTGCCGCCGCTCCGAGAACGCAGAGAGGACATCCCGGTTCTCGCGGACCACTTCCTCCGCCGACAGTCCAACGGGGACGAGCCTCGGACGCTCGACGACGCCGCGCTCTCCGTCCTGAGTGAGTACGACTGGCCGGGCAACGTCCGTGAGCTGGAAAACGCACTCGAGCGTGCGGTCGTCGTCTCGAAGAAGCAGACGATCGGGGTCGACGCCCTGCCGAAACGGGTCCGAGAAGCGCCGGCGCCTCGTTTGGCAGCGACGGAGCTACCGCCCAATCCGACCATGGAAGTGGTCGAACGTGCCTACATCCTCTGGGTCCTCGAGTCCGAGGGCGGCAACAAGACGCGTGCCGCCGAGGTGCTCGGGATCGACCCTTCCACGCTTTACCGCAAACTCAACCGCTACGGAATCGACGAATGATCAAGATCGGCAGCTCGAGCCACGGGAGACGGAAACGCCCCGAGGAGTTGGCGTGGGATCGGGTCCATCTCTCCGTGGTCATCCCGGTGTACAACGAGGTCAACACGGTCGAGACACTGCTGCGCCTCGTGCGTGAGGTGCCTCTATCGCTCCAGGTCATCGCCGTGGACGACGGATCGACCGACGGCACGCGAGATCTTCTGCCCGAGCTCGAGGGCGAACTCATCGACACGCTCGTCATGCACGAGCACAACAAGGGGAAGGGGGCAGCGCTGCGGACCGGGTTCCAACACGCGACGGGTGATGTCGTCGTCGTGCAGGACGCGGACATGGAGTACGATCCGCGCGAATTCCCGATGCTGCTGAAGCCGATCCTCGAAGGGCGAGCGGACGCGGTGTACGGATCGCGCTTCCTTGGCGGCCCTCACCGGGTCCTCTTCTTCTGGCACTCGGTCGGCAACCGGTTCCTCACACTCCTGTCGAATATGTTCACCGACGTGAACCTGACCGACATGGAGACGTGCTACAAAATGGTCCGGACGGAGCTGCTCCACTCGCTTCCGCTCTCGGCCAATCGGTTCGGGATCGAGCCGGAGCTCACGGCCCGCCTGGCCCAGGCGGGCGCCCGCATCTACGAACTCCCGATCAGTTACGACGGTCGCTCGTATGCGGAGGGGAAGAAGATCGGGTGGAAGGACGGTGTCTCCGCCATCTGGAGCATCGTCAAGTACAATCTCTTCGGGCCGAAGGCGAAGCCGTGGGCGCCGCCCGAGGTCGATCCTTGGGACACTCCGGAACGTCTCGCGTCGATCTCGGTCGGGTCGGTGAACGCAGCCCCGGAAGAGAGCGAGCCCGCGTCGTGAGCCGACTCTTCGGATCGAAACTCGGCTCGCCGCTTCGCGATCCGAGGAGTGCCTACCTCATCGTCGGCCTCTTGGCGACGCTCGTCTACCTGAATTCATTGCCGAACGACTTCGCCTACGACGACTACCACATCGTCACGGTGAACGAGAACATCCACCAGATCTCGACGTTCGACGAGGCACTGACGACACCGTACTGGCCGGGAGCCTACGGGCGTGAGCTCGGTCTGTGGCGGCCGGTCACGACGCTCTCGTTCGGTCTCCAATGGGTCGCTGGGGGAGGCGATCCGCTGCTCTTCCACATGGTGAACGTGCTCGCGCACCTGGTCGCGTCGGTCGTAGTGCTCGCGCTCTTCATCGAGCTTTTATCCTTACCGGCGGCATTCGCGGGTGCGGCGATCTTCGCGATCCACCCGGTCCACGTGGAAGCGGTCGCGAACATCGTCGGGTACTCCGAGATCATCTCCACACTCTGCGCGGTGGCCGCGTGTGTCCTGCACATCCGTGGCGGTCCGATCAGTACCTGGCGTACTGCGCTCGGCGTCGGTGGGCTGTACCTGCTCGCCTTCGGCGCGAAAGAGAGCGGGGTGACCCTGCCTGGTTTGATCTTCGTCGTCGATGCCGCCCGCGGGCACATCGGCTTCAGGGAGGTCCCGAAGTACATCGCGGATCGCTGGAAGACGTATCTGGTCATGCTCTTGGTCGCGATCGGGCTCTTGGTGGGGCGCTTCTCGATCCTGGGCAGCATCGCGAGCCCCTTCGGGCCGCTCGGGGCCGATCTCCTCACCGAGATCCCCAAGATCTGGACACTGGGCGACATCTGGATGCACTACGTGCGACTCTGGATGTTCCCGATGGACCTCGCGGCCGACTACACGCCGAACGTCCTCCCGATCTCGATCTCGTGGCGTCCGGAGAACATCGTCGGGGTCGGGATGGGCCTCCTCGTCCTCACACTGGCGCTCGTGGCCTGGCGGAAGCCGGAGCTCCGCGCTGGGGTCGATAGCTCGAAAGCCGCTGCCTTTGGGGTCGTCTGGTTCGTGATCGCGATGTCCCCGGTGTCGAATACGCTCTTTCTCTCGGGCGTCCTACTCGCCGAACGGACGCTGTATCTGCCGTCCGTCGGGCTCGCTGCCGCTACGGGATGGCTGATTGTCCGACTGGCTCGAGATCGGAAGCAGCTCGGATGGGGGCTCCTGATCGCGGCAGTCACCCTGGGTAGCGTCCGCACGTGGACGCGGAATCCCACATGGAAGGACACGGACACCGTCTTCCAGCATCTCCTCGAGGACTATCCGCAGTCGGGGCGGTCCCAATGGGCCATCGGAGACCAGTTCATTCGGGCCGGCCAGGTCTCGGAGGGGCTGGTTTCGTACCGGGCGGCGATCAACCTGCTCGGTACCTCGTATCAGCTCATGACGGAGATCGCATCCAGTCTCATGAACATGGAGCGGTACCGGGGTGCGGAGAACATCCTGAGGTACGCGATCAACGACAGCCCGCAATTCCCCTTAGGCTATAGCCTGGTGACGGCCATCCGGGCCGAGCGG
>JBCCEZ010000043.1:0-40521 GCA_039030015.1 Gemmatimonadota bacterium | reverse complement strand
CTTTGGAACCGGCGATGATGGTTCGAATCCATCCGGGCCAATGTAGGATCCCGCTTAACCACGCGGGTTGCTGGGGTGGTCACGATGTGGCCTCCAAATCACGTGTAGATTTGCGTGTAGAAACCGAGCCTTTTTGGCCGGCCTCTGCATCAGCTTTCAGCCGCTCTCGGACGCCGTCAACCTGACCGGCGGAGCGGTCGCGATTGACGCGACGGTACGTATCCTTGAGCAGCTTCGCCGACACGTTGCCGGTGATGTCGCCGACGAGGGCGGCGTCGCCGCCGGAGAGTTCCCACGACGTCGTCACGTGTCGACGCTTCAATCCGTGCCACGCTCGGCCCTCGATGTACGGGATCTCGAGCACCTCTTCTGCCCGGTGAAGGGCCTTCGTGGCGTTCTCCTTCGAGTACGGCTTGTCCAACGGGTCGTCATGGTCCTCGCGACCCTCGGGGAATAGCCAGCCGGAGCCCTCGACTCGATGGTTCTCGAGCGCCTCGGCAATCAGGAGGTGTGTGTCGGGTGAGACCGGGACCACAGCCTGTCGATTCCCTTTGTCGAACTCGGCGCGGAAGATCAGGTAGAGACGATCCTCGGCGACGATGAGGTCTGAGACTGCTGAGATCGCGAGCACGGCGGAGATGCGGCGGCCGGTGTCGCAGATGATGGACGCGGCGAGCGTTACCCGTGCGTCGACCTTGTCGTGTGGGGTCGCCAGGAGAATCGACTCCCTCGCGTCGTAGTACAGGTCCTCTGTGTCAGGCCGGTACTCAGGTAGCTCGAGGCCGCGGAGCGGGTTCAGGTCGTAGAGACGAGCCTTGTTCATGCCCCAGCGCACCACAGCACGGAGGTCGGCAAGTCGCTTCCCGTCCCATCGGGTCGAGTGCCCTCCCCGGCGCCGGGCTGTGGCCGCGATGCGCTCCACACGATCGGAGTCGAGGGAGGTGACTTCGATGTCCGGGCTCAATGAGACGAGCCAGAACTTCCGTGACCGCTCCTTCCCGGCCACGGTCTTCTCGGCCATGTCCTGCGTGTCGAGCCACTTGTGATAGCGCTCAAAGAGCTCGCCGAGCGTGATCGACTTCAACTCGCCCGTATGGGTACGTCCCGAGAGGATCGAAAGGCGACGCTCAGTGGCCGTCTTGTCGGCCAGCAGCCTCGCCGCCTCCCAAGTGTAGCCCTCAGGAAGTGGGGTCTCGACCGGACGGCCTGCCTCCGTTGTCACCCACGCACGGGTCATGAACACCCGACCGGGTAGGTCCGGGCGTTCGTAGACGCGCACGCGCGACGAGGGAGCCGAGGCGGTCTTGTTCTTGCCCGCCGAGTATTTGCGAGGCTTTCGGCTCATGCGAAGAGCTCCAGACGCTCGGTTCCCGGCTTGATCCATAAATGTTCGACCCGGGCGGCTCCGCCGTCGGCACGGACCTCCTTGGAGGCCCTCCGCCAGTCTGAGAGGACCTGGTCGTACAGCGCGCAGGCGTAGCCGGATACGACCACCATACCTTCAGCTTCGCGGAGTACTCCGAGCAGCTCACGGTGATCGTCGTCGCTGAGATTGTGCACGTAGGCCCGGCCGCCGTCCGATTCGCTCTCACACCGAACCGAGGTCCGAGTGCTCAACGGGTACGGTGGGTCAACGTAGAAGAGGGTCTCGGCCGAGTCCTGTTGGGCGATGACCTCGAGAGCGGGTCGGTTCTCGATTGTCACACCGCGGAGTCGATTCACGTAGGCGGGCACTTGGGCAGGCCAACCCGTCCATGTGACTGCGCTCGACGCCTTGTTCAACCAGGTCCGGGCGCGGAATCCGGTCCTGTGAGCGCGGCGGTGAGTCGATCCGTGCGCCATGAAGGTGCGTGCAATCGTCCGGCGGGCCCGCTCGACGGGATCGTCCGTGGGTTCGTAGCTCTCAAAGAACTCGACGCGCGAAAACGGCGTGAGTTCGCACATAGCCCGAAGCCTTGCCGCGGTCTTGGGGTCGCGGAGTACTCGGAACACGTTGACCACGTCGCCGTCGAGGTCGTTGTACACCTCGGCCTTCGGAGCTCGGTCCTTCCTCATCAGCACGGAAGCGGCGCCTCCGAACGGCTCGACGTAGATGTGGTGAGCCGGGAAGTGACGGATGATCCATGGCGCGATACGCCATTTCCCCCCGTGGTAGCGGAGTACGGGACGGCGAGGGATCAACCCGGATCCCTCCCCAGCACGCGGGCGAGCTCGTCAGGGTCCGCAATATCGGAGAGGTCCAAGCGCTCGGTGTTCTTCGGGATCCGGATCGCCGCGAAGAGCGAGAGTTCCCAGTGTCCCGCCTCGTTCTTCCGGGCCAGACCCTTGGACCGCAGGTCTTCACAGATGGACCGGAGAGCCTTGTCGCTCCGGCCGCTCGTCGCGCGAACCGTCGACAACGGGACCCACTCGGGTGTCTTGTCCCCCAGGAGACCACGGAGGTCGGACGCGCACTTCGAGAGCACGCGGGCGGCCGGGTCGTCGGGGTCGTAGCGGGTGTGTGCCTCGGCGTCGCCTTCCCATAGGCCGGCGAGCTCGAGGAGGGCCGAGGTTTGGTCCAAGACGTTCACGCGACCTTCCTCTCCTGTCCCGTGTTGCATCGAATGCCGAGCCGTCGGCGGATGTCCGTGGCGAATCGCGCGAACGTCGCCTTCGACTTCGTCCAGTTCCCAGCCTCGGCCACTTTTCGACGGAGGCGGGTGTTCGTCTCCGACGCGTTGAACATCAGCTCCTTCATGATGATGTCCTGTACGTCTTCGTCGGAGAGAACCGGGGTCGGGTGACGCTTGTCACGTCGCGCCAGTTCATCCGTGAGGGCCGCGGCCTCAGCCGTGCCCACGATGAAGCCGGAGCAATTTCCGCACACCGGCCGGCCCATGTACTGCCCTACGTAGCGTTGCACGCGGCGGGGCTGGTGCGGGCGCCAGTTCCATCGGGCTGTCTTCACCCGCTTCGGGCACTCGCACCGCTGTTTCGGATCAATCCTCACCGGCATCGTGTGTCCTCCGGTCGTGGGTAGAGTGATGAGCGCCGCTTCAGCCAGCGCCCGAAGAGCACGGCGAGGGGCAGCTCGAGAGCGAAGAGCACGGCGAGCGCGGTCATCGGTCCCTCGCGGCCAGCACGGCATGCACGATCGCCGAGTGATTCAGGAGCCCAGGAATCGAGTCGTGGATCCGGCGGTGTAGACGTGCGTCCTCTCGGAGAACCACGGACAGCGCTCGGACGCTCTGATCGAGGAGCGTGTTCGACAGCTCCGCGAGGTGGTCCTCTCGGTCCATCGACGCCTCGAGCATCTCGTTCGACTCGTTGAGGCCCACCGTGTAGCCGGTGATGAGTGCCGCGACCACGACACCGATGTACGCCGCGCTTCGTCCCACGCGGCGCCAGTCGATCGGCGTAGCGATCCGCTCACCGTGGATACCGCGAGGTGCGTCACTCCAGGCCATCAGGACACGGCCTCCTGGCCGGCCGGGGAGTCCTCGAAGACTCGGTTTCCTTTGGCCGCTCGTTGCTTGATGACGCGAACCACGCGGTCCACTCCGAATCGCTTGACTAGGTCCGGGTAGCGGCAGGCGATGAAGTTGGGACGCCCATCAAGGCCCCAGATGGCGTCTTCGTCTGAGTCGACGTCCGGGACTTCGTCGTCGTTCTGCCAACCGTCCACGTGTCCGACCAAGCATCGGCAACCGTCGGGATCTACGTAGTGCGACTCGCTCGTCGTCCAACCCTGGCCTTCAATGATGCGGTCGCGCTGTTCAGGCGTGAGCCCGTCGATCCACAGCCCGATCACGCGGCCCCCAATTCGGTCTGATGCCGACGGGTGTGCTCCTCGCGGTCGATCCGTTCGAAGACGCGTGCACGCTCCATCTCGGCCTCAGCCCGGGCCCGATGGAGCTTCGCGATCGCGGAACGCTCCTCGCTCGTCACGGCGAGGTAGTTCCCATACGGCTCGCGCATCGATGTGCCGATCGGGATCCCGTGGTCGACGATCAGTGACCTCACGATGTGCTGTACCTGACGGGTCGGGAGGCCCACAGCCTTCGCGATCGCTGGAACCTTCATGGCCCTCGAGCTCCCGCGTCGGGTCGTCAGGAGGGAAGCGACCGCGCGCTCGTCCTTGTCCAGCTTCGAGAAGTCGATTCGCGGCGTGGTGGCGGTGAAGTCGATCGTTCCTTGGCTCATTGCTCGAGCCTCCATTGCTCGTGGAGCTTTTCGGCCGCGTCGGTCAGGTTGAGACCGCGGCGACGTTCGAACGTGGTCCGCCCCACCGTGTGCAACTCCGTGTGGCAGATCCGGGAAAGCGGGACGAGGTGGCGAGAGTCCCCGCCGGCGCCCCTGGAGATCACGTGGTGAGGGTCGGACGGGGCAGGGAGGCCGCAGCAGACGCACGGGAGGCCGCGGATCCAGTCCGCTTTCGTCCCGAAGGCCGCCTCGCGTCGCTTCTCGGCCCGCTTCCGGTTCCGCTTCCTGATCGGAGTCCGGCGTTCGGGCGGAGGCCCGTTCTTCAGGCGCGTGCGCCTCTTCAGCTCGGAGCGCCTCACTCTCGGTACCCCCAATCCTCGTCGGGGAAGGACGAGAGGTAACGCTCGTTCGGGTCGAACTCCGGCTCGGGCTCCCGTGCTCGCTTCCGCGGCTCCTGAGGCCCGTCCTCTTGGTGGTAGTGCCGCCCGTGTCCAGCCTTGAACCACAGCGCTACATGGCTCTGTCGGCTGATCCCCACGGACGGCCGCCTCACGAAACGCGACCATCGGCGATGTCCTCGAGGCCGCACAGCGCCTTTCGGATCGTCGAGAAGATCAGAGCGTTCAGGGAAGCCGCGTACAGTTGGGCGTCGATGAGTCGAGCGGAGGCACTCCGCCAATCCTCGCCGGGGCGGCCGAGCGTCTTCCCGAATTCGATCGAGCGCTCGTGAATCCGCTTTCCCGCATCGTTGCGCGTGACACGGAAGTACTCGAGCGCATCGTCCCGCGTGTCCGGGTCGATCAGGTACCTCGGGTCGCCCAGGTAGTCGGGGTTGCCCTCCCCGTTACCGTCAAAACGGTCCCCGGACCCTCCGCTCCCCGTGCTCGGCCTCGCCATGGTCGGCCGGGGAGCTTCTCTCACCTCGAAGCTTCCGCCCGGCTCGGCGTGTCCGTAGAACGCGGGGACCGTCATGCTGACGCCGGCTGCGCGACCGCCCAGGCGATCAGAGCGGCCACCTCGTTCGGGCTCTGCCAGCCATTCACGCAGTCATCCCACGAGCCGTCGGGACCGTGAAGCATGTCACCATCAGGACCCCAGACCGCTACTTCAGCGTCCGGGCACCCCTGAGCGCCTAGTTGGGCGTCGAACGCCACCAGGTCGCTCGGCATACTCTCGAGGTTCCGGTTCGCGCAGTAGTTCCCCAATCCGAACTGAACCGACACCGTGTAGCCGTTCGGGAAGGACAGGTGAAATCCCCGCCCAGACGTGATCCTGAATCCAGGGGCGCTCACGAGGCTTTCCGGCGCCGGTAGTACTCGAGGAGACTCACCCCGCGGGCCCGGAGCACGTGGGCGATGCCGCCCAGCTCCGTGCTCGCCGTTCCGTACTTCTCATGCGCCTCGGCGTGGGCTTGGTCATCACCGCTGATCGCCGCATCCTGAACGGCCTGCCGGTAGGTAGGGAGGCGGTCCATGAGGTATAGAGCACGGTCGACCAGCGTCGCTGTCGGTTGGTCGTGCCACTCGATCGCGTCGACAACCGCGACGGTCGCATATGCCAGGGCCCGTGCAGTGGTCGTTGGGCTCTCGGCCAACGGGACCAACACCTCGCGGTAGAAACGAGCCACCTCGGGGTTCGTCCGCGTGGTGCTGTCGTAGCTGACGGAAGACGGTGAGCGGCCCAGCACCTTAGCTACCCGCTCCCGTGATCCTGCTTCTCGTATTCCGCGTCGCCCCAGATCCGCGACTCGCTTCTTGGTCATCCATCTGGGCGACCGTTGCTGCTTCTGCTCCATGGTCTTCGAACTCCCTCCAGTTGTCAGAATCCCGCCCGGGTCTGCTTCCCCCGGCGCCATGCGGGCGCGCACACTTGTGCGCATGTCACTTCATTTCATTGGGCCTCAGGCCGCGCTCGGCCGTGAGTCGATTTCGCGTTGGTCGCGTCGGATCTGTGACGCCCGGGCCGCGATCTCTTCGAGGGTTTTGTCCCGCAGGAGATCGGCCTCCGTCGTGTTGTCGATGTCCGCAACGAGGCGGAGATCCTTCTTCTCAGAGAGCGTCACCTTCGTGCCCGCTGGCACCACGCGACTTTTTGCTTGCGATCCGTCTTCCATCTGCGACATTCACCGTGTTGGGTTAACCGCTTGAGTGCGCGGTTAACTGCCTCGATGGTGACAAAGTACTGTGACATGTCACCACAAGCAAGGGTGATCTATCCCGTGGACTCTGAAGGCACCCGCGAAGGCGTCCCTCGCGAGTCGATCACGCACCTCG
This sequence comes from Gemmatimonadota bacterium, assembly GCA_039030015.1. Classification (GTDB taxonomy): domain Bacteria; phylum Gemmatimonadota; class Gemmatimonadetes; order Longimicrobiales; family Gaopeijiaceae; genus UBA2589. The sequence continues at coordinate 34,066 of JBCCEZ010000043.1, read as the reverse complement.
TGATCCGCCTTCGGGACCTCCGTGGATGGAATCAGAAGCAGCTGGCAGAGCGCCTGGGGACGCACAAGAACACGGTCGTTCGCTGGGAAGACTCCGGGCCGCCTCACGACCGGTTGCCCGCTCTCGCCGAAGCATTTGGCGTCTCGCTGGGCTTGCTACAGGAGGTGGCCGGACTGCCGGCAGAGATCGGCAAGGACCCAGCTACCGAGTTGCTCGACTTCCTCGAGTACCGATTAGGGAGAGTCGTGCTCGCGAGCTTCCTCGCGGAGAGCTCCCTACTTGAGGCGCACGACGTACTCGGCGAGAATCGAGACCTGCTGACCCGCCGTGATGCCGACCGGGTGCTTCAGCTGGTCAAGGCGATTCGGTCGGACTTCGAAGCGGCCGACACTATGGCCGCCGCGAAGCGGGCGCTCGAGTCCTAGCCCGTCAGGACGTCCGCATCAGCCGGATCGGCTTCGGAAGGGCGTTCGCCTTGGGTCGGGTGACCCCTCTCGCCCCCAAGAGCTCCTCGATCTCGGCCTCGCTCATGGTAGAGGCGAGAACGCCTCGGCCCTTCTCTAGCGACACAGTGTCGCCCTCTCGGAGGCGCCCGTGTGGGAGTACTGCGATGAGTTCGGCTTCGCTCATCGAGCCGCGGAGCTGACGCCCTCTCGCTCGTAGGTGGGCTCGGTAGATGCGCCACCACGCCCCCGCGACCACACACGCGAGGAGAAGGACTGGCGCAGCCGCAACAAGGCCCGGGACCGTGCTGGGTGGGGAGACTTGGTCCTTGGCCACCGAGAACACGACCAGTATCCCGGCGGCGTGAGCGAGCCAAAGACCCGCGAGCTTCAAATTGGCGGCGGCACGACCGTTCATCAGCGTTACCGTCACGCTGCGGTCGTCAGCTAGCGGGGAGTGGACGAGCATCCGCGACCACAACCACCCCGACATGCCATTGAACAGGGTGCATGCGCTCAGGATGAACGGCGTCGCCCACATCCACATCACGTAGTTCGGCGGCCAGTTGAATGGGGAGCTGAAGTCGTAGGGCGCATCGGCGTTGGCCGTGAGCCAAGCCCAATGCTCCATCAGGGCACCGGGGGTCCGCGGGCCAAAGGGGGCGCGCCCTTCGGTGACCCCTGCGAGCCGCCATCCCTCGTAAGCGACGTTTGGGTGGATGTAGGCGGCCAGAACGAAGCCGACGGCGGCCACGATCATCAACGGGCCGATGAACTCGGAAGGGCTCCGGTCCCGGAGACGGTAGCCTACGACGAAAGAGGCGAGCGGGATGACGAAAGCAAATGCTCCGGGCAGGCCCCAGAAGGCCGAGGCGCTGATGTAGCCGCGCTCGAACCCGGAGGGCAGGGCCGCCAGGGACCACAGGATCACAACACCACAAAGCGTGGTGACTGCCATATCCCGCGCTATCCGCCAGCTTTGCTCCATCCCGCTCGCCTCGCCCTCCTAGAGTTTCAGGCAGTCCCCGTCAGAGTCACAGTTGGAGAACACCCAGCACGCGTTCGGCGCGCAGTGGGTGCCCTCACAGCAGTCGACCAGACCAGCCGCCTTGATCTTCTCCCACAACCCTGGCCCATCACTCGCCGCGGCCAGAGTCATCGGGAGCAGCATGAACACCGCTGCCATCAGGTACATCCGTGTCCGCTTCTTCATGCGATACCTCCTTGGTTTCGAGGTGGGACAGGAGAGCATCCGTCTCGCTGCCCACGACCTCGAATTCGACGGAACCGTCTGGCCCCGTGACCACGAACCAAGGAGTTCGCATAGTCATTTTCTGGATTGTCCTCACCGACACGTCCCAACCGTGCTCGTCCGCGAACGCCCGTCCTACGGATATCTCTTCAGGCGTCACGGCGAAGACTCGGTGTCCCTCGAGTCTCGGCATCAGCTCCCGCCACGTGCCCGCCTCACGTACACAGACGGCGCATTCCGAATGGAAGAACAGGAGCACAGTGCGCTCACCTTCGAGCGTCTCGATCTGACCAAGGCCGTCCGCCAGCCGCACGTGGCTCAAGTCAGACCCAACTGCGAAGGGCACGATCTCCGGCGGAGCGTCGATCAACCGGTCGGCGATGACGTAACCCCATAAGAGTAGGCCGAACACGAGACTGAACCGGACAAACCGGCTGTCTTTCCAACTGGACTCGTCGGCCATCACCACGCACCCCTCAAAACAGGTCGTCCAGGGGGCCAGCCACGCTCCTCCTCACAGTGAGGACGGACACGTGGACCGGTTTCCCCTGGTACCCCACGAATGAGACGGGGAGCCCGATAGAATGCGGGTTTCTTGCGTGACGAACGCGGACCCCCGGTCCATGCCGAGAATCCGCACTCATTGCAGATATCCCCTCTCCGTTCGTTCAAGCTCCCAGCCTCTCGATAATGCTATCGTGAGCGTGCTCGATTGGTCAGGCAAGGGGTTCGTGCGTACTGTCGTAAACCCATACCTGTCAACGCGTTTCGATCCCGCCCAAAATGATGGCAAGCACACCACCACTGTATAAATGCGGTGAACACTCCTGGGGGTTTACATGGATATTCTAACCCGCGGGGAAGGGGAGCGCCCGCAGACTTTGGGCAAAGTCTGACACCTTGCGCGATAGCTGCGCGAGGGTCATTGGTCCGATCCGAAGCTGATTCGTAACCGGAGGCGGGTGTGGTTCAGACCATCGAGAAGACTGGGAAGAAGTGGAAGGGGATGAAGCTGTGGGGCGTCTTCATCATGCTCGGAGGCGCCGTGCTGGTGGCTACGCAGAACGGGACCCTGTCGATGATCGGGATCGCCCTCGCCCTCCTAGGGATCGGCGTGATCGCATACGCGAACATCGGAGCGTGGTGGAACCACGGATGAAAGAGCATGTGCCCTCACCGAACGCTTAGGTTTCCCGACCGGATGGCACCTACGGCGAGGAACCCATGACCATTGATACGATTCTCATCTCCGAGTACGCGTCAGCCGACGCTGTCGGGCGCTTCTCAGTCGTCAACGCGTTCAATCGGATCAGCGGGAAGGGCCCGACGTGGGGTCTCCCGATCATGTATCTCACGCTGGTTGCCCACGGTCCTCAGCGTGAGGCGGGCATGGCGTGGGATGGGGAGATTTTCCTACTGAACTCCGCAGGCGAGCGGGTCCGCGAGGAGCCGTTCACGTTTCGAATGGCGTTTTCCGACAATATCGACAGTGGGCCGGGGATGCCGATGCGATCGGTGGTCGGGGTCGCTTTCGCGGGTCTTCGGTTCACGGAACCCGGCATGTACGTGTTCCAAGTGTTGCTCGACGGTTTGTACGAGGCCTCGACAACTCTGTGGATTGAGAAGTCTGAGTAGCGCATGCCAACGCGTGAGGCGTTGCTCGAGACAATCCGCCAGGCGCCGGAGGACCAACCGGTGACCAAGATCGACCGGCTGCTCACACGCTTCGGGTTCGAGAAGAGCGAACAGGCAAACCACATGAAGTATCGCCACGAACTTCTGCCGACGGGTGCTGTAGTAACTGTCCCTCGCCATCGTCGGGTTCGCGGATACGTGGCGAGGAGCGCAGTAGCCGCCGTAGATTCGGTAGTGGCAGCCGAGAAAGCCAAGGCGGGGGCCAACGAGGAGGGCAGCACGCAATGAGCAAGCCGAAAGAGTTCTACCGGGCGTTACCGTACATGCGGCGGGTCCGCCTAGAGACTGAAGAATCCGGCGAGGTGTACTACGTCGCGTATATCGAGGAGCTCGAGGGCGTTCAATCTGACGGTGACACCCCGTGGGAAGCCCTGGCCAACCTCCGTGATGCATTTGAGGACTACTTGTCGGCGATGTTCGAGTGGGGCGCCGAGATCCCGGTCCCCGAGGCGCTCGAGATTGGGGAACCGACTCCGTCTCCCGGTAGCGTCGTGATCGCGTCGTTTGCCGAGGTGCCCGTTGGACTCTCCCCGGTCACCACGGAGTGGATCGACATGGAGGAGGAAGTGTCCATGGTCGATAACGTGCTGACGGGTGCTGCTTAGGGCTACGGCCCCACGACGTACAGCTTCCGCGAGGTAGCGGGCCCCTCACCGTCGGTAGACGGGCACGAGACCTTCACGTCGTACACGCCCTCCGTGGTGGGAGCTGTGAGCCGGAACATGGCGCCCTTACCAACCGGGATCGGGTCCCCGTTGGCGTCCGTGAGCTCCGATGCGTTGACCTGTTGGTTCGCGATCGTCGCTTGAGCCGTCTTCTCGACCCACGTGCCGGAGTCGAGCTGCCAGAGGGTCACGGTGGGGGTCCCGGTCAGGGTGTCCCCGTCCTCGAGGTCGGTCGCGAGTGAGACGCCAAGCGAGAGGGTCTCGCCGGGGCTCATCGTCCATGCGAGTGCTCTTCCCATCAGTCAGGCCCCAGGATGCGAGGAGAGAAATCAGGCCCGAGGAAGTTGCTCGGAGCCGGGGTGAGAATCGTTCCGTCGGAGAGGCCAACGTCCGTCATCGCGAGCAGCACGGAGCCCGGGTCGACCGGTACCCTCCGGTTGGCTCCGAGGAGGACCGCGGTCATCGTGAGAGCCACGGAGCCGGGATCGACAGCGATCGGCCGCGTCTGAAGGAGGTCCACGTCCGTCCCGACGATCGAGACGGCCCCAGGGTCGACCGGTAGCGCCCTGTTGTACTCGAGGACCACGTCGGCCCCGCTCACCGTGACCGAGCCCGATTCGACGTCGACGCCGCTACCCTGAGAGAGGCCGACGTCCGTGAAGTCGATGGTCACGGTCCCCGGATCCACTACGACGACGTTCGGAGCGTTGTAGCTGAGCGTGACGTCCGTGAACGAGAGCGCCACGGAGCCCGATTCGACGTCGACGTGTCGGTCGTGTCGGAATTCGACGTCCGTCCCAGCGATGGCGACGGAGCCCGGGTCTACAGAGAGCGTCCGGTTGTGCTCGAGGGCCACGTCGGTGCCCGCGATGGCAACCGAACCGGGGTCGACCACCACGTCCCGGCCGACGGAGAGCGCGACGTCGGTACCTGTGATCGTGACCGCGAACGGGTCCACGGTGCGGGTGAGACCGAAGAACACGTCCGTCATCGCGATGGTGACGGCGCCCGGGTCCACGACCACGCCGATCGTGCCGTTGTAGGTGAGCGTGACGTCTGTCATCGCGACCACCACGGCACCCGGGTCGACCTCCACACGCTTTCCGACCGTGAGGCCGACGTCGGTCATGGCGATCGTGACGGCGCCGGGATCCACGACCACGGAGGCACCGGTCGGGGCCGCCGGCCATTCGACGGTGGCGAACCGATAGTCGAGATCCGCGGTGTCTGATCCCCGGTAGAGATCGACGTTCGTGACCGTGGTGAGCTCAGCGTGGGCGAACTGTCTCGGAGACGAGCTCGTCGACTGATTCAGAGTAGCCGTCAGCTCCTCGATCGAGGTTTCGTCGAGGGCCCCGACCTCGGTCACCGTCTCGGAGAACCCGGACGTCCCGCTGGAGTGTGTCCCGGAGTAGCGCTGCACCACCATCGTCTGGCCGGACGACTGCGTGTTCTCGATGACCCACGCTACCCCGATTTTCTCGGTCGACCCGGTCCCGATCGATGCACCCGAATCGAGAAGAAAGGAGACCTGCGTGGTGCTGGAGATCCAGACTTCTTGGCCCTGCGTGTCGCACTGCGCGTCGCCACCAGAACGCTGTTGAACGTGGAGGAAGGCGCGAGCCGTCGATCCGAGCGTTGTGATCGTCTCAGTCGCAGCGGTGCCCGCGGTGTCGCCATCGTACCCGTGCTCAGCGCGTTGGATAGCCCAGTTGGCGCCAGTGAACTCGATGATCGCATAGGACACGTTCGAGGCGAGCGCGACGGTTCGATGTCGGGTGAACGTGGCCGTGTCGGCCCCGGCGTTCCACTCCGAGGTGTGGAGTGCCTCGTAGGCGCTTCCGACACCCGTGTTGTTCGCACCCTGACCCGTGATCCACGGCACGACATCGGCGTCCGTTCCGATGCTCCCGATCGCGGCCGTAGTGCCTGCGTCGTCAGCGGTCCCGAGAGCCTGAACCCCTTGGGCGCGCACGATGAACTCGTTGTCACCTCCGCCGGCCCCGATGTACTCCACGATCTCCCATGCGACTTCAGCGGTCCATGTGGCGTTTCCGTCGAAGCGCTCGAACGTGATCGAAGTGAGGAGGTTCCCGGGGTTGGAGATCCAGGGGGCGATCGTAGCGAGGGCCAGGGTCGCGTTTCCGGGAGCCGCACCGGTCAGATGCGTTCCTACGATCCGGATGAAGGCCGCACTCAGAGCTGACGGGGCGTCGTAGTCCACCCCGGCAGTGATCGTAGCCGTGGTGGCAGACGTCGCAATCGAGGTGGTCCCGCGCTGGATCTTGAAGTCGGCCATGGATCAGCTCGGTTCGATGTAGATCGCGCCGTGCGCGGCATGGCGGGTGCCGATGCACTCCGGATAGCGCGAGTTACCTCCGCCACCACCCCAAGTCCCCTCGATCCCCATGGAGTACAGACCGTTCTTGGCCGTTACCGATGCGCTGCCTGAGACCGCGCCCATGATCTGGCCGTCGCGCCACCACGCGAAGTAGCCGGTGGACGCGATGTAGAGGAACTCGTATCGGTGCCAGACGCCGTCGGTGGGCCAGACTCGACCTTCAGCGTTCACGTCCCCTCGATCTTCCGCAGAGTCGGGCCAGAGATTCCCGTCCGGCGAGACGTTGAGGTACTGGATCACCTCACCCTGGGCGCCGGCGAGCTGGAAGAGCATTTGCTCCGCTGTACCGGTAACTCCACCTCGGACGAGGTTGAACCGGACGATCTTCTCCGAGACGGTGTTGTGATGGAAATCGGCAGGCGAGCAGCCGTCCCACCTCAACTCGACGTAGGCGTAGAACGCGGCGATCGGTGTCGTCGTGCTGTACGTGTACGTCACCCCCGTCGGCCCGTCACCGAACAGTGAATCGGGGTAGTAGTGCAGGAGGGCACCGTTGGGGCTCGCGATCGCCCCGAGGAGTGTGTCGGTTTGCTCCGTCCGAGCCGTGTCGCCTGACGAAGACTTCGGAGGGCCCGGAGACGAAGCGTTCACGGACCAACCGGAACACCCGGTGATGGGTTGTCCCGACGTGATCGTATCCGTGAACGGACACTCGGTCAGAAGCTCCCAACCCTCCGGTAGGTTGGGCATGTGCGAGGCCGCAGCACTACCGACTTGCAACCGGTAGCTGTTGAGCTGGTTCTCGAGAGTCCGCATCCGCTCCTGCATGCGGGCGTCCTCTACGGTCACCTCAACGGACGGGGCGAAGAGGAAGTCCCCGAACGACACCGGCCTCACGACGAAGGACGCAGCGGCGACGCCGACGGCCGCAGCCGCCGACGCCACCACTGGCGAACGCTTCAACCGGGTCAGCATACCCCGGCGGCGATCGAGTTCCGTGCTCACGCGGTCAGGTGACCGTGAAGAGCGACGTACCTACGTCGATGTCGAACGACTCACCATCGGCGAGCGTGATCGACGAACCGTAGTCCACCCATCCGATGAGCGGATCGGCGGGCGACGTGGGGGTGTCGTTGTAGAAGACGACGTACCGGAATGGTCCGATCGAGCCGCCCGAGGCGGTGATCGTCGCATCCACACCCGTGACCGACGTCACGCCACCCGTCCGGGACGTCCCGTTCTGCATGTCGGGACCACCCGCCGTGTACCCGTTCCCGGCCGAAATCTCGGCGAGGTCCGCTTTCACGGCATCGGCCGAAGCGGACGGGGCGGCGTTCGACAGATACGCCCGGATCGTGTCGGTGTTGAGGTTGTGAACACCCTCGGAGAGGTCCTCCGAGAACTGCTCGAACTTGTTAAACGCGGCCAAAGCTGGCTCTCTACCCAGCCGGCCGGTAAGCACGAAGCCCCCGCAGAACGCCGGCCGGCTGGCCTCGACGTTCCACGGGGGCCCGTGTCGGGTTGTCCCCTGATCTATGTCCCTTCAGTGCTACTTGGCCGACCTCCGGGTCGGCATGGCGTCTGCGTCTTCGTAGTCTCCGTACTGAACGCGCACGAAGCCTTTCGGTGTGTAATGTAGTGTTACGGTCCCCGACTTTCCTGCCATCCGGCGGTCGATGTGATCGGCGACTTCACGGAGGGGGACCGATTCGCGGGTCCTGCTCATCGGATCAGCCCCACGGCGTGAATGGTGAGCGACACGAGGCCGAGTAGGTCGATGATGTCGCCAGCCACGGAGAACCGCGGATACCGAACCTCGAGCTCGGAGCCAGCGGTCCGCGCGGAGAACCCGTCCCGGACTCGGTAGTCGGCCGCCCACAAGTCTCCATGCGAGTTCGGGCCGGTGACCGTGAGCCCGTCCTTCGCCAGTGGCTTCCAGAACGGGGCGGGGCGGTGCGTAAACGAGCGGACGAGGATGACCGTGTCCGCTGGTACCGTGTCGGTCGTGTGGAGCACCGTCGGCCGGCAGAACGCGGCCACGTCGGCCGCTGCGCCTCCGGGAGCCCGTGCGAGCTGGAGGACCGGCACATCGACGTAGCGGATCCGCTCGACGATCGTGGGAGGCCGTGCAGGCGGTTCCCGCTCTACGATCACCGTGTCGCTCACGATGACCTCGCGGTACGTCACCTCGGGCTCCGGAGAAGCGCTCAGGAGCCGGCCGAGGGCGAGACCGATCGCGAAGACCACGATGGCGGAGAGGATTGGCTTCACGGCTTCCACCTCCGGCCCTCACCCCACACGTCGAGGTGCGTGAAGGTCTGGTACCGGCCTACGCCACCCCATCCCTGACTCTCGGCCCAATCGGCCACGAGCTTCGGGCGCACTCCGATCACGTCGACGTCGGCCGCGTAGCCGTAGAGATGGCGGGACCCACCGGTGCGCTTCGGGCCCGGTTGGCGGCCACCGACGGCCTTGTTGTGGCGCTTGGTGCGGAATCCCGAGTTGATCCGGACCGTCGGGCCTCCGAAGTGGCGTTTCAGCTCGAGGAGCCCGTCGAGGAGCCACGGGTGCAACATGACCTGATCGCATCCGTCGCGGCTCGCGAACTCGGTCAGACGGAAAGCCGGGCGCCCCTCGAGCTCACGGAGCACGTGCCCGGCGCCGTCCACGGCGAGCGAGTAGAGGACCACGTCCTCAGCGGAGGCGTTGCGGACCTTCATCGCTTGCCCAACGCGTTGAGGATCTGATCCAGGCTCGCGAGGCCGAAGCAAACGGCAAAGCAACACACCCACAGCGTGAGTTGTATGTCCGATAGGGGGGCGGATCCGACGATGTCCTCGCGGAGGATCATCCAAAGCGAGAGGCCGCCGCCCAGGTAGGACCCGACGGCTCGTTTCGTGGCCGCTGCACGCCGCTCCCGAGCCTCGAGGTCAGCCGCTGCCCGATCCTCCTGCCTCCGAAGTGCCGCCTCGTGGAGCTGGGTGTCCGTGCTCCTCATAGCCCACACTCCCGGATCAGCTCTTGAGCGCTCATCTCATCCCGTCCCTCGAGGGTCAGGAGGCACACGAGGTGGTCGAAACGGCGGTCCGACTCCTCGACGTGTTCACGGATCTCACCGATGGCGGCCTCGGCCTTGTCCATGCGCTCCGGGAGGCCGGTGAAGCCGACTAGGTAGAAGGTGAGGGTGGATCCGATCGCGACGGCTCCGATGAGTGCGGTCACCGCCTTATGCGTATCCGAGAGATCGCCGAGGAACGTCGCGAGCGTCGTCATTCCTCACACCCTGGCGTCGTGCTGTCCGGGACCGCGGTGGAGTCGTGGACGAGGGTCGCGTTCGTCGTGTCGATCGTCATGAAGACGATGACGTTGGGACACGTGGAGGGCTCGAACGGCTCGCCCGATACGCATCCGGCCAACGCGAGGAGGAGGAGAGCGGATCGGATCATGCGGCCCTCAAGCGGTTGAGGCTCATTTGTGCTTGGCCGGACTCGGTGGACACGTCGGTCGTGGAGGACGCCTGGATCCGGAGGCGGATGGTGTCGCCCGCGGTCAGCTCGCAGACGAAGGAGGCGTTCACGCCCTCACCGCCGGACGCCTCGCGGGCGTAGTCCTGGCCTCTGCTCTGCGCGATCACCGAGTAGCCACCGCCCGTGTCGCGTTCGACCCATGCGAAGATCCGAGAGCGCGTCGCGCCGGAGCTCCCGTCGTCGTTCACGGGGACCGAGTAGGAGATCCGGTAGTAGCCGGCGTTGTCGACGGTGATCTCGTTCGAGGCGATCGAGTGGCCGTTGTCCGGGTCGAGCGTCTCGGTGTCGAGGGCCACGGTCCCGGCCGCGTTCGTGATGTTGGTCGAGGCGCTCTCGCGGAAAACGGCCGGGTAGGTGGTCAGGCCGCCGCCTCCTCCCGAAGCGCTGAGAGTCCCGTCCTCGCTGATGGTGATCCCAGACCCCGCGAGGAGCGCTCGCACCTCGAACTCCTCGCCTCCGTTCGTCTCGACCCGGTTGCCCTTATGGGTCTCCCCGAGTTGTCGGACCTCGTAGGTCTCGGCGTCCCCGTCCTCTCCGCTCCCGTCGGCCCGGGAGTTCGGGGTGAGGGTGATGAAGAACGTGCTGTCCTTGATCGGCGTCCCCGCATCGTCCTGAATGAGGAAGATGAACGGACTCGACGCGCCGTCCTCGAGCGTGTGCGCGACCTGCCGGCCGGACGTCAGGTCAACGCGATAGTCGACGTCGAAGGTCGTGGACGGGGGCGGTTGGTTCGCCGCGGTGTTCGGGCGCACGAAGCTGTATTCAATCCGGACAGACCGACACGCGCCGTTCGGGACGAGGATCGCGTCCCGCTCGTATCGCTGATCGCCACCGCTCGGAGTGAGGGGGCGAGGCTCGACGTCGAGAACCCGGATACTCGGCCGCACGATCTGCCGGCCTCCGGTGATCCGCGGGAAAACCGCCTTCACGATGACCAAGTCTCCAGCGCTCCCGCTCACCGCGGCGCCGGTCCATCCGGTGTACGGGGTGAGCTCCACGGAGACGACGTCGAGCTCGCCAACCCCGGTGATCGTCAGGGTCCCGGTCGAGGCGTCATAGTCCGCCTGATTCGCGAACGTCGGGTCTTCGGTCCGCTCGTGGGTGTCGTAACGGGCACGGATCCCCAGAGTCCCGCTGGGCACCGACCACGTGACGACCGCGGTGTCGGCGACCTTCACGACATTCGCCTCGAGGATCTTCGCTCGAGCGGAGAGCGCGACGGTGTCGGTGGCCCAATCAGAGCGAATCCGGTTCGGCGCCGTGGCGTAGGCTCGCGCGTACCCGGTGCCGGAGCCGTTCGGGATTCTGAAGCTCACGACCTCGTTCCCGACACCTTCCTTGGCGTAGCGATAGGTCACGGGAGTCGAGGTCCCGACGTCGCACTCCACGTGTGCCGTGGCCCCGGCGGGTAGGCCAGAGATCGTCACGTTCAGGAGGTCGCCGTCGGTCCCGTCCTGAGCGATCGCGACCGTGGGCGCGGCGAGGACCGCGGCGCTCGGGCCAAGGTCGATAAACCGAAACCGTCGGTTGGCGGGGTCGAGGTCTTGGAAGTCGAGGAGCCGGATGATCCGATCGCCCGTCCGGTCGTCAGTCTCTGGGTTGAAGGTCTTGAGCGAGTCCAAATCGAGGACGACCTGATCCCCCGCGTTCACGCCCGCGTCGTCTGCGACCGTGATCGCTCCGATGACCGCGCCATCCCCAAAGACCTCGAACAAGCCCTGGGAGAGTTCACGCGGCCGGGGCGAGGTGCCTCTCCGGAACCACGGGTCCAGAATCAGCGACGTCTCGAGCTCGTGTACGATCTCGCCAAGGTCGGCGACGTTGTCGTGCGCGATCTCGGGGTAGGGCACCGCGACCCGGTCGTACCCGTGAGGCGGGAACCCAACATCTCTCTCGGCCTCGTCTCCGATCGCCCGGAGCGCTCGCCCCTTGAGCGCGAGGACGTTCACGAGCTCGGCGGACCCATGGTTCCAATCGAGGTCTCGAGCGTTGGCGGCCGAGAGTGTGGTGAGTGCGCCGGGGGCGACGTTCTGGTCGAGACGGATCTCGGTCGGCCGGAGCTGGAGGTCGGTACCGACGAGCGGGGCGACGCCGTAGAGCTCGAAGATCCCGCGCATCCACTCGGCGCGATCTGTGGGCTCCCGCTCGTCTACCCACACCGGACGGAAGGGGAGGGCCTTGAGGGTCGTGAGCGCCGCCGTCTCGTATCCGACGACGTCGCCCCCGTGGGTCCCGTCGAGTAGCTCCTCGAGGAGTTCCATCGGGTGAATTCCGTCCACGCCACCGATCAGGTACGGGACGTTCTCGCTCGTCGGGATCCCGGTGGGGAAGTAGAACCGTCCCGTGATCGTGTCATTGACCGAGAGACTGTGTCCGGGGATGTAGACCCAAGCATTCCGCATGAAGCCCGAGCTCTCCGGAGACATCTCCCGTAGGAGCCCGAACACGCCCGGGGTGCCCAGGATGACACCCTGTAGCGCCTGAGAGAACGAGATGACGGTTCGGTCGAGCGAGTCGTACTCGAAGCGGAGCGCTGTGAAGTTCCCAGCCGAGTGGGTGGCGCTGATCGCCTGATCCTCGCGAGCCACGAGATCGGTCACGAGGACGTCCCGGATACTCTGAGGCACGAAGAGCATCTCTCCGACCTCGACCTCGATTTCAGGCTCGATTCGGACAGCGTCCCCGTCGACCTCCCGAACGGCGTAGCTCGAGGTACCGGCCGCTGGCTTGTCCATGAACGCCGCGGTGAGGCCGGGCGGGTGGAGCTGGTTCGAGGTGGTGTTCCGCCAGAGCTGGGAGCGGCGTGCCGTCGAGTGTTCATCAGAGCACTCGAGCTCGATCATCCCGCGCCCGTCGGGCTCGGAAGCGTTGCGGATCCGACCTGTCGCCCGCGTGGTCCACCCGGCGCCGTCGAGGTTGCGCTGAAAGTCCATCAGGCGGCCGAGCCCCGTGAAGCGTCCCGACGAGGTGAAGAGCACAGCGTCGGAGATGACCCGCACGGCGAACGGCGAACTCGTCACGGAGCCGCGGAGAATGTCGTCTAGAATCGGGCCCGACACGTTCGGGACCTCGGCGAGGTCATCGAGTCCGAGGGTCACGGCGACGTTCCCGTCGACCTGAGTTGCCCCAGCGTTCGCGATCCTCACGCGGAAGTCAGCGACCGGCATGCTACGCGGCCCTCATGGCGGTCATGTCGCGGACTCCCGCGATCACCTTCACGGTTTCGACTTGGAGGCCGGGACACCGGTTCGTGCTCCCGCGCGACCCGAGATACAAGCGGGTGCCCGCCCAAGAGGAGGCGAGCGCCTTTGTGATCGGGCCCGTCGCGGTCTCGATTGCGCCGCCGTCGATCGATTGGGCGGCCGTGAGCGTGCCGTCCGCCGCGATAGAGCCCAGGAACTCGACAGTCTGACCGACGGTCGGGGCGGTGAACCCGGATCCGGCCTCGTCTTCTCCGATGTCGCTGAGGTGGTAGAAGCGGTACCCGCCGCTGTTGTTGAACACCTCGAGCAACGGCCCGCCGCTCGTCCCGTCCCCGATGTGCAGAAGCCGGCTGTTGTGCTCGTCGATCGACCCAGCCTCGACGAACTTCATGTAGACCGTCATCGCCTGGGGAGCGTGGTCGAACGTCGCGTAGAACGTTTCGTCCGGTCGCGTGACCCGGGCGGTCGTAGCCGGCACGATCGAACCCTCGGCGCGGTCGAGGTAGATATCGACCTGCCACAGGAACAGGCCCCACGACCCGTTGCCGTTGTAGCTGCGCGTCTCGGAGCCCGAGCCCATGTAGATCCGGACCCCGGCGCCGATCCCGCCAGAGCCCACCGTCGCAACGCACGTGCAGCGGTACCAGCCGTTCGCGAGGGCCACGATCCGACCGGTCGCACCGCTTGCTGTGCCCACGGTGCCGGCGTCGAGGTCGAACCACACGTTCCGGTTCGCACCGTCCCGGCCCGTCACTTCGATTTGGATCTCTTCGCGCTGATCGGCCTTCGCGTAGACCGAGACCGTCACGACCTCGTCGTCTGATTCACCCAGCCCGAACGAGGCGTTGATGCGATGGTCATTCGCGAGTGAGCTGTCCTCGACGAGTTTGTCCGCCGTGGAAGTACCGTCCGGGGCCTCGGTCGCGTCTGCCGTGACTCCTGAGAGACCGAGCCGGCTCCATTGGTTGGCCCCAACGAAGTCGATGTCCTGCGTGTGGTACGCGAGGTTCTCCGCCGAGGACTCGACGAGGAGGTGAGGGGTCCCGTTGATCCACGTCGTCCGCACGATGTCGGCCGCGGCGTTCTGAATGACCCCGAGCTCGTCGGTGTAGTAGCCGACCGATCCCGACCGGGTGAACGTGAGGCCAGAGAGCGGATTCCCCGCCGTGTAGTAGAAGAGCGACCCGGCATCGACCCCGAGGAAGCTCCCCCCGTCGATGCGACGGAGCCGGATGTCGACCTGATACCGGGCGTCCCACGACATCTCCTGATCCGGTGTGACTTCGCTCGCCTCGATCAGCTTGCACGGGTACGACTCGGAGGGGTTCGCCAGGGAAGGGAAGTACGTGAGCGGAACGCCGCGTCGGCCGGCCGCGAGGAGCTCGTTCAGTTGGTCTGGATTCCTGTCGAACCGGATCGTCGCACGGAGCTCGTGCACGCCGTTCCCGATAGCGATCCGACGGATCGCCGTGAGGTCTGCCGACTCGAACGCGGCGATCGGCTGTACGAAGTTCGGGGCCACTGGGGCGAGGTTGGCCGCGAGCTGGTGCAGGTAGTCCTGACCGCTCTCCGTCCAGCGGAACGCCGCGTCTCCGATCAGAACGCTCACGTGGCCGCCCTGAAGCCGTCGGCCTCGAGGCCGCGGAACGTCCGGAGGAGGACCGCCTTCCACTGCTGGTCACGCGCAAAGCTGATCGGGTCACGCGCGGGCGGGACGTTGATGACGATCGACGGCATCCCCGCACCCATCGGCGTGACGGTGGCGGGTCCACTCACGAGCTCGGGCCCGGCCTCACCCACGACACCGAACGAACCGCGCGGGATAGTCCCCCCGTCGGCGAAGAATCCAGCGAAGGACCCCAGGAGTCCTGTACCGCGGGAGAGCAGACCGCCCAGGGGCCCAAGACCGCCCAGGAGGCTCGCGATCGTGCCGGCCTTGCCCAGGATGCCCCGGAGGCCGTTCAGCTTGTCGGCGTAGCTCTCCGTTTCGTCCGCCGCCCCCTTGGCGAGCGCCTTGAGCTCGGTGAAGAGGGTGATCGCGCCGCCTCCGGCCGTCGGGACCTGCACGAGTCCGTCTCGCACCTCGGCGAGGGCGATATCGAGCGGGGTCGTCCCGCCGTTGCCCGAACCGCCACCCTCGGTGGACAGCGCGCCCGAGAGGCCGCCGATGTCGTCGGAGAGCCCGACGATCTCGAGCCGCATCTCGCGGGCAGCGACCGACGTGTGATGCAGGTTGTCGAGTGCCGCCGCGAAGTCCGACTCATCCCCGAACGTCTTCGCCATCGCGAGGCGCATCCGGGCGAGCCCTACGGCGACGTCGACGCCCAGGAGCTTGATTCCCCCGATGAACTTCAGCGTCCAATCCACGGCCTGCCTGAAGATCGGGAGGAGGGCGACCGCGAACTCTTCCTTTAGGTTCTGGATCTCGGCGCCGAGCGCCCGGGCTTGGTTCGCCGCGGAGTCCTGGGTCCGTGCGAGGTCTCCAACCGCGACACCCGCGCGCTCTGTGATGAGCTGGAGGGTGGCGGTCGCTTTCTCCTGATCCGTGAGAGCGCTCGCGTTGGCCTTCCCGGAGTTGGCGAGGGCCCGTTGCTGGACGTCGGCCTCCCGGAGCACGATGCCGAGTCGCTTGAGCTGCTCACGCTCTCCGGTCAACGCGGCCTGAATGGCGCGCGACGTCTCTTCGATCGGGACGTTATTGAACGAAGAGAGGTCGCCGGCGAGCTGGACGGCGGACACGGACATCTCCGCGGACGCCTGCTGAGCGAACCCGAGGCCCTGGACGATCGAGCCGGTGGTCGACAGCACCGCCTGGGCCTGCTGATCGGAGAGGCCCGCGATCGTCCCGTAACTGTCGATGAAGCCCTGTACCGCCTGGGTCGAGTCGCCAAAGACGGTGTTGAACTTCGATTGGGTTTCCTCGACGGAGGACCCGAGCTCGAACGCCTGTTTCGAGAGGTACCCGAACCCGGCCGCCCCGGCGAGTAGGCCGGTCACGGATCGGGTTTTCGTCATCTCCTCGCGGACGCCTTTGATCGTGCGATCGACGAGAGACATCTCCTCACGGAGATCCTTCGTATCCGCCCCGAAGACGAGGAGAAGCCGCGAGAGGACTTCGTCAGCCATCTCGATTCCCTCTGAGGTCTTTTCCGCCGAGTCGGGCGTTCACCATTGCGACCTTGCTCAGAATCTCCTCAACGGAGGGCCGCTTCGGTTCGGATTGGATCTTGAACCATGCGAGCCACTCCACGAACTCCGCCCACGTCATTCGCGCCCTGAGCTCCGCGACGGTCATTCCCAGCTCGTGAGCGAGTCGGAATGCCGCACGCCGGTAGGGGCGCGCCCTCAGTTTCCCTCGATTTCTTTCTCCGCCTCGGGTCCAACGCGGTTCATCCGCTTCGCGTTTTCGAAGAGGCGCTTGATCGCCGCATTCGACTTCTTGGCGACCGCCGGCATGTCTTCGGGCGCGAAGGCGAGGTTGCCGTCCGCATCGCACACGGTCTTCTGAACGAGCTCCAGCATCAGTGACGACTCCGTAACGCCATCGCTGTTCACGAAGTCGACAAAGGCCGCGGCCTCGTCATGGCTGAGCCTTCGCTGAAAGACTTCGACGCCGGGCCATTCGGGCACGGAGATGTGCTCAGCCGGGAGGTCCGGAACGGCTAGGATCTGGTCTCTCAGGTTCATGCGAGCGTCGGCTCCCCGCTGATCTTCAGCGTGACCGCGGCCGTAAGGGCGCCGTCATGCGGGGCGGACGGGTTGAAGCCCGTCACGAAGGCCGCGAAAGACCACGTCGTTTGCGCGGTGTCGGGGAACTGGAGCTGGAAGTTCCGGAGGACCCGGTTGTCCATGTCGTCCAGGAGACCGCCGCTCGCGTCACGGTGCGTCGTCTCGGTCGGATCGAAGAGCAGCTCGAGCGAGACTTCGCCGGCGTCCTTCAGACCCGCCACAAATTCGCGCCAGTGATCGGCCGAGCCGTGGTGCGTCACGTCGATCGTGTCCATGGAAAGACCGGGGCCGCCGACGTCGCGGACCTGGGCGATCGCCGTGAAGACCTCAGTCCCCCCGCCGTCTCCGATCTGTAGCTCGATTCCTTTTGCGCCCCACTCAGACATGGCGGTGTGCTCCTAGTTGGTGTTCCAAACCCTGTATTCGGACTGAATGCCGTGCTTTCGGTGCTTCTCGTTCCATCGTGGTCGGCGGGTGAGGAGCTCTGTTTGGCTCCATCCGACGAGTGCCGCGTCGATCTGCGCGGTGATCGCTCGAGCGCCCTTGGAGCCGGCCAGCTTGTCGGCCCACGCCGTGACCCGGAATCGGTGACTCGCGGTTCCGAACGTGGTCTCGTGCGAGTGAAGCGGGCTCATCGTGACCTCTTGGTAGGTCACGAGCGGGTAGTCGGAGTCCTGATCGGGCGGATCGGGTGTGATCCGCTTTCCGACGAGCGCGCGGAGCGCGATCCAGCCCCATAACCGCTTGAACACGACCTCACCGGCGTCAGCCACGGGCCACCATCGCGACATGCCGGCGGAGCCGGGCGCCGATGATCATCTCGACGTGCGTTCGACCATGGTCGAACGTGACCGAGAGCCACGGGTTGGGCGGAACGAAGAGCGTGCCGAGCTCTTGGAAGTTGAGCCAGAACGCATTGGGCTTCGCACCGACCGCCACTTCGGCCCGGGTGGGCTTCTGTGTCCGGGTCGACGTCCCGATGTTGTCGGCCCCGTGGTACCCGCGTCGGCCCGCACCCTCAGCCCTCGGAGCGATCGCCTCCGCAAGGTCGCGTGCGTAGTCCGCGCCGTCCTGTACCGCGGCCAAGAGAATCCGGCCCTGGAACACGTCCCGGAGGCGCACAAGCGAGCGCTCAGCGTCCTCGAGGCCCTTCACCCGAACCGTGAGCTTGCTCATGTCCGGACCACCCCGAGCGCTTCGAACTCGTCGCGCCCGTACCTGATCCGGACGACGCTCTCGAGGTCGTAGCAGACGCCGTCGAAGATGACCCGGTCCTTCGGTGTGAGGTCGGCCCAGGCTTCGGAGAACGGGAACACGAACCGCGTCGGCCGTTCGGTGAGCCTGAGACCGGAGGACGCCAGCTCCCGGCCCCGGAGGGGCTCCACCATTGCCCACGCTTCTCCAAGGTCGACCCACTCTTCGTTGGCTTCCCCGGAGTCCTCGTGTCGAGTGGCCCAGGAGCCTTGCAGCGTGACCCGACGGTTCCGGGCGCCGATACGCGCGGTCATCCGACCATCCCTCCGAGGCGGTCCTTCGTGAGGAGCGCCTTCAGCGAGAACGGGATGTCCGTGGCGATGGTCCCAAGCACGACCGAGTCCCGATGCGCCCACAGGTGGGCCAGCACGAGCTTCACGAGGTGCTTGAAACGGTCAGGCACGTCCGACGCATCGGTACCGTGGCCGGCGGTGAACTCGATGACGATTGCCTTCGCCTGCCGGAGCGTGGTCGTGGGCCAGGCGGCGCCGTCACGGAGCACGATTCGGCCGACGGGGCTCGCGTCGTCAACGATGTAGTTCGATGCCGCGAAGTTCGTCTCGGCGTCGGCTGTGTCGTACAGCTTCACGGAGGCGACCGCGGAGAGCGGGGAGCGCGGAAGCTCGATCACCCGTCCGTCGGGCCAATGGTCGAGCCACAGCTCCCACACGGTGTCGACGTAGGACCGACGCTGAAGATCCTCGGCCGTCATGCGTGCGACAGCGATGAGGGACGTGATGTACGTGTCCTCATCGTTGTGCAGCACCCGGAGGTGCGCCTTCGCCTCGGCGAGCGTGATCGGCTCGACCGATGGCTCCGTCTTCAGCGTCGGAACCACGTCGGGTCAGCCCTACCCGGGCTCGTTGGTGGCGCGCTCGACCTTGGCGCCCGCCTTCGCGAGGCAACCGAGACCGGTCTTCACCACGTGTTGCGCGACCGAAGCGGGGACCTCGACCACGTCCGCCGCGTTCTTCGCCCCGTACTGGATGCGAAGACCCGCCGCGTAGAGATGGACCGCTACGGAGCCCTCTTCGGGTACGTCCGCCGCCGGATCCACCTCGGACTCTGCCTCGGCTTCGACCTCGGGCGCCTGTTCGGCCTGCGCGGGGCTCTCCTCGACCACGGGCTCCGCTTCGACCTGTGCGTCGTCGTTCTTCTTCTTCGCCATATCCGTTCGAGCTCTTGTGAGTGAACGGGGCGGGGGCCCGACCGGACCCCCGCCACCGCTTGGTTCAGGGATGTCCGACCTACGCCGCCATCGTGATGCGCTTGATCGGGTTCGTTCCCGCGTCGATCAGCTCGCCGTCGTGGCGCGAGATCGCGACGAACGCGACCTGATGGAACTCGCCGTAGCGTTCGTCCATCCGCGTGAGCGATACGTCCATGACGTCGCGAATCACGTACTTCGAGAAGTCCCCGAAGAGGATTGCGCGAGCCGAGGCCGCCATGTCGGCCACGTCGTTGTTCACGACGTAGCTCTTGCCGTTGATCGAGTCCGGCGCACCGACGGTCAGACCGGGTTGCCAGAGCGGCCGCCCGTCACCATCGAGCAGCTGGCGGATCGCCGAGAGCGTCGCGTCACTGAACATGTACTGAGCCTGCGAGCGGTACGCCTCGTCGACCGAGTGCTCGAGCTGGATCAGCTCTGGGAAAGTTACCGCACCCTGTGCAGCCGCCGTGATCCCAGCCGCTGAGGCTGTCGCCACACCGTTCGGCTGGCCGGAGCCCGAGCCCGTAGTGAAGTGCGTGTTCGTGATCCGACCGATCCGCTCCCCGAGCACTCCGCCGAGGAAGCTCGGCATGTCGAAGAACGAGTCCTGAAGGAGTTCGACCGGTACCCGGATGATGCGCGACGTGTACTTGTACGCATCGAGTTCGGCCTCGCTGAACGCCACATCCTGCTCGGAGTCGGCGATGTTCTCACCGATGATCGCACCGGTGTTGGCCGTGTCGTTGTACGTCGGCCATGGGATCTTGCGGCCGTCTGGAGTCCGCATGATGCGGGTCCGGGCTCGGCGCATGCCGCCGAACGCAAGGAGTGCCTTCTCGAGCTCGTTCGAGAAGCCCTCGGGAACGGTGTAGCCACCCTCTGAGTCCGTCCCTACCGACTGAGCGCGCTGTTCGCGAACGGACGTCGCGAGGCGGGAGTCACCCAGCTTGAGGCGGACCGTCTTCGAGCGTGAGAACTCCGCGGCGAGTGCCTCGTCCCCGTCGGAGAGCTCTTCGTCGGAGCCCTTCAGGAACCACAGACGCATCGCGTTGCGGTTTCGCTCTGCGCGCTGTTCGGCGGTGAGCTCGCCGGGATCGCTGAGATCCGACGTGCTGCGCCGTCCGCGCGACTCGTTGAGCTCGCGCTCCCGCTCTTCGTGCAGCTCGAGGCGCTTGGCGTCGGCCAAGAGTTCGGCCATCCGCGTATCGAGGCCGTCGAGTTCGGTCCGCTGCTCGGAGCTGAGGCCGTCCTCGCTTTCGCGCGCCTCTTTTAGGATCTCCGAGCTGCGACCATGCAGCCGGGCCCGCTCCTGACGGAGCTCCACAGCTGTGGTGAGTCCAGACATGGTTGCTGCTCCTCGTGTGTCGGGCCGAGGAGCCGCTACCTACCGAAATGCGAAGAGCGCAGACCCCCAGCCCTTCGATGTGAAGGGGTGGTGAGGTCCGCGCTCGACTAGCGTCACGCTTGTTGCCTCGCTGCGCTCTCGTCCGCCGGACGTGTCTGAACACCCGGCCCCGCTGGACGCGGACGATGCGCCTACTGCATGTCGTACCTACGGTACCGCTATTCGGTCCCGGTACGCAACAGGTTGGGGTCCTCGAGTTCGCGAAGGCGGTGTTCCCGCTCCCGAATCTCGAGTTCGTGGTCCCGCTTCTCCGCCGGAGGGCCCTTGGCGAGCTCGAGCGCACGCCCGGACACGACGGTTTCCGGATACGCCGGGTAGGTCACGGGTCCGATGTCGAATAGCTCACCGACGCGGGTCACGCGACGCCGCGGAGGATCGCTTTCGTAGTCCCACTCGTCCTCGGCGACCGTGAACGCGAAGCTGTTGCCTGTGAGGTCGCCCCGACGGACGAGCTCGGCCACGTCGCGGCCGACCGTGGTGTCCGGGAGGTCGATCTCGAAGTAGAGCCCTCGATCGTCGACCTTGAGGCGCATCGTCTCGCCGTCGATCTCGCCGGCCGGGCTCCGGCCCAGGAGGTTCGACGGGATGTGGTTGTAGAGGCCCCGGATATCGCTCTCGGTGAGGACCTCTTCGGTGATCGAAGCGGCGTCCATCTGCTCGATGAACCCCATGTCTTCCGAATCGGAGTCGAAGACCACGGAGTAGCCGACGAGCATGGGGCCGGTACCCTCGTCCTCGTTGGCCTCACGCAGCTCGAGGCCCATGGGGCGGATGTATCGGCGTTCGAGGTTATTCACGGTCTGATCTCCTACAGGTTGGCGACGATGAAGCAATTACAGCCGCCATGCAGCGGCGGGTGTGAGATGTGGCTCCGTGGTTCGAGCGGAGCCGTCTGCCCGTCCTCGGGGTCCAGCACCTCGCCCCGGTTCAGGAAGTTGTCGGCGATCGCGATGACCCGACCGTCCAGCATGTCGCAGAGGACGCAGTTTTCGCCGACGGTGAACCACCGGATCGAGAGGACTCCGGCGGTTTCGTATGCGGCCTTGGCGAAGGCGTTGCCGGAGCGGTTCGCTTCCCGGTGCGCGATCTTCGCGGACCGCTTCTGTTCCCACTCGTCGAGGCGCTGGGAGATCACCTCCTCGACCTCGTCGGGCTCGGTGTCCCGGATGAGCGCCCGGAGCTGCTGAGCGGACTCTCCGGCCCACCTCGTGCCGAATGCGTCGGCGTACTCCTCGAGGAACCGCTCGAGCGTCTGGTTCAATTCGACTTCGCTGCCCAGCTCGTCCCCGACGGCCCCGATCACGACCTCGAGGTAGGACCGGAGGATCCCGATGAAGGCTCCGCGGACGGTCTCGTTGTGGTGTTCGTAGAACTCGTCCACGAGCTGGCGGAACTTCACGCCATCGCGGGCGCCGAACGCCGACTTGAGGCCCCTCCGGACCTGCCGAATCTCTTTCTTGAGCTCCCGGGCCGCCGCCTCGTCGATGATCCGCTGATAGGAGTCGGATTGGCGCTTCCGGAGGGTGACGGACCGCCGCGCCCGCAAGTCGAGCTCTCGCGTGTTCCGCTCGTCGTCACTCTCAGGCGGGGGAGGGGGCGGGTCGTCGTCCTCCTCGTCGTCTGACACGTCGAGCACGTCCTCGACCATATCGTCCGGGACCATGTTGAGCGGAACGAATCGGCGATCGCCCCCGTCGACCGGGTTCATGTTCTCCTTCGCCCGGATCTCGTTTTGGGTCATCGCCCCGATGCCCCACATCTCGCGATAGAACTTAGAGCGCGCGGCGGTGTCCCCCCGGAGGAGGTCGTCGACGTTGAACTCGGCGAAGTACTTGGCCCGCTCGACGGCGCTGAAGAGCTCGTGATTCACCGCCTGCTCGATCCTCGTCGTCCGCGGCAGGATCGTGTACTTCAGGAACTCGAGGGATTGGTGCTCGATGTTGTTGTTCGTCGAGCGCTCAAGGTCGCCGATCATGTGCGGCGGGACCTTGAACCACCGGGCCACCTCGGAAATCTGGAACTTTCGGGTCCCGAGGAACTGAGCGTCCTCCGGGGCCACGCCGATTTGGGTGAAGTCCATCCCCTCCTCGAGGATGGCGACCCGGTGCGAGTTCGAAAGGCCGGTGTGGAGGTCTTCCCAATCCTTCCGGAGGCGCGCTGTGGCCTCCGCTCCGAGAGTCTCGTTGTGCTTGAGCACCCCGGCCACCTTGGCTCCGCTTCCGAAGAACGATGCCCCGAATTTCTCGGCCGCCATCGTGAGGCCGAGGGACTCACGCGCCTTGGTGATCGGGTTGTAGCCCTGGAAGCCGTCGAACCCGAATCCGGGCACGTGTAGGACGTCCTCAGCGGGGAGCCGGATCTCCTGACCATCGACGCGGGTCACGTAGAACTTTCGCCCTTGGGTGTCGACGTGGACGGTCGTCTTGTCGGGGCGCAGCGGCCAAAGTGCGATGGGGCGCCCGGCCCGGTCCCGTTCGATCTCCGCGTAGGCGTTGCCCCACGTCTCGATATGCCCCTCGAACGTCTCCCAAAACGTGAAGGCGCTCATGTACGGGTTCGGGCGGAGCTTCAGGAGCGAATAGAGCGGGTGATCGGGCGCCCGCTGCTTGCCCTCCCCAACCCTCTCGTGTGTCAGGAGCGAGAGAACCGCGATGGAGTCGGTCAGGACCCGCACCGCGGCCCACACAGCGGAGATGTTGAGCGCCGTGACGTTGTTCACCCGGACCCCGGAGGTCACTTCGGAGCCTCCGGTGAAAAAGTCGATCAGCGAGGTCGACGGGTTGTTGAGGGTGCTCCGCCGTTCCATTCGAGCGAGGATTCCCACGGTCAGACCCTCCGGGCGCCGAGGTAGAACAGAGCCACGCCCGGAACGATCAGCGCAGCGGGGCCGATGAGTGCCCACGTGCCGGTGAGGGCCAACAGAATCCCCGAGTACACGTGCACGTCGCGGGCGTCGAAGATGTCTTTCGGTGGCTTCTTCATACGGACTGGAGCCCTCGTGTCTTGTACACGGATGGTGGCGCCTCCTCGTGGTGCATGAGCTGGCGCATTGCGATGATGAGAGCGACGGCCGGGTCGATCTTGTTCTCGGGCCGCTCTTTTCGGGGAAACACGTTGTCGTTCCGGTCGACCTGGGCGGTCACGTTGCCGATGCCCCACGCGAAGACCGGGTTTCCGTTGTGGTGGATCCGGCCGTCCTCGATGAGCGCTTGGATCTCTTTCATCGGCTCGGAGAGGTTCTTCGCCGTCTGAGGGACCTCGACGCACTCGAGACCCTCGTTGATGAGGTGCGTCGCGAGCTGGGTCGCGTTCCACGGGTCGAATCCGACCCCGCGCCCGATTGGGAACCGCTCGGCGTCCTCGAGGAGATTCTCCTCGATCTCGTCGTAGTCGGTGATGTTGCCATCGGTCGCGATGAGGTGCCCCTCGGTCGCCCACCCGGCGTAATGCTCTTTGCCTGGGGCGCTCGCGACCTCCTCCGGGATGTAGGCGTGCAGGAAGGCGAAGACGTGGCGTTTCCCCTCGATCTCCCGCTCGAAAAGCGTGACCCGGCATGCGAGGTCGATCTTCGAAGCGAGGTCGAGCCCGACGGCACTCGTCTCGCCCGCGAATTGCTCCATCTCGAGCGACGTGTCGGCCAGCCGATTCCAGAGCTCGAGGTTGAAGTACGGCGAGGCGGCGCCCACCCACACGTTGAGGTGCTTCGTCTTGAACGAAGCCTGTTTGCGGGGGTTGTTGATCGCCTTTCGCTGCTGGCTCTTCAGGTACTCGAGCGACACCGACACGCCGACGTTCGGATTCGCCATGATGAGGGCTTCTTCCGACGTCCAATCGACTCCCTCGTCGATCGTGTAGACAATGCCGAAGAGTTCGGGGTCGTCGATGTTGCCTTGGAGCACCTTCAGGAGCTCATCCCGGAGCGCGTAGCACGGGCCGGAGGTGTCGGACCCGGCGGTCGTGATGACCCAAAGCATCGGCTGTTCGCGGGCGCCCATACCCGTGGACATCGTCTCGAGCTGGGCGTCGGTCTTGTGCTCGTGGTACTCGTCGATGATCGCGCCGGACGGTGACGCACCATCGCCCGGATTCCCGATGATCGGTTCGAATTTCGAGTTGTTGCCGCGGATGGCGATGTTCTTGGCCCCGACGGAGATCCCGAACTCGGCTTTGAGGTCGTCCGTCTTGTCGGCCATGAGGCGAGCGGGGCCAAAGACCTCCCAAGCCTGTTTCTCGGTCGTCGCGCCCGAGTAGACCTCGGCGCCGTACTCACCGTCGGCCGTGAAGAGGTACAGACCGAGCGCCGCGCTGATCGTGCTCTTCGCGTTCTTCCGACAAACCTCGCTGTACGCTCTCCGGAAGCGGCGGAGGCCGTCAGATCGGCGGAGCCACCCGAACGGGACGCCCACGAGGAAGCATTGCCAATCCTCGAGCTCGATCGTCTTCCGCTCGCGTGCCCACTTCCCTTTGACGTGCGGCATGTACTCGATGAACTGGCACACCCGGTTCGCCGCGTCGTGGTCGAAGTAGTACGGGTACGCATCGTCCTCGGACGCCTCGAGATCGTCGAGGTGACGCTGACATGCGAGCCGCACGAAGAGCCCCGCGGGGATCTCGCCCGACGCGACCCGTCTCGCGTAGTCGGTGGCACGCTCAGCGAAGTTCACGAGGCGCGGAGCTCCCCGAACCGACTCGCGGTCTTCTCACTCTTCCCGGTCTTCGCGGGCTTGCTTCGGCTCGCCGGTGTGAGCCCGAATTCGGTCGCCAACAGACGCCGCTGGGTCGTTTCCGACGCGGTCGGCGCCATGTTGGCTCGCCAAAGATTCACGTGCCTCGCGTGCAGGTTGCAGTAGTGGGCCAGCTCGTCGAGGTCCGCAGTCGTGAGCACCCCGGCGTCCGAGAGTTGCTTCACGAGCTCGTCCCACTTCGCCTTGGCGACAGGATCGATCAGCCAATCCGGCCGCTCGACGCCGTCGATCGACTCGACGGCAGGGAAGGCCGCCTCGTCGCGGGCCCGGTCCGGGCGGTCGGTACCCTCGAGGGCCTTGTCGGCCTCGGATTTGCGGCGCCGGGGCACTACCGACCCCCCGGAAAACCAGAATCTTCGAATTGACCGCGTGAAAATGAAGCAGGCCCGGCGGTCACGGGGGCTTCAGGTGGGGAAGATTCGACCCCCCTTACCCCCCTGGGCGCTCTCGTGAGCTCCTCCTCGGCGAGCACGCGAGCGAGGTCGGCCTGGGTCCACTCCTCAGGCCCAGCGGCTACGCGATCGTCTGAGAGGCGCTCCTCGATCGGGTGACACGCGATGCACACCGACTTGAGATTGAGCAGCACCAGACGAAGAGCCCACGACGCACGAATAGGTACGAGGTGGTGGACCATCTGAGCCGGGGTCGTCTGTCCCCTCGCTTCGCACGTCTCACACAGCGGTTGGCGAGAGAGCTTCAGGCGTCGGACCTTGCGCCACCGAGCGTCGTACCCACGAACGGCCGTCTTTCCACGTTCTCGGCTCTTCAGCCTGTTCCGCTCTCGCCTGTGCCGATCGCAACGATCCCCGTCTTGGACGGAGGTGCAACCGGGTGCAGTACAAGGCCGAGGCGGTCGACGTGGCATGAAGTCCCCTGAAACGAGAAAAGGCGGTAGCCGCATGCAGCCGGTCCGGCTGTGGGCACCGCCTCAAAGGGGGCTCTGCGTGTGGGCTTTTTACTACGTGTTCAGTCTACTACTCAGCGGGCTCGAAGGTCAACGCGAGCCCAGCTGGTTTCCTATGCACCGTCGGGCTCGGGAACCAGACCACCGCCAGCGAGGCGGAGTTCGACGACGCACTCGTCGCCTTCAAGTCGGCAACTCGTGACGTTGACGTTTCCTCGTACTCGCACGGTCCGCCCATTCATCTCGGCAGGACCGGCATAGCTCGCTGATTCGGCCGTGAGTAGCGCGTCGTATGCCGCCATGTCCTTCGTCCGAAAGACACCACTGGCGTCCCGAACGCCATCCTCGGGCCATGAGCCGCGCATGTTCCCGACACCCTCGAACTCGCCAAGCGTTGCGTACCCCAACTCGCTCATGCCGTGTACTCCTCGAACTCGCGCTGAATCTGCCGCGCGATGTCTTGCCCCTCAGCAATCCGGCCGACGTTGATCTCGGCCATCACCGCTTCGAAGCGTCGCACAGTACCGGGCGGAAAAGCAGTCTGATCGAAGCTCCCAAGAGACCCAACGAACTCGCCCGCGGCCGTCACGGCGCCCAACAGATGTCCCCGATCGTTCGTGTTCTCAGGAAACCCGAGACACGCCTCGAGGGCGGCTTCGAATAGCTCTCGTTGCTTCGGTGTGGGGTCAGGTGCCCCGGGCGGTCTCTTCACGCTGCCTTCCCGTCTGGTGAGGCCCGCTTGTACGCCGAAGCGACGACGAGGTTCGTTTCCCCGCAGTGCTGGCACCCCCAGGTCCCACAGAGCCAGTCGTCGGGCTTGTCGGCGTGGAGGTCTCGCTCTTGCGGGGTGACGCGATAGTTCATCCGAACCCGGCACTTCGAGCACTTGAGCTCAAGCGTGAGAAGCGGGGCGACTTGGCTCATCGATCGTTGCCGCAGTAGGCGCAGCGCCCTCGGCGAACCACTGTCGCGCCACATCCCGGGCATGGGCCTGAGCCCCGCGGCGGTGACATCGTCACCCACTCGGGCGGACCGTCGAGCCCGATGACCCTGCCAGGCTTCTCTTTCGGGGGCTGTTGCCGCCGGAGCACGGGTGGAGGTGGCGGGGGAACGAAGCCCACGTTACGAAGCCTCCGGGAGCGCTACGAGAGCTCGTTTCATGCCGCCGACACCACGGCGCCTCGCCTGGGCAGGGACCGGGTTGTCGTCGGTCTTCGACCTGGCGAACTCCACGGCAACGGCGTAGAGGTCGCGCTGAGCCTTCCCGTCGCCTTGGTCGGCC
Organism: Gemmatimonadota bacterium; assembly: GCA_039030015.1. Taxonomy (GTDB): domain Bacteria; phylum Gemmatimonadota; class Gemmatimonadetes; order Longimicrobiales; family Gaopeijiaceae; genus UBA2589. The sequence goes on along the minus strand of JBCCEZ010000043.1, from coordinate 6,411 downwards.
AGGGTCATCGGGCCATTGAGCGCCTTGAGCGTCATCGGGGTCCCGGGCTTCGCCGAATCCCATCCGATGCGGTCGAGGTCACGCATCTCCGCGGCGCCCTCGATCGCGAGCATGATCTCGAACGGGTCTCGCTTGAGGTCGCCCGAGTACAGCCACAGCCCGAGGATCCGTCGGTTCGCTTGCTTCTCGAGACCGCTGAGTCGGTTCAGTCCAAGCACACGATCGGCGAGGTCGAGAAGCTCGCCCTGATTCACATCACCCGATTCGGGCGCTGCAAGCGCCGTAGTTTTTGGTCCTAGGTCGGGGGTACTTGCTCCAAGGTCCATGGTCGGAGCGCGAGGATCTCGCGACACACTCGCGAGGGTCTCCGGAGTGTCTCGCGAGGGCTCCGGATCTTGTTGATCTACAACGCTTTCCGAGGTCGGTGCCGGAAGGACGTGCTTCGAGGGCTTGTCGACCCGCTGGTGCTTCGTCCACCCGACGATCTGAATCAGCCGTTGGCCGCTGTCAGACTGGTACCGAACGATTCGCGAGAGTCTCGCGAGGGTCTCCAGAGAGTCTCGCGAGGAATCCTCGGAGTAGGGGAAGAGGAGCCCGTCGAGCTGGCGGACGGAGTCCACGAGCCGGCCCGCATCGTCGGCGTGTGAGACCAGCCCCAGGAACACGAGGCGCGTGAGGGGCTCCAGAGGGCCGAGCTTCTCGTCGGACCAAAACTCGGGCTTGATCGTGCGGATACGTGGCATCGGGTCAGTTGGCTCTGTAGAACAGGGGGAAGGGGAGGGGATCACCTTTGGAGTAGACTTCGACGACGAGGCACTCGGCGTCACCCATCCAACGGTCGATCGTGGAGGCACTCAGGCGGTCCCGGACCTCTTCGGCGGTCTCGTTAGGGGCGAGGATGGTCGCTTGAGCGCATTGACCCGGGACTAGCGGGTCGGAGCACGCAGAGAGGGCGAGGATCAGGAGTAGGGCCCTCACTTCGTCTCTCCCGTGTTTGGGGTGCGCCAGATGTGCCCATTCGAGCAGTGGTATTCGGTCGTGACCGTGTTGGGGTCGTGAGGTGGGACCCAGTTGTCATCCTCGTCCCAGTAGCCAGGGCTACCCGCCAAAAGCGTGGAGAACGATGCCCCGCGCGTAACCGTGTGCCTCCTGCCGGCGATTCTGCATTGCGGACATCTCACCTCGCCCACCTCCTCTTGATCCACTTCCACGCTACGACAACCGCAGCGATCTCTAGTCCTCCGCAGGCTGCACACCGGAGGGTCATGGGGTGTCCCCGGGGTCGTGGTGGACCGTGGTGTGCACGTCCAGCTTCGGATTCCACTCCACGCGGACCTTTGCGAGCCGGTCGGCGATGCGATGGAGGCCCCAGCCGATGACCATGAGGCCCGCCCAGATGATGAGAGCTGCTTGCTCAGACATCTCGCCCCTCCTCCTCCGTGACCAACGCCAGCACGAAGTCCGATGCGAACTCGTGTCCAGCGCTACGCAGCTCCATGGCGATCGTGCGGGCGCATAGCTTCATGTCGTCTTCCCACACAACAACACGATCCGGCTTCCCGTCGGGTGGGAATTGCTTCTTCCAGATTTCCGCCAATCGTTCAAGAAACGTCATCTCGCCCCTCCTCTACGGGAGCCGCGAACTCGACTCGGACGCGCCGTGATGCAGGGCCCGGAGGATCGGTGTCGTAGAGCCTCCAGCACTCTCCTCCATCCACAGGACCGTCGTAGCTGACCCATCCCTCGATCACCTCACCCGTAGGGGAGCGCAGGCCGATGATCCTTTCCGCCATCTCAGTGACGTAGTCCTCCACGATCGCGCCGTCTTCGGCGCACACCGATCCAGCGGCCCACACAGCGTGCCTGATCTCACGGTGAAGCGGATCGCGGTTGTCGTACTTGGCCGTCTCCCCATCAGGAGGAGAAGCGGAGGAGCCAGCCGATTGAGAGCCGCGCCCCTGCAATGCAGGATTGCTCCCGTGCGCGCCTAGGACCGCATCGACCGCCTCCCCCGCAGCTACATCCTGCCGGTGGTCTCCTGGTACCTCTTCACTCGAACTCCGATCAGTTGGATCACCCCCTTCGTCGTCGAGGTCGTAGTAGTGGACTGTCCCTCCGTATCCGCGCGGGGTTAATTCGCTGGTACCAAACGTCTTAGACTCATTTCCACCCTCGGATCCGCGCGGCGTCTCGGCCTCTTCTGGGGTGGGGGCGGCGACCGTGGCGCTGGGGACCTGGAGAACTCGGCGCAACTCCTGGACGCACTGGCGCATCTCCTGAGGAGTCCGACGCGCTACCGATAGAATCCGACGCGCCTTCTCGACCTTCCCGCGCCAGTTCGTGTCCTCCGGCTGCGGCTCTCTCTCTGTAGAGAGGCGGGCGGCCCGGTCCACAACCATGCTCGCGATCATGCCGCCGATCTCACGGGCGGTCTTGTCCAAATACTCGCGGTGGCCGTTCGCGACCCCAACGCGGGCAACGTGGATCTCTTCCGCGACGATCTCGCGAAGCTCCTCCCCGGGCGTCTCGCGCCGGAGGCGTTCGATCTCGTCGGCGGCGCGGCCCCACTCGCGCGCTTCGTCGTCGGTCAGAACGTTCTTCTGGTTCGCTCGGCACACCTCGACGATGTCCCTTACCTCTGTAGGGGCGCTCATCGGTCTTCCTTGGGCCAGTAGATCACGTCGCACTCGCCCGTGATGACCTTCCAAGCCCAGCGCAGTCGCCACTCCAGGGGGCCGGGAATCGGCTTCGCGAGGTACCACCGCCCGTCAGGCCCGCCCATGTCGGGGTAGTCCCCGTTCAGCTTCCGTGCGTCAAACGGCATCGTTCACCTCTCCTCTCTGTCGTCGATCTGACGGGCGTTTGCGGCGATCCATCCGGGCGTCTTTCCCGACCACCCGCCACGGCCCGAGGTACCACACCCGATCCTCTCTTGTCCTCCTCTCACCACGGCGTCGCTCAATTGTCATGCTTCTGCGATTGGGTCCTTCGCGATTGAAATCCGGTGCGACGCGGCGGCACCCCGGTCTGTGTCCGTCACTCATCGGGCAGCTCGCAGCTCTCGACAGACAACACGCGTCCGTCTTGATCCAGGACGACGACCCTCCCGTAGGGGACCAGATCGTTCACCACTACGCGCACCCCGGCGATCGTGTGCGCGGATTCGACGCGACTCCCGGTACGCTCGATGATTCGCTTCATCGCCTCCCAGCTCGCCGGGCTCATGGTGAACGTGTGCGGCACGTTGGGAGGATCGATCAGATGGTCGAAAAACGGACCGAGGGTAGTCTCGCTCACGCTCCCCCCTCATCGTCTGCCACGCGCCGCAGGTCGAGCCACACAAGCAGTCCGAAGTAGAGCGCCATGGCGAAAAAGAAGAGCGCCCAGCCGAAGGCGTTCCCCTCGTTCCCGCCCCATATGCCGCCCATCATGAGAATTCCGAGACCCGCCCCGATGGCGAGCCAGTTTGCGGCTGGGTCCGTGACGTATCTCACGATTCCGCCCCCTCCCCGTCTCGCCTCAGGATCACGCGAATGGCGGTCCCGATCACGACGGCGAAGACGACGCCGATGCCTAACACCGAGCCCTTGATGACGCCGACTGCGAACAGCTCGAGTGCCTCACCCATCGTTCGTCTCCCCGTCTTCGGGTGTCGCCAGAGCGCTTACGACCTCCTCGATTTCGTCGAGTTGCAGCGCTGCGCTGTGGAACGCGCGGTTCCGGCAGATTTCGCGAATTCGCTCGATGGCTCCCAGCGCCTCTACACCACCGTGTGAGGCCCGCGAGAAGCCGATGTCTGCCAAGAACGTTCGGGCGCGCTCTTCCCAGTACTCCTCGCCGTCCTGCATCTCCGGCGGATCGTCCGGGTGGTACAACTCGGCGCGGAGACGCTGACCGATCGCGGTGTAGTCCGGCGTCGGCTCCCCGTGTGAGGCCCCAGAACGTCGCAACTTCTCGTGAACGAGGATGTCGTACTGCCGATCGGGGTCGTCGGGAGACACGGCCATCGCCTCGGCCCACAGGAGGTTCCGCGCACGCTCGACTCGGTACTCGTGTTCGCCTCCCGTAGGGGGTGAAGGGACAGGCTCGGCGTAGAGGTGGAATGCTCGGATGCCGTCCACGCTGTTGATCTTCGCGAGGTCTTCCTCAGAGAGCGGATCAACGAAGTAGCCGAAGCTGTGTCCCGGCACGCTGACCTCGACTCTCCCGCCCACCGGCTCCTGGCGTCCCTGCTGCTCGGGCTCGGGTGGGGCGAGCAATAAGACCCGCAGTCGGTCGTCCTTCGCGAGTCGGGTGAGGTGGGCGGCTCGGTCGTAGTCGGAATGCCACGCCTTCTCGGCCGCGCGGTCTAACTCCTCACCGATCGCTTCCAGTGCCCTCTGTGCGCGGGGGTCAGTAGAGGCGGTCATCGCGGGCACGCCTGGTGCCACATGACACCATCATCGTCCCAGAATCTCTTCTCTGTCACGAGGACTGGGCCGCCGCAGGACTCACATCGTCCGATGACAGGAATCCCATTCTCGTCGTCCCCTTCGTCCATCCACTCGGGCGCGTCCGTGCCCCCGAGCTTCCAGTAGTTCTCCATCGCTTCGACGGGTGTGGCACCCTCGCCAACGATCGTCTCGGTGCGTCGGCCGTGAATTCGGTAGCTCATACGTCCTCCGTGTGGTCAGCGCGGATCAGGTCCCACTTCTCCGGGCCCGAGGCGCTGAGGTCGTAGGTGATCCCGTCCACGCGGAAGCGGCATCCGCCTACGTGTGAGATGTGGCCCAGGACAGCGCACCAAAGCGCGATGTGCCGGTCCATCTGTTCGTCAGTCATCGGTAGCATCGGTGTCCTCCGTGTGGTCTTCCGTGGTGCGCGCGTCGTCCCTCGGGATCGGGAACACGTCGTTGTAGGCGTCCATCAGGACCATCTGCCAAAGTCCTTCGGGCATCCCACGCTCACGGCAGATTTCTCGGGCACGCTTCTCGGCCTTGTGGGCCAGTTCTTGGTTGATCCCCATCACCCCACCTCTTCTCTGTTCCGCAGGGCCTCGATCACCGTGTCTTCTTTCGCGACGAGGTTGCCGGACACGTTGAAGACGCCGACCAATCCGTCGTCCATCAGGGAGAGCGAGAGCGCTCCGCGTCCGAGGATGCCGTACAGCTCGTCGTCGAGTTCTTCGCGCCTCTCCACCTCCTGAGTAGAGGAGGGGCCGGCGTAGAGGGGGATGACCTCGAATCCGTCCGACTCAACCCATCCCGCCGCGTGCTCAAGCGTCGGATGCACGATCAATGTGCCGTCTGGGTTGAGGAGCATTCCGTCGACGCCAAGCGGCTTGTCGCCTTCCTCCGTGAACTCCACGGCAGCCGGCGCCCACGCTACCGGCTGCTCGTCTCCCTCTAGGAGGGCGAGGATGCGGTCGGCCCACTCGTCATCGCCGATCAGGTCTTCGACGTTCCGGTTCCACTGCGCCATGTTCAGGTCACGCGCGCCCAGTATCTCCGCGACCCTCTCCCGCAGGCCGTTCAAGACGCGTCCCCTTCAGCCGTCGCGATGGCTGCGCGGAGTTCGCGAAGGACAGCGCGCCCGTACCCCATGGTGCAGCCCTGGTCTTCGAGCCGCGGGACGTAGTCGAGCATCGCGTTCTCAGCACTCTTCGCCGCCTCCAGAAGGGGGGCGAGACGCTCCAGCTCCGATGCGGCTGCGTCTTGCAATGCGATCTCCGCCAAGAAGATCTTCATCACGTCGGAGGCCGGGATCATGCCCTCATCGCTACCGATCGCGAGGATCATGGCCCGCTTGTCAGACGTCAGGCCCCGCAGGCGCTTCACGATCTCCGCGACCCTCTCTCTAAGGCTCACGTCAGCCACCCACAACGGAAGACCGGGACGTCGGAGGGCCCGTCCGGGTCAGCGGCGAAGAACCAGACGCACACGACGAGCTCGAGGAGGTTCACGAACATCACTCGTCCTCCGAGAAGAGGAGCATGGTGACGAGCGGACCGATCCCGCGGAGCGTGAGCATTCCGATCGCGCCGGAAATGACGGCCCCCTCGGTGTCGCTCCGGGAGGCCATCTCGAGGGCGACGAGCACGAATCCGACGCCGACGATCGTGTATCCGACGACCCACCACGCGGGCCTCATCGGGCACCGCCCGCGTGTAGATTTACGTGTAGATTTCTAGGCGCCTGACGCGCCCAGGTTTCTACACGCGGGGTAACACACGCGCCCAAATGGCTAGAAATGGCGGTGTTTTCGGGTCCAGCCGGGATCGGACTTCTCTGCCTTTGGAACCGGCGATGATGGTTCGAATCCATCCGGGCCAATGTAGGATCCCGCTTAACCACGCGGGTTGCTGGGGTGGTCACGATGTGGCCTCCAAATCACGTGTAGATTTGCGTGTAGAAACCGAGCCTTTTTGGCCGG
>JBCCEZ010000042.1:0-42090 GCA_039030015.1 Gemmatimonadota bacterium | reverse complement strand
CGAAGTGCCGGTCGACCAGTTGTCCTTGGTAACGCCAGCGGAACAGTACGAGATTCTCGCCGCCGGTCGTGGCGAGATGCCACAAGTTTACACCGTTGTGGGACGGGATTCCGCTTCGGAGCTATGACCGTGAACCGTCCACTATCCGTACTCGCCGCCTCCGCACTCCTCGTCGCCTCGACGGGGTGCTCCGTTCCGCGTTTCGAGGGGCCCGAGGTACAGTCGCCGCCGGCCGGATTCTTCCAACAGCCGGGGACGTCTCAAGCCTATCGCATGTTCCCGGATCGGGACGTGGCGTTCCACACGGCGTGGGTTCACACCGACCTCGGGGGCGTGAGCACCATCTACATCGACGGGTACCGAGGCACCTCGACGGCGGAGGATGCCTTCGCCGCCATCGAGGTGATGCGGCAGCACGCACAAGATCCGGACACCAAGTTCGGAGGCATCGAAGCGCTGACGATCGACGGTCGAGAAGCGTGGGGATGGGAAGAGCGCGTCGAGTCGGTCGAGCGAGGGCTCGTCGACGTCGCGTATCGGGCCATCGTCCCGTACGACACGATGACGTACACGATCGAGTTCGCCTCGGGCGAGCCGTCACTCAAATTGGCCGCGCCCGACACGCTCCGAGCCATCGTGGGCAGCTTCGCCATCGGCCGGACCACGGTGAACTTCCCGATGTTGGCGCTGGGTCTCGGCGCCCTCCTCCTCTTGGTCAACGTCCTCTCGAACCGTCGCAAGGCGCGCGCGCGTCAGCTGCAGACGATCAACCTCGTCCAGGTGAAGAAGGACGACGAAGAGAGCGAGTCGGATGGCGCTGCGGCGGCCGACGTCGGAGGCGACGTCACACCCGATCTGGTCGAAGCTTCAGTCCCGTAGCACGACGCGACACCGGTAGTCGTCGTCGAGGTCGGCCATGAGTAGGCGCACACGTCCGTCCTGACCACCGAGGCGGACCGTTTCCGGGACCGCCTCGCACTCTTCGTGGAAGACCTGGACCACGTGCTCACCCGGTTCCACGCGGAAGCCGGTGACGAAGTTGCCCCGTCCGTACGGCTCCAATCGCCCGACGGCGACCCCGTCGATCGACACGGTCGCCCCATCGAGAGCCTCTCGATGCCATGAGAAGTCGACCTGGATTGTGTGGGCCGTACGCCCGGACATGACGATCCAGGCGAAGACCAGGCCTCCGCCCACGAAGAGGACGGCGGCGCGCCAACGGAGCAGCCGCAGGCCATCAGCCATCCGCTAGGCCGTACTCCTTCATCTTCCGCCACAAGGTCGTGCGACTCATACCCAAACGTTCGGCCGCCGCGCTCTTCGCGCCACCGGTTTCGGCGAGTGCCGCGACGATGGCCCCCCTCTCGTCCTCCGCCGGTCGCGCGTTCCGGTAGCGCTCTCCGTTCGCCTCGGCGTCTCCCGCACCCCGAATCTCCTCCGGCAGGTGCTGGGCTTCGATCCGTCGATCGCCCGCCTGGATGTGTGCGCTCTCGAGCGAGGCCAGGAGTTCGCGGATGTTGCCGCGCCACGGGTGAGCCTGAAGGAGGCGCATCGCCAAAGGCGAGCAGCCGGCATGTGGACGGCGTCCGACGCGTGCGTAAAACGCTTCCGCGATCAACGGGATGTCCTCACGGCGAGCCCGAAGCGGGGGCAGTTCGATGCGCACCACGTTGAGTCGGTAGTACAGATCGTCCCGGAAGCGGCCTGCCTCCATCTCGGCCCGGAGATCCTTGTTGGTCGCCGCCACGACACGCACGTCGACCGAGATCGGCTTCACATCCCCGACCCGTGTGAGCTCGCGCTCCTGGAGTACGCGCAGGAGTCGGTGCTGCATGGCCGGAGACACGTCGCCGATTTCATCGAGGAGGATGGTTCCCCCCGAGGCGGCTTCGAATAGCCCCGTTCGATCCTGAACCGCCCCCGTGAACGCGCCCTTCTTGTGCCCGAACAGCTCGGACTCGAGGAGCCCCTCGGAGAGTGCTGCACAGTTCACCGGGATGAAGGGTCCACTCGCCCGGTCGGACTGCTCGTGAATCGCACGGGCCACGAGCTCTTTCCCCGTGCCCGTTTCTCCGGTCACGAGCACCGTCGCATCCGTCGGGGCGACACGTTCGATGACTTCGAAGACGGAGCGCATTGCGGGTGACCGACCGATCATGCCTCCGGGGGCGTTGTCGTCTGACAGGCCGAGTGTGGGTCGCCGGGAGAGCAGCGCATCGACCCGGGCGCTGAGTACGTCGGGCTCCACCGGCTTGGTCAGGAAGTCGTCCGCCCCGGTATGAATCGCGTTGACGGCCGTATCGACCGTCCCGAATCCCGACACCATGAGGATCGGTGTGTCGTGACCCCACGTGCGCAGTACCTCGACGATGCCGATCCCATCGAGACCGGGCATACGCATGTCGAGCAGAATCAAGTCGAAACGGTCTTGTCGAAGCGTTTCGACGGCGCTGTTGCCGTCCGGTGCCTCGATTACCTCGTGCCCGTCCTGGCGAAGCAGCGCCGCCGTAGACAGGCGGAACGTCCGATCGTCGTCGACGAGCAGTAGCCGGGATCTACTCACGCCATCGCCTCGTGTCGGGTGGGTTCGACGAGGGGGACCTCGATGGTCAGCCTGGCGCCCGCGCCGTCCGCTCGGTTCGCGGCGGCGATTCGGCCACCGTGACTCCGCACGATACCCGCTGCGGTAAAGAGGCCCAGGCCGACGCCACGGACGTCCGCCTTCGTCGTGAAGAAGGGGTCGAAGATCTGAGGCAGGGCATCGTCGCTGATGCCCGGCCCGGTATCGACGACGTCGATCCTCGCGTTGTCGTCGAAGGCCTCCACGCGGACCTCGATGCGGCCCTCATCACCCAGGGCGTCCTGCGCGTTCTGCATGAGGTTCAGCAGGACCTGCTTGAGCGGGTCCGCCGGGATGTCGACCGCGAGGGACTCCGGGGCCGAAACGTCCACGTCGATCTCCCGGTCTCCCAGCCCGACACGCACGACGGCCGCCACGTCCTCCGCAACGGACGCCGCATCACAGTCACCCTCGGTCGCCTGCGGGCGATGAAGGTCGAGCATCTGCTCGGCGAGTTCGTGCATGCGGAGCAGTTCGTCGATCGCGAGATCGGCCAGCTCCGACGCCTCTTCGTCCCCGTCGACGCGCCGACGGAGAACCTCGAGACAGTTCCGCACGCTCGCGACGGGGTTCCGCACCTCGTGGGCCAGTTGAGCCAAGAGACGGGACGCGGCACTGAGGCGGTCCCGCTGAACGAGCTCGGCCTGCAGGACGCTGAGTCGCTCCTGCCGGTCTTCCAGCTCCCGATTCGCACCGTCGAGCTCCGCGATACGCGCGGCGAGCGCATCGCGCATCGCTTCGAAGGCCGCGGCGACTCGATCGACCTCCTTCACCCCCGAGTGTTGCACGGTCGCGTCGAAGTCCCCGGTCGAAATCCGATCGGCGGCCTGCGCCAGAGATCCGACCGGCCGAGCCAGTCGAGCAGCGAAGCCCACACCGACGAGCAGCGCCAAGAGGAGTGCGACACCGAAGACAGTCGCCCCGGCCGTACGGAGTGCAGGCACGGCGGAGAGTTCTTCGCTCATGTCGCGAACGAAGGACACTCGAGCTCCGCCCGGTAGAAGGGCGTTGAGGACGAGGAAGCGTGTCCCCGCGAACTCGAACTCCTCGACCGACTCCGTGATGGGTTGCCGACCGAGTAGATCGAAGAGCCCCATCGCGGGCTCGGCCCGACCCGTGTACCCAGCCAACTTCTCATCGGGTGCCATGAGGAGCACGTTCGATCGTGTCTTCGCCGAGAGTCGATCGGTGCGTTCTTCGCCCATCGGGATCCAGACGCCCGTCGCACCGACCCACGTCCCCTCGGCCATGAGCGGAGAGAGCGCGACGAAGGCCATGCCTTCCTCGGTCGCGATCGCCTCGACCGGCATGCCGCCGCCTCGAGTCGCCTCGACCAACTCGGCGGGCACCGCCGGTCCGAGTACGGTGGCGCCGTCACCTCCGATGACGAGCGGCCGCTCCTCCGGAGCGAAGTTCGCCACCAACTCGGTGGCTCGTGCGCTCGCCCCGTCGTAGTCGCCACGCTCTGTCGCGTCGAGCAGCGAGCCGTCGGCGGAAACCTCCTTGGCGTGCATCATCCACGCCCCCATATCGGCCGAGATCTCGTCCTCGAGGACCATGGGGGCCGTGGCGAGGTCGTCGCGCACGTTCTGCTCCATCCCCCGGACCAACTGTCGATCGAGAACGAAACCCGCCGGAACGAGCCCGACCAGCAAGACCAGGAACACGAGGCCCATCAGGGCGCTCTTCAACGTCACCTTCATCACAACTCCGCTTGTACTCGACCGTGCCTCATCGCACGTCGTGGGTGTCTCAACGTGCAGAAAGCGGACCGACCGGCGAAACGCGTTGTCTCATGGGGCAAAGTCCGATCGACCGCGATCGGTTCCGTCCGCAGAGGGGCCGAAAAGTGTTTCATCAGCCGTGTTTCAACGTTTCATCGGCGTTTCGTGAAACGTTTCATCGAACCGCCGCAGCGGGTGAACGCCGAGGGGTTTTCGGCGCACCGACGCGACTTTTCTCCGCTTGGCCCGATCGCGCACGGCTCCTGCTCTCCTTGATGCGCATCGGAACGCCGGGCCCCAAGACCCCGGCGCGAACGCATTCCACCTGGAGAGCAGCATGAAGCGGTCCCTCCTCCTCGTCACCCTCGCGGCCCTCGGCGCCGCGGCGTGTGAAGACGAAACGATCATTCCGCTCGTCGAGACGCTCGAGCTCTCGTTTACCGGACTCGAGCCTCTCGCGAACGGCTTTCACTACGAAGGCTGGGCCATCATCAATGGTTCAGCCGTCAGCACCGGGAAGTTCAACGTCGACGCGAGTGGCGGGCTGACCACCGTGGGCGGCGACCCGATCGCGGACGGAGCCTTCGAGACGGGCATCGACCTGTCGAACACCTCCGCCATCGTTCTCACGATCGAGCCGGACGGCGACACCGACGTGATTCCCGCGGACACCCACGTGCTCGCCGGCCCCGTGAGTAGCGGCATGGCTGCCCTCACCGCGGCCGACGGCGGCGCCCTCGGCGACGACTTCACCGCGGCGATGGGCTACTACATCCTCGCGACGCCGACCGACGGGAACATGGACGATGAGAACAGCGGCATCTGGTTCTTGGACAATTCGTCAGGATCGGCCGTCGCTGGGCTCGACCTCCCCACACTCCCGGCTGGCTGGGAGTACGAGGGTTGGGCCGTGATCAACGGATCGCCCGTCACCACGGGACGCTTCACCGACGTCGACATGCCGGACGACGCCGCGCCCTTCAGCGGGTCCGCAGGAGGCCCTCCCTTCCCTGGCGAGGACTTCCTGATGAACGCGCCCGCCGGGCAGACCTTCCCGACCGATCTAGCGGGCGGACTCGCCGTGATTTCGATCGAGCCGGAGCCCGATGACTCGCCGGCGCCGTACACGTTCAAGCCCCTCATGGGCCCGATCGACGCGAACGCTGTCGACCACGTCGCGTACTCGATGCCGAACATGGCCACGGCCACCTTCCCGACGGGAACCGCAGTCATCCGGTAACGATTCGGAGGCTGTACCGAATGTAGGTGTGAGGCTCCGGTTGGTCTGGTCCAGGACCTGGTTGCCTCGCCCATCACCGGTGAGTCATCGGCTTGCCGGTGAGCGGATGAAGAAACCGGCGGACCGCCTATGCGGTCCGCCGGTTTTGTCCTTCCGGTGCGCCTGGGACGGCGCGTTCGGTCAGCGGTCTGCAGCCACCGAGAAAGCAAAGTCGTCACGGATGACGTGACCGTCGTCCCCGATGCCCCGCCAGGCCACCGTGTACGCACCGGCCGCGACGGCACCGTCGACGTCCACCCACATCATCTTGGGATCCTCGTCGGAACGCGTCACTTCGCCCGTCTCGACCAGGTCACCCCCGGCGTCGATCAGACGAATCGTCACTGTGCCGTCCTGAGGCGCCTGCGTGAACCAGAGCTGGAGCTGCTCCGGTGCCGGCCCGCTCGAATCGGCTGCCGGCAGCGACTTCGCGAGCCCGAAGTGGAGGTTCACCGCCCCTACCAAAGCCGCGGCCAAAACCAGACCGCCTACACCCTTGATCATGCCCTTCATCGTATTCCTCAGTCGTTGCGAACCCGTTCCCATTACGTCGGGGTCGCTACGCTCGCGGGCGGGGGCGGATCCAGCAAGACCCGCCCCCGTATCCGCGAAAGCCGCTAGTGACTCCCGAACGAAAGCGCGAAGGCTCCCAGAACGCTGTTGTCTTGAGCGTCGGTTCGTACAGCGGCGGCGCCCGAGATGTTCACGGGCCCGAGTACGAGGCTCGCGCCACCGCCGACCTGCATCCCACCCGTCACCTTCACTGCGTGAGCGCGCAGCGGGAGGAAGGGGAGCACGCGCACCTCTGCACCGACACCGGCATGGAATTCGGGACCGAGGGCCAACCCGCCGGAACGCTTCTTCACGTCCGCTGACAGGCTGAGCACTTCGGACGGACGTAGCTCGACGCCCACGGCGACCGAGGGCTCGAGGGTCAGCGTCGCGAGCTCCTCGAGGATCACGGACGGCGCCTGGTCCGCCGGCATCTCGTCGAAGTTCGTCTCACCGCCATCGAGGTTGAAGATGGCTGTGGCCGGGACATACGACATGTCGTCCGTGCGCCACTCGAAGGTGTTCATGACGTTCTCGACCATGACCCCGATGGCCATGCCCGGCTCCTCGTACAACAGGCCGAGGTTCAGCCCATAGCCCGTCCCATGATCGACGGCGAAGTCGTCGGTCCGAGGGAGCAACGCCGGGAAGTCGAGTTGGAGCTCGAGCGGATCGGACTGGAAGAAGCTGTCCGCGTCCCGGGCCATGACGACCCCGTGCCCCATCGTGTACGTCCCCGTCGCGCCGACGAAGAGTCCCTTCGAGATCTCGAAGCCAAGACCGACCGCCGCGGTGCTGAGCGCGAACGCATCGATGACCGACCCATCCAGGTCGAAGTCCTCCGCCGACCCGGTACGCCCCGCGTTTCCGAAGAGCATCAGCTCGACGGCGCCCGGAGAGAGCGTGGTCGTCCCACCGACAACGGTGGAGACCTGGACGCCGATCGGTCCGGTGGTGAAGGCCAATGGGGTCGCAGCGGCCGTGGCCGCACCACCTTGCCCACCACTCGTCGACACGCGCCCGAGCCACTCGTTCCGAGTGGCGACCGGCACGACTTGGTCACTGAAGAGCGCCAGATCCGAAAGCGTCACCGGACCGAGTCCGAGATTCGCCGAGACGGCCGGTAGGTTCAGCGAAAAGGCAGGCCCGCGCGGGTGCGCGAGCGCCGCGGGGTTGGCCGCGATGGCCGCGAAGCCACGGGCCGACGCGGTGGTGTTGAATCCCAGTCCGAGCGCGCTGGCGCTCGCATGGGGTAGCTGCGCCGAGACGGGAGCAGCGACGAGCACGACGGCCGCAGCCGCAATACGTAGCGATCTCATGGTCAGCTCCCGACGTTGCCGATGCGAAGTTCGAAGTCGATCCAGGTGCGCACGAGGAGCTCCTGGCCCGGCGTGACGTTGATCACGCCCGCGCCCGAGTCGATCGTCGCGCCGCCCGACAGGCTGACGCTCGGGGACCCGAGAAGGCTCTGGATCTCGTTCTGCGTGAAGTCGACGTCGACTTCGACCTCCGGGTCGGCGCCGATGACGACCGACTTCTGGATCGGCGCGATCGTCGGACCGTCCAGATCGATCTGGAAGTCGCCGCCTACGGCGAACGGGTTCTGGACTTCCACGATGAGGGCTCCGGACATGATCCGGTCCCGGATTTCCTCACCGACGTCGTCGAGGGAGAGGGAGACTTCGTCGAGCGTCACCGCCTCGCCGGAGACGTCCACATCCACATCGCTGACGCGGATGGCGTTGGGTGCTGCGTCGATGGCGAGCGATCCGTTCGCGTCGACGGTGACCGGGTCACCGGCGGGTGAGTCCAGCGTGATCGTGGCCTGCAGGGACCCATCGACCGACACCGCCATCAGCGGCACGTCGACCTGGAGGGTCGTGGCAGCCGGGAAGGCTGTGACCGCCCCGTCGACGACCGCAGTACCCACGGTGTCGCCGTCGGCCACGTCCGTAATCGTCAGGAGGACCGAGCCGAAGTTGCCGCCGCCGGGCCGGATCGGGTCGAAGTTGAACCCGTTCATCACGTCGATGGTGACCGAGCCGCTCTCGACACCGATCGAGGCGACCTCGGCAGGCAGCCCGATGCTCGACTGGACGGCTCCGACGAAGGCCGGCTTGGGCACGGTGAGTCCATCCGCCAGCGCACACCCCGCGCAGAGGTCGGCGAGCGACGCCGCGAAGTTGATCGGGTCGAAGTCGACCAGGAAGGCGGACGAGTCCGCCGAGATCGTCACTTCAGCGGGGAGGAGGTCCCCCACGCCGAAACGAGTCTCCTCGGCCGGGATGATCCACCGTTGGTCGAGGACCGGAGGCGCGGTCGGAATATCGCATCCTGTAGCCAAGAACAGGCCCATCAGAACGGAATTTCGTGCCGCAACCCGGAAGGGATTAGGCAGTTGCCGTACGGACGTGCGAGAGGCCATTTCGCCCAGCCTTGTTGGGGGTTGGTCGTGCCACCTGCGTTTCCGCAGGACGTGGTCGGTCGTTCCGACCCCCTTAGGTGCAACGGCCGGGCCAACTTCGGCCCGGCCTCTCGCATCGAGCTAGAAGGCGCTCAGGCCCGTCAGTTTTTGGCCCAAAATCAGCGAGTGGATGTCGTGCGTACCCTCGTACGTGTAGACCGACTCGAGGTTGGCCATGTGACGCATCGAGTGGTACTCGACGAGGATCCCGTTCCCACCGAGGAGGCGCCGGGCCTCCCGCGCGATGTCCGTCGCCATGTCGCAGTTCGCGCGCTTGGCCAGCGACACCTGCTGAGGCGTCATCGTGCCCTCGTCCTTCATCCGCCCGAGCCGGTAGGTCAGCAGCTGCCCCTGTGTGATGCTCGTGAGCATGTCCGCGAGCCGGGCCTGTTGAATCTGCTTCCCACCGATGGGCTCTCCGAACATGACGCGCTCCTTCGAGTACGAGAGCGCCTCGTGGAAGCATGCCATCGCCGCACCACACGCGCCCCATGCGATCCCGTACCGCGCCTGAGTCAGGCACATGAGCGGGTGCTTCAGTCCACCCGTGCTGCCCGGCATGAGGGCGCTGTCCGGGACATCCACGTCCTCGAGCACCAGTTCACTCGTGTCGCTCGCGAGGAGGGAGAGCTTGCCCTTCTGGTCCTTTGCGCTGAAGCCGGGGGTGTCGGTCGGCACCACGAAGCCGCGGATGCCTTTGACGTCACCCAACTCCCCGGTCTGTGCCCAGATGACGGCCACATCGGACATGGAGCCGTTCGTGATCCACATCTTGGCGCCGTTCAACCGCCAGCCGTCGGCCGTCTTCTCCGCCCGCGTGATCATGCCCGCCGGGTTCGAACCGTAGTCGGGTTCGGTCAGGCCGAAGCAGCCGATCGCTTCACCGGTCGCCAGCTTCGGCAACCACTCACGCCGATGCTCTTCGCTCCCGAACGCGAAGATCGGGTACATGACGAGGGCGCCCTGAACCGACACGAACGACCGGATCCCCGAGTCGCCGCGCTCGAGCTCCTGCATGATCAGCCCGTACGACACGTTGTTCAGCCCGGCACAGCCGTACTCCTCCGGAAGGTTCGCTCCGAGGACGCCGAGCTCACCGAGCTCGGGGATGAGCTGCGTGGGAAACTTCCGTTCGATGTACGCGTCGCCGATGATCGGCATGAGCGTGGTCTCGACCCATTCACGGATCGTGTCGCGCACCATCCGCTCTTCTTCGGTGAAGAGGGAGTCGAGGTCGTAGAAGTCG
The DNA here is from genome assembly GCA_039030015.1 of Gemmatimonadota bacterium. Taxonomy (GTDB): domain Bacteria; phylum Gemmatimonadota; class Gemmatimonadetes; order Longimicrobiales; family Gaopeijiaceae; genus UBA2589. The sequence goes on along the minus strand of JBCCEZ010000042.1, from coordinate 32,205 downwards.
ATGCCTTCGAAGCGGGCCATGTCGGGACGTGAGATGGGGTGGTCGCACCCCCACCTCGGGGCACGCGCACGGGAAATCTACACCGGACGCGACCCGGACGAAGCGGTCAGCGCTCCGGACCACCCTCCCAGCGAGCCCGCCAGATATCGAAGGCCTCGGGAATCATTGGCTCCCCGGCACGATGTCCTTGCCCGTACTCACAACCGAGTTCGAGCAGACGCCGCCACGCGAGGTCGGTTTCGACCCCTTCGGCGATCACACGCGCTCCGAAGGCTTTGCCGATGGCGATGACCGATTCGACGATCCGATCGTCGGCGTGTCCCGGCGTCGCCAGGCCTCGCATGAAGAGCCCGTCGATCTTGATCTCGTCGATCGGGAGATCGCGGAGGTTCTTGAGCGAAGAGACCCCGGAGCCGAAGTCGTCGATCGAAATCGAGAAGCCCAGATCCGACAGCTGACAGAGTTTCTCGGCGGCTGCGGTCGGGTCGTTGAGGATCGCGGTCTCGGTGACTTCCAGGCACAGCAACTCCGGTGGCACCTCCGCTGCCTCGACAAACGCGGCGATCCGCTCCGACAGCCCATGGAGGCCCAAGAGTCTGGGCGCCAGGTTCACCGCGACCGACGTCTCGATGCCCTGAACCCGCCAACGAGCGACCTGGCGGAGGGACTGCTCGAGGACCTCGTACGTCAACTGCTCGATCACCTCGGTCCGCTCCGCGGCGGGAACGAACTTGCTCGCCGGCAGGACGCCCAGCTCGGGGTGGTTCCATCGGACCAGCGCCTCCGCCCCGACGATGGCGCCGTCGCGTAGCCGCACCTGGGGCTGGAAGAGGGTGACCAGCTGACCGCGGAGATTGGTATCCCCGAGATCGTGTGCGATGAGCGCCGCTTCGTGGTCGGCCTCTTCTTCCCCACCTCCATGAACGGCGATCCCACGAGTGGACTTCTTGCCCTCGTAGAGTGCCAGATCCGCGTGGCGAAGCAGCATCGACGATGCCTGGCCGTGATCCGGGCACATCGAGATGCCGATCGAGACGCCGACCTCGGCGATGATCGACCCGATCGCGATCGGCTTCATCACCTCGTTCCGGATCTTCTGGGCGACACCGATCGCGCCCTCGAGCTCCGTGACGGTCCGAAGCACGATGGCGAATTCGTCCCCACCCAATCGGGCGACGGTGTCCGACTGCCGAACGGCCTGGGTCAACCGGCGCGCCACGCGGCGAAGGAGTTCGTCTCCCACGGCGTGGCCGTGGGTGTCATTGACCTGCTTGAAGAGGTCCAAATCGAGCATGAGGACAGCGAAGCCACCCGAGCGCGGGACTTCTCGAATCGCCTGATCGAGCCGATCGAGCAGGAGCCGGCGGTTGGCCAGCTCGGTCAGTGGGTCGTAGAAGCTCATCTTCGTGAGCTCGGCGTCCCGCCACGCTTCCTCGCGTTCCTTACGAGCCTTCTCCAGGGCTGATTCGATCGCGGTACGCAACGTATCCGTACCCGCCTGAGATTTGGGCAGGTAGGCCTGGGCTCCGCGCTCCATACTCTGCGCGGCGATCTGTTCGTCTCCTGCACCGGTGAGCAACACGATGGGGGGGCGGGCCGTCGTCGATTCCCCGAGCAGTTCGGAGAAGAGCTCGAAGGCGTCCCCGGTGGGGAAACGGTAGTCGAGCAAGACGCAGTCGTAGTCTCCGGTGCGCACCAACTCCAGGGCATCCGTAGCCGAGGCAGACTCCTCGACGACCGTGCCGAGACCACCCGAGGCGACGTAGCGGCGGATGACCCTCCGGTCGGCCAGGTCGTCGTCCACGAGGAGGACCTTCAGGCGCTGATCCTCAGCCGATGGTGATGGTGCGAAGCCCATGTTGACCTCCCGATCAATGGGGGCGAGGTGAGTCGGTCACGGATTCGAGAAACGCTCGAATCCGTTCGGTCGCGTCACCGCCTCGTCCCGGACCCACCTTCGGGACGTAGCCGACGACCGAGAATCGAGCCACGGCGGCCCGATCTTCCGGAGCCTCCGAGGTCGTATGAACGAGCACCGGCGTCGCTTCCAGCTCCGGATCGCCGCGCAACTCTTCGAGAAACTCGATCCCGTTCATGCGAGGCATGTTCAGGTCGAGGAGCACCAGCGTCCGCCTGGGGTCGACGGATACATCGGGTCGTTCGCCACGCAGTACGCCGAGTGCCTCCAAACCATTGGAGACGGAGACGACCGGGTTCGCCATGCCGGCCTTCCGCAGAGACCGCCGAATCGCGCGCACGTCCACCCGGTCGTCGTCGACGACGAGGATCGTGACCGCGTCTCGGCGGGTCTCGGTGGTCTGGCTCCCTTGGATGTGGCCCGTCATGCCGCGTGCTCCGAGTCGACGAGGAGCGCGCTATATCGCGGCCAGCGGACCTCGAAGCGTGCTCCCCTTCCTTCGCGGGGAACGAGCTGGACCGACCCACCCGCCGCCTCGACGGCCTTCTTTACGATCGACAGCCCGATGCCGCTCGCCTCCACCTCATCGCGTGGGCGTAGCGTCTCGAAGAGACCGAAGATCCGGTCCTTGAAGCGCGGCTCGATTCCCGGCCCGTCGTCTTCGATGTAGAAGACCACGTCGTCGTGCTCCTTGAGCCCCTCGACGCGCACGACGCCCCACCCACGGTCGTGGTGTTTGACCGCGTTCATCAGGAGGTTCCGGAAGACGAGATCCACCGCAGCCTCGGGGGCCCATACGTTCGGGAGTTCGCCCACGACCTCGAGGCGGAAGTTCTCGTGGGCCAGGTACAACTGCTCCAGTCCTTCGAGCGCCTGCGAGACGTTGACCCACGTCGCGCCCGAGTCCCGACGCCCGATCCGCGAATACTGGAGAAGGCCATCCAACATCCGATCGAGACGCGCGACGCGGGAGCGAAGCAGCTCGAGATCTTCCCGTGTGTCCTCGGGCAGAATCGGGCCGGCGTCCTCCTCGATGAAGCTGGCGAGCTGATCGACGGAGCGGAGCGGTGCCTTGAGATCGTGCGACGCGACGTGCGCGAACTGATCCAGCTCGCGGTTGCTCTTGGTCAACGCCTCGGCTCTCTGAGCCAGCGCCTGCTCGGCGCGAACCCGATCACTCACGTCCACGAGTGTGATGAGGAGAGTTCGGTCGTCGCCCTGCTCGAGCTCGGTCGCCGAAACCTCGACGTCGATGACTCGAGCGGCGGCGTCGACGACCCTGATGTCGATGCGTGGGGCTTCCTCACCCCGTGAGGCGATCGCGTCTTCGCGAAGCGCAGCCTGGACACGCCCTCGGGAGCCCGGAGACACCATCGAATCGAGCGCAGCGCCCACCAGCGCTTCGACGGGTCGCCCAAGGAGACGCTCCGCCTCTCGATTCGCGAGTCGGATCACGTACTCGCCGGGCGTGCTCTCCGTCACTCCGATGATCGCCGTGGGCGACGTCTCGATGACCTCGCGCAGTCGTACTTCTGCCCGCGTCCGGCGAACCAACTCAGACTCGAGTGCATTCGCGGCACCGCCGAGCCTCGCGCCGAAAAGCCTGCCGGCGACGAGCGAAAACACGGCCAGGACGACGGCGAGAACCAAGAACTGGCCCCGAAGTCGCGTTGCGGGGAGGAGGGCTTCCGCTCGATCCACGCCCGCGACCATACCCCACGCCAGCTCGTCGATGTATCGGGTGACGGCGATGACGTCATTCCCCGCGTAGTCGCGCATGCCCTCCTTCCACACACCGACGTGTCCGCGGAGCGCGTGCACCATGGGGACTTCGTCCCGATCACCCTCAGCGAGCACCGTGCCCTCGGCGTCCTCCTTCTGTGCGACATCGCTCAAGAAGCGCGCGTTGCCATCGCCGTCCCGGTACGCCATGAGGAGTTCACCCGTCTCCCCGAAGACGCCGGTTTCGATGGCGATCAGGAGCGGGGTCGAGTGAAAGCGGACGACGAGGGTGCCGATGTACGCGCCCCGACTCGTGACGGGGTCCATCACAACGAGACGTGGCCCCTCGTTGTCCCGCATCTCGTACGGCTGAACTCGTATGCCTGCGCCGACGGCATTCGCGGAGTCGAAGGGACCCAGCGTCTCGGGCAGGACGGCGTCCGGTGCCTCCAACACGGTCGACGCGAGCACGCGCCCGGCCTCGTCCACGAAGTGGGCCGCGGCCACTTCGGGATCGGCGTCCAGAATGTCCTGCAGAATGGACGGGAGCGCGGCCATGCCTACACGCCCGCCGCCATGCGCGGCGAAGGTCCCCGAGACGATGCCCGAATGGACCGAGATTTCCCTTCGATAGGTCGTCAGCAGACGTTCGACCTGGGCGACCTTGAGGTCGGCGATCGCTTCCAGCTGCCGCACAGCCGTGTCGATCGCTTGTTCCGAGCTCTGCGCGTACGCAAACCACCCAAACACACCCAAACAGCCCAAGACGGGCACCACGAGAGCCAGCGCTGTTTTGGTCTGAAGTTGCAACCGAAACTCCCAGGGACAGTCGACAGCGTCCCGGCTCGATCGAGCGGGGACGGGAGATCTGTCGGGGAGTGTCGGTCAGGGGGTCGGCGGTCTTTAGCGCCGACAGGAGGTCCGTCCGTCAGCTCGTCGGCGGGACGGCCTCGATGGCACGAGCATTCCGGAAGCGCATGCCGCCGTAGATGAGCTCTCGGGCGACCTTCTGTCCGATCCACACGGCGGCCACCAGCGTGCCGGCCCAACCCCCGATCACGAGGTCGGTCGGGCGCACTGCGAGCCAGACGTAGAGGGCGACCGTCCCGGCGAAGGCAAAGCCACCGAGCCACCCCCACCACGAGGCTCGTTCCCGGGCGCGATGTCGACAGTCCTCACACCAGAGCATCCGGTCGAGGCTGAGTTGGTCGACGACCTCCAGACATCGGACACACGTCACCTCGGCAGGGTAACGATCGCGCCAGGAGACCCGCTCGACGCTCATCTAGTCGAGGGCGGCGACCAGTGCGGCGGTGAACTCCTTCGTGTTCGCGGAGCCACCCATGTCCGCCGTCTTCGTTTCGCCGGCCAGCACCACGGTATCGACCGCGTCGCGAATCCGAGTCGCCACATCGGGTTGATCGAGGTGATCGAGCATGAGGCACGCCGACAGCAGGAGACCGGTCGGGTTGGCGATCCCCTTGCCCGCGATGTCCGGCGCGGAGCCGTGCACCGCTTCGAACATGGCCGCGTCGGTCCCGATGTTCCCGGCCGGGGCGAAGCCGAGGCCGCCCACGAGGCCCGCCATCAAGTCGGAGAGTATGTCGCCGAACATATTCTCCATCACGAGAACATCGAAGCGATACGGATCGAGCACGAGCTGCATCGCGGTCGCATCGATGATCCGGTCTTCCCACTCGATGTCCGGGAAGTCCTTGGCTACCTCCGCAGCGACGTCGAGAAAGAGCCCCTGGGTGTACTTCAGGATGTTCGCCTTGTGGGCGAGCGTCACCTTCTTCCGCCCGTGCGTCTGTGCATACTCGAAGGCGTACCGGCAAATCCGCTCGGCGCCGAAGCGAGTGATGATCATCACCGACTCGGCCGCTGCCTTCGGATCCCCGTGCATGCCGATGTAGTGCTCGACCCCGACGTAGAGACCTTCGGTGTTCTCGCGAATCAGCACGAGATCGATGTCCTCGTAGCGGCCGCCGGGCACAATCGTGCGCACGGGACGAACGTTCGCATACAGGTCGAAGATCTTCCGAACTTCGACGTTGATCGAACGGAAGCCGGACCCAGACGGTGTCGTCAGCGGTCCCTTGAGCAGAATCCGGTTGGTCTCCGCGGATTCGATCGTCTGCTTAGGGAGCGGATTCCGGAGCTCTTGGAGAGCGGTGAGCCCAGCGAGCTGGATGTCGTACTCGAGCTCCGCGCCCGCGGCCTTGAGGACGTCGAGCGTCGCGTTCGTGACTTCCGGCCCGATGCCGTCTCCGGGAATGACGGTAATGGTCTGGGTCATCGTCTCGTGAAGCGTTCGTTGTAGGTGAAGTCGGTGTGGGACTCGCCCCAGTCGACCAGGTCCTCGAGCAGCGTCATGCGTTCCTTACCGTCGCGCCTCGCCAAGCCTGAGATGTTCAACGAGCGGCGCCACAGTACGTCGGTGAGATCGTCGGCAGCGAGGATGGCGTTCGCGACCTCGGTCTCACCGACGGTCGTGATCACCCTCACCGCGGCAAGCCCCTCGTACTCCACGAAGAGCTGCCGTGTCTCCTCCGAGAACAGGAAGATATACGGCCCCACCTTCGCCCAAAGCGAGCCGCCGCGTCGGAGTTGTTGAGCCTCTTGGCTCACCTGGAGCACCGCGACATTCCCGACGATCTCCGCCTCGATCGCGCCACCGAACTCGTACGCAGCTTCCACGACGTCCGTGCTCGGAAGCGTCCCATCCGCTCCACCGGTCTCGCAGCCGACGACCAGGGCCGCGGACACGCACAGCCAAACCCCACCACGCCTCACCACCTCAACCTCCCGTTCATTCGATTGTCGTCTCTCTAGTCGCGCACGTACCAGAGGAGTGATTGGGCCAGCGCTTCGACCGCCGAGGCCAGTGCCCGAGGGTCCTCCGCCGGGAAATCTCCGCCCTCTTCCACTCCGTACCACACGACTCGCCCGGTTCGGGGTTCGATCAGTGCGGCGTGGAGACGCACGCGAGGTGCAGCACCTTCTACGTCGCCGGCGGGTCCGAGTGACGCTTGCACCGGGAGCAACACGGCGCCGCCGTCGACGAGCCCACTCATGCGACGGAGTTGCCCGAAGAGGGGATCTCCGACCCGGTCGACTTCGGCGACGAGAAACGACCCGACCGGAAGTCCGCGGGTCTGCGCCTGAATCGCGGGGGAACGCTGGAGGATGCGTTGCACCTCCTCCTCCCACACCCACTCGATATCCTCGGTCTTGGAGCGGAGGGCGAAGGCCACTTCGGCGTCCACGTCTCCCGGTACGCCGAGGTTCTGCTGCACCGGGAGCACGATGACGCGCGTGCCGCGGAGATCCGGTGGGACACCACGCGCCTCACCGGGAGCCGGCGGGGGCTTCGTCCCACCCCCGCACCCGGCACTCCAGATCAGTGCGGCGCCGACCATCACGACGGAAGTGATCCGGCGAAGGGATGTTGAGGCGTGCACGACCCGTCCGGGCGAAGGCAGAAGCACCGACATCGGTGCGTGGCGACGCACAAAGGTACGCCGGTGCACCGACCGCATGAAGCGTTCCGTCAGCCCTCGTCGTCCTCGTCCAACTCGAGCGCCGCACTGTTGATGCAGTAGCGGAGTCCCGTCGGCTGGGGTCCATCGGGGAAGACGTGCCCCAAGTGCCCACCACACGCCGAGCAGAGCACCTCAGTCCGCTTCATGAAGAACTTCCGGTCCGTCTCCTCCGCGATGTTCTCCGGGTCGACGACGTCGTAGAAGGACGGCCAGCCCGTGCCGGAGTCGTACTTCGTCTCCGAGGAGAACAGCGGTTCTCCGCAGCCCCGGCAACGGTACGTGCCCTCGCGTTTGTCGTCGTGGTACTTCCCGGTGAACGCTCGCTCCGTGCCCTTCTTCCGCAGTACGTGGTACTCCATATCGTTCAACTCGGCCCGCCACTCGGCCTCGGACTTCTCGATCTTCTTTTTCACGTCCGACTCTCCTTCGAGGGTCGTGGTCCTGGGTCTCACCGCTCGGCTCGGGCCCCCTCTCTGTCCTACGAACCCGTGGTGAGGCGAACGGGGTCCTCTCCGTCGGTGCGGGTTGACAGCGATCGATGTCGTGCAATAGTACTTACCTTACACTTCTACCCAGGCGACACATGGCACGACCTCTCGGCGTCACCTCCCTGCAGATCCTCCGCGCGATCCGGGATGGTGTGGCATACGGCCTCGATATCGTGACCCAGACGGGGATGCCGTCCGGGACCGTGTACCCGACGCTCGGCCGGCTGAAGAAGCGCGGACTCGTCGTCGCCCGGTGGGAGGATCAGCGGGTCGCCGAGCGAGAAGGGCGACCCCGACGCCGGTACTACGAACTCACCTCGGACGGAGCCGAAGCTCTCGCAGAGGGTGTGGCCCGACTACGCAACGTCGCCGCAGATCTCACTGCGACCGAGGAACCGGCAGGCTGATGCGCTGGGGCGCGAATGCGCTCCTGGCGGTCGCGTCGGTGCTCGTGCCCGGCGACCGCAGAGGGGAGTGGAGGGAGGAGTGGAGTGCCGAGCTGGAGACGCTACGGCGCGCACGAGAGGACGGGATTCAGGGGCTTCCCACACCGATCGGCTTCGCGATGGGTGTCCTGCCCCACGGTATGTGGATGAGGACGGAGGGGTGGACGATGGACAGCGTGTTTCAGGATCTGCGTTTCGCGTGGCGTGTGCTTCGTAGGGCACCGGTCTTCACCGTAGTGGCCGCGGGTACATTGGCCCTCGGGATCGGTGCGAACGCCTCGATCTTCTCTCTGGTGAACGGGCTCGTGCTCAGCGCCCCCGCGGAGATCGGAGACCCGAACCGCGTCGTGCAGGTCGCTCGGTCGTACACGGACGACCCGCGGTGGGACAACTTCAGCTGGCCGGCGATGCGCACGATTTCCGAGTCCGAGGCGTTCTCGGGCGTCGCGGGCTTCAGCAACGGCAGCTTCGTCGTCGGAGCCGGAACAGAGGCCGACCAGCTCGTCGGCCTCCACGTCACGGGCAACTACTTCAACGTTCTCGGCGTGCAGGCGGCCGTCGGCCGCACGATCCAGCCCGAGGACGACCTCCGCCCGGGCGCCCACCCCGTGGTCGTGCTCAGTCACGGCCTGTGGGACCGACGATACGGCCGAGATCCCGGCGTCGTCGGGTCCACCGTCTTGATCGGTTCGGTCCCCTACGACGTCATCGGGGTCACCCCCGAGGGCTTCGTCGGGGCCGAGAGCATCGGCTCCCCGCCGGAACTCTTCGTCCCCGTCATGCAGCACCCGGGGTACTTCGGCCAGCTCCCCTTCGATCAGTGGGGCACGAGCTGGATCAGTCTCGTGGCAAGGCTGCACGACGAGGTCAGCTTCCGTCAGGCGGAGGCCGCGATGGAGGTTACCGCAGGCCAACTCCGCGCCGCCGACTCGGTGAACGAGAACATCCTGGTGCTCTTGGCCGAGGGCGTCGGCCTCGATCCGGAATCGCGGGCCGAAGCCAGGCAGATCTCATTCCTGCTCCTCCTGATCGTCGGCCTCGTTCTGCTGATCACGTGCACCAATGTGGCGAACCTTCTCCTCGCCAGAGCCTCGGGGCGACGTGAGGAGGTCGGCGTCCGCATGGCGCTCGGCGCCGGACGAGGTCGCCTGACCCGTCAGTGGATCACGGAGAGTGTCCTGCTGGCCGCACTAGCGACGCTGATGGCCGTCCCGCTCGTCGCGCTCGCCGGGACCGTGGTGCCGGCGGTGTTCCCGTATGCGCTGTCGGTGTCGGTCGCGCCGGACGGACGGGTCGTGGCCTTCATGGTGATCACCGGAGCGGTGGCGGGCCTTCTCTTCGGACTCGCGCCCGCGTGGACCGTCGCACGCGGAGACGTCACCCGAGCGCTCCGCGAAGGAGCGTCGACCCGACGGCCGCGCACCCGACTACGGGACGCACTCGTGGTCTCCCAGCTGGGAGTCTCCCTCGGGCTGGTGGCCGGTGCCGCACTCCTGGGGCAGAGCGTCCTGAACGCGAGCACGGCCGAGCCCGGATTCGAGGCCACCGGCATCACGATCGGCCTGGTCGATCTCTCGTCGAGCGGGCGATACGACAACGACGCAGGACGAGCGTTCATGGCCGCGCTCCAGCGCGAGGCCGCGACCCTCCCCGGGGTCCGCAATGCAACGCTCGCCAACCAGGTCCCGATCACCGGCGGCCACGCTCGCGCATCCGCGAGCCCCGCTGGGCGAGACGACGTCAGCTACGAGGCGGAGTACATCATCGTCGGGCCAGACTACTTCGAGACGCTCCGGATTCCGGTCCTGGGCGGTCGGGCCCTGGGTGGCTTCGGCGAGGAGCCCGAGCCGGTCGTCGTGGTCAACCAAGCGCTCGCGGATCTGTTCTGGCCCAACGAGGACCCGGTCGGCAAGGAGATCGACCGCGGCACGCTGTACCGCGTCGTCGGCGTGGTCGCGGACGTGCAGATGCGCTCTCTGCGCGCCACGGCCAGACCGGCCATCTACTACCCCTTCGACCAGGCGTACTCGGGACGGGTCGCCCTTCACCTGGCGGGCGACGGTGACGTCGCTCCGCAGCCCGAGCAGCTTCGCTCCGTCGTGGCCGACGTCGACCCGGGCCTTCCGGTCGTCTCGGTCCAGACGCTGCAGGGCGCGGTAGCCCGCTCGATGGGTGAGACCCGAACGATCGGTTCATTGGTGGCGATCTTCGCCGGCCTGGCCTTGGTCCTCGCGCTCGTCGGGCTCTACGGGCTGGTGTCCTTCGGCGCGACGCAACGGGTGCGCGAAATCGGTATCCGGATCGCGCTGGGCGCCAAACCCGACTCCCTCGTACGCCTGATCCTGGCCCGTGCCGTCGGCATCGCGATTCTCGGCATATCACTCGGTGTCGTGATTTCGATCGGGCTGGGCTCGGCCCTTCAGGGACTTCTTTTCCAAGTCGCCCCGACCGACGCGGGCACCCTGATCGTGGCCGCCACCCTGCTGCTGGGCGTCGCGGGAGTCGCCTCCTGGCTGCCGGCGCGCAGAGCGAGCCGCGTCGACGCGGCGATCTCACACCGGAGCGAGGCGTGACGCGCGCCGGCCGGTTCGTCGTCCTGGCGCTCGCGCTCGGCGCGCCTCTTCCGGCACTGTCCCAGGCGCCCGCGCCCGAGACGGAGATCGAGGGCCGATGGGACGTGCGATGGGCTCAGGGGATTCGGAACAACGCCGACGGGAGTATCGAGATCCAGCGATGGGGGGACGCCGTCCTGGACCTGACCGTCGCCGATGGGCTGGTCGAAGGCAGCTGGACGACCGACGTCCTCGAGCGGGTCGTCTGGGCGGTCTCGGGGCAGTGGCAAGACGGGCAACTCCGACTCGAAGGAACAGAGAACGACTCCGGCAATCCGGAGCTCGACATCGTCGAGCGGATGACTCTTTCCGCGCGGTTGATCGACGGAGCATTGGAGGGCGAGGTGCGCCTCCATATCCGGGGGCGGGACCGCATCCCCGGGGCCCGTCCGTTCACCGGCCAGAGAGGCGAGGAAGACCCCGAACGCACGAAGTGACCGGTCCGTATTGACATCCGGTGGCGAGCGGTGCCCTTTGGGCGTCCTCGAACCACGCCGCCCACCGCAACCCGTCGGAATCGCGGCCGCCCGGAGACCCCATGAGCGACGCACTCGTACGGCACGAGAAGTGGGACGACATCGATCGCGAGCGAGTCACAGACGACATCGCGCGGAAGCTCTTCACGGGCGAGCGCATGATGCTCGCCCAAGTCTTCTTGGAGAAGGGTGCGATCGTCCCCAAGCACAGCCACGACAACGAACAGCTCACCTGGATCGTCGAGGGAGCGCTGAAGTTCTGGATCGGCGACGAGGGCGAGCCCGGGTACGAGGAGCGGATCGTTCGGGCGGGTGAGGTCATGTACATCCCGTCGAACGTGCCCCACAAGGCCGAGGCGCTCGAGGACACCTTCGACGTCGACGTCTTCAGTCCCCCGCGCCAGGACTGGCTCGACGGGACCGATTCGTACTTCCAGGACCGCTGACCGGAGGCCTCCATGGACTTCGGGCTGAAGGGCAAGACGGCCGTCGTCGCCGGGTCGAGTCAGGGGTTGGGTCGGGCGATCGCCAACTCGCTGGCTGCCGAGGGCGTGAACCTCGTCATCAACTCCCGCTCACCCGAGAAGCTGCTGAAGGTGAAGGCGGAGATCATCGAGGCTACCGGCATCCGCGTGGAGGCGGTGCCGTGCGATCTCACTCCGGCGGACGGTGCCAGCGACCTGATCTCGGCGGCTGAGCGGGCTTTTGGGCAGGTCGACATTCTCGTCACGAACACCGGCGGCCCACCGGCCGGGATGTTCGAGGACCACGGACCGGACGTGTGGCGCGACGCGATCGCTCAGAACTTCGAGAGCGTGGTGAACCTGGTCCGCGCCGCGCTTCCTGGTATGAAGGAACGACGGTGGGGTCGCATCGTGAACGTGACGTCGATCTCGGTGAAGCAGCCTGTCGAGGGCCTCATCCTCTCGAATGCGATTCGAGCGGGTGTGACCGGATTCGCGAAGACGATCTCGAACGAAGTGGCCCCGTTCAACGTCACGGTCAACAACGTCCTACCCGGGTTCACCCGGACCGAGCGTCTGGTGCACCTCGCGGAATCGATCTCCGAGCGTGACGACAAGACGATGGACGAGGTGTATCAAGGCTGGGCCGAGCAGATCCCATTCGGTCGAATCGGGGAACCACGGGAGTTCGGGGACGTCGCCGCGTTCCTCTGCTCCGAGCAGGCATCGTACGTAACCGGACAATCAATTGCCGTCGACGGCGGCTGGATCAAAGGACTCATCTGATGGGCGCAGTGGGCTTCCAGGAAGCGACCTGGATCTGGAAAGACGGCGAGTACGTGGGCTGGCACGACTGTCAGGTGCACCTACTCGCAACCGCCGTTCAGTTCGGAACGTCGGTCTTCGAGGGCATGCGAGCGTACGAGACGCCTAGGGGTCCGGCGATCTTCCGACTCGACGCACACATCGAGCGACTGATCGACTCGGCCAAGATCTACCGGATGGTGCCGGACTACACGGCGGAGCAGCTGTCCGAGGTCTGCCAGGACATCGTGCGGAAGAACGAGCTCCGAAACTGCTACATCCGCCCCATGATCCTTAGGGGATACGGCACGCCCGGCCTCAACCCGACCCTCAGCCCGATCGAGACGTACATCGCGGCGTGGGGGTGGGGCACGTACCTCGGCGAAGACGCGCTGAACAAGGGTGTGGACGTCTGTGTGTCGTCGTGGCAGCGGATGGCCCCGAACACCTTTCCGGCGCGGGCCAAAGCCGGCGGCCACTATGTGAACGCCCAGCTGATGAAGATGGAAGCCGTGCAAAACGGCTATGTCGACGCCATCGCACTCGGCCCAAGCGGGTTGGTCAGCGAAGGGAGCGGCATGAACCTCTTCCTCGTGGACGACGGGGTCGTGATCTCTCCGGTCCTGGACGGAACGTCGCTCGTGGGCATCACGCGCGGCGCTGTGATCCAGATGGCGAAGGATCTCGGGTACGAGGTCGTGGAGAAGCCGGTGCCGCGGGAAGCGCTCTACACGGTGGATGAGATGTTCTTCACCGGGACCGCCGCCGAGGTCACGCCGGTGAGCAGCGTGGATCGGATCACGATCGGAGAAGGTGTCGCCGGGCCGATCACGCGCGCCATCCAAGCGCGTTTCCTCGAAACCGTTCGTGGCGAGAACGACGATCCGCACGGTTACCTGACCGTCGTGGAGGAGGCCGCCGTAACGGCGTAGTCCAGACGCGCCGCCGAGACGGACCGAAGGCCGGGCTCCCCACGGGGGCCCGGCCTTCGACGTAGGGATGACGTACGGACCCCGTCGTTCGGGTCGCCGTGAGCGGAGTCAGCGCTCTCCGTACACCTCCGTCTCCGGGAAGGTGAGGGAGAAGCCGTACCAGCGCGTGAAGACTTGTAGCGGCCGCTGCCTCTGCACGACCGTCCCGTCCGCACTGCGCATGACACCCTCCTCGATTCGTGTGCCGTCGGAGAGGCGGAGAACGTCCCCGTCCCACTCCGCCGACTCGGCATCGGTGTCGAACGCCGTCAGGACGAAGTTCTCCGGATCGATGAGGACGACGAGGCCCTCCCCCGCAAAGTGATCGAGGACGACCCGACCCTCCGCCCGCACGACATCGAGCGGGTAGTAGCGGGCTGCGTCACCCGCCCAGATGCCGATGCCCAGGTCCATCTGAGGACGCCGCGTGTCGTCCTCGCGGATCGTCGATTGGAACATGCGGTTCAAGCGGCCGCGGATCCCGGCCAGCAGGCCGTCGACCTTCATGTCGTCGTCCGTGCGGATCGCCTGATCCGACAGTGTGATCATCGCGTTCGGGCTCGTGCGTACGACCTGACCGACCGTCGACTGCACGAGGCCATCGACGTCGAGTGTCTCACCCACGAGGGGGCCGTAGACCGCCCGCCCGGTCATGTGATCCCAGAACGTGCCGGTCTCTTCGTCCTTCATCAGGAAGAGACCGTCGTAGAGGCCTTGCTCGGCAAACCAGTGAACGTCGTCGCCGACTCGTGGAGTCATCCTGACCCCTGAATTGCACACCACTCAGAAGGTGACCATCCACGGCTCGCCAGCCATGTCACCCTGGGCGACGTGGTGGTAGGACATCTGACTGGATACGAGGACCAGCGTCGCACCTCCGGCTTCGAAGACGAGGACCGGAGTGTCGTCCTCGACTTCGTTCGCGCGGAGCGCGGTCCGGAGTGGCTTCCACTCGGGGTCGCGGAGCGGCACGAAGTTCGGCTCGGCCCAAAAGAGCGCCCGATCGGTATCGAAGCCTTCGGCAATGGGCTGACCGGGCTCGGGCTGCACTTGGGTGAAGCGCTGAGCTTCGGCGTTGCTGGCCATGGCGGCGGTCAGAAGGGCCGCGGCTGCGGCGGTCGATCTCGGTGGCACGGATTACCTCCGTTCGGGGGTGCGGACAATCTTCGAATGCGTGACGCCCTCGGAAAGATCCCACCCCCTGCCCACGCGGTCGAACCGCGCGGCCCTGTATTATGCATTGCGCATATTACGATTAATATGCATAGTGCATACATCAAATTCTCCAACCAGGGGGCCCTGATGGCTCCGCTCAAGCCCGCCCAGCAGTTGATTCTCCTCTTGCTGGCCGAAGAACCGACCTACGGGGTTGCACTCCTCGAGCGCATCGACGAACGCTCGGGCGGCGAGCTGCGTCTCAACGCCGGATCTCTGTATCGCATGCTCGCAGCTCTCGTCGAGGATGGGTTCGTCGAGGCGATCGAAGCGCCCCGCCGAGAGGGTGCAGGCGCGCCTCGGAAGTCCTACGGCGCGACACCGGTAGGCAAGCGGGCCCTGCTCGCGGAGTCTCGTCGCCAGGAGGCGATACTCGACGCCGTACGCGCCCTCGGTCTCTCGGAACCCGGGTCATGACACCACCGCCCCGCTGGTTCCGCCTTCTGCTCCGGCTGTATCCGAAGGCTCACAGAGAAGACTACGGGGACGAGATCCTCGAGGCGGCCGAGCATCAACGACGGCAACGCGGAATAGGCCCGATGGGAACGGTGCGGGCCGTGTGGGACATCGCGGGCGGGGCGCCCGGGGTGTGGATCGACACGATGAGGAGGGGTGGGGGAATGGGAACGACACGGGGATGGGGTCTGGACGCGCGCTTCGTACTTCGGTCGCTTTGGGGGTCGCGGGGCTATGTGGCCACGGCCGTCGTGGTGCTGGCGTGTGCGGTCGCCGCGAATGCATCGGTCTTCAGCTACGTCCGCGGCACGCTGCTTCCGGACGTGCCGTACTCGAACCCGGACGAGGTTCTCCTCGTGTGGGGCAGCAACGTCACCGAGGGGCAGCTCCGTGACGTCGTGTCGGGGCCGAACTTCCTCGACCTCCGGGAGCGGTCGACTACCCTCTCCTCCGTGGCTGCGCTCCACTCCGACGCCGCCTATCTGATGGTCGATGGGCGGCCCGTCGTACTGGATGCTCAAGAGGTCAGCGTCGAGTTCTTCGATGTGCTCGGCGTAGATGCCCACCGCGGACGACTCTTCGAAGAAGAAGACCGGATGTCCGGCAACGGCGCCCCCGTCGTCATCACCCACGCCTTCTGGCACGATCACCTCGGAGGACGCGAGGACGTCGTCGGGCTCCCGCTCGACTTCGAAACCGATCCGCGCACGATCATCGGTGTGCTTCCGCCGGACTTCGAGTTCATCGCGCCCGCGCCACTCTTCCTCCCCGCCCACGACGACCAACTCGCCGCCTACGCGCGCTCCAACATCCACTGGAACATCGTAGCGCGACTCGCGCCCTCGGCCTCGCTCGAGGCCGCGAATCGAGAGCTCGCCGAGATCATGACGGAGATCTCGAGGGAGTGGGCGATGTACGAGGGGTGGACCTTCTTCGCGGAGCCGCTCCACGACATCACGGTCGCGGCCGTGCGACCGGTGATCCTGGCGCTCACCGGAACGGTGCTCTTGGTCTTGCTCGTCGCGCTCGTGAACCTGGCCACTCTCTTCCGCGTCCGTGCCTTCGCCCGCGGCCCCGAGCTCGGCGTTCGGTCGGCGCTCGGGGCAGGCACAGCCTCACTGACTCGCGTGCTGCTCATGGAGACGGTGGGGATCGCTGTGGTCGGCGCGACCCTGGGGCTGGTCGCTACCCCGTTCATTCTCGACCGCGTTGCGGCACTCGTGCCGGCGTGGGTCGCGATCCCCGACTCCGCCGCGCGTGTTCCGATCCTCTCCGCACAGCTCGACCCGGCGGTCGCCCTCACATCGATCGGGATCGCGGTGATCGGGTCGATCCTCCTGTCGTGGCCCACCCTCCGGTCCGCCCTGTCCGGCACGTCGCTCGGCGTTCGGCGCGGCGGCCACGAGGGCATCCGTGGCACTCGACTCCTGGTGGGGGTCGAGGTCGCCGCCGCCACCGCGCTGTGCATCGGGGCCGGCCTCATGCTCAGGAGTACGCACCAGCTCCTGACCACCGACGTCGGGATCGAAGCCGAGGGGCTCCTCACGATGATGGTGGGAGACGTGTGGGGCCTCGATGCCGAAGGAAGGACCGCATACTTCGAAGAGGTCGTGGCGCGGGTCGAACAGCTCCCCGGCGTCGAGTCCGCGGGCATGATGGGTTACGTCGACTTCCAAGCCGAGGACGACTACGCTCGAGTGTACTTCCTCGACCGCGAGCTACAGCCCGTTCGCGACATTCGGGAGGAGTGGCGGAGGGTCGATGCCGGACTCTTCGCGTCGGTCGGAATGCGGATCGCATCGGGCCGGACGTTCGACCCGGACGATTTCCAGGGCACGCCTCGCTCGGCCATCGTGAATCAGGCGTTCGCAACCAAGCACTACCCCGACGGCGACGCGGTCGGGCAGCTCGTCAGCACGCACAACGCTCGGTACCGTGACCTTCGCATCATCGGCGTCTCGGTCGACGTCCGGACCCGCGGCCCGGCCTCGGTCGCGCCGCCCATGCTCTACGTGCCCCTCCAAGGAGATCCGAGAGGCACTCAAGGGCTCCACGTGCGCGTACAGGGCGAGCCGATGGCGTTCGCCGAGTCCGTGCGGGACGCCGTCTGGTCCGTCGATCCGTCGCAGCCGATTCACTGGGTCTCCCCCATGACCCAGTGGGTATCGATGTGGGTCGCGGTCCCCCGCACGGCCCGGGCGCTCGTATCGAGCCTGGCGGGTTTGGCCGGCGTGCTGGCGACAATCGGGATCTTCGGGGTCGTTGCCTACACCGTACGGACGCGACGCAAAGAGTTCGGGGTGCGGCTCGCGTTGGGCGCATCACCTCGGCGACTCGAACGAGACCAGCTCCACGCGATCGGTCCGATCATCGTGCTTGGACTGGCGGCCGGAACCGTGATCGGAATCGCCGGTGCGAGCGCGGCTCGCGCTCTACTCCATCAAGTCGAACCCACCGACCCGCTCACACTGGGCGTGGCTCTGACCGTGATGGGTGCCGCGTCGCTCTGCGCCTCACTCCTTCCCGCACGTCGAGCGGGACGCATCGACCCGGTGGAGGTCATCCACCGTTAGCCCGCAGAGGGCGGTCAGCCCCCGTAGGCGCAGAAGTGTCCCTCGGTGCGCGCTTCACGGACGCCGCTCCACCATCGACCGGAGAAGCCTCCGTCCGCCATGTGCTGTACCGAGAGCACCGCGAACGCACCGTCGAAGGACATGCGGCCTCGCTGGTTCGCTTCGGAGCCTAGCCGGAGAAGGATCGTCCGCCCTTCCGATCCGTCGCTCTCCAGGACGAGGACGCCTGGGGCCTCGGGATCGGTGGAGTCGAGCGCGCCGACCTCCTCCGCTCCGATGGCGGACAGGTCGACGTCGATCGTGCCACCCAGCGGTGTCATGGCGTCCTGCATGCTCCGCATGTCCGCGGGCTGAGGCGTGAGCGACAAGGCCGCCGTAGTCATCCGTCCGTCGTCACCGACGAGATGCACGGTGTAGGCGCCGTCCATCGACGCCATCGTCGCACCGCTCGCGAGCGCCGCATCCGTCGGCACGCAGGCGGCAGGCCCCGGCATCTCCACCGAGCCGGAACCTCCACATCCGGAGAGTGCGACCGCCGCGCCGGCGAGCACGGCGGCCTTACGCACTCTCTTCATCGGAGGATCCTCAAGAAGTTGCCCTTGAGGTCGTATAGCTTGACGGGCGCATCGTGGATGTCGTTGCTCAGGTCGATCATCCCGTCGAGCGTCATGATGGACGCGCCACCCGGAGGTGCGAGCGTCACGCCCTGGTACGACTCGGCCTGAGTCATGTCGACTCCGTATCCCATGTCGGCGAACGACGCGATCGTGATCGACGAGAGTGGGTTCTGAGCGCCCGAGTTGAGGAACGGGGTCATGAGCTCACTGGTCAGGTTCGTCTCCCTCCAGTGCGAGTCACCCGACCCGGGTCCAGCTTGGTTCTCCACGGGGACCTTGGAGCCGACGAAGCCGGCTCCGCCTTCGGCGTCGAACGCTGCGATCGCGTCATTGCCCGTGAAGTGGGTGTCGGCACCCTGGTTGTTCGGGAGCGACGGGTTCTCGAGGAGCCCCTTCCCGTTCCACAGCGTCCCTAGGCCGAGCACGTGTGCCATCTCATGCAGGATGACTGCGTTCATCGAGCCGTTGGACTCGAGCTGTGTCAGATCGGCCTCGTCGAACTGCATCTGCCCGTAGATCGGGAAGAACGAGCCGGGGATCGGTAGGCTGTTGGGGTCACCCGGATTCAGCGGTGCGAAACGGCTGCTGCACGGCCCGGCCTGACCCAGCGTGCCTCCGGGGCCATCGATCGCCGAGATGCGCACGAAGATCCGAACGTCGTCGATCAGATCGCTGATGAGGGGCTTTCCGGTGAAGCAGTCATCGGCCGCCGACGGGTTCACCGAGTAGTCGAAGTCGGGGAGGTCCTTGATGATGATGTTCTCCCAGGTCGTCGCTGCCGCGAAGAAGGCGTCTTCTTGGCTCTGGGTCCCACCGTCGAGGATGACGACCTCGATGTCGAACGGCGCGACCGAGGTACCGTAGTCGACCGACAGCGTCGCTCCACTGATCGCTGCGAAGGCATGGACCGCGATGTGGTACTCACCTTCGGGGAAGACCAGCTGGCACAGCTCGTTCGAGTCGGACGTCAGGCCGGCACAGTCCTGGAAGTCGGTGCGGATCGAGGGACGATCGCCCCGGTGTACGTAGATGTCTCCGTCCCCGTTGGCTCCCGTGAGCTGGACGTCCAACACCTGCTCCGGCCCCGCCGGCACGGTCACCTTGAAGAGCCGCTGCTCATCGGTGCTCAGCGTGACCGACGAGTTGCCGCCGACCGAGAGCTCGGTCTGGCTCGCCACCACGAGGTTCCGCTGATCCTCGTTGTTCGACTCGATCAGCTCGGTGATCTCGTCACCGGAGTCGACCTCGACCGTGAGCACCTTCGTGCCGGCGGTGAGCGGTCCAACGTTGCTGAAGACCACGAGCTCATCGTCCGACGGCGCAATGGGACCGGCGGTCGTCGTCGCGACTTCGACGCCATCCGAGAGGAGTCGAACCGAGAAGGTCGTCTGCGAAGACAGATCGCCGTCGTTCTGGACGGTCGCGCCGACCGTGATCGTCTCGAGGGACGTCGGATCGCCGCGCTGAACAGTGATGTTGCCCGTCAGGATGAGGTCGGCGATCGGGTTCTCGCTTCGAGCGATCGCCGTCACCTCCGCCGTCGCTCCCGTGATGTCCGCGACCAAACGCTGAGGACCGAAGCCGGCCCCCAGGGTCCATTCGGTGGTGAGCTGACCGTCTGCATCGGAGTCACCCGACGTGACCGTTACGGAGCCGTTGTCCGTGTCTGGCGTGAAGGTGATCGTCACACCCGCGACGGCCGTCCCGCCCGCATCCTGGGCACGCGCAACGATCGGATCCGCCAACGCGGTCCCCGCCGTCGCTTCCTGGTTGAGGCCGGCGATGATGGCCACCGCGGTCGCCACTTGGGCCACGTTGACCGTCGCGGTCGCCGAGATCCCACTCGCCTGGACCGTGACGGTCACCGTTCCATTCGAGACGGCCGACACGACGCCACCCTGAGTCACCGCGGCCACGCCATCGTCTGAACTCGACCAGGAGAGGCTGACGCCGGTCATCGTTGACCCGTTCTGGTCCAGGACGGTGACCCCGAGCGGTGAGGTCTGACCGATGAAGGTCAAATCGACGCTCGCCGTGGTGATCGTGATCGTAGTGGGCACCGGATCCTCGGGCGGCGTGGTGCTCTGACAGGCGGGGATGACCACCAACAACAGCAACGCGACAGGAGCCAGGTAGCGGAAGGGCACGGTGAAACGCATGCGGGAATCCGGGAATGAGCCTCAGGCGAGGCGGCGGACGAAAACGGTTCTTCTCTACGTTAAGCCCCCGCATTCCCTCGTCGCCACTTTTGCCGACGCCGGTCCGACTTGCTCGGCGTCTCGACGGTGATCATGCTCGACGTCGTCGACCACCCGGCCCACCGCATCCGCTCCGTCATGTCGAACGCCCTGAGAGGACGCAGAACCCGGAGAGCCGTCGCCACCGCAGTCGCCGTCGTCGGGACCGCGTGCGCAGACGCGAGCGAGTCTGCACGCACGCTCCTCGAAACATCCCCACCGTATCGGTCGGTCCAGCTGACGGAGGGCGACGCCGAGAGCGGTGTCATCAGGGTCTCCGCAACCGCCGAAGTCTCGCTCGGCGCCACCGCTCGAGGCGAGCCACTCGCGGACGTTCGCTCCGCCCTGATCATGGGCCCGACATCGATCGTCGTGGCGGACGCACACCTCGGCGTCCACCTCTTCGACACCGACTCGGACACCTCCATCCGGGTCGCGTCGCTCGGGTCGGGCCCTGGCGAGGTCCGCTCCGTGTCCCAACTGATCCGAACGGACGCAGGTTTTTCGGTGTGGGACGACGCTCTGTGGAGACGAACCGACTTCAAGAACACGGGTGAGCACGCGGCGGACTCTCCGGTCGCGTTCGAGACGCTCTCGGTCGCTTCGACGCCGCCGATGTATCCGAGCTCCGTCCTGATCTCACGGGCCGGGCCCGTCGTGTCGATCATGCTCGAGAAGTCGAAGGTCCCCGAAGGCGAAGCCCGATACCGAGAACGCGGAGAGGTCGTGCTCTTCTCCCCCGACTTCGGCGCCCACGAGTGGATCGCCGGGTACGGAGGCCCGGACATGGCATGGGCGGACGCCCCGTGG
The DNA here is from genome assembly GCA_039030015.1 of Gemmatimonadota bacterium. Lineage (GTDB taxonomy): Bacteria > Gemmatimonadota > Gemmatimonadetes > Longimicrobiales > Gaopeijiaceae > UBA2589. The sequence goes on along the minus strand of JBCCEZ010000042.1, from coordinate 10,851 downwards.
GGGAGAACGCCGGTCCCGGTCCCCCTAGGTCAGACGACCCTCTTCGCCGTGAGCCCCGTGGACGCCACCACATGCCTCGGAGATACGGGCCACCCCGAGATCCGATGCGTCGCCGGTGGGCGCACCGTCTCCTTCTCGTGGTCTGCAGTCGCCGCCGTCGCGTCCGCCGACGATCCGGAAGTCGATGCGTGGGCCACCTCGGTGCGTCGAGACTACGAAGCGAAGCTGCGACCTGAGGAGGTGGAGCAACTCCTGGTAGACGTCGAGCTCCCCGTTCGGCGCCCGTACTTCGACCAACTCCTCTTCGACGCTACGGGCTTACTCTGGGTCCTGACGACGGAGGCCTCGGGCGACCGTTCGGCACGGGTCGTCGACCCAACAGGCCAGCTCGTCGGAACCGTGTCCACGCCCGAAGGACGTCCGCTCTCGATCACCGACAACCGAATGGCGACCCTGGTCGAGGACGCGCTGGGCGCCCCCTCCGTGCGTCTCTTTCGAGTGGATCGAGCCCCGCGCTAGTCCCTTACCAGTCGGGACTCTCGTCCTGGTCGAGCTTCCTCATCGCGGCTCGGAGCCGTTCGGCATCCTCGTCCGAAAGCTCCGTCACCGGCGTCAGCGCGGCGGTCGTGTCCCGACCTCGGATGAACATTCCGATCAACATGCTCGCGGAGACGATGGCGATGGCAGGCAAGATGTACCCGAGGATGTTGAAGCCCTCCGCCGGCGGCAGCATCAATACCTGAGTGCCGTAGTCCGCGACGAACGACGCCCTGATGGCTTCCGGTGTCTCACCCGCCTCGAGGGACTCGACGATTCGGCGCGTCCATGCCGGAGAAGTCCCGCACTGCATGGAGAACTGGCATGTATGGACGTCGAGACCGCAGCCGCAATTGCACTTCAGGTCGGTCTCGATGAGCATCAGCTTCTCGCCGAGCTCGCCCTCGTGGACGTGCCCGCCCATCACCGCATTCGGGTCGTAGCCGGCGTGGACCGGCCCGGTCGATTGAGCCGCGATCGGGCCAGCCGCGACGAGCGCCACCAGTCCGAGCATCCACGGCAACCGCCGCGCCGTATGCGTCATCGACCCCTCGCTCCGCTGTCGTCGCTGCGGGGGTCCGGTGCACCGAGCGCTTCCCCGGTCGCCGCGTCGTACCCGACGGAGTTGGCCGACCCCTGGCGCCCTCCCATTTGCACCGTATGCCCCATCGCCTCAAGCTGAGACACGGTCTCGGCCGTCGCGCCGTCGGCCTCGATTCGAATCCGATCGGGTAGCCACTGGTGGTGGATCCGCGGCGCATTCACGGCTTCCTGAATGTTCATCCCGAAGTCGACCATGTTCAGGATGAGCTGCAACGTCGTGTTGATGATCGTGCGGCCACCGGGTGAGCCGACGACAGCGAGGAGCTCACCGTCCCTGGCGACGATGCTCGGAGACATCGAGGACAACATGCGCTGCTCCGGCCGAGCGAGGTTCGGTGTCGTGCCGATCAGCCCTCCCGCATTCGTCAGCCCCGGCCCGGCGTTGAAGTCTCCCATCTCGTTGTTGAGGAGGAAGCCCGCTCCCGGCACCACGATCCCCGACCCGTAGCCGAATTCGAGGGTGTAGGTGACCGACACCGCCATGCCGTCCGAGTCGACCACGGAGTAGTGCGTCGTCTCCGGGCTCTCATACCCCTGGTCGACATCGGTCGGGTGCGAAACCGAGGCTCGGTCCGACGAGATGTTCCGGCGCAACCACGCCGCATGCTCCTTACTGGTGAGGCGCTGAACGGGCACATCGGCGAAGTCCGCGTCCGCGACGTACTGGGCGCGATCCCGGTACGCACGCCGCATCGCCTCGGCCAGGTGGTGGATGTAGTCGGCCGAGTTGTGGCCCATGTCTTCGAGGTCGTACGCCTCGAGGATGTTGAGCATCGTGACGATCGCAACGCCACCTGAACTCGGCGGAGGCATCGAGATGATGTCGTGACCGCGGTACGTACCCCGAACCGGAGCCCGCTCGCGGGCTTCATACCGGTCCAAGTCCTCTTCGGTGATGATGCCGCCGCCTCTGACCATTTCCGCGGCGAGGAGTCGGGCTGTTTCACCTCGATAGAAGCCGTCGCTACGCCCATCGCGAATCCGCTCCAACGAGCGCGCCAGGTCCGGCTGCCGCCACGTCTCGCCGGCCTCGTAGGGCGTCCCGTTCTTGCTGAAGGCCGCCACCGTCGCCGCGTAGTTTCCGCCCCGCCCCGTGGCGAAGCGTCCGATCGAGCCGGCGAGCCCTTCGCTCAACTCGAAGCCGTCCGCCGCGAGGTCCACAGACGGTTCGACCAGGTCCTCCCAATCGGCACTGCCGTAGAGTCGGTGAGCCTTGTCGAATCCCGAGACCGTTCCCGGAACGCCGACGGCCATATGGCTGAGGTGATGGCGCTGGGACGAATACTCCCCGTTCTCGTCCAACCACATCTCCGGATGGGCAGCAAACGGGGCCTTCTCACGGAAGTCGATCGCCGTCGACTGACCGTTCGGGAACCGGATGACCATAAAGCCGCCGCCCCCGATGTTGCCGGCCGTCGGGTGGGTCACCGCAAGCGCGAAGCCGGTCGCAATCGCCGCATCGACGGCGTTTCCACCGGCCGCGAGGACATCCGCGCCGACCTGGCTCGCGATCCACTGCTGGGACGAGACCATGCCACCGCTCGAGCGCACCGGCTCGGCACTCTGCGCGCTCAGGGACTGGGCAAAGGCCGCGATCGTGAACGCAACGGCGAAGGCTACGGCTGTGGCGAGGCCGAGGTAGGCGCGCGGCGCACGGGACGAAGAGTTCGGTCGCATCAGTCTCTCGAGACTTCGAAGGGTCAGGGATCGACGGATGCGGAAGATCCGGTTCGAGTCCAGCCTGCGCCAGAACCAATTGCCGGACGCGCACGGCCGCGTTACTTCATTCGCCCGCAACACGTAGGCGCCGGGCCCGTATGGCTCCGCGTACCGACGGTCCATCAACTCGTGAGCAAGAGTCCGTACATGACGATCAAGAGACGCGATTTTCTCAAGAAGGCAGGAACCGGCGCGGCGGGTGTCGCAGCGCTCGGGGCCTGCAGTGGTGGAGCCGAAGGCGGCGAGGGCGCGGGTGCGCAGGCCGGCGGAATCGACGGCCCTCGCGTCAGCTGGCGGCTCGCGACGAGCTTTCCGCCGTCTCTCGACCTCCTTCACGGCGCCGGTGTTCGGGTCGCACAGCGGGTCGAGGAACTCACGGGTGGCAACTTCACGATCCGCGTCTACGCGGCTGGTGAAATCGTACCGGCGCTTCAGGTCATGGACGCGGTCATGCAGGGGACCGTCCAGTGTGGCGTGTCACCGGGGTACTACTACATCGGTAAGAACCCGGCCCTGGCCTTCGATACGGCGATCCCGTTCGGACTCAGCACCCGTCAGCAGTACTCGTGGATGATGCACGGCGGCGGGCTCGAGCTCATGAACTCGATCTACGCCGACTTCGGTGTGATCTCCTTCCCGTGCAACTCGACGGGCGGCCAGATGGGTGGTTGGTTCCGCGAGCCCGTGAACAGCCTGTCCGAGTTGGCCGGACTCCGCTTCCGGATTCCGGGCATCGGAGGCGAGATCATGTCCCGTCTCGGCGTGACCGTGCAGAACCTCGGGGCGCCCGAGATCTACCCGGCGCTCGAGCGTGGAGCGATCGACGCGACCGAATGGGTCGGACCGTACGACGACGAGAAGCTCGGCTTCTACCAGGTCGCTCAGAACTACTACTACCCCGGTTGGTGGGAGCCCGGCGTGACGATGGGCCTCTTGATCAGCCTGGAGGCGTTCAACGAGCTGCCTCCGGCGTACCAGGAGATCCTCAAGTCGGTGTGCGGCGAAACGTTCGCGGACCGACTCGCGGCGTACGACCACGCGAACCCGCTCGCCCTGCAGCGCCTGGTGAACGACCACGGGGTCGTGATCCACAGCTACTCGCAGGACATCATGGACGCGGCGTGGCGCGAGTCGAACGCCTACCTCGAGGAGCAATCCGCGGCAGACGAGTCGTTCCGGCAGGTGTACGAGTCGTACCGCACGTTCCGGGACGCTCAGTGGTCGTACGCGAGTGGGAACGAGTTGGCCTACCAGGTCTCCGCGTTCAACCGCGTGTAGCATCGCGTCGCGATCGGCGACGCGCCGGTCCACGAGAACGCGAGAGGCCCGCTCCCTTCTGGGGGCGGGCCTCTGTCTTGAAGCAGAGAACCGAGACTGGCTTCGAGGATGTCCGGATAGTAGAACTCCGTGCGCGCACCGCTCACGCCCGGACGATCCATGACCCTGACGGGACTCCGTCATCGAGTTTCCTCCTCGCTCCATGCGCTGCGCGGCACGTGGGGGTTCGAGTTTCCCCCTCGACTCGCGCCGTGGTCGCGCCTACGAGACGCCGACGGGGTGGAAGAACGGCTGCGACTCGCAGCAACGAGAGCTCGCAGACTCGGTGGAACGACAATCCTAGGACGGGCGCGTCTCTTACTGTTCAGTGCTTTCTGGTACGTGAAGGCGACGGTCGACGCAGTCACACAGGTGATACACCATGGTGGCCGTGCTCGGGAACTGACCGGGAGCGGGCGACTACGCCAGCTGGCGGATGCTCTCGGGCTGGCACACCGCTGGAACTACAGCCCGATCATCTACTATCGCTTTCGCTTTTGGCACCCGGACGTGCGCCCTCGCGCGCTCCAATTCCTCCAGGTGCACGAGTTGGCCCTGCTTCAGATGGAGTCCATCGGCGATGCGCCGCTCGGCGCCATCGCCAACAAAGCAGTCTTCGGTGAACACTGCGCCGAGGCCAAACTTCCCGCCGTCGAGGTCATCGCTCGAATCCGAGGGGACTCGGAGGAGTGGGCTCAAGGAGAGCCCACGCTCCCGCCGCACGACTTGTTCGTGAAGCCGGTCTTCGGAGAGCAAGGCATCGGGTGCGAACTGTGGAACTACGATGGCGAACAGTGGAGGATCGATGGAGAGCGCCGTGACGCAGGCCAGCTGCTCGAACATTTGAGAGCACTCGCCAAGCGCGACGAGATCCTCGTCCAACCCTGCCTTTCGAACCATCCGGACGTTGCTCGAGTCAGCGCCGGATCTTTGTCGAGCTTCCGCGTCATGACCTTCGTGGCGGAGGGCGCGAACGCTGCTCGGCTCATGGGCGTGACCCTCAAGGTCTCTCGGCGAGGTGCCGCCGTGGACAATATCCACGCGGGCGGCATCGCATGCGCCGTTGATCCCGAGTCCGGAATCTTGGGAGCGGGGGTCGGAAACGACCCTATTGCCATGCATCGGATCCACCCTGACACCGGACATCCGCTCGAAGGCGTCCAGCTCGCGGCTCACCAGGACGCCATCGATCTCGCGCTGCGTGCACACGACACGCTCGACGTACCGTGGTCCGTCGGTTGGGACATCGCGGCTACCCCGGAGGGGCCCGTGCTCATCGAAGGGAATCGCCTGTGGAGCGCGTACGTCTACTTCGGCGCCCACCGGGCGCCGATGACGTCCGACTTCACCCAGGAGCTGCTGCGGAGGGTACAGCGCAGCTGAGCGCCGGGGATGATTCCCTCAGCCGAGCTGCTCCTCGACGTACTCGGCTGCACTCTCGGCCCAGTCCTCGCCACCGTCGGCCTCCTCCAGCCACGCGGCCAGATCGGTCGGCGACGCGAAGTCACCCAGCCTACCGATCACGAACGCCGCGTACCACCCTGGCCACGCCTCGTCACGCACACCACCCAAGTACCCGGTCTCGTAGTCGTGATGCGCGGAGCCGGCGGCTCGAAGTGCATCCGCAAGTCCAGGGACGGAGGAACGGCGCGCCATGGTCGGGAACTCCAAGGGAGGGTGCCCGTGAGGGCGGGGAGTGGAGAAAGTGTCGTCCAGTACAGGATGGTCACAAGAGCGCGGGAGCTCGCAGCCCTATCCACGTCGGATCTCGGTTAGAGCCAGCGCCGCACGCTCGACATGTACGCCCGGTATTCCTCCCCGAACATCTGGAGCAGCATGCGTTCTTCGGGAACGATCTGGAGGCGCTGGATCACGGCGACGAAGAGCGGAGGGAGCAACCATCCGAAGGTCGCTCCCCAATAGACAGACCAACCGACGAGCCATAGCAGCAAGGCGAGGTACATCGGGTTGCGCGTGCGCGAGAAGACCCCGTCCGTCACGAGTCGGCTCGACCGCTCCGGTCGGCGCGGGTCGACGGTGGTTCCGGCCCGGCGAAATCCAACCATCGCCATCCGCGCCAACAAGAAGCCAAGCACCACGAGCACCACGGCAATCCCCCAGCGGGGGCTCCAGAGCGCCGCGCGTGCTTCGTTCGGTGCCGACACCAACCACGCGCCGACGACGAAGAAAAGGAAGATGACAGGCGGGGGGAGCTTGAGCTCGAGGGATGTCATGGGTGACGGGTCGGCCAACCCTACAGCTTGTACAGCAGCGTCACCCCATCCCCGATCGGCACGAGGCTCAGTCGAACCCGCCGATCATCGATCACCGACGCGTTGAACCCCCGGATCGCCTTCGTATCCTCTTCGCGGTTCTCGGGATCGGCCACGCGACCACTCCAAAGGGTGTTGTCGACGGCCACGACACCTCCCCGGCGTAGGAGTCGGAGCGACTTCTCGTAGTAGTCTTCGATCCCCTTCTTGTCGGCATCGATGAAGATGAAGTCGTACTCGCCTTCTTCGCCCGCTGCGATTAGGTCCCGCATCGTGTCGCTGGCCGGACCGGACCGGAACTCGATCCTGTCCGCGACGCCGGCCTCGGCCCAGTAGCGTCGTCCGAACGTCGGCCACTCGTCGTCGATGTCGAGGCAGAGGAGCGACCCTCCCTCGACGAGCCCCTGAGCGATGCACAGGGCGCTGTACCCTGTGAAGGTCCCGACTTCGAGCGCCTTCTTGGCCTGCATGGCGGCCACGAAGACGGTCATGAAGTGACCCTGCTCCGCGCTGATCTGCATGCGGGCATTCTCGAGCTTGCCCGTCTCCTCTCTCAGCCGTCGATGGATGTCGCTCTCACGGACGGCGACCTCGCGGTAGTACTCATACAGCTGTTCGGTGAGGGGCGTCGTTTCACGACTCATGACAGCTCCGTTTCCAGGATACGCCAACTATAGAACGCCGCCGCGCTTCGCCAAGGCCGGAACTGATCGCCGAGCGGACCGAGCTCCTTGGCGGTCGGCGCCGGATCCATCCCGAACGCCTTCCCGTACCCCTGACGGACTCCGAGATCACCCGTCGGCCACACGTCGGGGCGGTACAGTCGGAACATCAGGAACATCTGGGCGGTCCATTCGCCGATTCCCTTCACGAGGACGAGGCGTCGAATCACCTCCTCGTCCGGCTGTTCGTCGAGGTCGTGTACCTCGACCTCACCGGATCGGATCTTCGTCGCCAAGTCGCGGATGGCAGCCAGTTTGTTCCGAGAGAGCCCCGCCTCCCGGAGCGTCGTCTCGCGAACCCTCAGGACCTTCGCGGGGGAGACGTCCCCCTTCAACGCGTCACAGAACCGGCCGTGGATGGTGGCGGCCGCCTTGCCCGCGAGCTGTTGGTAGCAAACGCATCGGGCCAAGTACGGAAAGGCGTCGTCGGACTCGGCGTGGACTCGAATCGTCCCGATCGTTCGCACCCACGGGCCGAAGACAGGGTGTTTGCCCAGCGCCCTCCGCCCTCCTGTCCACACCGTCTTCAGCGCCGGATCGTTCGGCAAAGACCGTCCACTCCACTCACGAGAAAGCCCGACGCGACATACTCGCGCCGGGCTCTTCCCGAGGCTACCCCGACCCTCAGTCGGCGCGAAGCGTCTTCGCTGGATCGAGGCGGGAGGCGCGGACCGCGGGCACCAGATTGGCCATGATCGCCACGAATCCGAGCAGGAGTGGGACCCCGATGAAGGTGGCCGGGTCGGTCGCGCTGATCCCGTACACCAGACTTCCCATCAGGCGACTGAAGAGAAAGGACGTCAGGAGGCCTACGATCAGGCCGCCGGCCAGCAACGCCCCTCCCTGCCGCACCACCATGCGCCAGACCCGCCAACCCTCGGCTCCCAAGGCCAGTCTCACGCCGATCTCGTTGCGTCGCTGCGCCACGGTGTACGCCATCACCCCGTAGATCCCGACCGCCGACATGAGCATGGCGAACACGGCGAAGACCGCGAAGAGGGCCGTGAGGGCGTAGTTGCTTCCGTTCGCCAGGTAGAGCGCCCGATCCATCGACCGCATGCCGTCGATGGGCAGGCCGTCGTCCACGCTCCAGATCGCTGCGCGTACCGGAGCGGGCCATTCGTCCTCCGCGGCGCTGGTACGCATCACCCACGTCATGCTCCGGCGCGGATCCTGGGCGTGAGGGACGTAGACGTTCCGCGCATGCTCCTCGGTCTCGCTCAACGAGCGCACATTCTCCGCCACACCGACGACCTGCACCCAGTCTTCGCCGCCCGCGATCCGGTACCGACGGCCGATCGGGTCTTCGCCCGGCCACATCAGCTCGGCGACCTGGCGACTGAGAACCGCCACGCGATCGGTCTCGGCGGTGTCGTCGGTCCTCACGTCTCGACCCGAAAGGACGTCGAGACCGAGCACATCGAAGTACCCCGGCGTGATGGTGTGCACGAAGATCTGATGAGCCCCACGCCCTTCCACCGATTCGGAACCTTCGACTTCTGCCGAACGGAGCGCCCCGAACGCCGTCCCCGGAAGTGTGTTCGTCATCGCGACGCCCGTGATCCCCGGGACCGAACGGAGCTCGTCCGAGGCCTCTTGGAAGAACTGCACGATCGATCCGGCATCTGCGTAGTCCGCGTCCGGAAGAGCGACCGTGGCCGTCGCCATCTGATCCGGGTCGAAGCCCAGAGGCCGCATGCTGATGTTGTACACGGTCCGTGTCACGAGGGTGGCGCAGATCATCAACGTGAGAGCCAGGGAAATCTGAGCGGTGACCAAGCCGCCCCGAAGCCGCCGACCCGCGCGACCTCCGTCCGTCCCGCGGCTCTCCCGCAAGACTCCAGAAGCGGAGTAGCCCGACGCCCGGAGGGCCGGGACGAGGCCGAACAACAGCGGGGCGATCAACGAGATCGCGAGCGTATAGCCCAGTACCTGCCCGTCGAGCTCGGCCATGAGGAAGACGACCTCCTGGCCGGCAGAGAGCGCGATGAGGCCTTCGTTGAGCGACCACGCAACGGCCAGGCCCAGGAGCGCAGACGCGACCGAGATGATCACGCTCTCGGTAAGCAGCTGGCGGATCAAGCGAGGGCGCCGCGCCCCGAGCGCTGCCCGCACCGCCATCTCCCGGGCACGAGCGCTACCCCGAGCCAGCAGCATATTGGCCACGTTCGCACAGGCGATCAGGATCACCATCCCGACGGCGAGCTGCAGCAGGAGCAAGATGCGGTTGCCGTCTTCGTCGATCAGCGACTCCATCGCCGGGGCCGACCAAAGCGCCCATCCGCGATTCTCCGCCGCGTACTCCTCCTCCAGCTGCGCCCCGATTGCTCGCGTCTCCTCTTCTGCCCGCTCGTGAGACACGTCGGGGAGCAAGCGGCCCACGACGAAGAGCGCCCGCGCGTTTCGAGCAGCCGTGCCTCGATCGATCGAGAGAGGAGTCAGCACCTGAGCCGTGCGGAACGAGGCGAACTCCAGGCGCGGGTCCGTGACCCCGACGATCGTGTACTCACGACCGTCCAGCAGGATCGTCTCCCCGAGAACGCCCGGATCCGCGGAGTAGCGATCCGTCCAGAAGCCGTGGGACAACATGGCGACCTGAGCGCCGCCATCGATGTCCTCCCCGACTGCGAACTCCCGGCCGAGGATGGGAGGGAGTCGCCACGTCGCGAAAAGGCCCGGATTGACTACGAGCCCCTGCGCCCTCATCGGCTGATCGCCACCCGTCACGACCCACTGTCGCTGGGTCAGCGCGGAGAGTGACTCGTAGCTCGTCGAGCGTTCGACCAGGTCGAGGTAGTCGGCGGCACTCACACTGCCCTGCCGGATGTCCAGTTCGGCGTTGACGCCCCGCACGATGGCGACGGTCTCGGTATCGCCCATCGGCAGGTCGGCGAAGACGACCGCACTCACGAGGCTGAAGATCGACGAGTTCACCCCGATCGCGAGGGCCAAGGTGACCGTCGACACAATCGCGAAGCCGGGGGCCTTACGAAGCGAGCGGAACGCGTACCGGACGTCGCGAAGTACAGTGTCCATCATGGTCTGTGCAGGGTTGTAGTCGTGTCGGGTCTGATAGCGAAGCCGAAGTGCGCCGGGCACGGAACGGCCTACCTGAAGCCAGTACCAGAGCGCTGCGGAGCGGCCACGTGCGTCCGCGCGTTGTCGGTAGCCCTCCTGGAGGTCCCCGATCACCTCATCCCGATAGGACCAAGGGAGGAGGAACTCGAGCAGTGCGCGGGGGAGACGCGGGGGTCGTCGATCCACCTCAGGCCATCCGGTCGGGATCGAGGGAGAGCCCGTCCCACAGAGCGTCGAGCGCGCGGCGAGCGCGGTGAAGCGTCACGACGCCGGCGGGGGTCAGGGCGAAGTACTTTTTCGCGCGCCCACCCCGAGCGCGTGTGGGTTCCCCGATCCGAGACACGACGAGGTTGCGCCGCTCCAACCGATCGAGCGCTGCGTAGACCGACGCCACCGCGGCCTCGGAACCCGTCGTCTCCCGAAGTTCGTCCAGGATCGCCATCCCGTAGGCCGCGTCGTCCAACCGCGCGACGGCGAGCATGATCATCTGCTCGAACTCGCCGAGGTACTCCCCTCTGGGCATGATTTCTTCCACGAGTGTGAGTAATAACTCATCCCCCTACGGGGGACGGACTCGTGGGTTTCAAACGCAGAAGCGGGGG
>JBCCEZ010000041.1:0-43143 GCA_039030015.1 Gemmatimonadota bacterium | reverse complement strand
TGCGATCGTCAGCTCATCCGCGTCCCGACCTCCGCGGTCGATCCGCACGACGACGTCGGAGCCACTGCCCCGCACCACGTCAACCTCACCCGCCAGGTTGTAGATGGCCACGTTCTGTCCCGACACGCGCTCCACGTCCTGGGCTCCGAGCGGTCCGGCCACCAAGGCCGCCGCGACCGCACATCCCATCATCCGCTTCATCGGACTATTCCTCCACCATTCCCTTGTAGTTATCGGATCTCGATCGAGCCGTTGACCGTCGAGAGCTCCAGCTCCGGCCCACCATCGCCCAGCGTTCCCTGCGCGCTGCGGCGGCTCACCCGCCCCGACGTCGCGAAGGGGATCGCCGTCTCGAAGGAGCCGTTCAGCCACGACGCGTCGATCGACGCATCGATGTCGTCGGGCAGGTCCAGCGTGATGCTGCCGTTCACCGTGCTGAACTCCACGCCCTGACGGACGTCCGCACCCAGCACGGCGTCGATGGACCCGTTTACCGTCTCGGCCTCAGCGAAGCCATCGGTATCGATCTCGATCGACCCGTTCACGGTCTCGGCGAAGACGTCTGAGCCGAGATCGTAGGCCTCGATGTCACCGTTGACCGTCTTCCCGATGAAGACGACGTCGTCGGGGACACGGATCTCGAAGTGGACCGAGACGTCGTTGTCTTGGACGTTCATCCGTCCATCGTCACCGGCGCCGCAGTAGTTCTCCCGGTTGTCGTTCCGCGACGGGTACACGGCACAGAAGGTGACCCCGTCCGCGTGCTCGACGCGCTCGATGCGGACCGTCGACGGGTCACTCTTCCGTCCCCGCGCTTCGGCGACGACTTCGACCTCCGAGCCGGATGCTCGGCTCACGGAAATCGAGCCGTTCACACCCTTGATCTCGACAGACTCCCCGGACGCCACGCGGCCGCTCCACTGGAAGTTCTCGGCCGACTGACCCTCGCCCACGTTCGACACGCGAAGCTCCTGGTCGTCCGATCCGAAGACGCCGTCCCATCCACCCATCTGAGCCACGGCGAACGTCGCAGTGACCGCGAATACTGCCATACCGATCAATGACCACTTCAACGGTTTCACACCCCACCTCCCTGGTTAACGGTCTCTCTCGAGGATGTTGATCTCCCCGTCGAAGACCTGGATCTCTATGCGAGCCCCACCGGACCCGATCGAAAAGTCGAACGCCCTTCCGCCCGTGAAGCGGTCGAGCCGGACGGGGAAGTCCGAATGGAAGTCCCCGTCGAAAGTCGATACCGAGACGTTCGCGTTCGTGCTGCTCGGTATCGCGATATCTGCATCACCATCGTGCACGAAGAAGCGGTAGACACCGCCGTCGTCGATCGTGCCCGAGAAGGTCACATCGCCGTCCTGTGTCTCGGCGCGGACCGAGGTCGACGCCACGTCGATCAGGGTGAGGTCGCCGCTCCCGCTGTGAGCCTCGACGCGGCCTTCGATGTCCCGAAGCCAGACGTCATCCGACTGCGAGGAGACACTCACCCCGCCGTAGGCACCCATCACGTCCACCTCACCCTCGACGGTCCGCACCTCGAGGGCGCCCTGGACTCGTTCGATCGAGATGTCGCCGCTGACCGTGCGCACTCCGACGTCGGAGTCGAGGTCTTCGAGTCGGAGGTCCAGATTACGGCCACGGATCTCGACGTCCATCCAGCGCGGGACGCGCACGTACGCTTCGAAGTCGCGACTCCGACCCTTCCGGTCGTCGCGCTCGATCTCGATCGTGGAGCCGCGCCGCTGTACCGCGACCCGGCTGTCATCGTCGTCGCCGGCGATCTCGATCGCATCGCGATCCCATCCACGGATCGACATCTCACCCGAGAGGCCCTCGAAGACGACACGATCGCCTTGGCGGACCTCGATGATCGTGTCGAGTACGGGTCCGAGGTGCCCAGAGGTGTCCGGCCGTGTTGCGGGCTCGGTCGCGGAGAGACCGACCCAGAGAGTCGACGCGAGGGCGAGGTACACGGGACGCATGGTCAGCTGGACCACTCGGCGACGTTCGCCGCATCTCGGAGGTACGTCAGCTTCCGCTCGTAGACCCGGTTCAGGTGCTCGGACAGATAGTCGTTCCCCGGATCCAGTCGGAGCGCTTCCTGCGAATCCGCGATCGCCTGCTCGATAACCGCCAGGTTCCTCTCGATGACACGGATCGTGTTGGGGTCGAGGATCCCTTGAGCCTCTTCCAGCGTGGACTCGAGCTCGGCCAGTTCGCGGGCGATGGCAGGAGGCGGCGGAACCGCCCCTGGGTTGTCGCTCACCAGCGTCGCGGCGCCCTGCGTCTCCGCCGGCACGTCCGCCACCGGCGCCGAGCCCCACGACGGTCCGATCTGCGCAGTCAGCGCGGACGAGACCGCGATGAGTGCGACCGATGCCGCGATCAGCTGGGGGCGACTGAGTCGGATCCCGTCCTCCGCCCGCTCGACGTCGGGTGCGGCCACCGGCAAGGCAATCACCTTGGCGTCCTCGACCGGCCCCGGAGCCTCGATCGTCGCGGCGATCCCGGCCCAGAGATCACGTTCCGGCTGAAGTTCGCCCAGCTCCCCGGCGGCCTGAACGACGGCGCGCAGCTCTTCGAGGGTTCGACGTGCCTCACCGGATTCGGCGAGGTGCGCCTCCAGCTCGCGATGCGACTCCGCATCGAGCGTCCCGTCGAGGTATTCCGACATCATGTCGGTCCACCGCGAGTTCTTGTCGTTGATCCACTTCATCGTGCCCTCCGCGCTATCCGAGGTGCGCGCGCAACAGCATGCGCGCGCGGTGCAGTTGAGACTTCGACGTGCCCACCGACACGCCGAGAGATTGAGCGATTTCGTCGTGCGTGAAGCCCTCGACGTCGTACAGCACGAAGACGTCACGGGCTCGCGTCGGCAGGCGTTTCATCGCCTTCTCGAGGTCGAGCGCATGCCCCGACGACCGAGCGCTCGGCGCGGTCATCCGTGTGAGGAGGCCGTCTCCGGCGGTGTGACGCGCTTCACGCTTCCGCTGCGTCGTCCTCCGACTCAGCACGTGATTCACGGCGAGTCGGTGAAGCCACGTGCCGAACTGGGACTGACCCTTGAAGCTCCCGAGCTTCTGCCAGGCCCGGATGAACACCTCCTGCGTCAGGTCGTCCGCCGACTGATCGTCGACCATACGTACGCAGAGGGAGTAGATCCGGCCGACGTGCCCGCGATAGAGGCGCTCGAAGGCGGCGTGGTCGCCGGCCTTCGCCCTCTTCACGTCATCGGCTTCGTGATACGCTGGCACTCGAACGCCCAAGGTTCTCGTAGGGTCTGGAGTCTCGTTCATCTTCACGCCCTTGGACATTCTGTGGCCGCGAACGGTTGGAAGCCGGTTTGTGTGCCGTAGACTGTCACGAACGTTGCATCTCGCGCGACCTCCGGGCACCATGGGGCCACTCGAACACGATGGAGTTGGAACGTGCAGATCTTACCGATCGACCTGACGTCTCTCGTTGCGGTGATCATGGGCGTATCGATCGTCCTGGTCCCGGTCATCGGGCTCACCGCCCGCTTCGCCCTTACACCGGTCGTGGAGGCGCTCAGTAAGGTCTTCGAAGGTCGTGCGGCGGACGAAGAGCTCCGCATCCTGCACCGACGCCTCGAACTCCAAGAGCAAGAGTTGGCCGTGTTGGAGCAGACCGTACGAAGCCTGACCGAGGGCCGTGACTTCGAGCGCCAACTCGAGTCGGGCCGTTCGACCGACACCGTGGGCTGAGTCAGGTGTTCGACTTCCCCGGAGGCGCAGAAGTCGTCGCTCACCGGGGATACAGTGCGGCGGCCCCGGAGAACACGTTGGTGGCGCTCGATCGCGGAATCGACGCGGGTGCCGACGCGGTGGAGTTCGACCTCCACGTCACGTCCGATGGTGTCCCGGTGCTCATGCACGACACCACCTTGGACCGCACCACAAACGCAACCGGCTCCGTCGAAGCGGTACCGCTCTCGGCGTTGCGTGGACTCGACGCCGGTTCGTGGTTCGATCCGTCCTTCGCCGGCGAGCCGGTGCCGACGCTCGCCCAGGCGGTCGAACGGTGCGCCGGGCGGGCGGGCCGGATCTACGCGGAGGTGAAACGGAGCCCTCGCCCGTCCGATCTGGACGAAGTCGCGCGCGTCGTTCGAGACGGTGGGGTCTGGGAGGAGACCGTCTTCATTTCGATGGATTGGCCCGCCCTGCTTCGGATACGCGCCTTCGACACCTCGGCTCGCATCGGGTACATCGTCGAACACCCCGGCCGGACGGAGAACGCCATCGCTCGGAGCGCGCATGACCCGCTCGCGATGATCGACTTCGACGCACGGATCCTCCTCGCGCAGCCCGATGTCGCCCGCCGCTGCACAGAGCTCGGCATCCCCCTGGCCTGCTGGACGGTGAACGAGACGGCCGACGCCCAACGGCTGGTCGACATGGGAGTGCCGAGGATCACGACGAACGAGGTGTCCGCGATGGTCGCCTGGAAGGAGACGCTCCGATCGTGAACGACGACACCCACCCGCTCTCCCCCGCCGGCCGCCTCCGCGCCCTCGAGGGGATGGAGACCAGCCCGATCGACATCCTCGTCATCGGCGGGGGCATCACCGGCGCCGGGATTGCCCGGGATGCGGCGCTCCGCGGCTTTCGGGTCGCGCTCGTCGAAAAGACCGACTTCGCGTCCGGCACGTCGGGTCGATCGAGCAAGATCGTCCACGGCGGCGTGCGCTACCTCGAGTACGGACACTTCCTTCTGGTTCGGGAGTCCGCCCGTGAACGCCGGATCGTGCAACAGATCGCGCCGCACCTCGTGCACCGGCTCGATTTCGTATACCCAGTGTTCGCGCCCGACTCCCTCCTGAAGATCCGAGCCGGTCTCTCGGTCTTCGACTGGCTCGCGGACACGGACGATCCGGACCGCCACGCAGTCCTGGAGCCGGACGAAGTCCGGGCCCACCTCCCTGGTCTACGCGATCCGCTGAAGGGAGCCGTCCGATACGTCGAGTACATCACGGACGATGCGCGCCTGACCCTCGAGAATGTGGCGTCGGCGGCGGCACACGGCGCGTTCGTCGCGAATCACGCCAAGGCCGAGCATCTCTTCACCGATGACGACGGTCGCGTCCATGGGGCTCGAGTCCGCGACCTGACGACGGACCGTGCCTACGAGGTGCAGGCCGACGTCGTCGTGAACGCCGGTGGCCCGTGGGCCCAAGCGATCTTGGAGGAGTCACACCTCCCGGTCGAGAAGCCCCTACGGCCGAGTAAGGGGATTCATCTACTCCTTTCCGCCGACCGGCTGCCGATCCTGGGAGCTTCCTTCCTCAAGTCGACGACCGGTCGGCGCGGGCTCGCCATGAGACGGGGCCCGTACGTCTACGTGGGCACCAGCGACGACGAGTACGACGGTCCTCTGGAGACCCCATACGCGACTCGGGCCGACGTGCTCGATCTCCTCGCCATGGTGCAGGACTGCTTCCCGGACGCGGGCCTCACGATCGACGACGTCCTCGCGACGTGGGCGGGCGTGCGCCCCCTTATCGCCGAGGAAGGCAAGACGACGCGCGACACGTCGAGGGAAGACGAGGTGTGGCACCACCCGCCGGGGCTGGTGACGATCGCAGGGGGGAAGCTCACGACGTATCGCCGCATGGCGGGTCGCGTGATGGAGGTCGTGCTCGAGGAGCTGGATCCCGACCAGACCACCGAGGACCGGACGGCGAGCACCCCTCTGGTCGGCAGCCCTCCCTCTCCCGATTTCGTCGAGGAGCAGCTCGCTGCGCTCCGAGCACGCGGGGTCGACGAGCACACGACGGAGCGACTGGCCTTCTTGTACGGGACCCAGCTCGCGCATTTCCTCGCGTACGCAGACGAAGACCCGTCGTGGCTGGAACCTCTGGGGGCCGGGGTCCCGGCGCTTCGGTGCGAGATCCGTCACGCGGTCGAGCACGAGATGGCGCTGACCCTCATCGATGCGATGGACCGAAGGACCGCGCTGCTTCTCTTCTCCCCCGACTCAGCGTTGGACGGGGCCGAGGAGGCGGGTGCGATCATGGCCGTGCTGCTCGGTTGGGACGACGAACGCACGGCAACGGAGCTCTCCCGCTACCGTGCGTGGGCCACGACCCACCGCGTGCCCGCCGAAGACGGCTAAGCCGTCGGTACGGTCGGGGCGGCCGGGTCGGTCGTCTCCGCCGGCGCCGGTCCTTCACGCGGCAGACGGATCGTAAAGAGGCTGCCCTCGCCCGGGACGGACACGACCGAGACGTCGCCACCGTGTGCGTTCGCGACGCCCTTCACGATGCTGAGCCCGAGCCCTGCAGCCCCGCGATCGATTTCGTCCCCTTGGGCGAATCGATCGAAGAGGTTGTCCACCAACTCGGGAGGAATTCCCGGCCCCGTGTCTCCGACCGAGACGAGCACGTCCTCTTCGTCCTCCTCGACGGAAAGCGTTACCGCGCCACCTTCGGGGGTGAGCCGGATGGCGTTGTCGAGCAAGTTCGAGAGCCCTTGGATGATCCGATCCCGATCGACCCGAGCCGCGGGCGAGCCCACGGGCTCGACGGTGTCGAGCCGAATGGACCGCGCTTGGGCCTGGTCCTGAAAGAGCACGGCCGCCTCCACGAGGATCGGGTGGAGTTCTTCCCGGGAGGGCCGCACCACGAGCATGCCGGCGTCCATGCGGGCCACGTCCAACAGGTCTTCGATCAGGCGCTGCATGCGCTTGCCCGAACGACGAATGATTTCGGCCTGCCGACGCCGCTGGGATTCGTCGAGCGGCAGGTCCAACAGGAGGTCGGCGGAGGCGAGCGCGACCCCGAGGGGATTCCGAAGGTCGTGCGACACGATCGACACGACGTCCTCTCGCTGCCGCACTGCCCGGTGCAGAGCCGCCTCTTTCTCCCGGATCTCCGTCATGTCGGTGAAGGTCAGGACTGCGCCGACGAGCTGTGTGCCGTCGATCATGGGCTGGAGGGTCCAGCGCGCCGGGAACGAATCCCGTTTGCGCCTCCAGATGACCGCACCATCGGGCGAGTAGAGCGTGCGCCCCTCGGCCGCTGCCCGCGGCAGCTCCGAGGCGTCTCTCGCGAACGGTGAACCCTCGGGTGTGGTGTGGAAGAGGGTGTCGTGCACATCGCGCCCGCGGATCTCCCCCTCCAGGAATCCCAGAAGCTGTTCCCCCGCGCTGTTGAGGGAGATGCACCGCCCCTCCAGGTCGATCCCGAGCACACCGTCGCCCGTCGCCTCCAGGAGAGCGTCGATCTCGCGCCGAGCCCGCACGGCGTCCAAGCGGCGGTGCTCGCTGACTACGGTGAGGGCGCGGTATCGATACCCCACCCGGGCCACGATCAACGTGGCGAAGAGCGCCAGGCCCGCGAGACCGAACGCCATCGCCGACTGTCGTTGCTGCACCAAGGCCACACGACGACGACCGGCCGCCACCTCTGCGACGATCGCCCGCTCGAGCTGCGTGGTGGACGTCTGCAGGTCGTCGTACCCGTCGACGACGAGCTCGCGTGCATCGTCCCGAATGGCGCGCGCCTCGAAGATGACCTGATTCTGGACCCGCCATTCGAGCGAGGCCTCTTGAAGTTCGGACATGCGCTCGACGAAGGTCACACCCGCCACGGTCGGCGGTACGTCGTCGAGCATCGGGGCCAAGACGAAGAGCTCGGCCAGCACCGCGTCCTCTTCGTCGGTCGCGGCGCGGTAGGGGTCCCGGAACCGCCGGATGTCCTGGGTCGTGAGATAGCCTTCCATGCGCGCCATCTGCCGCGCCTTGAGCAGTCTCAGATTGGAGGCGTGCCGGGCCGCCGGCTCGAGCACGTCCGTGATCCTGGCTTGCACCACGGCGACACGCTGCCCGTAGTAGATCGGCACCGCGACCAGCGCCACAAGAGCGAGCGCGACGAACCCGAGCGCCCACAGCCCCCGTGCGGAGGGCGGGCGGACCGGGGACGACGGAGCGTTCACACTACGCGTCGGGGTCGAAGCCCTCGTCGCCTTCTTCGGGGAATTCGTCCTCCAGGAGTCGGAAGCTGTCGTTCAGCTCCTGGTTGGTCTCGGTCCCGAAGATGCGTCCCGAGATGTACTCGCCGAGGACCGGCCCCTGCTTGAACGCCTCGGCCTGCCCCCCACCCGCCAACCAGACGTTGTCGAAGTCGGGGTGGGTGTCGATGAGGAAGTTGCGACTCACCGTGCTCGAGTAGTGACAGGCGCGTGTCTCGTTGATGATGTTCTCGGACAGCGCTGGGAAGAAGTCGGCGAGGATCTCGCGAGGGCGGGCGTGACGGTCCTCCGGCACCCACCGGATGCTCGTGTCCGGATCGTTACTCCGCGCACCGCCGGTGCGGATGCGGAATCCGCGCGAATCGTGCGGCAACGCGGGCCAACCGGTACAGCCCGGCACGCCGTAGCTGGGGCAGTTCGGCCACCGGTACGACTCATCTCCCGCGGGGGTCGCGAAGTAGTACACGTGGCCCACGGCTCGGGCGGCGTACCGCCGACCCATGAGCTCCGGCAGAAAGAGGTGGAACCAGGCACCGGTCGCGTAGACGAACAGGCCCGCCTCCAGTCGCTCGCCATCGGAGAGGTGCACGTTCTGGAGGGCTCTCCCATCCGAGTCGCCATGTGCGGCCTTGGCGATCCGAATGGTGCCGCCTTCGTGTTGGAAGACTCGAGCGACCGACTCGATTGCCCGCCGTGCGCGTACGACGCCCGCGGCGGGCTCGTAGAGCGCAGCCTCGATCCCGGGCGTGCGGATCATCGGCCACCGGTACCGAACCTCGTCCGGCGTCAGGACCTCGTACGGATGCCCGAGAACGTCCCACGTCGCCATCGAGCCCTCCATCGCCGGAGTCATCTCCGGCCGCATGATGAGATCTCCGGTCTCGTAATAGAGACGGGGCAGAAGTGAGTCCGAGTGCTCGTCGTCCCAATCCTTCCACATCTGCATCGAGCGGAGCGCCCACTCGGCCCACTGGCGGCCGACGGCCCGGTCCCCGTAGCTCGAGCGAACCCCTCGCGTCTCGCCACCCGATGCGGACTTCGAATTGCCTGCGCCGTACTGGTCGACCAGCGTGACCTGCATGCCACCCCGCTGGAGGTTCAGTGCGGTCCACGCGCCGAAATTCCCCGCCCCGACGACGACGACGTCGGGGATCTGTCCGGATCGCACGAAGGGCGCGCGGCGGGGGCTCGGCTTCTCGGCCGCTGCGGACGCCCCCGTCACGGCGAGGCCGGCTCCGGCGCCCGCCACCTTCAGAAAGTCGCGTCGATCGATGCTCATGGCTCAGTCCCGGATCGATGCGAAGCTGATCTCGTCGAGGGCCGCTCGATCGGTCCCCAACTCGGCATCCCCCGGCTCGAAGCCGTTCATCCGCATGATGTACGTCACGAGGTCCACCGCCTCCTCGGGAAGCAACGAGCCGGGAGCGGTCTCGGGCATCGACGTCTGGATCAACTCGTACAGATTGCCCGCCGAACGACGGCTCCACTTGAACTTGAACTGGGAGTCCGAGAACTCGCTGGAGTAGTGACACTCCGTGCACGAGGCCCGAAACACGTCCCGCCCGCGGTCGGCCTGGGCCTCCGTGAAGGAGGACGATGCGGCCATCGGCGCAGCGTCGACGGCCGGTGCGGCCGCAGCGGTGGCGGTCTCCATTTCACCATCCCCAGCGGGGCTGGGCATGGAGTCGGCCGTACCCGACGAGGCGCAGGCAGAGAGTGCGAGCACCGAGAGTGCCGCGAGTAGGGTGTTCGAGCGGGTCATGGATTCGTGGGACGTGGTGATTCGGGTGGGTCGCACCAAAGTGCGCGAGGGTTCGCCAACGCTGCAAGACGCTGTGCGGACGGCGTATGGCGGGCCGACTCAGATCTTCACGTAGATCCTTCGGGCGTGAAGGATCCACATGACGCCGAGCCAGAACAGGATGTAGCTGATCGCAAAGAAGAGCGAGCCGTTGAAGTCCCCGGCCCAGGATCGGAACAGCGTCTCATACACCCAGCCGTAGGCCGATGTCCCCTCGTCTCCTCCGATCTGGATCCGGAACAACGCCTTGGTGAGCATCCCGGAGGCGACGAAGACCGTGATGGCGTTCATCCCGTACACGACCATCCACTCCTGCCAGAGCCCTCTCCAGCGGCGGACGTCGATGGTCCAATACAGTGCGCCTAGAAGAAGGAGAGCGCTGCCCGCGGTGAAGACGACGTAGGAGCTCGTCCACAGATTCTTGTTGATCGGGAAGAGGAGTCCCCACGCGAGTCCGACCGGGGTGAGGAGCGCGCCCGCCAGGAAGAGGCCGCGAGTGAGTTCACCCGGCCGCCGGTCGGACACGAGCCATTCCCCGGTCATGATGCCGAGCAAGGCCGTCGCCACGGCCGGCAGCGTCGAGAGCAGCCCCTCGGGATCCCACGTCCCCTGCCAGAGTCGACCGCCCATCACGAGTCGGTCGATCCAGGCCGCGAGGTTGCCGTCCGGGGAGAGGTCGCCCGCGCCGTATCCGGGCACCGGAATCCACGAGAGCATGGCCCAGTAGCCGAGAAGGAGCGCCACCGTCAGGCCCCAGCGCCCTCGCTGACTCATGAAGAGGTACGCGCATCCGACGACGAGATAGACGAGGCCGATCCGCTGGAGTACCCCGTAGAGGCGCATCGTCCCGAAGTCGAGGGCGGGGATCGCCCGCATCGCGACCCCGAGAAGGATGAGGATGCCGGCGCGCCTCGCGACGTGACGCATCAGGGTCGTCCGATCGTCTCCACGGGCCAACTGCTTCCCGAACGAAAAGGGGAGCGCGACCCCGACGATGAAGAGGAAGTACGGAAAGATGAGGTCGGTCGGAGTCCATCCGTGCCACTCGGCATGCCGCAGCGGTGCATACACGTAGCTCCAACTTCCGGGATTGTTCACGAGGATCATCCCGGCGATGGTCAGCCCTCGGAACGCATCCAAGGAGACGAGCCGCTCGGCACGCGGCATCGGGGCGTCGGTCACGGCACGATCTCCTCACCCCCGATCAAGTCGGACCATTCGTCGGGGGTGTTGACGTTCACGATCGCCCCGACCTCCACGACCTCGCCTTCCGCCTTCGAGAAGAGACGCCACGCGGCGCGCTCGCCGGCGTCGAGGAGGCGGCTCGCCTTCGCCCGATACGACGCAGGATAGATCGCACACAGGGGTTCGAAGCCCGGCTCTACGGCCCGGGCTGCGGAGACGGGCCGCCCACCATCGAAGACTTCGGAGAGGGAGCGAAGCGCCTCGGGATCGACGGCCGGCATATCACACGCCAAGACGAAGACACCGTCGCGGTCCTCACGTTCGGCGACGAACAAACCCGCTTCGATCCCGGCGAGCGGGCCCTCGTCCGGCCGAGTGTCCGGCACCGTGCGCACGCCCGGGAGGTCCGGATGGAGCGAAGACACGACGACGACGTCGTCGCACAGCGAGCGGAGCGAGTCGGCCGCTCGCGTCACCAGCGTCCGCCCGGCCCAGACCGCGACGGCTTTGTCCGAACCGAAGCGACGACTCCGGCCGCCGGCCAAAACCACCCCCAGGATACTGGGCGACGCCATAGGCGCCCCGTCACCCACGGACGATGCGCTCTCGTCCCGAGTAGACGTTGAAGCCCCCACCTCGCGCGAAGCCGATGAGTGTTTGGCCGAAACGAGTCGCCAGATCGACCGCGAGACTGGAGGGGGCCCCCACGGCTACGAGGATCGGGATCCCGGCCGCCACCGCCTTCTGGACGACCTCGAAGGAGGCGCGCCCACTGACCACGAGCGCCGCGTCCGAGGCCGGGAGGCTCCGACCGAGGACGTGGTGACCGATCACCTTGTCGACGGCGTTGTGTCGGCCGACGTCCTCGCGAACGACACGAGAGAGGCCGTCCATGCCGAACAGCCCGGCCGCGTGCAGCCCGCCCGTGCGGTCGAATACACCCTGTTCCTCACGGAGCCGATCGGGAAGAATCGGCACGAGGTCGGCCGCCATCTCCGGACCCTCGGGCAGGACGCTACACCCTCGCGCCTCGACGGCCTCTAGAGACGCCTTGCCGCACACGCCACAGCTCGACGTCGCATAGAAGTTCCGTCGCACCGACTCGGGGTCGAACGTGTGGCCGACCGAGAGTTTCGCCTCCACGACGTTGTACTCCTGTTCCTCGGGCCCGGTGCAGTACGACAGCTCCTGCACGGCCTCCGCGCTCTCGATGACCCCTTCGCCGTGGAGGAACCCCGCGACGAGTTCGAAGTCGTGGCCCGGCGTGCGCATCGTCACCGCGAGGGGCTCGATCTGCCGCTCCCCACCGTGGAGCCAAGAGATCCGCATTTCGAGCGGCTCTTCGACCGCCAACGCATCACGCTGACGCTTCGCTTCTCCGTCCCGGAACCGGGTAACGCGTACCGTGCGAGCACCGCTTCGCGATCCGATCAACTCAACGCCCCCGTTGCGTACCTGTGATCAGAACGGGAAGAACGGGAAGTTCTGGAGCAGGTTGTAGAACAACGCACCGACGAGCCATGTGAGGAGCGTCTTGCCGTTCCCGAGATCCAACGCCTGCCGAAGCCCGATGAAGGACGCGATGCTCACCCAGATAGCGACGACGGTGTTGACCAACCCGCCCATGAACGGGAGGACCGCCAGCAGGTAGAGCACACCTGCGGCCTTCGCGAAGCCGAGGGTACGGAGGAGTTCTCCCCACGTCGCGTCGGCGCCGAACACCTTGTCCCCGACGATGAAGGCGATGCCGGCCCACACGGCCCAGCTCCCGAGCTCCATAAAGGCGACCCAGCCCGCGTAGAGCGGGCCCCCGCCCCACGAGCCGATCGCCATGCACATCGACGCCAGGATCACGACGATCGCGGCCTGGCCCGTCGCCGTCTGGTCGGCTTCGACCTCTTCGTAGGTATCGACGCTGAACATCGCCGCGCCGAGCATGCGGGATGTGAGGTCTCCGTTCGTCTGACTCATGAGGGCTCCGGGGAGGTAGGGGCAGCGTGTTCCTGCGCATCAAAGTACGGTGCCAAAGCCTCCGGTGGGGGAGGAGGTGTCAGGAGACTCACCCCCACGAAGAGCGCAGCCGAGGCCAAAAAGCCGGCCAAGACGGGTTCGACCTGAGGTGAACCAAGGACTTCCCAGAGGAAGGTGGCAGAGACGCCGCCGACCATCGCCGCGGCGGCACCTTCCTGGGTGGCTCGAGCCCACAACACTCCCCCGACGACGGGAAGCACGAAGGCCGCCGCCATCAACGCCGTGAACAGGAGGACAATGAACTGGACCAACTCGCCCTCCCCGACGCCCGCGAGAATCAGCAGGAGCGGGATGGTGCCCACCGCGAGGATCCCGATGCGATTCATCCGCATCCGGTGCTCGGGTGAGGCATCGGTATGCCAGAGGTTCTGATCCAGGTCCACGGACAAAGCCGAGCCTGCCACGATGAGGAGTGAGTCGACCGTCGACATCATCGCCGCAGTGATCGCGGCGAGCATGATCGCGCCAAGGGTGGCCGGGAGGACTGCGCTCGCGACCATCGGCATCGCCAAGTCACCCGTCGAGAGCGCGGGGAACAGTACGATCGCGGACAGCGCGATCACGAAGACCAAGAGGTTGATCCCGAGGATCATGACGATCGCGAAGAGGACGCCGCGACGGATCGTCTTCATGTCTCGCATCGCGTAGAGCCGGATCAGCTTCTCCGGCGTCGCCACACCGCCAAGAAAGAAAGAGAGCCCCATCGTCAGCAAGAGGGACGCGGGCATCGTCTCCCACGTGAAGACCAGCGGATGGGCCGACTGCACGAGCTCCATCAGGCCACCGACCCCGTCCACCTGTCGGAGGACGAGCGGTACGGCGAAGACCGCGCCGAGTCCCATCACGATGAGTTGGAAGGCGTCCGTGTACACGACGGCGACCATCCCGCCGACCACAGTATACACGAGCAGGATCACCGTGAACGCGATCATCCCGTAGTCCGTCGGGATCCCGAAGACGGTATTCGCGATCAGGCCGGCGGCCACGATCTGGGCCTGGATGTACACGACGGTGGCGATGAGGATGATCGTCGCGGACAGCCCTCGTATTCCCTTCCCGTAGTAGCGCGTTTCCATGAACGCGGGGATCGTCAGTTCTTGCTGACGCGTGAAGCGTGGAGCGAGGACCGCCACCATGAACCAGTATGCCAACGGGATGGACAGGAGCACCCACCCGAAGGACCAACCCGCCGTGTACATGACGCCAATCGTACCGATGAAGGTGCCGGCAGAGGTGTGCGTGGCCGCCATGGTCGCGCCGCCCGTGAACCAGCCGAGCTGCCCCCCCGCGATCCAGTAGTCGGTCTCGTCCCGAGTGGCGCGTAGACTGTACCAGCCGATCCCGAAGACGACGAGGAAGTACCCGACGAAGACAGCGGCCTGGACCGTCATTCGCCCTCTCCCTTCTCCACGGCCCACATCCACGCGAGGTACGCGGCGACGATCAGTCCACAGACAAGGAAGAGACCCCAGAAGGTGAAGCCCGGCATCGTCATGCTCGGGCCTCCACGACCCTGCTCAGGTGACGCCAGCCGGCGAACGCGAAGGACCCCAAGATCAGGATCGTCACGAGGTCCAGGACAAGGGGGAGTCCGGGCTCCCACTCGTCGTCGGTTCGCGCGTCCATACGCACGTACGCCGGCACCACGGCCAGCGAGGCCCGCAGGACGCCGTCGGCGTCGGGCCGGAGGCCGCTGGGAAAGGCATCGTTCGACCGCCAACCCGTCGGGACGTGGACGCCTAGATGGAAGCCGTCGGCGTCTTGCCGAGGCGACGGCCCCGTCAGCAGTGGTGCCCGCAGCACTGCGGACGACCCGTCGACGTCCACAGCACCCGGTACGCGATACCGGATCGCCAGGCCCGCCGAGCCGTCCGCCGCCAGGGGGGGAGCCGGTATCGCAGCGACTCGGCGACTCCCACTCGCGGGCCACAGCACGATGACGTCTCCGTTCGCGATGACCTCGGCCACAGTCGCCTCGGGAAGCCCCAGCAAAGCGACGTCCACCGGACCGGGCGTCGACGTCCCGTCCCCCGTCCATTCGAGGGTGTAGTCGATGGCGACGTCCGCGGCTCGGTCGGCTGGGATCACATCGACACGGACCTCCGCGCGATCGAAGGTCCACGCTCCGAGCGCCGCGCTCTCCTCATCCGCACCACGAAAGATGATGAGGGCGAGAATCGTCCCGAGCGCGACCAGAACGAGGCCGGGGTAGACCACCCTTTGCACAGGGGCCTGCACGTTACGCGCGACCTCGACGGCTCAGCTCCACGCGTCCGTCATCACCCGAAGGGCGTTGCCCCCCATCACCTTCTCGATATCCACGTCCGAGTACCCGTGTTTCACGAGCCACCGGAGGATGTTCTTCGACCCCTCTGTCGGATTTTCCAGCCCCTCCACGTATGCGACCTCCTCGAAGTGCTGATCCGGCTTCCCACCACCTCGTGAGTCCTTGATCGAGAGATTCGCCGCATACGTGTGGTGCAGACCGACGTGGTCTCCGTATACGGTGTCCGGTCCGAAGCCGACGTGATCGATGCCGACCAGCGCCTTGATGTACTCGAAGTGCTCCATGAAGGCATCGAGATTGTGAACACGGTTGTTCTTGGTGAGCGTCGTGTGGGGCGCGCACTCGATGCCGATGACCCCTCCCTTGGCGGCGACGGCTTCCAGCACGTCATCGGGCGCGAGGCGGTTCGAGTCCCACAGCGCCCGGGCTCCGATGTGCGAAAGCACGATCGGTTTCTCGCTCCACTCGATCGTGTCGAGGGTCGTCTGGTCCCCGCAGTGGGAGCAGTCGATGAGGAGCCCGACCTTGTTCATCCGTTCGACCGCCTTGCGGCCGAACTTCGTGAGGCCTCCATCTCGGTCCTCCTTCAGGCCATTGCCGAGTGCATTCGACTCCGAGTACGTGATTCCCAACGAGCGAAGCCCAAAGCCGTACAGGAGGTCGATTCGATCGAGGTCGTTCTCGATCATGGCCGCGCCCTCCATCGTGGCGACCCACGCCACCCGTCCCTCGTCGTGTGCGCGCTGGACGTCGTCGATCCGGAGACAGTGGATCAAGAAGTCCTGGTGCCCGATGTCGCACAGCCGCATGCCGAGGTCGTGGAGGACGTCGTCCCACTGCCACCCGGCGCGCGAGTGGATGGTGCAGATGCCATCCATCAGGTTGTCGAAGACACAGTCCCAGTGCGACGCGGCCAGACCCTGGAAGGCGGTCGCCATCCGTCCGTGTCTCGCGTACTCGGGCGTCTCCTCGATTCGATCCGGGAACACGCCGACGTGCTCGTGCATCGACACGAGGAGGCATCGCCCGAGCAGAGCCCGGACACGGTCCTCCTCGTCGTCCGAGAGAGGAAGGAGGTACGGGGGCACGCGCTCCAGCTCGTCGGCCAGGTCGAACGCCTTGTAGTCCGAACCGGCGTCGAGGTACGAGAAGGAGGAGTACTCCGGATTGCGCTTGGTCAGGCTCATCGTCACGGACTCGAGGGACAGGAGGTCGAGACAACCTGCCCTGCCGAGTCGGCGATGGCCAACGCCGGCTTATCCTCCGCCGAGCACCAACCCGACGGCGATCGCCTGCCGGTCACCCAGAGCCGCCGAGGCGCTCAACACGAAGTTCCGTCCTTCGTCGAATGCGAGGTCGAGCCCGACGCCGACGATCGAGTCGAAGGCAAACTCCTCCTCCGGAGCGTCGTCACCATGTCGGTACTCGAAGACACCCCCGAACGAGACGTATGGGGAGAACCAGACGGCGCCGGACGACCACGCGCGACCGGCTGAGATCGCGACCGGCACGGAGCCGAGAATGTATCCCGTGTCCCCCAGGCCGATCCCGACGCCCAGACCTCCCGTCCACTCGATGTCGAGTGGTTGGGTGTCGGTGTGGCGAGCGATTGGCGCCCGGAGGTCGATCCCTCCGAAGGCGGCGTCTTCTTCCGCGACTCCCTGACCAAAGCCCCCTTGGAGTGCGACGGAGTGCCCCGTCGACGGAAGGGTCCAACGGCCGAGTAGCGCGTCGTTATCCCCGGGGAGGGTCCCTGCTCGGAGCCAGTACAGGCCCAGCCCGCCAGGGCTGTTGGGACCCACGAGGCGTGGGGTGTCCCACGCGATCTGCGCCGCCGACCCCGAGGGGAAGGCGGCGCCGACCGTGAGGACGAGAGCGGCGAGGAGGCCGGGCCGGACGTGTCGTCCGCCCGGCCTGCGCTGATCACCGCGGCCGCGGCACGTCGTTGGGCACGCCATCAGTTCGGCGCCCGGACGCCGGGGCCATCGTAGTCGCGATTCTTCCCGATTACCCCACCGTGGAGGTCGATGCCGGAGTTGTCGCGAATCGCGATCCACTGACGGATCGAGCCGGGGAACGGCTCGGTCGAACCATTTCGTCCGAGGGCGTTCGTGTACCAGATGTTCGGGCCGTCGAGATTGCGAACACGGTTCGCGTTCACATCGACGAAACGACGGACCCCCTTGAAGGGAGACTGCGGGCTATCCCATTCGACGGCGCCGGCCGCCACCCCTTCGCACCGGTCCTCGCCCACCAACTCGGGCACCGAGCACAGGTCGATGGGACGCCCGACGTTGCCATCCGACGAAGCGTCGAAGAAGCGGCTCGGGTCCATGACCTGGTAGTACGGATTGAACGAGGCCAGCGTGCGGTTGTTCCCGTCGCGGAGCGAGGCGCTGATTTCCCAGCTCTCTCGGAGGGCGCTGTCGAAGCGCGGGCGCCCGTCTTCCGGATCGACCACACGGTCCTGCAGACACGCCATCTCCGGAATCGCGCGCTTCCCGCCTCCATCGGGCGAGATGGCGGGGTTCGGCGTCCCAGCGTCGATGTGACGCTCGCGGTTGCAGCCGACGACCATCTCTCCCGCGTCACCGATCGGCGTGAGCAGCGTCGCACTGAAGCCGGTCCCGTCCGTGCAGCGGATGTGGTAGACGACCTCGTGCATGTTGTTGGTGAACGCGTCGGCGGAGTGCGTCCCTTGGTGCAGCTTCGTCATCACGTCGCACGTGATGTTGAGCACCTGCGATCCGGCTCCCCCGACGTTCATGACGATATCGTTCTCCCACTCGACCTTGTGGCCGACATGGTCCTCATTGCGCGGTGCGCCGAAGCCACCCGTCTGGAGGTGCTGGTTCGCGTACCCGAAGGGAATCGCACCCACCTCGTCGAAGAGATCCGACCCGGACGGGTCCCGACCGTGCTCGTGGCCGAAGGTGCATCCGGTCTCGGGGTCGACCGGCGGGTGCCACGTCGGGTAGCGCAGTCCGTCTGGACCGACGGCATGATGGTGGTCGTGAACCTCGGCCGTGCACGTGTCAGGGCCGGCGGGACTCCAAATCCCGAACGCGACCGCGTCACCGACGACGTCGGGCACTTCGGGGTTGAACGGCTCGACCGACTCACATGCCACGGTCGAGAGGAGCACGAGTGCAGTAGCGAACTTCTTCATAACGTCCTCCGGCGACTAGCGCCGACGAATGTACAGCGTGAAACGCGCGACGCTCAGGCCGACGGATTCGGCGACCGGCGTGCCCGCGTTGTTCAACGACCCGAACGACGCCCCATCGAGCGTGATCGAGTTCCCCGCCACCCACGACTCCGTGAGAGGCAGATCCCACCCCGCCCCGAGGCGAAGTCGGACTGCGTCGTAGCTGAACTCTTCAGCTCGGAAGCCGGCCCACCCCAAGCCTCCGATCAAATGGAGACCGGAGCCGGGCCTCGGATAGATCGAGGCGACGACGCCGGTCGAGTAGACCTTTTCACGGACGTCGCCGTCGGATCGCGTCCACGCTCCGCCGTCCACGCCGACCCGCAGCGCCGGATTGGCCCACGCTCCGAACGACAGCTCGACGCTGCCGCCGAGATCGCGCGTGGTGTCGCAGAGATCACAGGAGAGCTTCGCGCTGCCCGCGGACGTCGCTACCCCGTACCAAATACCGGACGTGGGCACGTTGTCCTGTGCAGAAAGCGGCAAGGCCGTGCACAGAGCGAGGGTCAGCAGTGCTAGATATCGAGGCTTCATAGAGGGATTCAGCGCGTTCTAGAGGAACGAGTGAACCTCGGGGGGGACGCCTACCCGATACGCTGCAAGCCCCGTGCCTTTAAGCCTCGACGTATTCGGCTTTGATCGCCTCGATTTGCGGACGGGCCCGGATAAAAATGTCCACCACATCGGGATCGAACGCGCTTCCGGTGTCTTCGAGGATCATCTGGACGACCTTCTCGGCCGGGACGGCTTTCCGATACGGACGATCCATCGTGAGGGCGTCGTAGAAGTCGACGACGCTGCAGATCCTGGACTCGATCGGGATCTCGTCCTTGCTCAGACCGTGGGGATACCCGCTCCCGTCCCACTTCTCGTGGTGCGTGAGCGCCACGCGCTCTCCCATCTGAATGACCGGAGAGCTGGAACCGGTGAGGATTTGCCCACCGATCGTCGTGTGGGTGTTCATGATCTGACGCTCGTCCGTGTCGAGCGGTCCCGGCTTCAGGAGGATGCTGTCCGGAATCCCCAGCTTGCCGACATCGTGCATCGGCGTCGCGTGGAGAAGGAGGTCGACGAGCCCTGGCTGGAGGTGCATCTCCATGCCCACCACCTGCGAGTACCGCCCGATGCGCTCGATGTGACCCGCCGTGTCGTGGTCCTTGTACTCGGCAGCGAGCGTGAGCCGGCGGATCGTGTCCAGGTGTGCTCCCTGGATCTCGCGCTGCGCTCGCGTCACCTCCTCGAGGGCGTCGCGGAGCTCTCGGGTACGTTGCTCCACCGTCGTCTCGAGCGTCTGCTTGCTCCGCTTCAGCTCGTCCTGGGCCGTCTTCAGCTCGAGGAGCCACTTCAATCGGAGCCGCAGTTCCGTGTGGTCAACAGGCTTGTTGATGAAGTCGTTGATCCCGGCCTCGTACGCCCGCAGTCGGTCCTCACGGGCGTCCAGACTCGTCGCCATGACGATCGGGAGCTCTTCGGACGACCGGGTCTTTCGGATCCTTCGCGCGACCTCGAAGCCGTCGAGGTTGGGCATATGTGCGTCGGTCAAGACCAGGTCGACACCGAGGCCGATCTTGGCGATCGCCTCGATCCCATCCGAAGCGACTTCGACGTCGTACCCGAAGCCACGGATGAACTCGGCGTGGAGGGTACGGATCATCTCGTCATCGTCTGCGACGAGGATTTTGTATCGAGGCTCGGACATATCCGTAGCGTGCAGGTTAGCGGGGTCTGACTCCTTCACGCGGGGGGGCATTTCAAGCTAGGACTACCGGAGCCACCATCCAAGGAATTCGAGCTATTGCCGAGCACGGTGGAACACCCCCTCTTGCCCCGTCGTCCGGACGTTTCCCCGACCCTCCCCCAGAGGCCCCGAGACATGGTTGCCACCGTACGCACTCCCCTCCTCCGCACCCTCGGCTTCGGAATGCTCGTCGCTGCGCTACTCGGCCTCCCTTCCGCAGAGGTCGTGCACGCCCAGGACGCCGACGCCGCGAACTTCGATCTCGCGGCACGATGGGCTCCGTACAACATGCGAGACATGGTGCACAGCACGACGGTGCAGCCGCGTTGGATCGAGGGGACGGAGCGCTTCTGGTACGACTGGGAGACGGCGGACGGGACCTTCTACTGGATCGTCGACCCTGAGCGCGGGACACGCCAGCAACTCTTCGACAACGATCGGATCGCGGCGGAACTGACCCGAATCACGCGCGATCCGTGGGACGGACAGCACCTCCCGATCCGCAACATCCGGTTCATCGACGGGGACACCTTCCACTTCGAGGTCGAGTCGTCTCAGGACGACGAGGCCGAAGAAGACGAAGACGGGGAGGAGAACCAGGAGGAGGGTGAACGCGAGCGCACGCGCACGCAAAAGCGCGTACATCACTTCGAGTTCGATGTCTCGACTCAGACCCTCCGGGAACTCCAAGACTTCGAGGAGCCCGACGACCACCCGAACTGGGCGAGCGTATCCCCGGACGGCCAGACGGTCGTCTTCGCTCGGCACTACAACCTGTGGATGATCTCCGGCGACGACTACGCGCGCATCCTCGACGCCCGTCGGGGCAAAGACGGAGATGACGCCGAAGAGGCCGAGAACGAGGTCGATGTCGACGAGGTTCAGCTCACGACCGACGGGGTCGAGTACTACAGCTACGCGGCCAACGGGACCGGCCGCGGTGAGACGAACGTGTCGCGCGAAGAGAACAAGGACGACCGGAAGCGGGCGAACCTGACGTGGTCGACGAACTCGGCGCGATTCGCATTGGTCCGTACCGACTACCGAGCGGTCGACAAGCTCTGGGTGATCCACACGACGGGGAACGATCGGCCGGAGCTCGAGACGTACGCGTACGAAATGCCGGGAGAGGAGGACGTCGATCAACACGAGATCGTGGTCTACGACCTCGCGTCCCGCAGCCAGGTGACGGTGCAGGACGAGACCGAGCAAGATCCGGATCTCACCATCGTGAACCGGCCGCAGTTCAACTATCCCGGCTCCGACGAGCCGACGCAGTCACAGTGGGTCGGCGACAACGCCGACGAGGTCTACTACCTCCGGATCTCTCGCGATCGGCATCGCGCGGCCTTGAGTGTGGCCGACGCGTCCACCGGGACGTTTCGAGACATCTTCGTCGACAGCCTGAACACGTACATGGAGACCCGCACACCGGTCCGCCTGCAGAACGGCGACTGGCTGTGGTGGTCCGAGCAGGACGGCTGGGCGCACGTCTACCGGTACGCGGCGGACGGGACCCTTCGGAACCGGCTGACCGAAGGCCCGTGGCACATCGACGGGATCGTCGGCGTCGACGAGGCGAGAGGCTACGCCTTCCTCACCGGTCAGGGCCGAGAAGCGGGCGAGGATCCCTACTACGCGCACCTTTACCGCGTGAACCTCGATGGCTCCGGGCTGACGCTCCTGAACCCGGGCGACTACGATCATCGCTTCAGCATGAGCGAGTCGCGTCGGTACTTCGTCGACTCGTACGCTCGGGTCAACACCGTGCCGGCCTCGGCCCTCTACGACGCGTCCGGCTCGAGGATCCTCGACCTGGAAACCGCCGACTTCAGCGCACTCGACGGCGCAGGCTACGCCTTCCCGGAGCCCTTCGTCGCCGAATCGGCGGATGGCGTCACGGATATCTATGGCGTGATGTACAAGCCGTACGACTTCGACCCGGACAAGAGCTATCCGATCGTGGCGTACGTCTATCCCGGACCCCAGACGGAGTCCGTCTCCAAATTCTGGTCGACGAACCCATACGAGCAGGGACTGGCCCAGTTCGGGATGATCGTCGTCACATTGGGGAACCGAGGCGGTCACCCGGACCGGTCGAAGTGGTATCACAACTACGGCTACGGTGATCTCCGCGACTACGGCCTGGACGACAAGAAGGCCGTGATCGAGCAGCTCGCGGACCGACACGACTTCATCGACCTCGATCGCGTCGGAATCTACGGGCACTCCGGGGGCGGCTTTATGTCGACCGCCGCGATGCTCGTCTATCCGGACTTCTTCCGCGTCGCCGTCTCGTCCTCGGGGAATCACAACAACGATGTCTACAACCGGTGGTGGTCCGAGACGCACCACGGTGTGAAGGAAGTCGTCGACGACGAGGGGAACGTGACCTTCGAGTACGACATCGAGGCGAACTCCGACCTCGCGGCCAACCTGAAGGGCAATCTCCTGCTCACGACGGGCAACATCGACAACAACGTCCACCACGCGGGCACGCACCGCATGGCCGAAGCGTTGATCCGTGCGAACAAGCGCTTCGACTACTTCGTCTTCCCCGGCCAACGTCACGGCTATGGGAACATGGGGGACTACTGGTTCTGGCTGCGCGCCGAGTACTTCGTCGAGCACCTCCTCGGCGTGGAGATCGACACCGCCGACATCGTCCCGCTGCAGAACGAGCGACCCCGGACCCGGTGATGCGATCGCGGGTCGGGGTGTTCCCGACCCGCGCGCTCGTCCGACAGAACGAGGCGCGGGCGCCCGTTCCGGCTCGTCAGCTCGAGGGCGCTCCGCCCTTGGCCACGATCGCGCGCGTCAGTATATCGGCCAGCTGGTCGCCCGTGAACGGCTTTCGGATCACGTAGTCGGCACCGCTCATCCCGCCGGACAAGATTGGATCGATTTCGGCGAGTCCGGTCGTGTAGACGATCGCCATGCCCGGGCGCGCGGCCCGCAGCTCCTGAGCGACCTTCGCGCCCCAGCCATCGGGGAGGTTGATGTCCATCAAGAGCGCATCGATGTCCCCGGCGAAGCCGTCGAGGACTTCCTGCGCCTCGGCTGCCGAGGACGCACCGATCATCTCGAAACCGCGCTTGCGCAGCAGACGGTCTGCAATGCGTCGGATTCCGTCTTCGTCGTCGACGAAGAAGACGACCGGTTTTCGTTCTGCACCAACCACGGCGAGTCCTACCGTACCGAGCGAGCCTGAGGGGGAGTGCGCTGAATCTAGCGAGGTGGCACCCGGGCGGTAGCTGCGGTTATACCTCGGAGGAACGGTCGGACATCGGAGACATCGCATGACTGGACATACGGACGCGGTTCGGGCCCGGTCGCGGAGGCTCGCGCGGTCCAGCGGCGTCACGTCGGCCGTCGCCGCCGCCCTGCTCTTCCTGCCGCTCGCCGCGGGCGCCCAGTCGGGCGGGGATCATTTGCGGGTTTGGCTGGTTACGGCCGCCCCAGGCGATCAGGTGTGGGAACGGTACGGACACAACGCCCTTCGGGTACTCGACACGCAAACCGGCCGTGACGTCTCGTACAACTGGGGGATCTTCGACTTCCAGCAGGTCGACTTCATCCCGCGCTTCCTGCGCGGCGAGATGCTCTACACGATGGCCGCCTTCGACACCGAAGCGATGCTGGCCAGCTATCGGCGAGCAAACCGCGAAGTCGTCCTCCAAGAGCTCGCGTTCACTTCGGCGCAGAAGCTCCGACTCGTCGAGCTCGCGGAAACCAACCTCCGACCCGAGAACGCCGCCTACATCTACCAGTACTTCCTGGACAACTGCTCGACCCGGATCCGGGACCTGCTCGACACGGTGCTCGACGGGGCTCTGCAGCTACAGTTCACGCCCCAGCCGAGCGGCACGACCTATCGAGACAACACGAGACGTCTCACCCAGGTCGATCCGTTGATCTACACGGGTATGGATTTGGCGCTCGGAACGCCGACCGACGCCGAGATCTCGGTATGGGAGCAGATGTTCCTACCGATGACGTTGAGGGACGAAGCGCGGGCGTTCCGTGTAGTGTCGGCCACAGGGGGCTCAATCCCCTTCGTACTGGATGAACAGGTGGTCGTGCCGTCGACACGGGCGGCCGACCCCACCGAGCCTCCGCGATGGCTCTGGCTGTACTTGGGCCTGGGCATCGCCGTCGGTGTGCTCTTCGGATCTCTCGCAACGTCCGCGGTCCGGGACCGCGCCGCGGTCCACCGCGCGATCTCGACACTCGCCGTCCTCTGGTCGGCGCTCGGCGGCGTACTCGGGTTGATCCTCGTCGGCCTGCTCTTCACGGACCACACCTTCGCGTACTGGAACGAGAACCTCTTCCTGGTGCATCCCCTTCTACTCGTGCCGGCCATCGCGCTCCCGGTGTCGTACTTCAGACCGGGTTGGGCTCGAGTCGCGTCCCGGGCGGCTCTGTTGGCTGCGGCGCTCGGACTGGTCGGACTCGTCGTCCAACTCGCGCCGCAAGCACACCATCAGAACGGGATCTTCTTCGCCCTACTCCTCCCCGCGCACCTCGGGCTCGCGTACGGGCTCCTCAACCCGCCGGGTCGAACGAAAGCGCGCTGAGGAAGGCCTCTACGGCCGCCCACGTCGGGCCCGTCGACGCCCCGACGCGTTCCTCCACCAGCATCGAGGAACCGTGACGGCCGGGGTCGGCCACCCACGTCACAGCCCCCAGCGCGGCCAGCTCGTCGAGCTGCTCCTGGATCTCGGGGATGGCGACTTCGTTCGCAGGGCGAGCCGCGAAGAGGGGCCGTTCCAGGCGAGCCGCCCACGGCTCGGGTTCGCAGCCGGCCATCGGCTCCCCCGACGCCGGCGAGAACGCGAGCACTCCCGCCACGTCGGCAGCTCGGCGGACCCCGAGCTGAACCACCAGAGCCGCGCTGTACGAACTTCCCCACAGCACGACGCGTTGCTCTGGCCGAAGCCTTCGCGCGAATTCGAGCGCAGCCTCGAGGTCCGGGAGCGGATCACAGTAGGACGTCGTCTCGGGGTCGAAACGGACTGCGACCTCGTTCTGCGCCTCGAACAGCTCACCTCCGCGCCGTTGATCGATCACGAGGGCGGCGTACCCCAGCTCCCGAAGACGTGGGACGATCGGCGCGTACTCGGCCCGTCCCGATGAACCGCCCTGGTGGAAAAGCACCACGAGCGGAGCAGCCTCCGTCTCGGGCGTCGTGTAGAGCCATGCGGGGATCGTGACGCCGTCGGAGGTCGTGAGGTCGTGCCGCTCGACGTGTTGGCCCGAGGCGGAGTAAGGCGTGGCCGCGGACGTCGTGAGCCCGACCAGGGCGAAGCACGCGGGCGCGAGGAGGGAGCGAAAACGCATGACGGATGGTTCGTGAGGCGGCGGAGAGACGGTCTCCCATACGGATGGCCTCACATCTCGTTTCGGGTCGCGGTTGTGCGCGCCGAGCGAGTCTGCAATTGTGGCGGCGCACACGTAGCCGACCCAACCGGACCGCATGTCGCAGACCAACGACGAGCTGATCGCCGAGGCACGAGGCGAGCCTGCACCGCTTCTCCCGCTCCTGCACCGACTGCACGAGCGCGACGGGTACCTGAGTGAGGACGCGCTGCGGGCAGTATCGAAGGGGCTGAGAATCCCGATCGCCGATCTCTTCGGGACGATCACCTTCTACCATCACTTCGCGCGGGAAGCAGGCGGTCAGCAGGCTCCTCGCGTCTGCACGGGTCCGGTCTGTCATCTCCTCGGGGCCCACGAGCTCGTCGAGGCGCTCGACGGCGCCACGCCCATGCCCTGCTCGGGTCGATGCGACGAACCGATCCCGATCCTGCGCGGCAACCAGACGTTCGTGGGGACGAGCGCGACCGCCCTCGAGCAGCGCGACACGCCGCTCCCCCCGCCGGCGCCGGACGGTGTCACGGAATGTGTCTTCGCCCATATCCGCGACCCGGAGCGAAAGACACTCGCCGGGTATCGCGCATCAGGCGGCTACGAGGCGTTGGGTCGGGCTCTCGAGATGACACCCGAGGCATTGATCGACGTCGTCGACGCGAGCGGCCTCGCTGGTCGAGGTGGAGCCGGCTTCCCGACCGGACGAAAGTGGAGGGCCGTCCGTGAGGCCGAGGGCGGGCCGAAGACCGTGGTCTGCAATGCCGACGAAGGGGAGCCCGGTTGCTTCAAGGATCGGGCGCTCATGGACCACGACCCCCACGGGGTTTTGGAAGGCATGGCGTTGGCGTGCGTCGCGACCGGTGCGGAGCGCGCCTTCCTCTATCTGCGCTACGAATACCCCGAGACCGAGGAGCTCTTCGAGCGGGCCATCGCCGACGCCGAGGCCGCAGGAATCCTGGGCGATGATGCTCTCGGCTCGGGCCGGGCGATCCACATCTACGTACGTCGAGGAGCCGGGGCCTACATCTGCGGCGAAGAGACGTCGCTCTTGAACTCGCTCGAGGGCAAGCACCCCTTCCCCCGAGACCGCCCTCCCTACCCCGTGACCCACGGCTACGAAGGCACACCGACGGCCGTGAACAACGTCGAAACGCTCTCGTCGATTCCTCCGATCCTCCGCCACGGAGCCGACTGGTATCGTGGACTGGGCCTCGGGGAGCACGCCGGAACGAAGGTCATCTCACTCTCCGGGGACATCGTGCGCCCGGGCAACTACGAGGTCCCCCTCGGACTGCCTCTCGATACCCTGATCCACGAGTGGGCCGGCGGCCCCGGGGAAGGTCGGACGGTCCAGGCCGTGACGATGGCGGGTTTGTCGGGTGGGTTCCTCGCAGGCGACGACCTGGACGTCACCCTCGACGAGCCATCGATCCGGTCGAAGGCGTCCTTCCTCGGAGCCGGCGGGATCATGGTCTTCGACGACACCCGAGACATGGTCGAGGTCGCTCACATGGCGATGGAGTTCTTCGCCGAAGAGTCCTGTGGGAAGTGCTTCCCGTGCCGTATCGGGACACAGCGGCTCACCGAGCGACTGACGGAAGGCGGAGGTCCCGCCGAAGTCGAGGCGTGGCTCGATGAGGTGAACGACCTGAACAAGACGATGAAGGAGACCTCCGCGTGCGGCCTAGGACAGGCGGCGCCGCTTATCACCGAGAGCCTCATCCGATACTTCCCCGAGGCGATCGAGGCTCACATCGGAGCCGGATCGTGAGGTCACCGAGAGCGGTCGCCGAGCGCGACTACCAAAACCGCTTCAGCGGACTGTAGGGGGAACGTAGGCCCGCGACTTCTCTTAGCGCCCCTACCTCCCGCTCAACCATGACACCGCGAACATCCCCGTTCCACACACGCCTCGCGCCGCTGTGTACCCCCGGCCTTTGGAAAGACTGGGCCGGATACGTGGTGGCGCCTCAATACCAGTACTCGCTGACGAATGAGTACTACGCCGTCCGCAACTCGGTCGCGGTGTTCGACACGACCCCGCTCTTCAAGGTGCACGTCACGGGTTCGGATGCCTCGGCGCTGTTGGAGCGTGCCCTCCTGCGGGACATCCGTACCTGCTCCGTCGGTCGAGCGCAGTACACCGTCTGGTGCGACGAAGAAGGCTTCGTCATGCAGGACGGCGTCATCGTACACGTCGACGAGAACGAGTATTGGGTCACGTCCGCGGAGCCGACGCTCCGGACCTTTCGTCAGATCGCACGGGACCGGGGCCTGTCCGACGTTCGCGTCGAGGACGTCTCCGACGACTACGGCATCTTGGCGATCCAGGGACCGCACGCACATGACGTCCTCGGCCAGCTCACGGCCGACGCCGCGGGTCTGCGGTACTTCGGTGCGAGCCGGAGTCGAATCGCGGGCGCACCCGTGGTCCTGTCCCGTACGGGGTACACGGGGGATCTGGGATACGAGCTCTGGGTGGAGCGCTCCGATGCGCTCCGCGTGTGGGACGCGCTGTGGGACGCCGGCGCCGCGTACAACCTCACCCCCATGGGGAACACGGCACTCAAGATGTCCCGGGTCGAGGCCGGGCTCCTCCTCATGGGTGCGGACTTCCACTCGTCGCGTTTCGCATGGGTCGATGCCCAACGCGAGACGCCTCTCGAGCTCGGATGGAGCTGGATGCTACGCAAGCTGGCCGAGGACGATCGGGACTTCATCGGACGAGCAGCGATCGAACGCGAGATCGCAGATCGGACCTCGAGGTGGAGCACCGTAGGGCTGGCCGTCGACAGCCACGACTACGACCGCGTCTACGAGGCGGCCGGCATCGTCCCTCCGCTGCACGAGGTGTATTCCGAGACGACGATGAGCATCTACCGACGGGGCACGAAGGAGTGGGACTACGCGGGATACGCGAGCAGCTTTTTCACCTCGTCGCTCCTGAAGCGGCCGATCGCGTTGGCCAAACTTCCCCTCGACCTCACCGACGTGGGCACCGAGGTCGATCTGGAAGTGCAGGTCATCCGACAGCCGAAGAACGTACTGGCCCGCGTCGCGGCCCTGCCCTTCTTCAACCCCGCGCGAAAGACGGCGCCGGTCCGGGAGGAGGCGGCATGACGGCTCGAGAACGCTACGACGCGATCGTCATCGGCGGCGGACACAACGGATTGGTCAACGCCGCGTACCTCGCGAAGGCCGGACTGAAGACGCTGGTGCTCGAACGACGCCATCTCGTCGGGGGCGCCGCGATCACCGAGGAGCTCGTGCCCGGCTACCGCTTCACGACCTTCTCGTACGCGATCAGCCTGCTGAGGCCGGACGTGGTCCGCGACCTGGACCTCGTCTCCCACGGGCTGATGGTCATGCCGCTGGTGAACACCTTCCAGCCGGATACGAACGGCGACTACATCCTTCTGGGTGCGGACGATTACGTGAACTATCACGAGATCGCCCGTCACTCCCGAGAGGATGCCGAGGCCGCCCAAGATCTCGATCACGGCATCGCTCGACTCGTTCGAGCGCTCAAGCCGTGGATGGACCGCATCCCACCCAATCCACTCAGTGACGACCCTTCCGACGCCGCCGAGATGGCCGAGCTGTCGTCGTACATGAGCGACCTCGATCGACCCGTGCGGGCACTTCTCGACGAGTTCATGACGTCGAGCGCGGCAGACATTCTAGACCGCCGTTTCGAGAACGAGCTCGTGAAGTCGCTTTATGCGTCCAGCGGGATCATCGGAAGTCGCGTCAGCGTCCGGGACGTGGCCTCCGGCCTCGTCTGGCTGGTGCACAAGATGGGTGACTACGACGGGGTGCCGGGCCAGTGGGGCTTCCACAAGGGCGGCAACGGGGGCTTCACGCAGGTATTGGCGCGTGCCGTCGAACACTATGGCGGAGAGATCCGCACGAATGCGCCGGTCTCCCGCGTCGTGTACGAAGGTGGTGCGGCGCACGGAGTAGAACTCGCCGACGGGACGCGCATCGACGGCGACATCGTGGTCAGTGCGCTCGACCCACGAAACACCTTCTTGAGTCTCGTGGACGCCGACGACCTGCCCGCGGACCTCGTCGCCCATCTCGAGGCGTACCGATACCAGGGGTCGGCCGCGAAGGTGAACTTCGCCCTCTCCGGGCTGCCCGCCTTCCCGGGCCTGGAAGGGCGGGCGGACATCTTCCAGGGCTTCACGAATCTCGGCCCGTCCATTCCGTACCTCGAGGCCGCGTTCGCGGACTGTGCCGAGGGGCGCTTCAGTCGTCGCCCTTTCCTCGATTGCTGCGTGCAATCGACGATCGATCCGGGGATGTCGCCGGCGGGCAAACACGTCATGTCGTGTTTCGCGATGTACGCCCCGTACGAGTTGGCGGCGGGCGAGTGGTCGACCGAGCGCGACGCGCTCGCCGACACGGTTCAGGAAACCGTCGAGGACTTCTTCCCCGGCTTCGGGTCGCTCGTCGAGCATCGCGAGATCGTCACCCCACACGACATCGAGAGCCTCGTCGGGCTGAGCGAGGGCAACATCTTCGCGGGTGAGCTCTTCGAGTCTCAGATGTTCGTCAATCGCCCCGCCCCGGGGTGGAACCAATACCGCACGCCGATCGCCGGCTACTACCAGTGCGGCTCCGGGACACACCCGGGTGGGTGTGTCACGGGAGGGCCGGGCATGCTCGCGGCCCGACAGATTCTAGGAGACCGATCGTCATGAACGACCCCATCCGTCGCTTCCGTTCGGGGGCCCTGCCCCCGTCGACTCCACGCCTACTTCTCCTGGCGGCCCTCGCGTGGTACGCATCGGCGTTGAGCCCCCCGCTTCACGCCCAGACCGAACTCCGGGAGGGCCGAGCGGTCCGAGCGTCGATCGAGGCGGACGACACGGTGCGCTACGCACTCTCGGTCGACTCGGACACCTACGTCTACGGGGAGGTGCTCCAGCACTCGGCCGACGTGTTGGTCCGGATCCTCGATCCAGGCGGGAACCAGCGTGGGCGAGTCGACGGGAGCGACGCGGGCAAGGAGCGGATGTCCGGTGAACTGTCCGAGGCAGGCTCCTACACCATCGAGATCATCGTCGCGGAGGGGGACGGGGGCGACTTCGAGATCGAACTCCACCGAGTCGAGCGTATGG
The DNA here is from genome assembly GCA_039030015.1 of Gemmatimonadota bacterium. Classification (GTDB taxonomy): domain Bacteria; phylum Gemmatimonadota; class Gemmatimonadetes; order Longimicrobiales; family Gaopeijiaceae; genus UBA2589. The sequence continues at coordinate 12,397 of JBCCEZ010000041.1, read as the reverse complement.
CGACCGACCCGGAAGAGCTGGTCGATCAGCTCATGGCGCGGTACGACGGCGACGACACACCCGGGGCCGCGATCCGCGTGTGGCGAGGGGGGCGCACGGTGTACTCGAACAGCTGGGGTATGGCGAACCTCGGGTACGGCATCCCGTTCGATGAAGACTCCCGTACGAACATCGGGTCGACGTCGAAGCAGTTCACGGCGTTCGCGATGATGCTGGAACAAGAGCGCGGCGTCCTCTCACTCGACGACGACATCCGCGACCATCTGCCTGAACTCCCGGCCTTCGACGAATCGATCACGATCCGACACCTCCTCACCCACACGACGGGGCTGCGCGAGGTCTTCAACCTCATGCTCATGACCGGCCGGAGGATCGACCATGGAGACTTCATCGAGCGCGACGAGCTCCTGGACGTCGTGAAGGCCCAGCCGCATCTGCAGAACGTCCCTGGAGCCGAGTGGAACTACAACAACACGGCATACGGTCTCGCGGCGACGATCGTGGAGCGCACGTCGGGCGAACCGTTCCACGAGTACATGCGCACGCGGGTCTTCGAGCCCCTCGGCATGACCCGCACGATGGTCCGCCCCCACGCAGAATCGATCGTACCCCAACAAACCATGGGCTACGCGCCGGCTCCCGAAGGGTACACCGAAGTCCGGGACCTCAGCGCCGCCGTCGGGGCCGGGGCGATCTACTCGACCATCGAAGACCTGCAGACGTGGGTCGAGAACTACGCCACCCCTCGTGTCGGCTCCCCGGAGACGATCGAGGAGATGATGACGTCCTTCGTCCTCAACGACGGTGAGGAGTCAGGCTACGGGCTCGGGCTCTTCCTGGATGAACAGGGGGGCCAACGACGAGTCCACCACGGGGGAGCAGACATCGCGCACCGCTCGATGCTCGTCTACTACCCCGAGATCGACGCGGGCATCACGACCCAGAGCAACCACGCGGGCTTCGACAGCAACGTCGCCTACCGCATCGCCGCAGCCTTCTTTCCCAATGACATCGAGGACGAGAGCGCGGATACGGACACCGCGACCGACTTCGATCCGGAGAGCTACGACCCCGAAGCCTTCGACGAGTTGGCCGGTCAGTACGCACTGGACGCCGCCCCGACGTTCATCCTCACCTTCACGCGAGACGGCGACACCTTCTACACGCAGGCGACCGGCCAGCAGCAGATCGAGATCGTCCCGACCTCCGACTCGACCTTCGCCCTCACGATCGTCGACGCCGCGATCACCTTCCACCGGAACGACGACGGTGAGGTCGACGCATTGACCCTCCACCAGAACGGAGACAACCGCGCAACCCGGCTCGACGACGACGTTGCAGCGTGGGAGCCTGATGCCGGCGACCTCGAGCACTTCGTCGGCCGCTACTTCAGCCCAGAAGTGGAAACCTTCTTCGACGTGCACATCCAGGACGAGTCCCTCGTGGCGGACCAGCGCCGGTTGGACGAGATCACCCTCGAGCCCGGCGAGGAGGACGTCTTCTCCGGCTCCCAGATGACCTTCACCTTCGAGCGCGACCGCAACGGGGAGGTCATCGCCTTCTACCTAGATAACGTGCGGACCCGAGACGTGCGGTTCGAGCGGCAGCGATGAGCGATGTGCTCGACGCGGGTGCGGACCGAGAAGTGATTGCGGGAACAGGGCTTGGACATAAACATGCGACACCGGCCCACGCCTCGGGCCGAGTTGCTTCATTCGAACCCGCGACGCCATGAGTAGCCCACACGTCCGCACGATCCACTTGGACGGAGAAGTCGTCTCGTTCGAGCCTGGCGAGACGATTTTCGAAGTTGCCCAACGGAACCGTCGGGAGGTCCCCTCCCTCTGCTACGACGACCGCCTCGATCCGTTCGGTGGCTGCCGTCTCTGCGTGGTCCAGTTGGAAGGTGCCCGGAACCCCGTGGCCTCGTGCACGATGAAGGCCGAGGACGGCATGCGGGTGACGACGAAGAGCGCCACGCTCGACATGCATCGGCGAGTCATCCTCGAAATGGTCTCATCGGAGAACCGCGACGTCGACGTCGACGAACTCTCCGGGTACGCGTCCCAGGAAATGGCGACGCTCGTCGATCGCTACGACGCTCGAACCGGCCGCTTTGCCGGCGCGAAATCGGGCACCTCGCGGCCGGACGACGAAAATCCGTTCATCCTCCGGGACTACGAGAACTGCATCTCGTGTTACCGCTGCGTCCGTGTCTGCGCCGAGCAAGAGGGCGACTACGCGATCTCCGTCATGAACCGCGGCTTCGAGACGCAGATCACCACGGAGTTCGCCGGCTTCCTCGAGGATTCGTCCTGCACCTTCTGCGGGCAGTGCGTGCAGACGTGCCCGACCGGCGCCCTCGCGGACATCAAGGCGCTTCGGGCCAAGGACCTGCCGGAACCGGTCGAAAAGACCCGCACGGTGTGCCCGTACTGTGGTGTCGGGTGCGCGGTCGACGTCCTCTCGAAGGGCGACCGGGTCGTCGGGATTCAACCGGCCATGGACGGCCCCGCCAACGAAGGGGCGCTCTGCGTGAAGGGACAGTTCGCCTTCGACTTCGTGCACCATCCGGACCGCCTGAAGACCCCGTTCGTTCGGGACGATCACGGCCAACTCGTCCCGGCGACGTGGGACGAGGCCCTCGACAAGGCCGCCGCAGGACTGCTCGAAGCAGTGAACACCCACGGTCGCCACAGCCTGTATGCCGTGGCCTCCGGTCGAGCGCCCAACGAAGCCGGCTACACGATGCAGAAGTTCGTGAGAGCGGGGCTGGGGACCTCATATATCGATAACTGTAGCCGTGCCTGACACGCTCCTACAGTCGCCGGTCTGGCGGCAACGATCGGACGAGGCGCCATGTCGAACCCGCTCCGTGATATGGAAAAACCCGATGTGATCTTCTGCATCGGTACGAACATGACCGAGTGCCACCCCGTGGCGGCGACCCGTCTGAAGAAGGCGATCGCGAACGGGGCCAAGATGATCGTCGCGGATCCACGCGTGATCGGCCTGGTCGAGTACTCGGATATGCATCTGCAACTCCGGGTCGGCTCGGACGCGGCACTCCTCCTCGCGATCGCGCACGTGATCCATCGGGAGGGGCTCACGGACCCGGCGTTCATCGCCGACCGCACGACCGAGGCCGAGGCCTTCCTCGAGCATATCCAGGAGTTCACTCCCGAGTGGGCGTCGGAAATCTGTGAAGTCGATCCGAAGCTCATCGAGGAAGCCGCGATCCTCTATGGGACCGCGGAGCGAGGCGCGATCTACTACACGCTCGGTATCACGGAGCACATCTGCGGCGTCGACAACGTGCAGAGCCTCTGCAACCTGGCTCTGATGACCGGGAACGTCGGCCGCGAGGGTACAGGCATCAATCCGATGCGTGGTCAGAACAACATTCAAGGCGCCGGGGACGTCGGAGCGATCCCGAACAACTTCCCCGGCTTCCAGCCGGTCACGGATCCCGCCAACCGGGCGAAGTTCGCAGAAGCGTACGGACGGGAGATCGATCCCGAGAAGGGAATCACCAAGGTCCGCGCCCTCGACCTGGCCGGGGATCAGATCCGTGCCATGCTCATCGACGGCGAGAACACGGTGGTCACAGACCCCGACCGGGAGCACTGCGAGAAGGCGTTGAAGTCGCTCGACTTCCTCGTCGTCTGCGATCTCTTTATGACGGAGACCGCCGAGTTCGCGGACGTCGTCTTCCCGGCCAGTGGCTTCACCGAGACGGACGGCACTCAGACGAACACCGAACGGCGTGTCCAGCGCCTCCGCCGAGCCGTGCCGCCCCCTGGTGAAGCCAAGCCCGACTGGTGGATCATCTCGCAGCTGGCGAAGCGCATGGGCTTCCAGGGCTTCGACTACGAGGACGCCAGCGACGTCTTCAATGAGCTCTGCTCCCTCTCGCCCACCTACGCGGGGCTGAATTGGGACCGAGTCGAGTACGGTGAATTCCAATGGCCGGTGCCCGAAGAGGGCCACCCGGGCACACCCCGCCTTCACGAGGACGGATTCATCAACGGCCGCGGGATCTTCAAGCTGATCCGCTACCGGGATCCAGCCGAGACGATCGACGACCAGTACCCGATGTGGCTGACCACCGGGCGACGGTTGGAGTCGTACCATTCCCGTACGCAGACCGGCCGGTCCGACGGGATCGACTACCTCCTGCCCGAAGAGTTACTGGAGGTCCACCCGGACGATGTCGAGCGGTGGGGTCTCGTGGACGGCGGCTGGGCGATGATGGCGAGCCGGAGGGGATCCGTCCGGATCAAGGTCCAGGCGACGACCCGCTCCCCACGCGGAACTGTGTTCAGCTCCTTCTCCTTCAACGACGTGCCGGTGAACATCCTGACCGGAGCCGGCTACGACCCGGTGACGGACACCGCCGAGCTGAAGGTGTGTCCGGTACGGATTCGGCCCTCTCCCGGCCTTGGAGACGTGGCGGCAGACTGACGGACGTCGAGGCACGCAGGAGGGGCCGCGCCCGTCGGGTCGCGGCCCCTCGTCCGTCTACATACCGAGTGGCCCTACGCCTCCGCTTCGGGCCCTCCGGGGGTCTGCATCTGCGCCGAGACCTCGGCGATGAGTTCACGCAGCTGTCCGTCTTCGAGTCCGACCGCACGTGCGATGCCGTGCACGAGGTGCTGCTCCTCCTGACCGAACGAACCGTCTGCGAGGGCTACGCGAAGAGCGGCCTGCACGACGCTCCGTCTCCCGTCGTCATTCAGGTGCGGTCCGATCTCGGCGAGCTTCTCGTTCAGATCCGTGCTCCCAGCCATCGCCGCGTCGGCCCGCACTTCCTCGGCGGTCAGTTGAAGGCCGGTCATCTCCATGTAGATGGACGAAATCGTCTCGACTTCGGAGTCTTCGACGGCCCCGTCGGCCAGCGAGACCTTCAGCATCGCGAGCTTGGTCGCCCACAAGTACTCACCCTGGATCTCCTCCTGGGACTTCTTCCCCGATCCGACTCCCCATGCCGTAACCATGCCCAGCCCGAAGAAGAGCAGATCCATCGGGGAGAACGATCCCATGAACCCGCCCCCGGTCATCGCGGCTCGGATCTCCGGCAAGCTCGCCTCGACGTTGGTTCGAATCTGTTCCCCGACCTCGTCTCGGAATGCGCTGCGCTCGGCTTCGGTCCACCCTGCCCACCGCTCCTCGGCCACAGCCCATACGTCGGCGGGGTAGTCGGCCTGTGAAGACGCCTGGGTGGGGTCGACTCCCTCAGGCCACGCCACGTCCCGCTCATCCTGTCGAAACTCGACGACGACGTCGTCGGCGACGTACGTGATGGCGAGCTCTTCGTCCTCGAGGTTGCCGACGAACATGTCGACGATCTCTTGGTCGTCGGGCATCACCAATTGGACCGCGGCGTACTTCCCCGCCACGATCGACAGCACGGTGATCCCCACCGCGAGTGCGCCCGCCGCCGTGGGGGAACGTTGCCTGTCCGAGTTCCCGAACGCGACTGCGTATCCCACCAGCCCGCCTACGCCCCACGCGATCCACCCGATCTCGTAGTTGGCGAACGCCACCACCCCGGCCCACACCGCTGCTCCGACGGCCCCTGCCGCCAAGCCGAACAGGACGTCCTTCATCCGAAGCCTCCTTGGCCAAGTTGCGTGCAAGGTGCGCCGGGTAACCCACGCAGGCCAGGGCCGAAGGACGCACATTCTCCGTCCCCCGGTGTTGAGAGCGACGCCGACAAGCGGTATCCATGGGGCATGGCCAACCTTGCTGACAACGACGAAGAGGGAATCTCCCTCTTTCCGATGTTCAACATCCTCGCCTGCACCCTGGGCGTGATGGTGTTCATCCTGGCCACCGTCGCGACGGTCAACCTGGGTGCGGACCGGGCCGTGGAACTCGTGGCGAACATCGCCCCGGGGGAACCCGAGACGCGTGAACCGCTCTGGCTCGAGTGGGACGGAGTCCAGCTCGGCGTCGTTCCGAACGGGCCCGCGGTGACATTCGGACGAGACCTCCGATCGATCTCGACATGGACCGCGACGCACGAGTACATCTCGGCCACGATCGCAGGGTCCCGCCTGGGCGTGATGATCTCGGATGCCGGCCTGAACGCGGAGAATCAGTACATCGTCCTGCTCGTCCGCCCCTCTGGATTCCGCAACTTCCTCGAAGTGCAGAGCTACTTCGAGTTCTTGGGTCTGGAAGTCGGCTACGAGCCGATCCGGCAGGAGTGGCAACGGGTGGGGGTGCGCTGAGCGATGTACCGAAAACCCCGCTCGAGCGAAGGCGCATCGATCCTGAATCTCGACTCGCTGATGGACATCCTGTCCTGCCTCGTGGGCGTGATGCTCTTCCTCGTCATCTACACCGTGCTCGAGCTGGGCTCCACCTCGTTCGAGGTCTCCGTGCCGACCCCTCGCGACCGTCCCCTGGAGAGCCGTCGCGTCTTCGTCGTCGTGAACAACGAGACACTGCGTATCATGAACGCGGCGCAGCCGGTGAGCGACCTGCTGACTTTCCTGGGCGGGGCGTCGATCGACGAAGTGCCCGAGAGAGTCGCCGAGGCCAACATCAGCCCGCCGACGGACAACTACTTCGGCTACCGCATCGAATTCGACCGCAGCACGGCCGCCGTCGAGGCTCAGATCAGGGACTACGATATCGAGGTCTTCGAACTCCCCGGGGAGGTCGGCGAGCGGATCGACGCCCTCGACGGCGCGTCGACGTTCGAAGCCGAACTCGGTGAACTGGACCCGAGTCGATTTTGGCTCGAGTTCGCGGTCGACAGCGCGAGCGTCGACCTCTTCCGACGTGCCCGCGACATCGCGGAAGGTGCGGGCTTCGCGACCCGGTGGGGTCCGCTCGACCTGAACTTCCCCGTGACCTACTCTCTCAACCAGGACCCTGCGGGACCGAGTCCCCGTACGGCCCTCTCCAAACCCCTGAGGTGACGCAGTTGACCGACGAGCACAGTCCAGACGCCGAGGCCCCGGAGAACGGGTCCGAGGACGAGGCGCGGAGCGAATACCGGGCAGCCGCGGACGCGGCCGCCGCCGCGGGACGGTCACACCAGAGCCAGGCGAAGAAGTCCCGCCGCGCGACCCCCATGGAGGCGCTGATCCCCTTCCTGTCGGGCCTCGTCTTCACCGTGCTGCTCCAGCTCGTGATCGCCAACGCGGTGGCCGAGACCGCGTACCTCTATCGTCTCTTCCGCCCACCGGGCGGCTGGGTGATGAGCGTGGTCCCCGCACTTATCGTCTTCGTGCTGATCTGGACCCTCGTCGACCTCGGCTTCAAGTGGATCGAAGGGCTCCGAAACGAGGCCGACCTCGACGTTCGTGAGATCCGAAAGCTCCCACGGACGGTCGCCCAGGAGTCCGTCACAGCGACGCAGCGGCGGCTCATGCAGATGGACGGTCGGGAGCGTCCGGTCCTCCGACGGTTGCTCTGGCTGCTGCACTATCTCGAGACGCACGACGATGCCCAGCGGACGCACGAGCTGCTCCGTCACCAGTCCGACCTGGACGCCGATACCGCCGCCGCGGGGTACCGGACTTCGAAGCTCTTCATCTGGGCCATGCCGATCCTCGGCTTCGTCGGCACGGTCTTGGGGATCTCCCTGGCGGTCGGCGGTTTCTCCGAGTTCCTGACGACGAACCTCAACATCGAGGACGTGAGTCGAGTCACCAGCGAGCTCGGAAACGTGGCGTCCGGGCTCTCCTTCGCCTTCGACACGACGCTACTCGGCCTCTTGGCTGGCCTCGTCGCCAACGTCATGAGCTCGATCGTCCAGAAGCGAGACGAGCGCTTCTTCACGCGCTTGGACGAGCTCGGGTTGAGTATCGTGGCGAACCGGCAGGACGCTGTGGGCAGCGCCAAGCCCCGGTCGAAGGGCGGAAGCCATTTACTGGCCGCCGACTTCGAGGCCTCGATGCAGGCGCGCCTGGAGGAGATCGGATCTCTCGTCGACCGAACCCGGAACGTCATGCAGGGCCTGAGTGAGACGTCGGCCCGAATGAACGCCGGCCTCGGGGAGTCGATGGCGGGTGTTCGTCAAAACGTCGAGCAGCTGGGCACCAACCTGCGCGGCGTGACGAAGGCCCTGGAAACCGAGTCCGCCAACCAGGCCAAGGTCGAGGAAGCTGTCCACAAGCTGAGCGAAGCGATCGACACGTTCGGGGAGGGACTCGCCGACCTCAGGGCCGAGCAAGAGATGCTGGGTCCCGTGCTCAAACAGCTGGCGGGTCCGCTCGAGCTCCGATTGGTCCCGGGTCAACGGGGGGGATCGCAGGCGGACTGAGTCAGCCGTCGGTACAGCGGACCTCGACGCGGCGATTCATGGCCCGCCCGGCTTCGACGTCGTTGCTGGCGATCGGGGACGTCTCGCCGCGCCCGGCCGAGCGGAGTCGATCGCGCGCCACGCCCCGTTCGATGAGGGCCTCGACCACCGAGGCGGCCCGCCGATCCGACAGGCCCATGTTGTAGGCCTCATCGCCCTCACTCGAGGTGTGACCCTCGATCGTCACGACCGCCGAGAGGGCGTCCCGGAACGCGTCGGCCAGGCGATCGAGCGTGCTGTCCGACTCGGGAAGAAGATCGGCAGAGTCGAAGGCGAAGCGGACACCGTGAAGTACGGCTCCACAGCCGACATCCGGGGGATCGGTCTCTGGACACTCGACCGGGCGTCCGTCGTCACGTGTCCCTTCGAAGAGTCGGAACGGAGCCCCGTTGGTCGACCGAAGACCGCGAAGTCCGTCCTCCGTGCGTCCCACGATGAAGTGGCTGACGACGCCGTCGTCCGCTCCGATTCCGATCGCAGTGAGCAGAGTGCCTGTGACCGTGCCGGTCAGAGGCGAGCCTCGATCGTAGCAGCCCACGACCGAAGGCCCGGTCTGCTGGAGGGTCAGGGCGACACCCCGCCCGCGCCACGAGCCTCCGAGGCCGGTTTCCAAGGCCGGTGACTCCTGGCTCCCCCGCCCTACGATCTCACTGAACTCGAAGAACATCGGACCGTCGGTGACCTCGATTCCCCCTCGTAGACGGACCCGAATCCAGCCCACGGAAACCTCCGGGTCGGATGCCACCCGAGTGACCTCGCCGGCGGCACCGTGGGTTTCGAGCTCCGCTGCCGCCAGCGCCATCCACGGCCCGGTGGGTCCGGCCGGGGATCCCTCGATCACGACGTCCTGGAAGAAGGTCTGCGACGGGCTCGGGGTCTCGAGGACGTTGGGGATCTCGAAGTCGGTGAAGCGGGTCGGGGCGGGCAGCGCGAAGACGATGCCGACCTCGGTGTCTGCTTCAGTCCGACTCGCGAACACGAAGCCACCGGGGTGACCGTCCACCATGCGCACGGCGTGGGTCATGTCCACTCGGTACGCGTCACCTCCCTCGATCGCGATGGGCATCGCCCCGCGTGCGAAGGTCAGGAGGTCCGGTCCTGTCGATTGCGCGACGAGTGGGCTCACTGCGCCCATGAGCACCATCGCGACCGATGCAGAGCATACGCGCCCCACGAGACCGCCCCGAGCCCCCATCGTCAGAAGCCCGTCGGCACCCGCGCGTTGATGCCCCAACCGTCTGCCGGCGCCGTCGGGAAGACCGGGTTCACATCGACCCAGCCGACGGAGAGCTTCCGAATCAGGATGATCCCGGCCGAGGCCCCGACGAGGCCGAAGAAGAAGGCACCGCGACGTTGGTCGGAGATCGTCTGCTGTCGCTCCTGTTCCGCCTGAGCCGCGCGAAGCTCCTCCGGGCCCAGTCCAGCGAACGCCGAGCAGAGGCGAGTCCCCGTGGGCTCGCGACATCCGCCGACCTTCCCGAAGCCCAGGCTCGGACCGACCGCATATCCGATCGCACCGACGGCGGCGCCACCGGCGACTCCGGCGATCACCATGCGAAGGGGGAGATTCCCCTTCTGTTGGCGTCGTTGTACGGTCGCGTCCGAGAGGTCGAAGGTGCGTCGAATCAGCGGAGCCGGATCGCAGATGGGCGGTGCGCCGTGGTCCAGCGAGGCCCGGCACGTCGGCTGACCGCGACGAACGAGGTTGGCCGTAGACCCGTCCAGGGACACGATCCGGCCGATGAACTCTTCCGTCAGTGTGATTCCGTCTACCTCCGCGTTGACGAAGACCCGCACAGAATCCCCTGAGAAGAGCTGGTCTGTGTCCTGCTGGGCCGCGATGGAGGTCGGGCTGAAGCTCAGGAGGGCGATGGCCGCGACGACGGGGCTGACGGACGCAGCGGTACGAAGGGTGCGCAACACGGGCAACTCTCGGCGGGATGGACTTCGATCAAGCGGCCGGATTTTCGCGGATTCTCCCGGACATGGGCAAGACCCGGGCGTCCGTCGCCACGGACGGACGCCCCCTTCACCCGAATCAGCCCGCCGCGATCATCCACCGGACGCCGAATCGGTCCTCCACCATCCCGAAGCCCTGATTCAGCGGGAAGATCACCGATCCACCGTCGCCGAGTACGTCGAAGACCTGACTCTGACGTTCTGCGTCCGGCACGGTGAGGAACATCGAGAAGTTCTGCCCTGTCACCGGGTCCTTCCCGACCTCTCCATCCGAGGCGCCGAAGCGGACGTTTCCGGCGACGAAGTTCGAGTGGAAGATCCGATCGGCGTGTTCAGGCTCGTGTGGTAAGTGGGACTCGCCCACGGTCTGCAGGAGGTCGATCGTACCGCCGAGCGCCCGCTCGTAGTGGCGGAGGGCCTCGCGGCAGGTCCCGGGGAAGATGAGATACGGATGCAGATGCACGTCGACCTCCTGGCGGTCAGATGGGATCCATTCAGATTCGTCCCGAACCGTATCGCCCGCGCGACGCGGGATGCTTCCCAATTCTTGCTCGATTGATGCCGTCGCAACTCTGGACCCGACGGGTACACCACGCCATGGACGTCGTGCGGGACGACCCCGCCGGAGCCCACACGGTCGAGAGTCTGGCTGCCGCCGTGCATTCCTCGGCCTTCCACTTCCACCGGATCTTTCGGGCCGTGGCCGGTGAGACGCTGGGGAATTTCGTCCGCCGAGCCCGACTCGAGCGCGCCGCCTATCTGATGAAGGCCCGTCCATCCCGGACCTTGTCTTCGATCGCGCTCGAAGCCGGCTTTAACAGCTCACAGGACTTCTCCAGGGCGTTCCGGAGGGCGTACGGAGTCGCGCCGAGTCGATGGGACCGACGGAGCCGGCTCGCGGAACCGGCGGGCCGAGCCGCACACCGGACGGATTCTCCGCGCGTGGCCGAAGCTCGACTCGTTCGAAGAGGGCCGATCCGATTGGCGACGGTGCGCGTCCCGAAGGCGTTTCAGCCGGGAGCCTTGGCCGAGGGGTTCGAGAGCCTGACGCAAGCCCTCGACGACCTCGACCTCGCGTGGCGTGAGTCGCAAGTGGTGGGCATGAGCTGGGACAACTACGAGACGACGCCGATGGATCGCCTCCACTACGACCTCGGTGTCGCGGTACCCGACTCTGTCGACGCCACGGCGGACTTCGGGATTCGAGTCCTCGACCCCTTCGAAGCCATCGAACTCGAGTGCGGGGGGCCCCTCCAGGAGATCGCAGAGGCGTGGGACTACCTCTACGAGCACTGGTTCCCCGCCTCGCGCTACGAGCCGGCCGATCTTCCCGCCATGAAGTGGTTCGTACCGCCAGCCGGTGCGATGAGTTGGGACGTGTGGAAGGTCTCCTGTTCGATCGCGCTCCGACCCGCTCGGGGCTAAGCGGCGTCAGCTCTCCCGGATCGCCTCGACGGGGTGAACCGAGGTCGCCCTCAGCGCAGGGAGAAGGCTCGCCAACACCGAAACGAGCAGGATGACGGCTCCGGCGATCACGGGCCCTCGGAGGTCCAAGCGAGCGACGCCGAAGAGGGAGCTTCCCATCAGCCAGGTGACGCCCGCGGCACCGACGGCGCCCAACCCGAGCCCCGCGGCCGATAGCAAGACCCCGCTGCGCACGACCGAACCGATCACGTGGATCCGCGACGCCCCGAACGCGCGCCGGATGCCGAACTCGGCCCGTTCGCCCGCGACCTTTCGAGCGAGTAGCGCGAAGACACCGGCCGCAGTCAGGAGCAGGGCACTGCCGGCAAAGGCGAGCAAGAGGATCGTGTAGAAGCGCGGCCCCTCGAAGCCCCTCCGAAGATCCGTCGGCATCGCCGCTACCCAATCCAGCGGGGACCGCGGCGTCAGTTCCGCGATGGCGGAGCGGACCGGCTCGATCAGCGCCTCGGGCTCGCCCGATGTGCGAATCGCCATCGACACGACACGAGAGGGATCCGCGGCGATCGGAAGGTAGACGTCGATGTCCCGCGGCCTGGGCACCGCCGCTCCTAAGTACATGACATCTCCAGCAACGCCCACAACGTCGAAGACGGCGTCGAAGAGTTCGATCTGGCGTCCGACGGCGGTGTCCAC
>JBCCEZ010000040.1:0-43813 GCA_039030015.1 Gemmatimonadota bacterium | reverse complement strand
GCTCGAAAACTCCAATTCTCCGAGTACCCCGTTCCCGGGTGAAACCACCCGCCCCGATATCCCGCGAGTAGTGGTGCCTTACCCGCAGGCTCGATGTCGTGATGCCATGGCATCGGTAGTACACCCCGCTCTTCGCGGATGACCACGTCGATCACCCAACCCCGCTCCCCCGCATACCGCTCGACCTCGCCGCGGAGGCGCTCGGCGTCGAGCCGGGGCGAGTCGTGGAAGCGTGTATCCTCGATCAGCACGCGGGTGTCCGAGAAGGGCAAGACGTAGAAGAAGCGGTATCCGTCTTCTTGGTCGACCGTCGCGTCCATAAGGATGGGTCGTGCCAACCCATGAGCTTCGGACAGCTCGACCTCGAGGCCCACGAACTTCTGGTAACCCGCGCGCATCGCCGACGCGTCCGAACGGCGCGCACCGCGCGCGTCGATCACGGCTCGGCCCCGCACGTCATCGCCGTCGGCGAGCACGACACGGTCCGCGTGCACCTCGGAGATCTCCGCCCCCAGGCGGAGCACGCAGCCGTCGCCACCGGCCAGAGCCTCGGTCACCGCGTCGTTCAACCGCGCCGACGACACCCCGGCATACGGCTCGTCCAGAATCGACTCGAAGCCCTGGAAGTGCACGGAGTAGCCCGGCCAACTCCACTCGACCAGCGGGTCGAGCCAATCCCGAACGTGTTCGGGTGCGTCCTCATGGTGAAAGCACCATGTGTGATTCCCGCCGAGCGCATCGTCTCGCTCAATGAGCGCGATCGTCGCCTCCGGCTGACGGGCACGGACCGCCAACGCAATCAGGCCGGACTGGAGCCCACCTCCGGCGAGGACGTAATCGAACATGTGCATAGCGGGGTATACTACGCCTCCCACACGCCGACCGCCGAGGAAGACTGTGACGCGATTCCCACCGATCCTGCTCATCGCCGCGCTGATCGCCGCTGCACCGCTCGGCGCTCAGACGATCGACGCACCGAGCACGGCGGTCGCGGAGCTGCCGGCCGAGTCTCTCGACCCGCGCCACCTAGGGATCGGGCCGTGGGATCGCATGTCCGCGCTCCTCGAGGTCACGATCTTCAACATCGACGTGCTCACGCTGACGGTGCGCGTGGACTCGGTGACCGGCGAACGACTCGAGCGAGTCGCCTCCGGCCGGTCCTACTCCGACGCCCTCGCGGACAGCGTGGCCGCCGTGATGCTGGACGCCGAGGAGCTGTGGGCCATGCAGATCTTCCACCGAGACGTCGGCTTCGGTCGGCTCATCGGAGGAATGACCGAGAGCGCCGAGAAGGCCGGCGAAGCCGGTTACGTCTCCGAAGCCTACGTCTCCGCGTTCTCGGAGACCGCTCCGGAGCTGTTTCGCTTCTTGGAGGAGGACGGGACGAAGGAGGGGGACATGATCCTCTTCCACGTCGTCGGGGAGTCCGTACGCACGGCGTATCTCACCGTGGACGGGCAGTTGCTCTTGAACGAGGTGGGTGAAGACGCCGAGGGCCGCCGGGCGAGTGTCCCGAGCTTCTTTGCGCCCGGGAGTCGATTTCGGGAGAGGTTGGTGAAGTCGCTGCCCGGTGTGCGGTAGGCAGGCTCGAGCTAACGAGGCCGCTCGAGCCGGTAGACGACGGTGCCATCCGGTCCGTCGTCGGTCTCTCCGGCGATCGTGAAGCCGAGCCGATCCAGCACTCGGCCCGACGCCTCGTTCGGGGTATCGATGGCAGCCTCGACCGACTCGAAGCCGAGCTCGGCGAAGGCGAGGGCGCAGGCTGCCTCGGCCGACTCCGACGCGAAGCCTCGTCCCCAATACTCGGGATAGAAGCCGTACAGGAGCTGAAGACGGGGCGGGTCGAAGAACGGTCGGAAACCCACGAACCCGACGACGGCTCCGTCGTTCGTCGCCCGGATGCACCAGAGGCCGGCACTCCCCTCGGCGAACCGAAGTCGACTCTGTTCGATCTCCTCGGCGACCCAGTCCCCATCGACGAGTTGATCGTCGAGCAGGTACCGCCGCACATCGGCGTCTTGGAAGAGCGCGAGAAGCTCCTCGGCATCGCTCACCTCGAATGGCCGAAAGTCCAGTCTCGGCGAGTGCAGTGCGGGCGCGGGGGACGGGGTCATACGGTAAGCTACGCCAGATTTCCGTTGGTGTTGGCCCCCGAGCTGTCCCTACCTTGAGGAATGACCGACTTCATCGATCCGTCCATCCTCGCGAAGTCCCCGATCTTTGCGGACTTGTCCGAAGCCGAGCTCGCCCGCGTCGCTCGGATCTGCCAGGTCGAGGAGCTCAAGTGGGATACGTACGTCTTCCACGAGGGAGACGAAGGCGACCGGATGTACATCATCGCCAAGGGTGCGGTGCGCATCAGTCGCCAGGTCCCGGGCACGGGCGAGGAAGCCATCACGGTGCTGAAGGAGGGCGCGTGCTTCGGTGAGATGGCCGTGCTCGACCCGTCGACACGCTCGACGGACGCCATCGTCGATTCGAAGTGCGAATTGGTCACGATCACCCGCGCCGACTTCGAGACGTTGCTGGAGTCGGATTATCGCCTGGCGTACAAGATCCTCCGGGCCGTCGTTCGTTTGCTCAGTGAGCGCTTGCGCATCACGAACGACAGCCTTCGGTCGATCATGGTCATCGCGATGTTCTGATCGTGGCGACCCATCGAGCGACGAGTGTGGTATCCGCGGCGATCCTCCTCGTCGCAGTCACCGGATGCGACTCGCTCACACCGATCGAACCGGGACCCGATACCGGCCCGTTGACCGGGTACATCGACGGCGAGGAGTTCATCGCCGTATCCGCCAACAGCACGATCACACCTGCGATGGTGACCATCGAAGCGTCGTCCGGTGCGCGCTCGATTCGCTTCGAGTTCAACAACCTCGGAGCGAACAACTACTTCGTCGGCCAGGGCAACCCCGTCAGCGCGGAAGTCGTGTACGACGGCTCGACCTGGATCGCGGAGGGCCAAACCGGAAGTGGGACGGTCACGGTGACCGACCTCATCTCCACCTTCATTTCGGGTCAGTTCGACTTCACCCTGGTTCGAGAGTCGGATGGACGCACGATCGAGGTGTCGGTCGGTCGCTTCATCCTCGTCGGGTAGCGACGAGACGGGGTCACCCACGACGCGGGTTGCCGTCGCTGCGTAGCCGCATGACGTTGGCATCCCCCCCGACCGCTTCCTTGGACCTTCGGACGAGGTTGGCCTCATGCGTCGACTCCTCTTCGTGCTCGCCCTCGCGCTCGTGGCGACACCGATTCACGCTCAGCCGCGAGAGTGGGCCTTCGGATTTTCGGGCGTCACCTACCTCTTCGAGCCCGAAGACGCCGTCTACACCGACCCCGACGAGCACCTGAGCGGAAACTTCGGCTTCCGTCTCACCAAGGCTTCGTTCGGAGATCGCTCGTTCGGATGGATGATCAATACGGAGCTGTACCTCGGCGTCGCGGACCGCTTCGTCATCGACGTCGATCTCCCGAACACGATCTTCGGCCTTCAGGCGTTTGCCGGCCCCGTCGTCGCCTTCGGGCCCTTCCAGACGTACGCCACCTTCGGGGTGAACCGCACGACGGTCGGTGAGTCGAAGATCGTGACGGTGCCGGGCCCGGTCGTCGTCACGTACGTGGCCGGAGGGGGAATCTCCCAGGCGTGGTCCGACATCATGGAGGCCCGCGCGCGGGAAGCGAACACCGGCGGCGACGTGTTGGCCAGCGTGCCGCGCTATCACCAGACCAAAGCGGCGACGATGATCGGGATGTCGTACGACTTCGGGGGCTCGGACCTGGGGATCCGGCTGTCCTTCGACTACATCGGGGTCTTCTTGAACCCGGTCCGCAACAACTACCGGATGACGTTCTCCTTGGCGGGATAGGGCACCCGACCGGTAACCCTCATGACGAAGCGCCCCCCGCACGATCACCGTGCGGGGGGCGCTTTGCCATTCGTATCCGGGTGATCAGTCGTTGTTCAGACCGTCCCAGTACACACCTACGTTGAGCCGGGACGTGCTGCCTCCTCCGAAGTTCTGCCAGTCGAAGCCGGCGCCCACGCACCACTCCGGAGCCGCGCGATACATCGCCCCGAACTGGAGGCCGAACTCGGTCGTCGACGTCGAGAAGACACCACCGGAGAAGCGGTAGTAGCTGAGCGAGGGTCCGCCGTACACGGTTACTTCTTCCGTCGCCTGGTACGTCACGTGCCCCGTGAACGGAAGCACCGTCGTGCCGGCCCCATTAAAGCTCACGTAGTTGAAGCCACCACCAACCTGGATGGTCGTCATACCGTCTTCGCTGGCCCACGCGTCGTACTTTACAAGACCACCGAACGCGATCTCGGTCATGCCCGATCGACAGCCCGCCAAACCGACCCGGCCGATGAGCTTCTCACCGAGCTGCTGAGAGAAGTCGGCGCCATAGACGGTCTGACCGTCGCCGAAGCTCCCCGTGAAGCCGACCGTCCGGTGACCCTCGCCCTGGAAGTTCTCGATCCAGCCGTGCATGACGAGCTTGCAATCGGCGGCAGCGCTTGCCGGCAGCATCAGCGCGGCGGCGAGCATCGGCAGCAGACTACGAAGTGACTTCGATTTCACGAACGACCTCCTCGGTCTCATAGGGGGGGAAGCGCTCCGGTGGGCTCTGCGCACACCGACTCCGCGCCAAGATGTAGCCGAGGACCGTTTTACGCGAATGCCGAGACCGTGCTGCTACGAGTCCGGGCCGGACGGCGCCCCGAAGCGCGAGGCGGCGACGAGCCGACTCAGGACGATCGGTAGGTAGAGCACCCCGGACACCGCCGCCGCCACCGTGAAGTGTCGAGCGGGCAAGGTCGCCGGAACAATGTCCCCGAAGCCGAGTGTCGTGAGGGTGACGAAGGAGAAGTAGAGCAGGTCCGACCACTCGGCAGCACTGCCGCCGCGCACCGCCATGTCATGGAAGGAACCCGGCTGCAGTCGCTCGAGCATCACGAAGACCGAGAACCAGAGAGCGCCGAGCAGCATGTAGATGGCGACCGCTCCCCACATGACCCCGGTGGTGACGCGCTCCGCGCGGAGGACGAAGTCGAGGACGAGGAGAAGAGTCCACGAGAGGAAGGCGATCGTGAACCCGCCGGACGCCCACGTACTCCAGAGCGTAGGCTCCGGCCGGAAGACCTCCATCCACGTCAGAATGAACCACGGTACCGCGAGGCCGACCGCGATCAACTGATCTCGGCGCCGCTCACTGACCGCGAAGATCGCGGAGACGAAGACGATCGTCATGAAGAAGTTCATGACGACCTGCCGCGGCGTGCCGGCGCCGAAGAACGGGTACGTGACGAGCAGGGCCATCATCGCGATGCCCAGTGCCCGCAGCCCTCGTTCGATCTGGACGGTCGACGCTCGGTGGACGGTGTCCCCCACCTCGACGATCGGCCGGTTCATGACTCCAGCAACGCGTCGTCGAAGACGTAGTCCGAGTAGTCCACGCGGAAGAGCATGCTGTACAGAGATGGGATGAAGACGAGGGTGATCACCGTCCCGAACAGCAAGCCGATCATGATCGCGATGGCCATGCCCTCCCACATCTCACCTCCGCTCACGTAGAGCGGGATCAGCCCGAGCACCGTGGTGAAGGTGGCCAGAAGAATCGGCCGGAAGCGCTGGAGGCAGGCCATGATCACCGCGTCTTGAGGTGAACGGCGGAGCTCCGACTCTTCGATTTCGATCCGATCCAGGAGCACGATCGCATTGTTGATCACGATCCCCGCCAGAGAAATCACCCCCAAGAAGGGCATGAAGCCGAACTCCTCCCGGAAGACCAAAAGCCCGATCACGACCCCGATCACGGCGAGCGGAATCGTCGCCAGGACCATGAACGTCTTCCGGATCGAGTTGAACTGGATGATCAGCAGGAAGAGGATGATGAGGCCGGACAGGGGGAGGTACTTGTAGACCGACCCCATGTTCTCAGCCGTATTCTGCGCATCTCCGCCGAGCTGGTAGCTGTACCCGGCGGGCCACGACGCCGCCTGCTCGTCCAAGACAGGGACGACCGACGCGGTGATCGCTTGCGCGTTTCCGTTCGCGCTGAGTTGGCTCGAGATGTTCACCGTCCGGCTCAAGTCGAGGCGCCGGATCTTCGAGTACTGCCACTCGGGCACGACGCTCGCGACCTGAAGGAGGGGGACGCTCCGTCCGGTCGCCTGCGCGAAGACGTCCATCGTCTCCAACGACGAAAGCGTCTGCTGTTGGCTCGCGACGTTCCGCATCACGATCGGGATCGACTTGTCGTCCTCGCGGTACTCGCCGGTCTCGAAGCCCTCGAGCACAGTCCGGAGCGACACCGCGATGTCCTGGCTCGTGACGCCGGCAGCCTGTGCGCGCGACTGATCGATGGCCACGACGAACTTCTTACTCTTGGGCCCCCAGTCGTCCTTCACATTGCGGGTGCCCGCCACGCTGCTCACCGCGAGCCTTAGGCTTTCGGAGATTCGGGCCAGTTCATCGGGATCGTCTCCCGACACCTTGATCTCGATCGGGACACCCCCGCCGCCCGCGTCGAGCGAGCCGACTTTGATGTCCGCATCGGGAAAGCCTTCGAAGCCGAAGTTGTGCAACCGCGAAATGACCTCGCGATTGTGCTCGAAGCTCGTCGTGGTGACGAGGATGTGGGCATAGCTCGAGTTCGCCTCGTCCGGCGTGTACCCGAGGTCGTACGACTCCGGCCCCTCTCCGATGAAACTCGACCAATTCAGTACGCCGAACTGCCCGGCGTCATCCACCCAGAGCGAGTCGCGGAGGTAGGACTCGAACTCGGCGACAACCGCGTCGGTCCGCTCGACCCGTGTCCCGAGTGGGAGGTTGATGTCGACGGTGACCATGTTCCGATCACTGTCGGGGAAGAAGACGAAGGGGATGAAGCTGAATCCCACCATCGAGGCGACGAAGGCAAGGAGAATCCCAGCGATCACCAGTCGACGCCGCGCGAGAGCCACGAGGATCGCTTGCTTGTACCGCAGCCGTAGCCACCCGATCACGCGGTCGACGAGACTGGGTCCGGACTTCTCCGAGTTCCGTCCGAGGAAGAGGAAGCAGAGCATCGTCGTGACCGTCAGGGCGACGAGCCACGAGGAAAGGAGCGCCAGAGAAATGACGACGAAGATGGGGCCGACGATGTCCCCCATCACCGTTTCGGCCAGGTAGAACGCGAGGAACGCGGCCGACGTGGTGAGCGTGGAGATGAGCAGCGGCGCAGTCAGCTCACCGGCGGCCGCGATCGCCGCCTCACGGGCCGGCGTGCCCGCCTCGATCTTCACGACGATCGCCTCGGCGACCACGATCGCGTTGTCGACCATCATGCCCAGGGCCATGATGAGCGCCGCCAGCGTGACTTGATTCAGCCCCTGCCCGACGATGCCCATGAGCATGAGCGTCATGACGGTTACGATCGGGATCAGGCTCGCAATGACGAAGCCCGTGCGTAGGCCCATGAAGAAGAGCATCACCGCCAGCACGACGGCGATCGCCTGGATCAGGTTCCCGATGAAGTCGCTGATCTTGTCCGCGATATAGAGGTCGAGAGACGCGACCCGCACGACCTCGAGGCCGATCGGTAGTCGGACGTTCCACTCGTCGATCACACCGTCGATCGCCGTGCCCAGGTCGATGACGTTGGCGCCATCCTTCAGGCTCACGTGGAGGGTGATCGCTTCGAGGCCGTTTACGCGCACGAGCTGCGTGGCCGGGTCGACGTACCCACGGCGCACAGAGGCGATGTCCTCGAGCTGGACGAGCTGCCCACCCCCGACAGGAATGAGCACCGCTTCTACGCCGGCGATGCTCTCGATATTCCCAGTCGGCTCGAGGATGATGCGCTCATCCTCGACGTTGATCGAACCTCCAGATCCGAGGATGTTCGTCGACGCGAGGACGTTCTGCAGGATACTCGCGGTGAGGTTGTACTCACGGAGCCGAGCGTTGTCGAACTCGACGAACACCCTCTCTTCCTGCACACCTCGGAGTTCGACCTTCGCCGCGTCGGAGAGCTTGATGAGGTCGTCTCGTAGATCGTCGGCGAACTCCTTCATCTCGGCTTACGAGAATCCGTCGCTCGTGAGGCCGACAACCATCCCGTAGACGTCACCGATGCCATCGTCGTTCAGTGACGGCGTGACGCCTGCGGGAAGTCCTTCCATCTGATTGATCTTCCGCCGCAGGCGGTCCCACACGGCCTGTAGATCTTCCGGCGCGACCTCGTCCCGCAAGACGACGGACACGACGGACAAACCGGTCCGTGACGTGCTCAGCACTTCTTTGAGCTCGGGAAGCTCCTGAGCGATTTTCTCGACCTTGTCCGTGACGAGAAGTTCGACCCGCTCAGGGCTGGCTCCGGGGAAGCGTGTGATCACCGATGCGACCCGCACCGTGTACGGGGGCATGCTGTCTCGGGCCAGAGAACCGTAGGCGTTCAGGCCAGCGAAGATCACCGCGGCCAGCAACACCCAGGTGACCCGACTCTGCTCGATCGATATGCGTGCGAGGTTCATGATCTCTCCTACCGGACCCGAACGCGCTGGCCGTCGAGCAGCGTCTGAAGTCCCGCGGTCGCGACCTGCTGACCCGCGCTGAGTCCCGACAGGATCTCGAAGCCCTCGGCGGTGAGTCGTCCCACCTCCACAGGTTGCTTACGCACGCTGCCCTCCCCGTTGCCGTCGTCCTCGACGAGGAACACGAAGCGACTCGAGCCGTCCTCGCCGACCGCGTTTGCGGGCACGACGATCGCACCAGCCAAGGACTCGTCTGGAGGGAAGGACAACGCGACCGTCGCAGCCATTCCCGACCGAATGTCCGCCGTCGGAGCGTCGATGGATACACGGACCGGATACGTGGCGGTCGCGGGATCCACCGAGGGGGACACCTCGGTCACCGTCCCGGCGAACACCGCACCGGGCACGGCGGTGAAGGTGATCTCCGCGGTCATGCCGGCTGAAGCCTGGGCGATCACGGCTTCCGGGAGGCCTAGGCCAATCTCGAGTCCGGCACCCGCATTCAAGACGGCGACCACCTGGCCGGCCTGCACGTTCTCGTCGATCTCGACGTTCACCGCGGCGATGGTACCGCTGACGGGCGCGTAGATGGAGCCGTATCCGACCTGTTCCTCCTGGATCTGCACGCTACGAAGCGCGGATTCGTGACTGGCCTCCGCGGTGCGGAACGCATTGCGTGCGTTCTCGTAGTCCGAAAGCGATGCCGTTCCCGATTCGTACAGCGCCCGCGTCCGATCGAGCGCGAGCTGAGCCGTGTTCATCTGGGAGGCCGCCCCATTGAGTGAAAGGACCGCCTGTTCGTATGCGAGGCGTGTCGCGACGTTGTCGAGTTCAGCGACCAAGTTCCCGGCCGAGACGGTCTGTCCGAGCACCGCGTCGAGGACGGTGACGACCCCGCTGCTGCGAAAGCTCAGATTGACGACGCGGCCTGTGGCGGCCGTGCCGGAGAAAGTCCGTTCGACCGCGGCGCCAGCCACCCCCGCAGGCTCGTACAGCACGGGTCGTAGGGGAGCCGTCTCTTCCGCGGCCCCCGGGCTGCAAGCCGCGAGCACAACGGGCACGAGAACGGGAGACCAACGGGCTAGGGACGAGCGGGTCATGACGGGCCTCCTTGGCTCGCGACGAAGGCGCGGAACCGGTCCATGTAGGCGTCGTTCAGCTCATCGGAGCTGAGAAGTGAGAAGTGGCCGACGAGTCGCTGCAACCCCACGGATGTGGCCAGGAAGTTGTAGCGAGCCGAGGCCCGCGCGAGCTGTGCGCTGAGGAAGTTCGTCTGCGAGTCGAGAAGCTCGATGAGCGTGATCGCTCCGCTCGCATAGGCATCCTGGGCGAGCGACAGGCCTTCTTCGGCCGCGGACTCGGAGATGGCCGAGAGTTGGATGTTCGCGATCTCGGTGGTCAGGTCGAGCACGATGTCTCTAACCGCGCGCTCGATCGCGAGAGCGGCGCCTTCGCGATCGACTCGGAGCTGGTCCTGCTGGAGCAACGACGTCTGGCGCGCGATCCGCCTTTGGTTCGAATCGAAGAGTGGGATCGACGCGCTGATACCCAGGGTGAAGTACTGGTCGAGCCCCGTACCCGCCGGGGGCGCCCCGACTCCGCCCCGATTGATCGAACGGTTCAGGTCGAGACCGGCAGCGACCGTCGGCAGGAACCGCTCGAGTCCGTTGAGACGAGCGCTTCGCCCCACGGCACCGATGTTGTAGTCGAAGATGCGGAGCTCGGGCGCATTCGTGATCGCCTCCGATGCGAGGAAGTCCTCGAACGGCTCGCTCAACGATGGGTCGTCCAGGATCTGCCGCATTTCCTCGAAGCGCTCGTCTGAGAACGCTCCGCCCTCCATGGAGATGTCGGCCACGTCGATCTCGCGGTCGACCGGCCGATTCACGAGCTCGTTGATCGCGTGAAACGACTGCTCGAGCGCATTGACCGCGTCGACGAGCGCCTGCATGTCTCTCGCTGCTTCACTTTCGAGCCGTAGGACGTCGCCTCGTCCCGTCTGACCCGCCGCGAAGCTCTGGCGAGCGATCCGCAAGTTACTCTTCGTGGCGTCCGTGTTGCGGGCTTGAATCTCGAGGTTCGCCTTGAGGATCAGACTCCTGAAGTACGCCCCCGCCGCATCGAGGACGACATCCCACTCGACCGCACGGAGGTTCTCACTTTGGGCCCCGGCCAACTCGCGTTGGATGGCGATCCCTGCATTGGCATCGGGCGAGAACACCGCCTGGGTCACCGATAGGGTGCCGTCCGTGGAGTACTGGGGGTTCTGCCCCTGCGACGCCGCGGCCAAGTCGGTATCCAACACGCTCTGCGTGACCGTAGCACCGACGCTCGGGAGATAGTTGCTCCAGGCAGAACGCACCTCCTGCTCCGCCAGACGCACGTCGCTACGCCTGGACTCCAAGCCGAGGTTCGATGCGAGCGCCTCGTCGATCAAGTCGATCAGCGAGTACGTCTGCTCGGCGAGGGGGTTCTCGAACGCGCCCACGAACTCCGTCGTCGCCACGGAGCTGTACCGGATCGGCACACCGACCGCTCGGGCCGTATGAAAGTTCACGGTCAGAGTCGGGGACGCTTCGAAGAAGACGGTTCGATCGGCGAGGTCTTCTCCGTTCGCCACGGACTCGACGGTAAGTGCGATCCGCCGGAAGAACGACTCGAGCCCCTGCCGAGGCTGGTTCGTCGCCATCAGGCCCATCTCGACGTCGTCCCGGCGAGCGCCCGAGAAGGACGGAACCCCCCGATCGATGAGAAGCTGCGCCAACGCCTCGATCTCGGCGTTGGGAATGAACAGACTCTCGAGCAGGTAGATGGCGTCGACCCGATCCAACGCATCGTCGACCGCCCCGAGGCCCGAGTAGTCGATGATCTCGAAGTCGACGTCGAGACTCGCCATCAGCGGTCGGACCAACCCTTCGAATCCGAAGGCTTCACTCAACCCTGGGGGCATGATCACGCCCAGCCGATCGAAGCTGTACAGCGACCGTAGCGTCTGTACGTCGCGCACGTACGACTCGTCCGAGATGATGTACGTGAAGTTCGAGATGCCGGATGTGGCTCCCCCCTCGGGTAAGTCCATGAGGTCGCGATTCACACCGCCGAAGAGCACCGTGGGCTTCTCGTACCCGGGTCGACCCGATACGACGGAGGCGGTGACCGGCCCGAAGGCCAGGATCACGTCGATGTCCCCGTCGACCATCTCTTGGTACATCGCTTCCGCCAAAGCCGGGTCGTACCCGTTCGAGCGAACGTTCGCCGGGTCGGCACGAATGGTGGCCGAATTCCCGACGACCGCGACGATCTCGGCTGCCATCTGCTGGAAGAGATTCGCGAGGTCCGCGGGCGGCTGATCGACGAGCACGCCGATGTCGATGACCTGCTCCTGCGCTTCCACGGGCGCCGGAACAACAGCGCCGAACACGAGGAGCCCCGCGACGAGCATTCTATAGGTCTTCATAAGGCCTCTGGTCCCTCAGTGAGGGGCGTGAGAGGTGAGGAACGATTCGATGAGCGCCTCCTTGAGGCGCCGGGCTACCGCAGGCTTGGGCGGAGCGCCCATGATGGTGGGCCAGAAGAAGGCCCCGGCCACAGTGCTCCAGAAGAGAGCCGCTGATGTCCGAGCATCCTCGACGCGGAGGCGGCCGTCGGCGTCGGCACCGCGAAGCCACTCCACAAGCGTATTGTGGTCGGCCTCGGCGCGCTCCATGGCGCGCTGAGCGAATGCGGGCTCACGAATCAGCACGCCGAGCCCGACGCGCACGAGTCCGCCCCACTCCGGATCGGCCAGCATCTTGAGCTTCACATCGACGAAGGCGCCAAGCTGTGGCGCCAACTCCGCGTCAGGGTCGTACGGGATCTCCTTGAGCTCCCTGGCCTTCCTATGGAAGTCCTCCATGACCGCCTCGAAGAGGACTTCCTTGCTCTCGAAGTGGTTGTAGACCGTCCGCTTCGACGCCCCCGCCACCTCTGCGATGCGGTCCATACTGGTGTTGTCGAAGCCGTGCTCGCGGAAGGCCTGGACGGCGGCGTCCAGGATCTCCGCCCGCTTACGACTCGTGTCCCGCTTCTTTCTCGTGCTCATCGCGTCCAGTCTTACAACACTAAACCGTGTAGTGCAAGATAACTTGACGAGGCCCCAGCTGTACACTACACTGTACCGTGTAATTAAGCAGAGTCGGAACCAGATCTCAAGCCGCACCTAGCGCGGAACAGGATATCACGAATGAGCAAGAAGGCACGTTGGACCACCCGCGACATTGGCGACCAAGCCGGACGGGTCGCCGTCGTCACGGGCGGCAATAGCGGGATCGGATACGAGACGGTGAAGGCGCTCGCAGAAAAGGGCGCGCACGTCGTGGTCGCGGCGAGAAGCGCGGAGCGCGGGCAGGCCGCAGTCGACCGTGTGAAGCACGACGTCGCCGGCGCGGAGGTCGAGCTCATGCTCCTCGATCTGGCGGACCTAGACTCCGTTCGGGACTTCGCACGCGACTTCCAACAGCGCTACGACCGGTTGGATCTGCTCATCAACAACGCCGGCGTAATGAACCCTCCGGAGCGTCGAGAGACGGCGAACGGCTTCGAGATGCAGATGGGCACCAACCACCTCGGTCACTTCGCCCTGACGCTCCTCCTCATGGAGCTCATCACGAAGACGGAGGGCTCTCGGGTCGTGAACGTGTCGAGCTCGGTCCAGAACATGGGACAGCTCTACATCGACGACCTGCAGTGGGAAGGGCGGGACTACAAAGGCATGCCGGCGTACAGCGCCAGCAAAATCGCCAACATGCTGTTCACGCTCGAACTCCAGCGGCGACTCGACGTGGCCGAGGCCCCTACGATCACCACCTCGGCCCACCCGGGCTGGACGGCTACGAATTTGCAGGCCGACACCCCGCTCTTTCGCGCCTTGAATCCGATCTTCGCCATGCAGCCGTGGCAAGGCGCCCTTCCGACGCTCTACGCCGCCGTCGCCCCGGATGCTCGACCCGCGGCGTACTACGGTCCTCACGGCGTGGCGAACATGAGGGGGTACCCCGTCGCCAACCGACCGGCCAAGCAGAGCCTGGACACCGCGCTGGCGAGAGAGCTGTGGGCGAAGTCGGAAGAGCTCGTGGGTGTCACGTGGCCCCTCGACCAAGCCTAGAGCTGAGGAGACCGACCGTGGAGAATCGTACCGAACGTCCCAGCATGATTCGGATCCTACGCGAGTGGTTCTTCAAGAGCGCGCCCACCGTGCCGTCCGAACCCGTTCCCGTCGTGGCGCGAAGGCGAAGCGACTTCGGGGCGCCCCGGGCCGGCGCCCTCGAGGTGACGTGGCTCGGCCACTCGACCGCCCTGATCGACATCGACGGGACGCGCGTTCTCCTCGATCCTGTCTGGGCCGAACGCGCCTCTCCGGTCCAATTCGCCGGCCCGAAGCGGTTCTTCGATCCGCCCATCGCTTTGGACGAGTTGCCGGATCCGGACGTGGTCCTGCTCTCCCACGATCACTACGACCACCTCGACAAGGCGACCGTCCGGGTTCTGGCCCGCCGCGGCATCCGCTTCATCGTGCCGACAGGCGTCGGTGAACGCTTCCGGAAGTGGGGCATCGATACCGAGCAGGTCACCGAAGTGGCGTGGTGGGACGAGATCCAGGTCGGCGAGGTCACGATCACGGCGACTCCCGCGCAACACTTCAGTGGTCGGTCGATGCTGATGACCGACCGCAACCGAACCCACTGGTGCGGCTTCGCGCTCCGAGGGCCGGAGCGCTCCCTCTACTATGCGGGCGACACCGGGTGGTTCGACGGCTTCACGGAGATCGGCGAAGCCCTCGGACCGTTCGAGATGACGCTCATCGAGGTCGGCGCGTACAATCGGCTGTGGACCGACATCCACATCGGGCCCGAGCAGGGTGTGAGAGCCGTTCGGACGGTTCAGGGCGGCCTCATGATCCCCGTCCATTGGGGCACCTTCGACTTGGCGATGCACGGGTGGACCGAACCGATCGAGCGCGTCCTCGCGGCCGCGGCGAAACAAGGGGTCCCTGTCGCGGTCCCGCGCCCCGGTGAAACGGTCGATCCATCGGACCCGCCCTCCGTCGAGCGCTGGTGGCCGAATCTTCCTTGGCAGACCGCGGAGGAGCACCCGATCGTTGCCGCGAGGGCCCGACCGACCCGGTCTGGCCCACTCAACGCGGCGCACGTGTCCCGGGCGGGCTGAAGCCTCCGAGCCGAACGCTTGAGCCGCCCGCGTCGGAGGATCGATGGCGGAAGGCAAGCTCAGCGGTCGCGCGACCGAGGCACTCACGATCATCGTCAGCATCCTCCTCGCGTTGGGCGCGGACGCCGCGTGGGACATCCAACGCGACCGCGCAGACGAGGCCGAACTCCTGGCCGGCATCACGAGCGAGTTCGACGCGGCGGTCCAGGAGCTCCGCGTCGATTCGCTCGCTCGGGATGCCATGCATCGGCGCTACCAGTTGGCCCTCGCTCATCGACGAGGTGACGTCGCGTCACCCGACTCCCTGGTGGCCATCTTCGGGTCGCTGCTGGACTGGCGATTCCACACGCCCGGGCACGCGGTCCTCGACGACGCGCTCACATCGGGCCGATTCCAACTCATCCGGTCCGACAGTGTCCGAACGGCGATCATGCGCTACCAACGCCAACGCGAGCGCTTGGACGTCTTCGAGGTCGCCGAGCGTGAGATCGTCGAAAATCAGCTGGAGCCCTACCTCGCGAGCCACCTCGCACTGGATCGACTTCTCCGGCCGGCGGACCCGGCGGAGGTCGCCCGATTCGGCGCCCTACTCCGAGACGACGACACCTTCGGGAGCTTGCTCATGCTCAAACGCCAGCGAACCCGAATGGCGCGAACCTTCGCGGGAATGGCGGCTTCGCGGGCCGAAGACGTCGTCCGAGCGCTGACGACCGAGGGTTGAGCAGCCGAGCTTCTAACCCTCTCCGCCCAGTCCGATCGCTCCCTGCTTGCCGAGTTCTTCGAGAGCCCGGCTGAGGGTCGGGGCGACTTTGCGAACGGTGCGGTCGGCGGAGTTGATCAACGACACGGCCGCGATCCACTCCTCGTCCCCCTTCCCTACCGTGATGGTCGCGGTCGACTCGCCGCGGTCGTTGAGAAGTTGAATGCGGACGGTGGGACGGTGGGCATCGTGGTCGATCGCGATCGCGAAGTCCGCGAACCGTACCCGATAGGCATCTTGGGGGCCTGCGGCCTCCCAGTTGATCTCACCCTTCTTGCTTTTATCGACCAGGCCGCTGAAGAACGGCCGCAGCTCTGCGGGAACCGGCATCGTGTGTCTCCCCTGGAAGTGAAGCGCCGACACGCACGCCGACGTCACACATCGTCCCTACGAAGTATCCGATCGAACGGATGACACGCGCCAGGCGGACCGCCGCCTTGCACCGCAGTCACCGAACCGATCTTCTCCAGAGACACTCCCCCTGACGCATGCCGATGTCGATCGACCCTGAGGAAGAACTCGAAGCGGCCTGGGCCGACCGCCGTGTAGCATTCTCGCTACAGGGAGACGAGCAGCGTGTCGCGTTGGAAGGGGCGCTACAACGTCTGGAGAGCGCCTCCGACCTGCTCGAAGGTGAACCCCGACGTTTCGCGCACGCACTACATCTCCGGGCGCACGTTCTGGCCGACCTCGAACGGCACGACGAGGCCAAGCGGATGTGGGGCGAGTCGGTCGACATCCTACGTCATGCCGGAGACCCGCTCGGCTTGGCGCACAAGGTCCGTCACCTCGGCGATGCGACGCTCCGGCTCGGCGAACGGGACGAAGCGCGAGCGCATTTTGCCGAAGCTCTCGAGCTTCACCGAACACACGGCGACGCCCGCAGCCTCGACCTCGCCAACCTCCTCCGCCGCATGGCGCTTCTGGAAGAGGGTGCCGGCGCGCACGACGTCGCGATCGCACGATGGGAGGAAGCGCGCTCGCTCTACGCTTCGTTCGACCTCTTGGAAGGGGTCGATGAAGCGGACGCACACATCGCGAGTCTCGCGCCGAATCGGTAGCGCACCCTGAACGTGCTTCGCTCGTCGTGGCGTTTCGGCATCGTCCTGGGCCTCGGCTGCCTCGCGTGTGCACCCGAGTCGGACGACGTCGAGGAGATCCACGTCTTCGCCGCGTCTTCGCTCACCGACGCACTGCAGAGCCTCGCCTCCGAATTCGAACAGGAAGAGGAAGGCCTCGAGGTCGTTCTGTCGTTCGCGGGCAGCCAGACACTCCGAGTCCAGATCGAGCAAGGCGCGCGTGCAGACCTCTTCGCTTCGGCGAACCCAGACCACATCGACGCGCTCGTCGCCGACGAACTGGTGTCCGACGTCCAAGCGTTCGCCTTCAACTCGCTCGCGGTTGTCGTGCCCCTGGCTCGCTCGAACGCACCCGAGACCTTCGAAGGTCTCGTCGACGCGGAGCGCATCGTCGTCGGGCACCCCAACGCCCCGATCGGGCAGTACACGTTGGAGCTGCTCTCCAACCTCGAGCGCCGCCACGGACGTGACTTCGTCGAGCGCGTTCGGTCGAGCATCGTCTCGGAGGAAACGAACGTTCGACTCGTCCGCGCGAAGGTCGAGGTGGGTGAAGCGGACGCAGGCATCGTCTATCGTTCCGACGCCGTGAGCTCTTCCCGGGTCCGAGCCATCCCCATCCCAGTCGAATCGAACGTGCGCGCGGAGTACTCCTTCGCTCGTCTACGAGACGCCCCGGCGTCCGACGTTGCGACGGCCTTCGTCGCCTTCGTGTTGTCAGAACGCGGGCAACGCGTGCTCGAGTTGCAGGGCTTTGCCGCGGTGCGTCCGTGAAGCCCACCCGCACCCTGCCCGTCGGCCTACTCTTTGGATGGGTCCTCCTCGGCGTCCTCGTCGTGCCCTTCGTGGCCCTGACCGTGTCTACCTCGCCGGAATCCGTACGCTCCGGAATTACGAACGAGATGTTCGCTCCCGCGCTCCGACTGAGCCTGTGGACAAGCTTCGTGAGCGTCGTCCTTGCCGCGATCGGAGGGACGCCTCTGGCGTGGTGGCTCGCCACGACGCGGTCACGAGCCGCCCATACCGTGAGCCTCCTGGTCCAGCTTCCGATCGTCATGCCCCCCGCCGTCGTGGGTATCGCCCTCCTGGAGACGTTCGGCAGGCAGGGCGTGCTCGGACCGGCGCTCTCGCTGTTCGGAGTCTCGATCCCGTTCACGGCCACGGCCGTCGTGCTGGCGCAGGTGGTCGTGGCGGCGCCGTTCTACGTGCAGGCCGCCTCGAACGCCTTCCGAGAGATCGACCCGGAGACGCTCCGTGTGGCGCGCACCCTCGGTGCCACCTCTCGGATCGCATGGTCGCGCGTTGCACTACCGATTGCACTGCCTGGCCTCGCTGTCGGAGCGTCCTTGGCGTGGGCCCGCGCGCTCGGGGAGTTCGGAGCGACACTCCTCTTCGCTGGCAATCTGACCGGGCGGACGCAGACGATGCCGTTAGCGATCCTCTCCGCGCTCGAAGCGGACATCGGACTCGCCGTCGTGTTCTCCC
Source organism: Gemmatimonadota bacterium (assembly GCA_039030015.1). Classification (GTDB taxonomy): domain Bacteria; phylum Gemmatimonadota; class Gemmatimonadetes; order Longimicrobiales; family Gaopeijiaceae; genus UBA2589. The sequence continues at coordinate 25,764 of JBCCEZ010000040.1, read as the reverse complement.
TGGCCCTCGCGCTCTCTGCGCTCTTGGTGTTGGGCGCCCTCCAGCTGGTGCCCGTTGCGGTGTCGCGCCGAAGGAGCCAACGATCGTGAGCCGCCTCGAAGCTCGCCTTGCGCTGACGTTGGGGGACTTCTCCGTGGACGTCGATCTTCAGGCAGACGCCGAGGTCGTCGCGTTGATCGGCCCGAACGGAAGCGGGAAGACGAGCATGCTTCGAGCGATCGCCGGTCTCGAACCGTGCTCAGAGGCTCGGGTCGTGATCGACGGCGTGACCGTCGCCGACACGTCCGCGGGGGTCGACCTGCCGCCCGAGCAACGCCGCGTCGGATACGTCCCGCAGGGCTACGGCCTCTTCCCGCACCTCGACGTCACCGACAACGTCGCGTTCGGCCTGAACTTCGTAGACCCACCGCCGGGGCGGCACGAGCGGACCGAGAGGGCCATGGGGGTGCTCCGAGAACTGGACTGCGACCATCTGGCGGACCGAGGACCGAAGGAGCTCTCGGGTGGCGAGCAACAGCGGGTCGCGCTGGCACGCGCACTCGTCATCGAGCCGCAGGCCCTGCTCCTGGACGAACCGATCGCCGCCCTCGACGCGATCACCGGAAAACGCGTGCGCGCCGTCCTGGCGGCACGGCTACGTGCCTTCGATCACCCGACGATCGTGACGACGCACGACGTGAGGGACGTGGAATCCCTCGGCGCTCACGTCGTTGCGGTCGAACACGGTCGGATCGTCCAAGAAGGATCCTTGTCTGGGATCCGTACTCGTCCTGCAACCGACTTCATCGCCGCATTCGTCGGCAGCTGAGGTCGATTGAGCGGGGTCGAAACCCCGCGGGTCCCCCGCGTCGTAGGGGGGGCACGACGTTCCAGGGAGGGGAGGATCCGATGAGAGAGGTCGTTCTGCTGCTCGCCGCGATGTCCGTAACGGGGTGCGACGATTTCGTCGATGCGGACGGGAACACGAGCATTCGCCAGGTCGCCGAGGGGCTACAAACGCTCGGGGATCGAATGGGCGAGATGGGCGAAGCGTTGGCTCGCGACGCCGATATCGAGTCGGTGCCGTGGGAGGAATTGGCAGACGTCCTCCCGCGTCGCGTGGATGGGGAGCGTCGACTCGAGGTCGAGGGAGACGCGGCTCTGGATCGCAACGGTGCCGGCCTCACCGTCGCGCACGGACACTTCCTCGTCGACGGCGACAGTGCCTTCGTGGGCGTCGCGGACCTGGGTGCTCTACGGGGCGGTGCCCGCCTCGCGCTGAAGTGGATCGCACCCGTCGTGGCGCGCGACGATCTGGATGGGGAGGTCGAAGAGGTCGTCATCGAAGGGAATCCGGCGATCCGCATTCGAGACCGCGACGGAGACGGAGTCTTCATCGCCGTTCTGGTCGCCGGTCGGTTCACGGTATTCGGCGGTGCGGAGGACCAGCGCTTGGAAGGCTTCGTCGGAGAGGCCCTTCGTGAGGTCGACCGGAGGCAGCTCGAGCGGTGGGAGGACTACGGGGTCCGCTAGGGCCCGAGTCTTCGTAACGACCACTGGGTCGCAGCGTACTCGCCCTTGCGGGGATGGGCGCGAGCCCGTCCTCTGCTTGGGTGAGTCCTGTCCTCCCGAGGTGGGTCATGCTGAAGCGATGCTTCGCGGTCGTCGTCCTGGGCTTCACTGCCGCGTGTTCGGTTGAAGAACCACCGACGCCGGCCGCAAACGAGGTTCGCGACTCCGCCGGCGTGCAGATCCTGATCGCGGCGGCCCCGTCCTTCGACACCGTTCACCTCGCGACCTCGCTCGAAATTGGTGGAGAAGGCGACCCCGACTACGAGTTCTTCCGAGTCCAGCAGATCTCTCCGCTCGCGTCCGGCAACATCGTCGTCACCAACGGCGGGACCCACGAGCTCCTCTTCTACGATGCGGTAGGGTCGTTCATCCGTCGGGTCGGGAGACGGGGCGAGGGGCCCGGCGAGTTCGGATTCTTGAGCACGGTGTATCCATGGGCGGGTGACTCGCTGATCACATCGGATCCCCGGAACCGCCGGATCAGCGTCTTCGATTCCGCCGGCGTGTTCGGGCGAGACGCGAACTTCTCGACGGCGCTCACCGACGTCGCACCCGAAACCACCTGTGCCTTCCCGGGCCTCAACGGGGTGCTGGGCGATGGCGCCTGGTTCACCCGCGGCTGGGGCTGCATGGAGTTCAATGGGGCGGACGGCCCCAAGGATGCCACCGTGACGATGGAGATCGTTCACGAGGAGCGAAACGACACGATCGGGACCTTCACGTCGAACCGCGTGTGGGAGCACGGTGACGCCGACCCCGGCCCCGGAATGTGGTCGATGATCCGGTTCGACGCCGTGATGCGAACCGCAACCACGAGCGATCACGTCTACCTTTCACTCGGAACGTCGCATGACGTCTTCGTCTACGATGGCTCGGGCGCCCTCGTCACGATCCTACGTGAGCGAGCCGAACTAGACCCTGTGTCGAACGCAGACATCGAGGCGTACCGGGCTGCTCGGCTCGCCGAGGGCGACACGGTCGATGCGGACCAGCCCTTCGCCGAACACTTCGCCGGGTACGACCGGCTGATCATCTCCCACGAGGGCGAGCTGTGGGCGAAGTGGACAGAACGTCCTACCGAAGAGGGGCGCCGATGGACCGTCTGGTCGGCTGACCGGACCGAACGGAGGAACTACCTCCTGCCCGACCTCGACATCCGCGCCATGCGTGGGGGCAAGCTCTATGCGTTGACCCGGGACGACCTCGGGCTACAACAGGTCGTCGTACTCGACTGGCCGGCCTCGTAGCCCGCAAGAATTGCCAAGCACGGCATCGGGTCGATTCGCTATTGTTCGGCCCCGGGCTGCGAGGGCGCTCCCCGGATCAACCCGACCCTACTCGACCGATGCCGATATCCGTTGGTGAATCCCTTCCGAACGCCACCTTCCTCCGAATGGGCGACGGCGGACCCGAGTCCATTGAGCTGAGCAGCATCACGGCGGGCCGTTCCGTCGTGCTCTTCGGCCTTCCCGGGCCCTTCACCGGCACGTGCACCGACGCACACGTGCCCAGCTTCATGCGCACACGAGGGTCGCTCGGCGAAGCCGGGGTCGATGACGTCATCTGCTTCGCGGTCACCGACCCCTTCGTCATGAAGGCGTGGTCCGAGGCCACGGGCGCGGAAGAGGCCGGTGTCCGCATGCTCGCCGACAGTGATGGGGCGTTCACCAAGGCGATCGGGCTCGACTTCGATGCTCCGCCTGTCGGCTTCTATGGCCGCACGGTGCGCCATGCCATGCACGTCCAGGACGGCGTCGTGAAGATCCTCAACCTCGAGGAGACCCACGGCGTATGTGAAGCGACGGCCGGGGAAACGATGCTCGCGATGATCCAGGGCTGAGGGACATGGCCAAGAAGCCGATCGAGAAGACTCCGGTCTCCGAAGCCCAGATCGCGGCGTATGATCGGCTTCTGGCCACACACCCCGAGATCCAGAGGAAGGGCAAGAATCTCCTCTACACTTCCGTGAACGGGCACATGTTCACGGTCTTCTCGACCGATGCCCTTCTCGGGATCCGCCTGTCCAAGGAGGATCGGAGCCGATTCCTCGAGGAGTACGACTCCGAACTTCTGAAGTCGTATGGCGCGGTGATGCGGGAGTACGTGACGATTCCGCCCGACCTCCTGGACGAGACGGAGACACTCGCTCCGTGGCTTCACGCGAGCTGGGACTACGTGACGAGCCTCGCACCGAAGCCGACGAAGAAACCGAAGAAGAAGTAGCGGTCGCCCGCACAGCACCTTTTGTCCACTCAGTTGACAAAAAGAATAAGTCAATTAAAGTGACAATGTCGGTGATGGCGTATCGGAGACGGGCAATCGATGACGAAGCGGTCTTTCTTGGGAGAGCTCGAGGAGCTCGTACTCCTGGCGGCTCTTCAGCTCGAAGGTGACGCCTACGGGGCCTCCATCCTCAGAGTCCTCGACCAGCATACGGGTCGAGACGTGCCCCGCGGCTCGGTCTACGCAGCGATCGATAGGCTCGAGTCGAAGGGGTATCTGAGCCTCCACGCCGGAGAGGCGACGCCGGGACGCCGCGGCCGTCCCCGGCGGATGGTCATCGTGACTCAACAGGGCTTGGACGCGATCCGACTCACCCACCACGTCCGAGACCAACTCAGGGCGGGACTCGAGGCACGCCTCCAGTCGTGACCCCGCCTCGATGGGCGGAGTGGATCCTCGAGGTGAGTCTTCCGCGGGGTCTAACCCGCGACTCCATCCTGGGCGACCTCGAGGAAGACTTCGCCGAGCGCTCGGCCGAGATCGGTGAGGGGGCCGCCCGGCGTTGGTACGGCTCACAAGCCATCGGCATCGCCCTGCGGGCCGGCCTCCCCGCCCGTATTCGCCAGATCGTTCCCTCCTTCGGACAGACCACGATGATTCTCGAGACCTTCCGCAGCGCACTGAAGTCGGTCCGAAGAGCCCCGGGTTTCGCGGTGCTCACGACCACGATCCTGGCCCTCGGCATCGGCGCGACAACCACGGTGTTCAGCCTCGTGGATGGAGTGCTCATCCGCCCCCTCCCCTACCCCGACTCGGATCGTATCGTCACCCTCTCGACGGAACGGGACGGACGATCCCTCGCCAGAGTCTCCGAGCCCGAGTTCGCGGACTTGGCGAGAGATCTCCCCGCGTACGAAGCCGTCGCCGCAGTGGAGTGGCGACACCTCGCGCTGGGGTCGGCGACCGAGCTCGAGCGGATCCCAACGCACGCCGTGACCGCCTCCTTCCCACGGGTCTTGGGCATCTCGCCAGAGCACGGGCGGTGGTTTGCGCCGGACGAGGACGCACCGGGCGCGCCCCTCGTCGTCGTCCTCTCTCACGGCACCGCCGTGCGTCTCTTCGGCCAGGCGGCCGACGCCGTGACGCGCGAGGTGTCCCTCGAAGAAGAGAGCTACACGGTGATCGGGGTCATGCCGGCCGGATTCACATTCCGCTCCCCGGACATCCAGGCGTGGATCCCCCTCGCCCTCGATCCGGTGACGCCTTTCGGCCGGAACAACCAGTACCTCGAGGCGATCGCCCGCGTGGGTACCGGATCGAGCATCGACGCGGCGACCGAGCAGCTCGATGGGCTGTCGGCGACGTTGACTCGCGCTCACCCCGACTTCTACCCGACCCCGATCCGCTTCACACACGAGCTGCTCAAGACCCGCCTGGTCGGGGACGCACGCGCCGCTCTCCTCATGTTGCTGGGCGCCGTCGGTGGTCTCCTCCTCGTCTCCGGAAGCAACGCGGCCGGTTTGTTCTTGGCTCGAGGCGAGCATCGGAAAGCCGACCTCGCCGTCCGATCGGCGCTCGGAGCCTCCCGGCGTCGCATCCTCGGTCAGCTCTGGCTCGAGAGCGTCGTGATCGCAGGCCTGGCGGGCACGATCGGCCTTGGGATCGCGCAGGCTGTGGTCACGTGGATCGTTCGCGTCGGTGCGGTCTCCGTTCCACGACTGGAAACGGTGGGCGTCGACGCCCGCGTCGCCCTATTCGGGCTCCTGTTGGCGATCGTGACCGGCGCCGTGTTCGGCCTTCTCCCCGCGGTGCAGACGACCCGGACGAGCATCCAGTCCGTGATCACATCGGGCGGGCGCGGGGGTGTAGGGAGCCGCCGAGCGAACCGCTTCCGGCGCGCCCTCGTCGGGGGCCAAATCGCTCTGGCCACGATCCTGATGCTCGGCGCGTCCCTCATGCTGCGAAGCTTCGAGAGCCTTCGAAGCACGGATCTCGGCTTCGACCCGTCGGGCGCGGTGATCATCCCGGTTCAACCGACCGAGGTGCGCGTACCTCGGAACGCTCCGGCCGTGGCGTTCTACCAGAGGCTCGAGGCACGGCTAGCGGATCATCCGGCCGTAGCGTCCGTGGGCGCCGCGCGAAGGGTCCCCCTCCGGGATGGGCACGATCGGCTCTCGATCCAGATCGAGTCGAACCCCGTGAGCCTACTCGCCGAAGCCCCCGCGGCTGGTATCCAGTGGGCCACGCCCGGATACTTCGAAGCGGCGCGGCTTTCGACCACTCGTGGCCGGGCCTTCTCGACCGAGGATGGCACGGACGCGCCACTCGTGGCTGTGGTCAGTCAGGGCCTAGCGGATGAGTTGTGGCCGGGCGCCGACGCCCTCGGCCAGCGTGTACGCATGTGGCCGGAGGATTCGCCCTGGATGGAAGTCGTGGGTGTGGTCGAGAACGTGCGACGGAACGGACCTCAGTCCGACGCGCCGACGATGCTCTACATCCCTCACGCCCAAGGGCTGCACAGCGGCTATCTCTCGCCCAACGCGCTGTCGCTCATCGTGCGCACCTCGGGCGACCCCTCGATCGTTGCGGACGAACTCCGCTCGATCGTCGCGGCCGAGGCGCCGGGCGTGCCGATGGGTACAGTTGTGACCGGGGGCGACCTCGTCGGGGGAGTGCTCGACCGCGACCGGTTCGTCGTACAGCTCCTGTCCGCCTTTTCGCTCGTCGCGCTCCTGCTCGGTGCCGTAGGTGTGTACGGAGTGATCTCACACGCCGTGCGAGCGCGGACACGCGAGCTGGGTCTGAGGGTCGCGATGGGAGCCAGCAGCGACCAAATCGCCCGAGGCGTGCTGAGCGAGGGCTTGCGGGTCGGCATCATCGGCGCGTCCGGTGGACTCGTGGCGGGCCTCCTTCTGGCACTCCAGCTAGAGCGGGCCGTGCTCCACGTAGACGCACTCGACCCCATTTCGATCGGGGTCGTGGTGCCGACGCTACTCCTCGCGGTCGCCGCTGCGACGGGACTCCCCGCCCTGCGCGCCGCGCGTCTCGACCCGACCAAGGCCTTGGGAGAACACCCGTGAGTCGCACGCACGCATGGGCCCGCGGACTGTTGGAGTCCGACGATGCATTCCGGTACGTGGCGGTGCACGACGGAGTCGAGGTGGTCACCGTGGTCCAGGAAGGTTCAGCCGACCAGAGCAGCGTCGAGACCGACCGCTACGAGGAGCTCCTCGTGAACCCGACGGTGCTCACGATCCTCGAGCGACGCGGCGACATCGACTGCGGCGGCCTGGAGTTCGTCGTGATCCGCTACGGGCACTTCTTCCAGGTGATCCGACGGCTGACACCCGTCGGACACGTCTCTGTGGCTGTCGATCCCGACGGTGACCCGCTCCGCGCAAGCGAGCGCATACGCGAGGCGATCGGCGACCTCGGCTAGCGACCCTGCTCTTTGGCCAACTTCGCGAGGTAGGCGGCCAGCGCCTCGGCGTCGGGGCCGATCCGGTCGAGAACCTCATCGAGTTGACCGGCATCGACGCCGTTCGCCGTGAGTAGCGAGTCGGCGACGCTGCGATCCTCCGAGATGCGCGTGGCCAATTCGGCCACATCGCCGACCGGGAGGTCCGACAGCGCCTCGCCGACCCGTTCCGCCTCCTCGCCGAGTCGGTCGACGATGGCGTTGAGTTCGGCGACGTCGACGCCGTTCGCGGCCAAGAGCGAGTCCGCCGCAGACGGATCCTCCATCACCCGCGCGGCCAGGTCACCGAGTTCGCTGACACTCATCTCCGCCAGCTCGGAGCCGATCCGTCGGACCGCATCCTCGACTTGTTCGGCCTCGCAGCCCACGACGGCTACGGCGAGCGTGCACAACAACCAACGCTTCATGGTCTTCGTCCTCGTTCGTCCGATCACGGGTGTCTACTCCCTCTGCTCGTTCAGACCGGGCCGCTCCACAGGGAGTCACATCCCTGCCGCGTCGTCCGCGACCGTGCACCATACGAAACGCCAGCGTCGAAGACGACCCTGGCTTTTTAGGCGAGCCTAAATTACATATTAGGCACACCTAAAAATTGCGGCTGAGCCCAGCCGTCGTACTGGATCCGATGTCGATGTCCATGTCCTCTGCCTCACTCGCCTCGATCGCGACCGCGGTCGTCGTATTCGCCGCAGCAGCACCGCCGGCCTCGTCCCAAACCGCCGCGCCAGTCGACCTCACCCTGTCCGGCCGGGTGATCGATGACACGGGCCGCTTCGTGCCGTATGCGAGCGTTACGATCTCCGGGAGCCAGCGCGGCGCCCTCGCAGACGCCCAGGGGTTCTTCCGACTCACGGGCCTCACCGAGGGAGCCGTCTCACTGCTCGTATCCTCGCAGGGGTACGCCGCCCGCGAAGTCGATGTGGACGTACCGGCGGGGATCGACTTGCTCGAGATCGTGCTGACACCGGACCCGCTCGCCCTTCAGCCCCTCACAGTGACCGGGACGATGAAGGCGGCCACCGTCGCCGCCTCTCCGGTGAAGGTGAACGTCGTTCCGGAGGCGGTGCTCCAACGAAACGCGACGAACAACCTCGTCGAGACGATCAGCTACGTGAACGGCCTCTACCAACAGGTCGACTGCGGCGTCTGCTACACGAACAACCTCCGGATCAACGGCATGGAGGGCCCGTATACGGCGGTCCTGATCGACGGCATGCCGATCATGAGTTCGTTGGCATCCGTGTACGGGCTGAACGGCATCAACCCAGCTCTGATCCAGCAGGTCGAGATCATCAAGGGCCCCTCCTCGACGCTCTACGGGTCTGAGGCGATGGCGGGGGTCATCAATGTGATCACCAAGGATCCTCGTTTCGCTCCGCGACTCGCGATCGACGCGTCGGGGACCTCCGACGCGGAAGGCAACGTCGACTTCGCCCTCTCGAGCAGACCGGGCGCAGTCAGCGCCGCCCTGTCCGGCAACGTGGCGTACAACTCTCGCTTCGTGGACGCCAACGGAGATGGCTTCTCGGACTTCCCGCTGAACCGGCGCGGTGTGGCCTTCGGAAAGCTCGACTGGAGTCCGGACGGTCAGCGTCGGGGCTCGCTGACCGCGAAGTACCTCTACGAAGACCGGTTCGGAGGCGTCGAGGCGTGGACGCGCGCCGATCGCGGTAGCGATCAGGTGTACGGGGAGTCGATCTATACGAACCGGGTGGAGGTCCTCGGTTCCTACCTGCCCCCGTGGTCGAAGGACGTGCGTGTCGAGGGATCGTACTCCTGGCACGACCAGGACTCCTTCTACGGAGACTCCGAGTACTCCGCACGACAGCACATCGGGTTCGTGAACGCGCTGTGGGGTCCGACCACGGGTCGTCACGACATCCTGGTGGGTGCCACCGCTCGCTACCAGACGTACGACGACAACACCCCGGCGACGGCGGCACAGGACCGACGCTTCATCCCCGGACTGCTCGTGCAGGACGAGGTGTGGCTCTTGCGAAACGCGTTGACCGCCCTCGGAGGGCTTCGGGCCGACCACCACGATCAGCACGGCGTCATCTTCTCGCCGCGCCTCGCGCTGAAGTGGGACGTCACGGAACACACAGCCCTCCGGCTCAACGCCGGTACCGGATTCCGCGTGGTCAACCTCTTCACGGAGGACCATGCCGCGCTGACGGGCGCCCGGGACGTCGTCATCGCATCCGAACTCGAGCCCGAACGCTCACGAAGCGTCACCCTCAACCTCAACCAAGTGATCGAGTTCGGCCCCCACCCGCTGATGCTCGATGTCGACGTCTTCCACACGCGCTTCTCGAACAAGATCCAACCGGACTACGACATCGATCCGAATCAGATCGTCTACGACAACCTGAGTGGCCATGCGGTCAGTCGGGGAGTGTCGGTCACGCTGAACCAGAACATCGACTTCGATCGCTTCCTGTACTCCGCGGGGATCACGCTGCAGGACGTCTTCGTCGTCGACGAGGCGGGGCAAGCCGAGGACGAGTTCTTCGCGGCCGGAGTCCGGGGCGTGTTCAGCGCCACCTACAATGCGCGCGCGCTCCCGCTTCGGTTCGACTACACCGGTACGGTCACGGGTTCGATGCGTCTCCCCGCCTACGACGCACCGTTCACCCGGGCCGAGCGCTCTCCGACGTACTCGATCCACAACGTCCAAAGCGCGTGGCGCCTCGCGGACGGGTCGGAGCTCTACGTCTCGATCAAGAACGTGCTCGACTACACGCAGCCTAGTCCGCTGGTCGACCCGGCGAATCCATTCGGTGACGACTTCGACACCGCCTATGTCTACGGGCCGATGAGGGGCCGGCATCTGATGCTCGGACTTCGTTACGGTCTGGCGCGCTGATGCACCCCCGGTCGGCTCTCGTGTCTCGACGCGCGGCCCCAGGCGTCGCCCGCCTGACCGCAGTGCTGGCCGTGGTGTCGTGCTCGATCGGCCCGCACGCCCTCGCGGCTCAGAGTGCGGTTCCCGACGGCCTGGTCGTCTACGGCGACGCAGACTTCGAGTGGGCGATCCGTCCTTTGGACGGCGACGCCTTCCCCCTCGAGGAGCTCCGCGGGCGCGTGCTCTTCATCAACCTATGGGCGTCGTGGTGCACGCCGTGCGTGCGAGAGATGGCCTCGATCGAAGGGCTCCGTAACCGATTGTCGGATACAGAGGTGGAGTTCCTGATCGTCGCCGCGGATCGAGAGCGAGACGTGAGACGGTATCTGCGTCGCTATACCTACGACCTTCCGATCTACATGGAGGTCTCGCGCATTCCCGACGCGTTTGGCATGAGGGGGCTACCCACGTCCTGGCTCGTCGACGAGGACGGGAGGATCGTCCTGCTCCGGCACGGTGAGGCAGTGTGGGACACCGACGAAGTCGAAGCCTTCGTACGCGCCGTCGCCGCAGGGGCCTGAGGCACGAACCAGGAAGCTGGCTCTCGGGTCCTCGTCGGCGACAGATTTCTAGAGGAGTCCTCACCTCGTCCCACGCACCACCGTCCCCCCCAAGGAGCCCTGGTGTGAGATCCTGCATCGTCATCGGAGCCGGTCCCGGCGGGATCGTCTGCACGAAAGAGCTGGTCGAACAAGGACTGGACGACGTGCTGTGTCTCGAGCAGGCGGAATCGCTCGGTGGCACCTTCGCGACCACCTACGACAACCTCCGCCTCACGTCGTCCGCCGCCTTCAGCATGTACTCGGACTTCCCGATCGGGGACGAGGAAACGCACTACTTCTGGACGAAGGACGAGGCCGTCGACTACTGGACGCGTTACGCCGAGCACTACGGCGTCGCCGAGCGTGTCCGCTTCGGTACGCGGGTCGAGTCGGTGCGCGGAGTGGACGGTGGCTGGACCGTGACGACCGAGGACGGCGAGACCTTCCAGGCGAAACGTCTCGCCCTCGCGGTGGGCAACAACAGTGTGAAGCGCTTCCCCGAGTGGCAGAGTGAGCTGTCGGAGATCGCGACCTCTCACTCCCAGGACTACCAAAACGCCGAACGCTTCACGGGCAAGCGGGTGCTCGTGGTCGGCGGCGGAGAGTCGGCATCCGACGTCGCACTCGAGATCGCGCGGGTCGCAGAACGCTCATGGGTCAGCCTCCGTTCGTCCGCAGGCTGGGTCGTAGGCCGGTTCGGTGGGCCCTACGCCAGCGACGCATCGACGCACCGAGGGTTGTGGGGGCTCCCCCGGCGCTACGGAGACTCGTTCAGCCGGCGCTTCATGGAGGTCGTCGGCGAATCCGGCACGCCTCTCAACAACGCCATCGTCCAGCTGAATGAGATGGTGGAGTCGGAACGGGGGATGTGGGGCATCTACGGCACCAAGACTCTCGCCCTCCCGGAAGCGATCGCCGACCACGAATGCCAGGTCGTAGGGGAGATCGTAGAGGTGCGCGACGGCGAGCGGACGCTGGTCGACGGGCACGGCACCGAGCTCGACGGGGTCGACGAAGTCGTCTTCTGCACCGGCTTCAAGAACCGCATCGACTTCATGCCGGCCGAACTCCAGACCTGTGACCCGCGAGCACTCTACAAACACATCTTCCACCCGGACCTCGGGGACTCGCTCGCGTGGATCGGCTGGGCACGACCGGGCTTCGGGAGCCAATTCCCGATCATGGAGCTCCAGGCCCGCTACTTCGCGCTGGTCGCAACGGGGCAGCGGACGTTGCCGAACACAGCGGAGCGGATGCGCGAGTCGAAGGTCGACGAGGCAGCCTACATTGACCAGTTCGGCGGCACGGCCAAGAGCATCCGAAGCCTGGTCGACTATCACCGGTACATGGACGGGATCGCGAAGCTGATCGGGTGCCGGCCACCCCTTCTGCGCTATCTGCTGACGCGGCCACGCACGTGGGTCAAGATCGTATACGGTCCCACGCAGGCGACCCAGTTCCGACTCACCGGCCCCGGTCGAAAGGTCGAGCTGGCGCACCAGATCTTGGATGACCTGCCGGTCAGTCCCTACAACTACCTTGTCGTCGAGGGTCTGCTCGGCCGCGTTCGGCAGCTCCTGGAAGCGCCCCTGCCGCGGGCGCTGACGAACCGGATCCCGTGGTGGTCGATCCGCGAGACGGCCCGACGCGTCGGGGCGCGCGTCTAGGCGGCCTCCGAAGCCGAGACTCCGAAGACCGTCCAGGCGCTCGATGTCCTAGGGGATCGCCGGCGATTCACCCCGGACACCTGCCCGCCGGAGTGCGGCGTTCACGGCGTCGCGCAGATCCTCCTGGTCCTCCAAGAGGTCATCGATCAGACGCCCGCGGGGCGTGCCGCGACGGTTCTGCGCCACACTGGTATTCGCCATCCCCTGGAGGCTGTCGATCCGATCGCGGATCTGGCGCACCAAGTCGATGAGGCCCGGCAGGCAGTCGCGCATCGTCTGGATGAGCTTCGCGTTGTTCTTGATCTGCTCCACCGTCATCTGGCTCAGCTGCTCCTCGGTGAGGGGCTGCTCGTTGCGAAGATTCGCAATCAGATCCTCGACGCCCTCTTCCAAGCGGCTCAGGTCGTCGTAGATGTTCACGAGGTACGCCTGCGTCCACGTCTCGATCATCGTCTCACACTCGTCCGCGCTCGTTTGAGCCATCGTCGGCTGTGCAGCGGCCACGAAGAGGAGGATCGCGAGGGGCACGCTTCGGCCTGGGTTGAGGATAGACATCGGGGTCTCCTGGAGTCTGGGGTTGTTCGGAGGTGGTGCGGGCGTCAATCGCCCGCCGCGCGGATCACGACACGCCGATTCTGCTGGCGCCCCGCTTCGGTATCGTTTTCGCCGACCGGGTGGCTCTCGCCCATGCCCGCCGAATCGAGGCGGGACGCGTCGATCCCTGCCTCGACCAGGTAGTCGACGACCGCCTGGGCGCGGCGCTCCGAGAGCGCCTGGTTGTAGGCGTCGTCACCCGCCGAGTCGGTATGCCCCTCGATCGTGACCGACAGGTCTCCGTGGTCCTCGAGGACCCGCCTCAATTCGTCCAAGGTCGGCGTGGACTCACCGCGCAGGCGATCGGAGTCGAAGTCGAAGAGGATGCCGCGCGTCGTCCACGAGCGATCCCCTGTCGTCAGCGCGTCGTAGAGCGGGTCGCCGTGGGTCGCGACGACGAGATGCGTCAGGTAGGCGTGAAAGCGGGAATTGGCGCGAACGTGGAATTCGAGAGCCCGCCCGCGCTTCATGTTCGCATTGGGGACGAGCGCAACGCGATCCGTACCGGCGTAGAGGATGACGTAGTCGGATGAGCCCTCCGGCATGGTCGGATCCCCATCGACCTGGAGGCCGAAGGACACGATCTCGGAGGAGATGTGCGTCAGCCCGGGGGTGGCCGACACGTCGTTCCCGCGTCGGTAGATCCCAGGTCGTCCGGACAGCACGAGATAGTCCCGATCCGCTCGATTACCGAAGGGGGCCTGACCCTCGGGGGGATCCACCACGATCTGGAGGGGCATGTTCACGGTACCGGCCTGAAAACCCACTTCGACGGTGAAGTCGTCCGGAAGGGAGTCAGGCAACTGGATCCTGAAGCGGGAGCGGTCGGTGAACTCGACCGCCCGAGCCCCGTTCAACTCGACGACCTGCCCCGCCCCTCGATCGAAGATGAGTTGGCGCGCCGGCCATCTCCCGATCGGCTCGGCCGACAGGTCGAGTGCGTATACCACCTGGCTCCCGGGTACGAAGTCGTAGTTGGTCCAGACTTCGTCACCGGGGGGAGCCGCCGCTGCTGCGGCGTCCTCGGGGTCTGTGATGGGATTCCCGTCCGCATCCGTGATCACGTTGCCCGCGTCGTCGACGAAGACGGGACGCTCACCGTTCGCTCTCGCCTCCTCGGCGCAGGCGTCGTCACCGAGGGCGCACTGCATCGCACCTTCGATCCGGTCGGCGATGTGTGAGCTCAGGGTGCTTTCAGCGGTCTCGACTGCCCGATCGCCGAGTCTACGCAGCCGATCGAGTTGGGCGTCGGCCGCGACAGGGAGCGCGAGGAGCACACACGCACTCGTGAGCAACAACAGGGTCCAGCGCTGCATCGTCACAGGGCCTCCGAAGACGGGGGAACGACCTCCGTCTTCGGATGTGCACACCGCCCTCGAACGGGCTCACGCTAGGAGGCGTCGGCCTCCAGTCGGGCTCGCAGCCAGGCGCGAGCCGCCGTCCAGTCGCGCTTCACGGTTGCCGGAGAGATCGCCAAAGCCTCCGCCGTCTCCGGCACCGTCATCCCCGCGAAGTGACGGCACTCGACGACGCGACACAGACGGGGGTCGAGCGCTTCGAGCGCGACGAGCGCTTCGTCCAACGCAAGGATCTCTTCACGTCTGCCCTCATCGAGCACGGCCGCCTCGTCGAGCGTGACCGGTGCGAGGCCTCCGCCGCGCTTCGCGGCGCCGCGACGACGGGCGTGCCATACCAAGACCCTTCGCATCACGCGCGACGCGATGGCGAAGAAGTGGAGTCGATCGTTGAGGTCGGGAGCGCGTCCGGACGCGAGGTTCACGTAGGCTTCGTGCACCAGCGCGGTTGCGCTCAGTGTGTGCCCGGCGCGCTCTCCCCGCAGCTGTCGTTGCGCGAGCACCTTCAACTCGTCGTACACCAAGGGACGCAACGACTCCAGCGCCGCTTCGTCACCCGACCGCCACGCGTCGAGCAGCACGGTGACGTCGGCTGCGGGTCGATCCGGAACGGTCATGCCACAAGTCTACTCGTCATCGAATCGCCCTCGCGAATCCAGGGACGTGAGCCGCCTCGGCGCCCCGTTGCCCAGTTCTCTATGAGACGACGCCACTCCGGCGTCGAACGCCCGAGCGAGGAGCTCAACATGACCCGATTCCGTTCGTCGATCTTCTGTGCACTCGCCGTCACCGCGGCCTCCTGCGCCGGCCCTGGCTCCGGCTTCGCCGATCGGTTCACCGAAGCGTGTGCCGCGGGCTCCGAGATGCCACCGGAGCTGTGCGACTGCCTCGCCCAAAAAGCCGAGGCCGATCTCTCGGAGGATGCCCAGGCGCTCCTCTTGGCCATGGTCGAACGGGACGAGCAAGCCGCCGCTGAACTGCGAAGCAGCATCCCGGTAACCGATGCGATGCAGGCCGGCATGCTCATGACGCAGGCGGGTCAGTGCGCGCCACCACCCGAGGGTGCCTGAACAAGCGGATCAGGACCCGGCCCGCAGCCGGGCGAGCTCGGCAGCGACGGTGTCGGGGTGAATCTCGTACGCGGCAGCGGGGCCCAAGTCCCCGACCCTCCCGTACGCGTCGAGGCTCGCTTCGTAGTGGTCGATGGACGAAGAGAGGTAGCTCTGACTCTCCGCCGGGTCGCTCGTGCTCCGCGCCAAGGCGTGGTACGTCCTCGCGGCCTGCCCCAACGCAAAGGCATGGGTGACGTCGGTGATGACACCCGGCCCCATGGTCGCTGCTTGTCCGTGGGCTTGCACGGCCGTGAGACACGCGGGAAGCGCGTCCCCCGGGTTGCCGCTCTCGAGTAGACTCCGGCACAACTCCCGTTGCACGTGTCCGATCTGGAACACCCAGCGACCGTTCGACGGATTCCGCTCCCGCAGCAGCTCCGCGACTTCGGCGGCGCGCCGCAGAGCATCTCCGCCCTCGTCGACACGCCCCATCGGAAAGAGGATGCGACCGAGGGCGACGTGCCCCGACAAGACCGCTTCGTACGCGGTCTCGTTCGCGTCGTCGAGTCGGAGGAGTTCCTCCGCGAGTGCGATGCTTTCCCGATGACTCGACTCGGCTTCAGTCGCCCGGCCCAGCTGTTCGAACGCTTGGCCTCGGTAGTCATGACACTGTTGCAGACTGTAGAGCGCATCGGCACGCCGGGGGTGGTCGGCCACCAGCCGCGTCAGCATGGGACACGCTTTCTCGTCGAGGATCCTCAGCCCTTCGGCGGCCCGGCGCATGTACCAATACGCGACGACCCTCCCGTTGTAGGCGTCCCACAAATCGGTGACGAGTCGGACGTCGTCGGGACGCCGGGCCACGGCGCCTTCGAGGAGCACGATGGCCGTGTCCAGCATCGCAGGGCCGAGCTCCCACGCCCCGTCGTTGACCAAGTGCTCCCCGACGAGCCCTCGTAGTCGGCCCCCTGTCACGACGACGGCGTCTCCGGCGCGACCGTCGACCTCGAGCGGCGCCAAGACCGCGAGGCCCAGCTGCCCGAGTCGGGTAGACTCCTGCAAGTCACCCTCGAACGCGGTCACCACCGCCATCCGGTAGTGGCTCTCCGCCACGGACCGCCGCGTGCGCGCGTCCGTGCTGTCGACGTTCCACAGTGCGAGCCGAATCTGCATCGCCTGCTCGTATCGATCCCGCGCTGCCGCCAGGTCGCCCAGGTTGGTGTTGGTGGGGTCGCCCTGGAGTTCGCCGACCACGTCGTACGCATCGGCAACGTCCAGAAGATGGCCGCGGTCGGCCCGCGGATCGGAGCTCAACTCGTCCAGGTACCGCAGAGCTTCCTCGACGAGGCGCGCCCGGACC
This sequence comes from Gemmatimonadota bacterium, assembly GCA_039030015.1. Taxonomy (GTDB): domain Bacteria; phylum Gemmatimonadota; class Gemmatimonadetes; order Longimicrobiales; family Gaopeijiaceae; genus UBA2589. The sequence continues at coordinate 9,037 of JBCCEZ010000040.1, read as the reverse complement.
GGCGTGGACCCGGGCACGCCGGCGAGTTCGCTGTTCAGCTCCGAGAGCATCGAGGTCGCGAGCTCTCGGGTCTCATCGAAGCGACTATCCGCTCGTTTCGCCTGGAGCATCGTGCCGCCTGCGCCGACGACGACCGCGAGCGCCACGAGACCGGCCGCGATCACCCCTCCGCGTCGGCGCCGAGCGAAGGTCGACAGCCGGTACGAGATCGTATCGGGACGTGCCAGGACGGGCTGCGCCTGGACATGCCGACGAAGGTCCTCGGCGAAGGCCGACGCCGAGGCGTAGCGCCGCCCCGGATCCCGGTGCATGGCCTTCTGCACGATCGTATCGAGATCGCCGCGGAGCGCGCGTCGGAGCTTGTCGGGGTTCGTCGAGCGCGCGGCGCCGATCTCCGCGGGATCGATCGGCCCACCCGTCCTCGGTGCGACACCCGCACGACTCACCGCCTCACTCGGGCGCGTGATTGGCCCGTCGGTCACACGGCGCTCGATCTCTCCGGGCGACATCCCGCGGAGGTCGTACGCGCGCTGTCCGGCGAGGAGCTCGTAGAACATCACACCCAGCGAATAGATGTCCGACGCCGTCGAGACCGGGTGGCCTCGGAGCTGCTCGGGAGAGGCGTACTCCGGCGTCATCAGCAGCCGGCCGGTCCTCGTGAGCGGCTCACCCTCGGCTCCGTCGTCGAGCAACCCGGCGATCCCAAAGTCGAGGAGCTTCACCCGTCCGTCATCGGTGACGAGCACGTTGGAGGGCTTGAGATCACGATGGACGATGAGTTGTTGATGCGCCGCATGGACCGCGTCGCAGACCGAGGCGAAGAGCTCCACCCGCGCCTCGACGGAGAGTCGGCGCTCATCGGCATGCTTCAAGATCGTCGCCGCGTTCTCGACGAGCTCCATGGCCAAGTACGGACCGTACTCCGACACACCGCCGTCCAGCAGGTGCGCGATGTTGGGGTGGTTGAGCGACGCGAGGATGGCGCGTTCGCGCTCGAAGCGGGCGAGGAGTTCGGGTGTGGCGAACGCGCTCCCGATCAGCTTGACCGCCACGCGTTGCCGGAATGCTCCGTCGTCCCGCTCCCCCACGAAGACCTGACCCATCCCGCCCTCTCCGATACGCTCGGTGAGTCGGAACGGCCCGACGGTCGTGCCTACAATTCCCGGCGCCTGCTCGTGTAGCGCCCGGGCCGCCAGAGACGCGAGATCGTCCCCGAGGAATCCGTCCGTCTCCGCGCCGGCCAAGAGGGCCTCGACCTCCGACCGCAGCACCTTGTCGGTGCCGCACCGGTCGGCAAGGAAGGCGTCGCGATCGCCGACCGGTCTTTCGAGCGCCTCTTCAAAGAGGGATCGCACCTCCCTCCAACGCTCGCTCGACTCCATCGCATGCTCCCGGGGGATCGTACCGGTACTTGAGTACCGGGATTCTACGTGGCACGGGGCTCGGATGCCTACTCGGGAGGCCGTGAGCATGCGGCGCGGTAGGCGCGCCCCTACGTTCTCCGAATGCGCCCTCTTTCCGTAGTGCTGATCCTCATGTCCATGCCCAACGCGGTGCATGCGCAGGAACGCACCTTCCGGTGGACGGACCGGAACGTCCTCGGTGTCGAGGAGCGACTCACCGCCGACGTGACCTTCGCGGACGTAGACGGAGACGGACATCTCGACGTCTTCGTCGCGAACGGGCGACACTGGGCGGAGACGAACGAAGTCTTCATCAACAACGGCCGAGGCCGCTTCACCGTCTCGTACCCCCTGGGGATTCGCGGCGCCACGACGTACGCCCTCCCTGCCGGCGATTTGGACGGAGACGGAGACATCGACGTCATCGCCGCGAACGATGTCGCCCCTCGATGGGTGTACCTCAACGACGGCTCGGGCCAATTCGAACTCGCCTGGGAGGTGGGGCCCGAGATCGAGCCGACGCGAAGCGCGACACTCCACGACCTGGACAGTGACGGGGACCTCGACCTCCTGGTCACCAACCGAGGCGCGGCGAACGGGTTCTACCTCAATGACGGCTCCGGTCGTTTCGGGCAGAAACGACCGTTCGGTGCCGAGGACGGTTCGACGATCTCCGTGGCGGTCGCGGACATCGATTCCGACGGCGATTCCGACTTGGTGTTGGCCAATCGCGATGGACAGGCCAACCAGATCCTCCTCAACGATGGATCTCTCGGCTTCTCGCAACGTCGGGCGTATGGGACCGGAGAAGACGAGACGCGTGCTGCCGCGGTCGCGGACCTGAACGGCGACGGGCACCTGGACATCGTGACCGCCAACATCGGGGAGCCCAACGGGGTCTATCTGGGCGACGGCTCAGGCGCGTTCCCCTGGCAGGCTTCCTACGGCGGAGACGACCGCTCGTACGCGGTCGACGTCACGGACGTCGACTTGGACGGTGACGTGGACATCGTGATCGCCAATGTGGGCGCACAGAACCAGGTCTACCTGAACGACGGGACCGGCTTGGGCTGGACGGCCCTCCCGGTGGGAGACCAGCGGGACATTACGTACGGCTTGGCCATCGGAGACGTGAACGGGGACGGATATCCGGACCTCGGTTTCGCGAACTCAGGTGCGATGAATCTGGTCTTCATCAACGTGCCTACCCGCACTCCGTAAGGCTGTACACCCCCTGTACAACTATTTCCTAGACAGGTGTCGCGCACGGCGTTAAGGTTCGAGTCTCGCCTCTCTGCCGGGACCGCACATGCGCTCGACCCTCCATCGGACTTCCATCGCTCTCCTCGCGGCCGCGACATCGTTCGTCGCGCCTGCCCAGGGACAATCCGCTGCTGGCTTCAGCTCTCCGTGGTGGGAAGAGCTTCAAGATGATGGGTTGACCGCACTGCTGACCGAGGCCGCCCGTGCCAACGGTGACCTGCAGGCGGCGGTGGATCGACTGATCCAAGCCGAAGCGACCGCGATCCGCACCCGGGCCGCTCTCATGCCGACGCTCTCCCTGGATGGGCAGGCGACGACAGGCCCACTCGACGGCCTCGGCTTCCAGTTCGGAGGCATCCCACGCGGCGACGGAGGCATGGTCGACCTGCCATCCCTCTACTACACCGGCTCCGCCAACGTCCGGGCTCGGTACCGGGTGAGCTCCTGGGGCCCGGAGTACCGCTCCTACCGCGCGAGCCGCCTGGAGTCGATGGCGACGCGCGGAGACGAGGACGGCGTGGCGTTGAACCTGGTCGGCCAGGTCGCGACGGCCTACTACGACGCGGTGTCCGCCGCCCGGCAGCTCGCGGTCATCACCCGACAAGTGGAGGTCGGCGAACAGCTCGCCCAGGTGTCGCAACTCCGGTACGAACGGGGAGACGCCACTGCACTCGAGGTGCTACAGCAACGGCAGCAGCTCGCGACCACGCGAGCCTCGCTTCCGCAGGCGCGGTCTGAGATGCGTCTCGCTCGGGCCGGCCTCGAGGCACTCCTGGGCGGTGACGCGCTCGCTCCCGCGCGGATCATCCCGGAAACACTACCGGAGTTGCCGACCTCGGCGCCGGCGTCGTCCGACGGCGTGCGCGTCTCCGCCCGCCCGGACCTCCGGAGCGCCGAAGATCGGCTCGAGGCCGCAGGTGCCAGAGTGTCGGAAGCCAAGTGGGGTTTCCTGCCGGACATCGATCTGAGTGCGAACTCGGGCTCCCAGTTCTTCCGCAGCGTCGGCACGACGACGCAGTCGACGTGGGGCGCTTCGCTCACGCTGTCGATGCCGCTGCTCGACGGTTCGGATCGCACCAGCCGAATCCGCGAAGCATCGGCGAGCGAGCGAGCCGCTCGCTCTTCCTACGAGCAGCTTCAGCGCTCGGCGGCCGCCGAGGTCGCCACAGCCCGTATCCAAGAAGAAGAACAGCGGGCTCAGCTCTCGGCGCTCGAGGACCAGCTGGCCGCATCCCAACGTGCGTTCGACGAGTCGCGGCGGAGATACCTCGCCGGACTCGCCACCGTTCTCGACGTGCTCAACGCGATGAACGGGATGCAGCAGGCGGAACTCGGCGTCATCCGCACGCACCGCACGGTGCTGGCGTCATGGATTCAATATCGACAAGCCGCCGGAGGCCCGTGGACGACGGGACTCCGACAGAGACTTTTGGAGGCGTCATGACGACGAGTCGCCGACGGGTACTCCTACCCGTGTTCGTGATCTTCGCGGGCTTCGTAGCCGCCGCGTTCCTCGTGTCCTTGGCACCCGAGACCGAAGCGGTGGTCCCGGAGCGGTCGCTTCCGACCGTCCGCACGGAGGTCATGACCGCCGAGAGCGTGCGCTCCCTCATCACGGCGAGCGGCATCACGTCTCCAGCACGCGAGGTCACCGTCATACCCGAGGTCAACGGTCGGGTGGTCGCGATATCCGATGCGCTCGTGCCCGGCGGCCGCGTTCAAACGGGTGACGTCCTCGTGCGGATCAACGCGGAGGACTACGAACTCGCGGTCGAGCAGCAGCGAGGACAGGTCCGGAGTGCCGAACTCGAGCTGGAGCTGGAGGAGGCTCGACAGCAGACAGCCCGTGAGGAGTGGGAGATCCTCGGCACGGGCGGGGAGCCCTCCCCACTCGTCCTGCGTGAGAGTCAGCGCGCGGCCGCCGAGATGAACCTCATCTCGAGTCGGAGCGCGCTCGCCCGGGCCGAACTCGACCTGGAACGCACCGTGATTCGCGCGCCCTTCAACGCCTCCGTGGTGGAAGAATCGGTCGATGTCGGACAGGTCGTCGGACAACAGACGACGATCGCCCGCTTGGTCGGCACGGACCAACTCCGCGTGACCGTTTCGGTGCGGGTCGAGGAGCTCGCGCTCATCGACCTCCGATCCCCGACGAATCCTGGAAGCGTGGTCACGATCCGCCAGCGACTCGGAACAGGGGACCAGGTCGAGCGTGAGGGTCGGGTCGTCAGCCTCGTCGACCAGCTCGATCCCCAGACGCGACGCGCCGAGCTTCTGGTCCTGATCGACGATCCGCTGGATTCGGACGTCGGGCTTCCTCTCCTCCCAGGGTCGAGCGTCGACGCCGAAATCTCTGGGCGCGTTCTGGACGCCGTCGTCCGCGTACCCAGGGCCGCGATCTATGACGGCGACACTGTCTGGATCGTGAACGAGGAAGGGTCGCTCGAACGCGTCCGACTCGAGGCCGTGTGGGGCGACGACGAAGCGGTCTACGTTCGGACCGGGCTCGCAGCCGGCACCTCACTCGTCATCAGCCCGCTCAGCGCTCCCGTAGAAGGAACGCGGGTGAGCGTCGTGGCGGACGACCGATGAGCGACAGCCGAAGCGAGCAGGAGCGCGGCCCGATCGCGTGGATGGCGCGCAACCCGGTTGCCGCCAACCTCCTGATGCTCGTCATCCTCCTCGGGGGCTTCTTGTCCACGGTGGGGCTCAAACAGGAAGTCTTCCCGGCGTTCGATCTCGACGTCATCACGGTGTCGGTGCCCTACCCCGGCGCCAGCCCCGCCGAGGTCGAACAGGGCATCGTCCTCGCGGTCGAAGAGGCCGTGCGGAGTGTCGAGGGCGTGAAGCGGGTGACTTCGGTCTCCCGGGAAGGCTCGGGGAGCGTCTCGATCGAGTTGCTGATCGGAGCAGACGGGGACCGGGTACTCGCCGACGTGACGAACCTCGTCGACCGGATCACCTCATTCCCCGGCGAAGCCGAACGTCCGACGATCGCGACAGCGGGCAGACGACAGCCCGTCATCTCGCTCATCCTCTCGGGCGATCAAGAGAGAGAGACGCTTCAGACACTGGCCGAGATGGCTCGGGAAGAGCTGCTCACCACCACGGGGATCACGCAGATCGACCTCTCGGGCGTACGCCCGCTCGAGATCAGCGTCGAGGTGCGCCGGGAAGAGCTGGAGGCGTACGGCCTCACCCTGGACGGCATCGCACAGGAGATCCGCCAAGCGTCGGTCGACCTCCCCGGAGGTGAGCTGGAGACCGACAATGGCGAGGTCCTCGTGCGCGTCGTCGACCGACGCCGAAGAGCTCAGGGCTTCGAGGACATCGTGATCCGCGCCGCCCCGTCCGGCGAGCTCCGAGTGGGTGACATCGCCACGGTGAGGGACGGGTTCCAGGACACGGATCAGTCTCTCTTCTTCAACGGGCAGCCGGCGATCCAACTCGTCGCGTTCAGGGTCGGCGACCAAACCCCAACGGAGATCGCCAACGAGGTCCGCGCGTACGCCGCCGGCCTCGCGACTCGCGTACCCGAATCGATCTCCATCTCCACCTGGAACGACGACTCGGAGACGCTCCGGGAGCGGATCGACCAGCTCTTCAGCAACGCGGTCATGGGGCTGGTGTTGGTCCTCATCCTCCTCGGGCTCTTCCTGAACCACGGCCTCGCCGGCTGGGTGGCGTTGGGCATCCCGATCTCCTTCCTCGGGGCCTTCCTGGCCATGGTCCCCACGGACCTGTCCATCAACGTCATCACACTATTCGCGCTCATCGTGACGCTGGGTCTCGTCGTCGACGATGCGATCGTGGTCGGCGAGAACATCCATTCGATGCGGTCGAAGGGCATGGACCGGATGGACGCCGCGATCCAGGGTGCGCGGGAGATGGCCGTCCCCGTGACCTTCTCGGTCCTGACGACGATGGTCGCCTTCTCACCGCTTCTCTTCGTTCCGGGTGTAACCGGGAAGATCTTCCGACTGATCCCGGTCGTCGTGATCGCAGTTCTCTTCTTCTCGCTGATCGAGTCGTTCTTCATCCTGCCGGCCCACCTCGGACACGGCAAAAAGGACTCGACCTCGCTGCTCGACCGCCTCTTCGCTCCGATCTCGGGTGTGCAGAACCGCGTCAGTTCCGGATTGGAGCAGTTCATCGAGGAGCGGTACAAGCCTCGCCTTCGCTCAGTGCTGGACGCGCGATACCTCACCCTGTCCATCGCGACAGCCCTCCTCATCGTCACCACAGGTGCGATCGCGGCCGGGCTGGTCCCCTTCAACTTCTTCCCGCCGATCCCCGGAGACGTCGTCTCCGCCAGTGCTCGCCTCCCCTACGGCGCGAACATCGAGAACACCCGTCAGGTGCAGGCCGAGCTCGAACGCAGTCTCGATGCCGCGATCGAGCGCGGGGGCGGCAGAGCGTCGATCCGTGGCGTGATGACCCGCCTGGGATCCGCGTCCGGGGGGGCGAGCGCCCAAAGTCAGGGGAGCCATCTCGTCTCCGTCGAGGTCGCCCTGGTTCCGTCGACCGAGCGCGAATTCGATGCGGTCGACTTCGAGGCGTGGTGGCGCGAAGCGCTGCCGGCGATGCCAGGGGTCGAGGTCGTGCGGATCAGCGGCACGTCGACCCAGGGCCCCAGCGCGGGTTCCGCGGTGAGCGTCGACCTGAGTTCCACGAACCCGGACGTGCTCGCCGAAGCGTCCCAAATCCTGGCGTCACGCCTGCGGGAGTACCCGTCTCTCGTGAACGTCGACAACAGCTACGCGAACGGAAAACCGCAGCTCGACTTCCGCCTCCGTGACGAGGCCCGCGGATGGGGCCTGACCAGCTCGGACGTCGCGCGGGCGATCCGCTCGTCCTTCTTCGGCGCGGAGGCGCTTCGCGAGCAGCGCGGTCGGAACGAAGTCAAAGTCATGGTCCGCCTGCCTGAAGAGCAGCGCACCTCGGAGAATGACATCGAGCGCCTTCTCGTCGGCCTCCCCGACGGGGGCACCGCTCCGTTGGCCTACGTGGCCGACGTCTCTCGCGGCCGCTCTCCGACCGAGATCTCGCGCGAGGAAGGTCGGAGGATCGTCACGGTGGCCGGAGAGCTCGCTCCTGGCGTCGCGTCGGGCCGGCCGGTGATCGCAGCCCTCGCACGAGAGGTTCTTCCCGAGCTCCGGGCGCAATTCCCCGGCCTCGAGACCGAGTTCTCGGGCCAACAGCAGGAGTTCAACGAGAACCTCAGCTCGCTCGGGCCGATGTACCTGGTGGCGATGCTTCTGATGTTCGCGATGATCGCCATCCCCTTCCGGAGCTACATCCAGCCGCTCGTCGTAATGTCCGCCGTACCGTTCGGGATCGTGGGGGCGGTGCTCGGCCACCTCATCATGGGATACGAGCTGAGCATGGTGAGCGCCTTCGGCATCATCGCACTCTCGGGTATCGTCGTGAACGACTCGCTCGTACTCGTCGACGCTGTGAATCGAGCGCGCGCTCAGGGCATGGACCTCGTCGAGGCGGTTCTGGTCGGCAGTGCCAAGCGCTTCCGACCGATCCTCCTGACATCGCTCACGACGTTCTTCGGCCTCGCGCCGATGATCCTCGAGCAATCCGCGTCGGCACGCTTCCTCGTGCCCATGGCGATCAGCCTCGGCTTCGGAGCGCTCTTCGTCACCTTCATCGCGCTGCTCGTAGTGCCGAGTCTGTACATGATCGTCGAGGACCTACGGTCGTGGGCCTCCCGTGCGCCCGCGGTCCAGACCGGAACCCCCCAGCCGGTAGGAGCGGACTGAGTCCGTAGCCTACCGGCGGGCGGTCACCTGGATCTCGACCGTCGACCGACCGACGAGACGGTTTCCGACGACGGTCGGAGCCGGGTAGTCGGCACCGAACTCCTCGACGAGCACCTCGTGGACCGACTCCCAATCGCGCACGTCCGCGAGGTACACCCACACCTCCTCGAGATCGTCGAAGTCGAGCGACGCGGCCGATAGGGTCGCCCGAATGCGTTCCAACGCCGAGCTCGTCTCTTCGGCGGCCGTCGCTCCCCGCCCCGTAGCGCCGGCGACATAGACCCGATCCCCGACGTCGATCCCCGGGGAGAACGGACTCCGGCCCCGTGCCTGGGCGTTCACGACGCTCCGCGTACCCGAGTCGACTGCGACGCACTGGATCTCGGTCGAGAACAGAACGTTGACCAGGTTCGCCCGCACCGTGGCGCGCGCAGGAGGATCGTCGGTGGGGACGAACTCGGCGTAGGCGCCGTTCATCTCCTGGAAACGTCGCGGATCATTCAGGAAGACCTTGCAGCTCACGAGGTCCTCGCTTTGCGTGTTTGTAGACGCTAAAAACAAGTATTCCGTAGCGCACTGCTGATCGGCTAAAAGTACTTG
>JBCCEZ010000039.1:0-43982 GCA_039030015.1 Gemmatimonadota bacterium | reverse complement strand
TTCGCTCTCGCCCAGGGTCAGGGCTTCGGCCCAGGCGACTTCGGCCTTCCCGGGCCGACCCATCGCCTCCAGGGCGACCGCCCGAGCGGTGAGACTCCGGACGCGGAACCAGTGCCGACTCGATCGCGCGCCGACGGCCATCACCTCGGCGACGTGGATCATCGATGCCCACTGCGATGTCGCCTCGAGCACGGTCAGGAGGTGACTCAGCTCGTGAAGTCGAGAAGCCGCTTCGTCTGGCTCCGCAGGGAGGTCTCCCCCCGTCGAATAGTCGTAGGTGCGCACCCACGAATCGATCTCGCGCAGGTCGTGACGTCCGCGCGCCATCGTTCGCACGGCGGCGAGCCATTCACGATTCCGTAGCGTCATCGGCTCCGACACGATCTCCTCGAGCTCCGAGAGCCACGCCTCCGCTCGTGTCGAATCTCCGAGAGCGTGATGCACGGAGAGGAGCATCCGGGCCGTTCCGCTTCGAATCCCCTGCCACTCGGGCTTCGACAGGCTCCACGCCCTCTCGAGCGCTTCCTTGGCTTCGTCGATCCGATTCCACTCGAACAGCGCATAACCTCGGAATTGGTGGGCCATCGCCGCCGCGGGCTCGTGGCCTCGATCCGTCGCGCGAGCGAGGTCGATCGCCGCAGCGCATGCCTCGTGCATGGCGAAGAAGCGACCGGAGATCACGTGGAACGTCGCTAACGTGGCTCGAGCGCGAATCGCTGTGGACGGGTCGTCGACGCGATCGGCGAGGCGCTGACACAAGGAGACGCCTCGGTCTCGTAGCTCGGATTCGCCCGAGAAGCGGAACGCCGCCTGGAGGAGGCTCGCGACCTGGAGGTGGCGCACGGGGTCACCTCCCTTCGCGTCCAGCAGCGTCTCCGCCGCGGACACCTCGGCGATGAGGTCCAGGGTGCGGCCCTCGGCCAACGCACGCCGGCCTCGCTCCAGATGTCGATCGAAGTTGTCTGCCCGAGTTCCGGACACCCCGCCTCCCCGCCGATGTCGATCGCGTCGGAAAGCTAGTGGGGCGGGGCTACCCCGCCTCCTCCTTTTGGACGATATGAGGCCGCTGGAGGGGGGCTCACCTTTCGGGCGTCCGTGGTTCAGGGAAGGGAGGTGTGAGGTGCGCGGTCGTCGACGTGGTGGGGCCGGAGGTTCGCGGGGCGGTAGGCGGGTCGTGGCGACGGCAGGGCTGATCTTCGCCCTCATGCATCCGGCGTCGACCCACGCTCAGGAAGGGCCGTCTGCCGAGGGTCTGGTCGAACGTGCCGCGGACCTCATGGGTGGTGTCGAACGACTCCGATCGATCCAGCAGGTCGCCATGGACATGACGACGACGTGGCTCCGCACGGACTTCCGAGACGTGCCCTTCGCGGACCGGCCGTCCATCGAGCACCACATGGACGTTCGTGACTATTCGATCGACGCGTGGAGGAATACCCGACGATTTCCAAACGGGGAGATCGTGAACATCATCCGCGATTCGATCTCGGTGACGGGACGAGCCGGACGGTTCCAGCCTCTGTCCGATGCATACGTCGACGAGCGCGACGAGCTGTTCATCTACACACCGGACCGCCTCGTCCTCGCGTTGCTCGACGCGCCCTCCTTGGACACGCGTCCCGATACCGTGCTGGGCGGGGAGGATCAACGGAGGGTGGTGGCCACCCTCGCTCCGAACGGGGGGCGCGTATCGGAAGTCGAGGTGTTCTTCCAGCGAGGGACCGGGCTCCCGACGATGCTCCGTTTCTCGGCTGGACACCCTGCCGACTACGGTCTCGTTCAGTGGGGAGAGATGGAGGTCGAGGTGTGGTACTCCGGTTGGATCACGTACGGAGGCGTCAGCATCCCGAGGCACTGGGATATCCGACGGGTCGGCGTCCCCTACAAGAGACTACGGGTGAATCGGGCCGACTTCGCGCCCGAATTCTCCGCGGACTCCTTCGCGATTCCGGACTCCCTGCGCGCGGCCTACGGCCCGTCGATGGCCTCTCGGCCGATGCACGAGGCTCGTCTGATCGACTCGGTACGCACCCCGGACGATGGTGTCGTCCTCTTCGAGCCGTCCTTCGGGGTGCCGGTTGGGGCCGTGTCGACCGAGGCCGGCACCGTCCTGCTCGGGGCGGGCCGAGCGCCCTTCAACTACGACTACACGATCGATGTCCTGAGCGAAGAGGGTGTGGAGTCTCCGACCTTTGTCCTGCTCGCCCGACGCATGGCAGGGAATGGAGGAGTCGTGCGCGCCGCCGAGTCCGGGGTGCCGATCCTCGCGTCCGCCGCATCTCGACCGTTCGTCCGCCACGTCCTCGACAACCATGGACTGGAGACGGCTACGATCGACGTCGTTCGAGGTCCACGGTCGATCGGGAGTGGTGCGGCCGAAGTCCGACTCCACCCGATCGATCTCCCCGATGTGCCGGGGGCGTTGATGCTGTATCGTCCGTCTTCGGGATGGCTCTGGGTGCCGGATGCGTCCGGGCCGCTGCACCTGCGGCTCGCCCGTGAGCAAGCGACTGCGCTGGGGTGGGACGTGAAGGTGATCGGTTGGCAACGCCAAGCGTGGGAGCCGGTCGCCCGATCTCCGTGACCGAAGGGAGGGGGAGCGATGGGACGGCAGCGACAAGGGGCGCGAGGTGTGGGCCAGATGGCCCTGCTCACACTGCTGATGACCGCCTGCGCCGGGGCCGATGCCCCGCCCACACCCGTGGAGTCCTTGTGGCAGGACGACCTCCCCGTGGGCCCTCACCCCGTGGGGTTCCGGACCGAAGTCGGCGAGAGGCAGGCCGAGACGGGCCCTCGGACCGTGACGCTCGCGGTGTGGTATCCCGCGGTCGACGGCGCTGCAGGCACACCGGTGCGCATCGCCGACTACTTCGACCTCGTCGTCGCGGAGGGTCTCCTCACCGAGACCGACGGACTGACCCGGCCCGCCGGCTTCACCGCCGCGATGACGGGAAGCGGTACCGCGCTTTCCGACTCGGCCGCGACGGCTGCGCTCGATCTCGTCGGCGTCGCGTCCTCGGAGGCGCCGGAGGCCGACGGGGCCGCCCCGCTGATCCTCTGGTCCAGCCGCCACGCCACGGTCTTGGCCCAGGCGCCGATGGCGGAGGCGCTCGCGTCCCACGGGTACGTCGTCGCCACCGCGTGGTCCTCGGACCCGCCGATTGCGTTCTTGTGGGAGGATCATCCCCCGGAGGAGAAGGTCGAGACGATCGAGCGGCACGCCGATGACCTGCGCTGGGCGATCGACCGCCTGCGCGCCGCTCCGAACGTCGACGCGAGTGCCGTCGTGGTCGTGGCGTGGAGCTATGGCGGCCAAACGGCCGGTCGCATCCAGGAGACCGAACCCGCAGTTCGGGGCACGATCGCGCTGGATGCGAACATCCTTCCGTCCCGACCCGAGGAATCACTCCGACTGACCCGGCCTCTCGTCCAGGTCGTCGGGGGCGACCGGGGGCGCCGCGGACTCGAAGGTGCCGACACGTTGGGCCAGTCCCTCGCGGTGCTCCGTTTTCCGGAGCTCGCTCACGGCAGCTTCAACGCACTCGAGGGGTACCTGCCGGAACGATTGGGAACGAGCTCGGTCTACTCCTGGTCGCAGCAAGGGCCCGCAGCGCATCTCGGTTATCGAGACCTGGTGCGGGTCGTGCTCGGCGCGGCCGACCTTCTGACGTCGTCCGATTCGGTCGATCTCTCGGGGTGGGCGTCTCGCCTTCCGGCTGCGCTCGAGACGCCACTCGACGTGTCGCTCCACCCCAACGACTAAGCGCGTCGGCCCGAGCCTCCCGATTCGCCACCCGTCGGAGGCATGTCGGTAGAAATGTACAAAACGTACATTGCGTACGTGAGGCTGGACCGACCCCCCCGACCTGTGAGAAGTCAGCATGCGCGACGTCACGACCGCCGAGGCGCGAAAGAACCTCGCCGACCTCCTGAATCGCGTGGCCTACTCTCGGGAGCGGGTGGTGGTCACACGGCATGGGCGAGAGATCGCGGCCATCGTTCCCGTCGAGGACTTGAACCTCCTCGACCGGCTGCGTGACGCCCTCTCTCGGAGTGATGCGGAAGACGCCCTCCGAGAGTTGGCCGAGGGAGAGTCCGTTTCGTGGACCGCCCTGCGCGACGAGCTCGATCGGTGAGCGCCGCCCGCGAATGGCGGGTCGAGCTGTCGACCCGCGCGGCCGAGCGCGTGCGCGGGCTGGAGCCACCGTACCGCGACGTGCTTCGGCGTTCACTGGACCAACTCACAGAGGGCCTCCCTTCCGATGCGCGTGAGGGCACGGAAGCGGATGGATGGACGTGGGAGCCTCGGCCGGGACTCCTCATTCGTCTTCTGGTTCACGCGGAGCGTCGCGTGATCCTCGTCTTCGCCGTCGAGGCCGAGGCGGCTCGGAGCAGCTCCGATTCTCCATCCAGATGGAGCGGACTCCGCTGGCCGACCGGACTTCTCATGGACGTGCGAGGTGCGCTTCGCTCCCTGCGTCGAGCACCGAGTTTCACGATCGGAGTCGTGCTGACACTCGCTCTCGGGATCGGTGGCGCGTCGACCGTCTTCGGCCTCGTGCACACGGTCTTTCGAGGCTCGCTGCCCTTCGAAGACGGAGATCGGGTCGTCCGCATCCTGTCTCGGTCGGTCGCCACGGACGGAGGTGATCGCCTCTTCAACGTGACGCCTCGCGACTTCGTCCTCGTGCGCGACGGACATCGCTCGTTCACGGGCGTCGTGGCTCAGTCGGGCCGCTCGATCTCCCTGCTCGGGGAAGGGCCGGCGCAGCGAGCGTCGGCTATCGGCGTCTCGTCCGGCTGGTCGGATCTGCTCGGCGTGCAACCGATTCTCGGTCGGACGTTCACCCCGGAGGAGGAGGCGTTGGGGCGGGACGCCGGCGTGGCCCTCCTGTCGCACGCGCTGTGGCAGCAGCGGTTCGGGGGAGACCCTTCCGCGGTCGGATCCGATCTCCTCTTCGATGGGGGGAGCGCGCGGGTCGTGGGGATCATGCCGCCGCGCTTCTCCTATCCGTACGACGCGGACCTCTGGACCCCGTGGAGGCCCGATCCCGCCGACTGGACGACGAGCAGTCTGAACATCGTGGCCCGGCTGCGCCCGGGGGCGGACGTGCCGTCCGCTCAGCTCGATGTGGACGCGTTGTATGCCGACCTCAGGGCGGAGAGCGCCGGTACGGCGCCGAACGAGGGCTTCGGCGTCCGGACGTCGAGGGAGGACTTCATTCGGACACAGGCCGCCTCGCTGCAGAGCCTCGCCATCGCGGTGTTCTTCCTCCTGCTTCTCGTGTGCGTGAACGTCGCCAACCTCCTGCTCGCGCGGGGAGCGGCACGGCGTCAGGAGATCGCGGTGCGGGCCGCGCTCGGTGCTGGGCGTGCGCGTCAGATCCGCGCCGTCGTCTTGGAATCGGTCCTCGTCTTCGCCTTGGGAGGAGTCGCGGGACTCGCGCTCGTTCCGACACTCGGCACCGCGTCGTCCGTCCTCATCCCGGACGTCCTGCGTACGCAGCTCGACCTATCCGTGCGCGTCGGCCCGGCTCTCCTCGGCTTCACGGCCGCGATCGTGTTGGTGGGGGGCGCGCTCGCGGGGTGGCTCGGAGCCCGAACCGGGCGGGGCAGTGACCTCAACGGGCTCCTGCGCAGCGGTGGGCGAGGGAGCACGGCGTCCAGCGGACGGATGCGCAACGCGTTGATCGTGTCCGAGCTGGCGCTGTCGCTCGTTCTGCTGATCGGGGCGGGGGTCCTCGCGGACCACTTCCGTCGGCTGCAGACGCGGGATCTCGGCTTCGAACCCGTAGGCGTGGTGACGGCCCAGCTGCCCCTGCAGCACGAACGCTACGACGACCCGCACGCCCGTGTGCGCCTGTACGAGGAGGTCCGAGACGCGCTCGGTCGGTCCGGCCGCGTCGAATCCGTGGCGCTGACTTCGGTGAACCCGCTGTGTTGCGGGGATTGGGGAGCGCGGATCCGCGTCGAGGGGCTCGAGCGTCCGGCGGATGCACCTCCGATCACGATTCACCATCGATACGTGTCCCGAGAGTACTTCGAGGCGATGGAGCTCCCGATCGTCGCCGGCCGCGCCTTCGATGCGACCGACGCGATCGATACGCCCCTGTCCGTGATCATCGACGAGGATCTCGCGGCGCGATTCTGGCCGGATGGCGACGCGGTCGGGCGTCGCATTTCGATGGATCGTGACCCGGTCCAGTGGAGGACCATCGTCGGTGTGGCGGCGCGAGCGCACGCCGAGGGCGACCCTCGTGAATCGTGGTATCTCCCCTTCGAGCAGCAGCCGCTCGGTGGGTCGAACGAGATCGTGCATCTGATGATTCGTGGGGAGGGCGTCGACGAGACGCTCGTCCGCGGGACCGTCGCCGACGTGGACCCGGCGCTCGCGGTCTTCGGAGTCTCCACGATGGAAGAGCACCGCGATGAGCGGTTGGCTCAGGATCGTATCGGCGCTGTGGTGGGACTCGTCTTCGCCGGGGTCGGACTCTTGCTCGCCGCCGTGGGACTCTACGGACTCCTCGCGTATCACGTCGAGCTCAGGCGCCGCGAACTCGGGATGCGCGTCGCGCTCGGAGCGACTCGGGTCGAGATCAGCACATGGATGCTCGGCCAGACCGGCCGCCTCCTCGCCGCGGGTCTGGGCATCGGACTCGTCCTTGCGTACGGCGCCACCCAGGTGGTCGTGAGCCTCGTCGCCGGGGCACGCCCTGCGCCGGCCGGCGTCGTGCTCGCTCTGTGCGGAGTGCTCGCGTTGACGGCCCTCGCCGCGATGACGATCCCCACGGTACGCGCGCTGGGGACTGACCCCGCGACCGTGCTACGAAACGACTAGGCCCGGCGACCTACGACGGTCGGATGCGAGCCAGCTTTCCGCCGATCCCGGGTGAGGCCGAGTACGTCGCCCACACGTCCCCGTTCGACTCATCGATGTCGATGTGGCGGATCAACGCCCCGCGAGTCGGAAGTGGGTACAGGGTGAACGCTTCGACGACGGGATCGAAGGCGGCGATGACGTCGCCATGACCGGTTCCGATCCACACCGTGCCGCGGACCGGGTCGACCCGGATCACGTACGGAGCCGTATCGGCCGTCGGTAGCTCGTATTCCCGAAAGGTCTCGGTCTCCGGGTCGAAGCGAGCGATGCGGTTCGCGCCGAACTCGGGAATCCAGATCGAGCCATCCGGCCCGACGTCCGGACGTCGCGGCCCGCTGTTGGTGGTGGGCATCTCGAACACTCGAGTGTCCCCGGTCGCCGGGTCGTGACGGACCAGCCGGTTCCCGCGCAGTTGGGTCCCCCACACCACACCATCGGCGGCAACGCGGAGGCCGTACGGGATCGTACTCTCAGGAGGCGTCGGGGACGACACGACTTCGTGGCTCGTCGCCTCTCCCGACGAGGGGTCCAACTCGGCGATGAGCTCGGGTGCGTGCGTAAAGTGGCCGTTGTACCAGACGTCACCTTCCGCATCGAGCGCGATCGAGTGCGGGTACATGCCGATCGGCCAACTCTCCCACTCCGCCGCTCCCGGGTCGTACCGGGCGATTTCTCCCGCCGCGCCCAGGAGGAGCCACCAATGACCGGCCGGGTCGACGTCGATCGCACGAGGGTTCGCGTTGTCCACCGGGATCGGTTCGGTCGTGAACGCGCCCGTCGTCGGGTCGAAGCGGTACACGAGGTGAGTGAACATTCCCGTGACGAGGATTTCTCCCGACGGGTGCACCGCGACGTCGTGGGCCAGGTCGAGGGGCTGAGGCATGTCCCACTCGGTGATCTGAGCTCGCCCGATGCCGGCGAGTGCCTCGGTCGGCCAGGGGGCATCCTCGGGCCACGGCTGGCCGGCCAGCGCCCCGTGGAGCCATGCGACGTCGTCCTCGACGTCCCGGTCCGAGACGATCGGGAAGTTGCTGCCCGGGCCGTATAGGGTCCGCATCAGCGTGAGGGCGGAGCGCCACTCCTCCTCGGAACGGTCCCGTCCGTCCTTCCTCATTCGAAGGGAGTCGAAGATGTGGCAGCCCCCACAATCCACGATGAGCTCACGCTTCGCGTCGCTGTCCGGCAGCTGCGCCAGGAAGCTCGAGCCCCGGGGTTCGGGTCGGGCGGTCGGAGGGTCGAGCGACAGCGTCCCGGTGATTGGCTCGACCTCGGAGACGTCCACGGTCAGCCTGGGTTGGGCCTCCGCCACGGCACTCCGTACCTCGAGAGCGTACGAGGTCGACGGGAAGGCGGACGGATCGAATCGCCCTTCGGCGTCCGCCCACACCGAAACCGCACCACCACCACCGCCACGGCGCGCGGTCAGGAGGGCGTAGGCCGACGGGGAGCCATCGGGGTTCACGACAACGGGACCTGTCGGTCCGTCCTCCGTCGGGGCACACCCGACAGCAGCAGCCCATACGAGTGCTGCGACACACCGCCGTCCCGATCTGCTCATCCCCACCCCCATCCTAGATCTGCGAGGCACCGGCCTCCGACGAACGGCCCATGCCGTTCGCCCTTCGGGATAGCTGCCGTGCGCGAGCTCGGCAACCACACCGACGTCGAGCCGAAACGGAGTGGGCTGCAACCATTCCGGTCCATACAGTGTCAGTACTAACAGTGTATGGAACGATTCAGAGGAGGAGTCGGAATGGGCGGCGTTCTCGGAGGCTTCGAGCACAAGGTCTTGTTGGCCATGATGCGCCTGGGCGGCAGCGCGTACAGCGTGCCCATCGTCCGAGAGCTACAGGACCGGACGGGGGACACTGTCGCTCCGGCCGCCGTCTACGTGACCCTCCGGCGCCTCGAGAAGCGCGGCCTTCTCGGGTCACGCATGGATCCCCCCGCGCCGGGTGAGGGTGGGCGCGAGCGAAGAGTGTTCGACGTGACGCCCGACGGCGTCGCGCTGCTCCGCTCCGCCCGGCGAGACCTGGACCGCTTGTGGGACGGCGTCGAGGCGCTCGAGCCGTCATGAGGCCAGACGGCCTGCTGGAGCGGCTCCTCCTGGCTCGCTTCAGTCGAGACGAGCGGGCCGAGATCGTCCGCGACCTCACCGAACTGGCGGAGGGGCGTGGTCCCGTCGCCGGCCGGATCTACTTCGTAACGGAACTCATCAAATACCCGATCCGCGAAGCGTGGGACGGGTGGACGAATCGCTCGCCGACGCGGCGAGAACGACAGGGGAGGGGAGGTATGGACGGGATGGTTCGAGACCTTCGGTACGCGATCCGTGGGCTGGCTCGGAGTGCGGGCTTCACGACGATGGCGATCGCGATCCTGGCGGTGAGTATCGGTGCGACGGCCGCGATCGTTTCCGTCATCGACGGCGTTCTCCTCCAGCCGCTGCCGATCCACGAACCGGACCGACTGCACTCGGTGTGGCTCGTGGACGACACCGGGGATCGGGCGCGGATGACCCCGGGGAACGTGATCGACGTCCGAGGGCTGGAGGGTGCGTTCTCAGGAGTCGCGGCGTTCGGGTCCCAAACCGCGTCGCTGTCCGTGGAGGGCGATCCGATCTTCCTACGCGGCAGCCGCGTGACGCCGGGGTACTTCGAGACCCTCGGCGTCGAACCGGTCGCGGGGCGTGGCTTCACTCGCGAAGAGGGCGAGGCTGGTGGCCCCGCGGTCGTCGTTCTCGGTCACGCCCTCTGGATGGAGATGTTCGGGGGCGACCCCGGAGCGGTGCGGCAGTCGATCGAGCTCGACGGTGGCTTCTTCGAGATCGTCGGTGTCGCACCTCCTGGCGTGTACCCGACGCACGCCACCGTGTCGGCCGAACTTCCGTTCACCTCCTCGAGTCAGGACTTCTTCGTTCCGCTTCGATATGCGGACGGCGTGTGGGACAACCGGAGGTCGCACGTGCTGGGCGCGATCGCGCGTCGTGCTCCGGGGGTCCCGACCCACGTGGCGGAAGAGCAACTCGGTACGTTGAGTGACCGGCTGCAGTCCGAGGGCCATCCGAACAGCCACGAGCGCCTCCTCCTGACTTCCTTCACGGAAGAGGTCGTCGGGGACGTCCGCTTCGGGCTGTGGACCCTATTGGCCACCGTCGGCCTCGTCCTCGTGATCGCGCTCGTGAACGTCGGATCTCTCTTCGTGCTCCGTGCCGACGACCGGCGAGACCTCTACACCATTCGTGTCGCGCTCGGGGCGTCGAGAGGCCAATTGGTCCGACACATGGTGATCGAGAGCGCCTTGGTGGCGGTCGTCGCTTCCGCGTTGGCGGTCGGGGTCGCGCAGCTGATGATCGGGGCGATGAAGGCGCTGGTCCCGTACCAGATCCCCCGGCTCGATGGCATTGGCCTGGACGGGGTCGCATTCGTCAGTACGGTCGTCGTCGGAGTGGTGGCGACCACCCTCTTCGCGGCGGGGCCTGCGCGGCGACTCCGCGGTGCCGGAGTCGGCGCAGAGATCGTGCGCGGTCGACAGGGCAGCGCTCCGGGGAGACGCCGACTTCATACCGTCGTCGTCGCCGTACAAGCCGCGCTGTGTGTTCTCGTTCTCGTGGCCGGTGGTCTGCTCGGCCGCAGCTATGCTGCACTTCGGGCCGTCGACACCGGCTTCGAGGCGTTGGACGCGTGGACGATGTCGGTGAATGCCGATGCTGGTGCGTTGAGAGAGATCGTCGAGGATGTTCGTGCTCTCGCGGGAATCGCGGCCGCCGCGGTGGCGTACGATCACCCCCTCCAGCGGAACTGGGGCGACGGCTTCGCCATCGAGGGTGTCCCGCGGGGGCCAGATGACCCGCCGGTCGGCGGAAGCCTCAGAGCGTTCGGCGCTGGGTACTTCGAGACCGTTCAGATCCCTGTCGTAAAGGGTCGTGTACCCGACGCGCTCGACATGGAAGGCGAGGTCGGGTACGCCGTCGTGAACGAGGCGCTCGTGCGGGCGTACTTCGCGGACAAGGCTGCCATCGGAGCACGCATCGTCGTCCCGTCCGCGGCCCGTCTCACCGGCGGTGACGGTGTGTTCGAGATTGTGGGTGTGGTCCGGGATGTCTCCTTCCTCGGGCCGGCGGAAGAGCCCTCTCCGGCCTTCTACCTCCCCTTGAGCCACTTTCCCGCCAGTGCCTCGAGGCTGCTGGTTCGAGCCGAACGGCCTGGGATCGATGTCGTCGCAGGGGTGCGCAACGTGGTTGCGCGGGTCGCACCGGGGGTAGGAGTCCAGCGCGCCCGGGTGCTCGGCGACGTGCTCGACGACATGCTCGCCCGTCCCCGCTTCAATGCGATGCTCCTCGTGATTTTCGGAGGGGTCGGCCTCCTCCTGTGCGGGCTCGGGGTGTATGGGCTGATGGGCCGAGTCGTGGCGATGAGAAGGCGAGAGATCGGTGTGCAGATGGCACTCGGTGCCGACCGGGCACTCTTGGCGCGTTCGGTGCTCGTCGGGGCGCTCACGCCGATGTTCGTCGGCGGTGCTGTCGGCGTCGCCGCCGCCTTCGGACTCTCTTCACTCATCCGGTCGCTGCTCTTCGGCATCTCCCCCGCCGATCCCGTCTCGTTTGCCGGAAGTGCCGCGATTCTCGTCACCATAGGGGTGGTGGCGGCCGCGGCGCCTACAGCCAGAGCGGTCTCCATCGATCCGGCGTCTGTCTTGAGAGACGGGTAGGCCCGGGCCGGCGTCGCCTCATGCCCCTGTGAAACCCTTCCGATTTAGTGTGCGTCGTACACAATAAGCGATCACACGCGGCTCGGAGAGTGGGGCAGGGTATGGGGAATCTGGGAGAACTCGAGACACTCGTCTTGTTGGCGATCCTCCGGCTCGGCGACGGTGCGTACGGCGTCTCGATCGGGGACGAGATCCAACGCCGGACGGGCCGCACCCTGAGTCGCGGTGCGATCTACTCCGTTCTTCGTCGCATGCAGCGGAAGGAGCAGATCTCCTCGACGCTGGGCGAAGCGACACCGTCTCGCGGCGGTCGAGCCAAGCGGTTCTGGACGCTGACCGACACCGGGATGGACGCCCTGCGCGCCGCGATCGCCAACAGCGATCGGATGAGGCAGGGTCTAGACGAGCTCCTGGCCTGATGTCGCTCACACCATCGCGCGCCGCTCGGTGGTTCGTACAGCGGCTCTTGGGGGCGGAAGAAGCCGACGCCCTCGGCGACCTCGAAGAGGAGTTCCACGAACGCATCCGGCCGACACGGTCTCCGTGGCGAGCCGAGATCTGGTACGTGGGCGAGGCGTGGTCCTTGGTGACTGCCGCCACAATCGATCGGCTTCGAAGGAGGGGGTCGCCCGGGAGGGGCGACGTGCCGAACCAGCGAGGAGAGGGGATGATGGGGATGGGATTTCGTGCTTGGCAGGATGCGTTGCGCGCGCTCACGCGTGCGCCGGGGACGTCCGTCGTGATCGCGGCGACGCTCCTGATCACGATCGGCGCGACGACGGCGATCTTTTCCATGGCTCACGCCGCGTACCTCAGACCATTCCCCTATCCGGACGCCGAACGGGTCTACCAGCTCTACACCGGAGCGGAACACGACCCGAGCCAGGTCTTCGCCGTGTCGCCGGCCGACCTCGACGACTTGGCTCACTTCGACGGCGTCGTCGAGGCTACGGCCGGCTGGAGTATCGGCGAGAGCGTTCACCTCACGGCCTCGGGCGAACCCGAGCGGCTCGATGCTCCGCGGGTGTCGGAGGGCTTTTTCGAACTTCTCGGCGCCCAGCCCGAGTGGGGGCGCTTCTTTCGGCCTGAGAACTTCGAACCCGGGCGTGACGATGTCGTCGTCCTCTCTCACGGGCTATGGACGCGCGCCTTCGGCGCCGACGAGAGCGTGGTGGGGCGCACGCTCGAATTGGACGGTCGCGCCGTTCAGGTCGTCGGCGTTGCTCCCGAAGCGGGCATGGTCCCCGCCTCGGCCGACGTCTGGCGACCCTTGGCTCTCGGGCCGGAGTGGTACATCGAAGCCCGGTGGGGATGGCAATTCCTCGAGGCGATGGTGCGCCTGACCCCTGAGGCTGACGCAGGCCGGCCGCTCGACGCGCTGAATCTGCGACTCGCCGAAGCGGTGCCGAGTCGTGTCGAGCAGCTGGGTCAGACCCGGGTGATCCGACCGATTCTCGAAGAGCGCACGCGCACGAGTGGATCGGCGATCGTCCTCCTACTCGTCGCCGCGTTCGCCGTGCTCGCCCTCGCGTGTGTGAACATCGTCACCGTCACGATGGCTCGTGCCGAGGGTCGAATCCGCGAGTACGGCCTGCGCCGTGCTCTTGGATCGGGTTCGGGGCCGCTGATGCTCGCCGCACTCTTCGAGGCCATCGCCCTCGCATCCGTAGGCGGGTTGGGTGGACTAGTGCTCGCGAGCCGAGCGCTGAGCTGGGTCGAAACGCTGAGTCTCGACGCACTTCGGGGGCTGGGTCCACTCGACGTGGCCTGGCCGGTCGTCGTGTTCGCGGTGGGCATCACGGCCCTCACGGGCTTGGTCATGGCGCTGGCTCCCGTCTTGCTCGCTGTGCGCTCGGACCCGCGCCCGATCCTCTCCGCCTCGGACATGCGCAGCGGTGGATCGGTCCGTGGTGGGCGGCTACGGGACAGCCTGGTCACGCTGCAGATCGCACTGGCGACGACGTTGCTCGTGGGGGTGGGGATCTCCGCCGCTTCCCTTCGGGAGTTGGCCCGACAAGATCCGGGCTTCACACCCGCCCAAACGCTCGCGATGACGGTCGAACTTCCGCGGGATTTGGCGG
This sequence comes from Gemmatimonadota bacterium, assembly GCA_039030015.1. Classification (GTDB taxonomy): domain Bacteria; phylum Gemmatimonadota; class Gemmatimonadetes; order Longimicrobiales; family Gaopeijiaceae; genus UBA2589. The sequence goes on along the minus strand of JBCCEZ010000039.1, from coordinate 30,311 downwards.
AGGGAGACGGGGCGGCGGTGACCCTCGCCCAACTGATGCGACGGGTCGGCGAGGTTCCGGGGGTGAGCGCAGCGAGCGCCGCCAACGTGCTCCCTTTGGAAGGCGTCGGGTGGTCCGGGTCGTTCGACGTCGTGAACCCCGAACCCCAGATCGCGGAGCTCGACCCCCACGCCAACATGCGCGCCGTCGGCCCGGAGTACTTCGAGACGATGGAAATCCCCGTGGTGGATGGGCGTTCGTTCTCGTCTCTGGATGACGAGAACTCCGCACCGGTCGTGGTCGTCGACGAGGCCGTGGCGAGGCGGTATTGGCCGGGTCGGTCGCCGGTCGGGGAGCAGGTGGAGGTCGGTGGACTCTCGCCCGACGCCGCACTGATCGTGGGTGTGGTGGCGGACGTGCCCGATCAACGCCTCGGTGTCGTCGGTGAAGGACATGTGTACTTCCCGCTCCTCCAAAGCCCTCAGCGACGGGTCACCGTTGTGGCTCGGACCTCCGGCGAGGCCGCAGCGTTCGGCGGTGCCCTCCGTGCTGCCGCACGGGATGCGGAGCCCCGTATGCCGGTGTTGGATGTCGTCTCGATGGACGTGCGGATCGCCGAGAGCTACGCCGGCTTCCGCTTCGGTGTCCTCCTGCTGCTGACCTTCGGGGCCGTCGCCGCGACGCTCGCCGGCCTCGGCGTGTATGGCGTACTCGCCTACTCGATCCGGCGCAGGGAGCCCGAGCTCGCCATGCGGATGGCGTTGGGTGCCACACCGGGCGGTGTGGTTCGATCGGTCATCGGCCACTCGATGCGGCTCTGGCTGATCGGGTCGGCGGTCGGTGCGGCGCTCGCCTGGATCGGACGAGACGCCTTGCTCGGCCTCGCCGGGATCGACATGGGCGCTCCGGCGTGGATGATCGCCGCCGTCTTCGGCATCGGCGTGGTGACGCTTCTCGGGGCGGCGTGGCCCGCGGGTCGAGCCGTCGGTGTCGATCCGGTAACGTCGCTCCGGGGCTGATCCGTTCGCCTGGACGTGCGAGCTAGATTCACCCCGTCCCGGTGAACCCGCTCGCACGCCCAGGCCATGGCCGAACCTCTCAAGAACCAATTCGGGCCCGACGTCCCCGAACGCATCGCCTCGATGATTTCGGCCGTCTCGCCCGACTTCGAGGTGGCCCGGTTCCTCTCCCTGTCACTCGACGGCTACGACGACCTCGAGTTGACCCCGCGCGCACGGCAGATCGCCTCGGCGATGGCAGAGACATTGCCGGAGAATAGAGCAGAAGCGCTCGACATCGTGGTCCGCTCCTTCGGGCCCGAACTGGAGGGAGCCGAACTCACCGGAATGGCCGCATTCCTGTACCTCCCCCACGTCTTCTTCATCGCGGAGTACGGCCTCGATCACTTCGAGGAGGCGATGCGGGCCCAACACGAGGTGACGAGACGCTTCACCGCCGAGTTCTCGATCCGTGCCTATCTCGAACGATACCCCGACGAGACGCTCGACCGGCTCCGCGCCTGGTCCTCCGATCCGAGCGTACACGTCCGGAGGCTCGTCTCGGAAGGCACCCGCCCGAGACTGCCGTGGGCACCTCGGCTGAAGGACTTCCAACGCGACCCGTCGCCGGTGCTCGACCTGTTGGAGCGGCTGAAGGACGACCCGGAGGAATACGTTCGACGCTCCGTCGCGAACAATCTCAACGACATCGCGAAGGATCATCCGGAGGTGGTCGTCGACGTCGCACGTCGGTGGTGGAAAGACGGGGATCGCAATCGACGACGCCTCGTGAGGCACGGACTTCGGACCCTCATCAAGGCCGCGAACCCCGACGCACTCGACGTGTTGGGGTTCGGACCCGACTCACCGGCGAGGGTCGCGGACATCCGGTGCTCGCCGACGAGGGTCGCAATCGGCGAGCGCGTTCGCATCGAGATCGACGTCGAGAATCCGGCGGTCGAGTCCGCCGGGGCGCTGGTCGACTTTCGCGTGCACTTCGTGAAGGCGAACGGGACCACCTCTCCGAAGGTCTTCAAGGGAGGAGAGGTCGAACTCGAGGCAGGAGCGTCGACGACGGTCAAGAAGACCGTGTCGCTTCGACAGCACTCTACGCGAACACACTATCCGGGCCGCCACCGGGTGGATGTGCTGCTCAACGGGGTGACCGTCGATGGCCCCGACTTCGACGTGGTCGCCTGAATCCTCACGGGTCGATCTGCCACTCGGCTGATCGGACGGCCCGTCCGCGACCCGAGTACGCCCATTGGCGGCGTCGGGGCTGACGGGCGGATTCGTCCCCCTACTTTCGAGCAGTGGCGCGGATTCGCCGCGCCCGACCCCGAAGAGAGGAGGCTGTGGATGAGGACCGAACGCGTGGGCGCCGTCCGAGTCGGCACAATCGTCGCCATCGCGGTCGCGTCGAGCGCATCGATACTGGGGGCGCAGGATCCCTACGCGGACCCGATGTTGATCCCCGCGATCCAGGACTTCGTGGCTGAGGGCTTCGGGGCCGTGCACGACGACGCTCCACCCCAGACGCTCGACTTCGGACGACTCGTCGGCCTGTGGAAGACCGAGACGACCGTGCAGGCCAGCGACGGGTCGTGGGTCCCCCAAGGTGAGGGGCTGTGGGCGTGGAAGTACGACCTCGGCGGCTTCGCCGTGCGCGACCTTTGGTTCTCGTCGGAGGCGGCGTTGCCTCCGTACATGGCGTCGCTCGGTCGAGACTACCTCCTCAGCTCGATCCGGATCTTCGACCGAGCCTCGAGCGGATGGAAGGTGGCGTGGGTCGCCAACGGTGGGGGGACACTGCCGGGCCAGGACTTCGGGACCTTCGAGGCGCGAGACGACGACGGGAGCATCGTGATGATGGCGCCGCCTCAGCCCGGCTTCGGGGTCCAGCGCGTCGTCTTCGACGAGATCACGGACGGGTCGTTTCGCTGGAGCTCCGAGGTGTCGCGCGACTCCGGGACGACGTGGATCACGATGATGCGAGTGCACGCCCGACGCGTGGAGCGAGCCCCGGGCTGAGGGGGCGGCTCTTGCCTCGAGCAGAGCGAACTCGTATACCTCGGAATCAATAGGTAGGGATTCCGAGGTGTGAGGAGGGCGTGTGAAGGGGTGGGGACGAGACCGAATCGGTGCACATGTCGAGGAGATCGTAGGCGCGCTCGACCTCGACCCGGAGGTCGCCGAAGAAGTCCGTGAAGACTTCGTGGCTCACCTGATCGAGACGTCGGAGTCGTTCATCGAAACCGGTGTCTCCGAGGATGTCGCCGTCGCGCGGGCGATCGAGGCATTCGGTCACCCGGAGGAGCTGCGGCGACGGCTGCGGGCCGCCCGTCGTCCGGATGCCCCTCTGCGTCCGCCTCGAGACCCGTCCCCCGCCGACCGAGTCGAGGCGGCGTGGAACGACCTCCGACTCGCTGCGCGCAGCTACGTCCGCCGACCGCTCATCCCGCTCGTCGTTGTCCTCACCGTCGCGATGGGCATCGCGGCGTCCACCACGGTCTACTCCGTCGTAGAGACGATCCTCGTCGAGTCGCTGCCATTCCCCGAGTCGGGCGCGCTCGTCGCACTCCTGAATGGAGACGGCGACTTCGGCGTGACCTCGCCGGCCAACTACCTCGATGTTCGCGAGGGCACGCGAGACGTGCTGGCGGGCTTCAGTGCGTACGCGTCGACGACCGTCGTGGCCGCGGTGGGCACGGAGGTGGAGCGCGTGGATGCGTACCTGGTCTCCGCGGACTTCTTCGAGACGCTCGGGGTCGCCCCGCGACTCGGACAGTCGTTCGAAGCCGCACACGAATCGGGTGAAGACCCGGTGGCCGTCGTCAGCCACGCGTTCTGGCAACGTCACCTCGGCGAGGCTCCCGAGGCCGTGGGTCGAACGATCTCGATCGACGGTACACCGACCCGGGTCATCGGCGTCATGCCCAGCAGATTCCGATTGCACGGCGCCGTCGACGTATGGCTCCCACTCACTCTCGTTCCCGGGGCCGCGAGCCGCGGGTCGAACTTTTTGTTCGGGGTCGGCCGGCTTTCTCGCGGCCACGACCTCACGTCCGCGCAGGCCTCGTTCGACGTCGTCTCGGCGCGGCTCCATGCGGAGTATCCGAGGTTCGTGGGTGAGCGTCCGATCGCGATTGGAGGGCTGTCGGAGACGATGACGGTCGGCGTGCGTTCGCGACTTCAGCTCACGGCTCTCGCCGTCACCCTCGTCTTGCTCCTCGTCTGTGTGAACGTGGGCACACTCCTCTATGCCCGGGCCGACGAACGCCGGGGCGAGTTCGACGTGAGGGTGTCTCTCGGGGCCCCGCGCGGCGGAATCATCCGCCTGATCGTCGTGGATGCTCTGGCCTTGGTTGCGGCGGGTGGCGCGATCGGGGTGTTGGTCGCGTGGTGGGCGGTGGGCGCGTTGGGTCGCTTGGCGCCGCCGGGCTTGCCCCGAGCCGCGGAGCTGGTCCCCGATGGTTCGGTCCTTCTCGCCGGTCTCGTCGCCACCCTCGCGGCAGGGGTCGTCGTGTGTATCCCGGCGGTTCGGCAGGTCGTCCGGGGAGCGGCGGGCGGTCCGGGTCTGGAACGCGCGCGCGGACGCATCGGACGCACAGGTGGTCGGGTGCGGCGGGGTGTCGTCGTCACTCAGATCGCCGGCTCGGTGGTCCTGACGGCGTACGCCGGCCTCCTTGTTCAGAGCCTGCTCGGTCTCCGGGCCGTCGATCCGGGCTTCGACACCGAGCGCCTCGTCACCGCGCAGGTATCGTTGAACGGCGCCCAGTACGACGACTCGGCATCCCGTTGGCGCTACTTCGAACGGCTGCGGACTCGGCTCCTCGAGGAGCCGGGCGTGCAGAGTGTCGGCGTGGGGACCTTTCGTCCCACGAGCGGAGGCTTCACGCGACGCTTCGCGTTGTCGGACCGTCCCCCTCCGCCGGACGATGCGTACATCTTTGCCACCTTCGACCCGGTGGCTCCCGGGTACTTCGAAGCGTTGGGCGTACCCCTCCGCTCCGGTCGAACGTTCGAGCCCCTCGACGCCGCAGCCGATCGCCCCGTCGCCGTCGTGAACGAGGCCTTCGTCGACGAGTTCTTCGCCGACCGTAGTCCACTCGGCGTGTGGCTCGGCTTCTACGTGAACGGCGAGCCACGATCCGATCAGCTGGAGATCGTCGGTGTTGTCGGGGACGTCCGGGCGGATGCTCTGTCGAGTGCCGCACGCCCAGCGATCTACCTTCCGATGTCGTTCAGCCCCATGTCGTCGGGGGCGGTGTTCGTACGTACCGGAGCCGACGAGGCGACCCTGTTGAACGGCGTGCGTCAGGCCTTCCGCGACATCGACCCGACGCAGCCGGCCTACTCGATTCGAAGCATGGGCGACGTCTATGCGCGGTCGATCGAGCGAGAGCGTCTCATGACCATGCTGCTCGTGGTCTTCGCCGTGGTGGCGCTCGTCTTGGCGACGAGTGGCGTCTTCGGACTCGCATCGTACTCGGTCGGCCGCCGAACCCGGGAGATCGGGCTTCGCCTGGCGCTCGGCGCCGACCCCGGACGCATCATGGCGGGGACGTTGAGAGGGGGGCTGCTGAACACGGCGGCCGGGGTGCTTGTCGGACTCATCGTTGCGGCCGGGTGTTCCCGCGTGCTCGCGGATGCACTCTTCGGCGTCGCGGCCCTCGATCCCGTGACGTATGGCTCGGTCGCCCTACTACTGGGCGTCGTCGCTCTGCTGGCGCTCGCCGTGCCCGCTCGCCGGGCTAGCTCGATTCATCCCTTGGAGGCGATCCGCCATGACTGATACTCGCGAGGGCACGCGGCCACCCGAGCTCCCGCGACAGGTGGCGAAGGGCGGAGCGACGACGCTGGTACTCGCACTCTTGGCGGATCGACCGATGTACGGCTACGAGTTGGTCCAGGCGATTCGCGAGCGTTCGGATGGGCTGCTCAGCTTCGGGGAAGGCACGGTGTACCCGATCCTCTATGCGCTGAGAGACAAAGGCTACCTGCGGAGCGAGGCCCAGGAGTCGAAGGAGGGGCGACGCCGGCGCGTCTATCACGTCACCCCCCTCGGGCTGGAAGCTCTCGCGGCCTATCGGTCGGAGTGGGACCGTTTGACCGAGGGGATGAGGCTGGCGTTGGACGGATAGGTCTCACACGCGGCTCCACCGTGCATCCCTTGACCAAGGATTATCGATCGTCGATAATCGATGGTCGATGATAAGCACGGCACACTCGAGCCCACGGAACCGATGCCCGCTCGTCCGCTGACACCTGCGACGTTCCACATCCTTCTGACCCTCGCCGAAGACCCGGCCCACGGGTACCACATCAAGCGGGTCGTGGAGGAGCGTACGGAGGGTGACGTACTACTCGGCGCGGGGACGTTGTATGCGGGCATCCGTCGCATGCAGAAGGACGGGCTGATCGAGGAGGTGGACGCGCCGGCCCAGGTCGCCGACTCGGACACGGGCCCGGGGTCGAGGTGGCGCTTCTATGCGATCACCCAGAAGGGCAGCGAGACGTTGCACCGGGAGATCGGACGTCTGGAACGTGACCTCGCCGCGGCCCGCGCGATTTCGCCGAGGCCTGCGTGAGCGATCACGCGCGCCCGCGCCCGCCTTTCGGGATGTGGCTCCTGCTCCGGTGGTATCCGGCGTGGTTCCTCGAAGAGTTCGGCGAGGATCTGCGGGCCCACCTTCGGCGACAGCGTGCGGAGGAGCGCTACACCCGGCCGCTTATCGGACCGCTCCGATTCTGGGCGCATGCGATCGGGGACGCGTGTCGCGCGGGTGTCGAGCTTCGCATCGACCATTGGAAAGAGCGCCGGGGGCGCACTCAAATCGTGCCAGATAGGGAGGAAGTCGGGATGTTCTGGGAAGGGATGACGCGGGATCTCCGCCAGGCGGGACGTAGCCTGGCACGGACGCCGGGATATGTGGCGGTCTTCGTACTGACACTCGGTCTCGGCATCGGCGCGAACACGGCGATGTTCAGCGCGGTCAACAGCGTGCTCCTGAAGCCGCTCCCTCACGAGGATGGCGATCGACTGGTCTACCTGCGGCACCACGCGCCCCGGGCCGGCCTGTCGAACACCCTCTTCTCGGTGCCCGAGATCGAGGATTACCGTAGCGGGGCGACTTCCTTGGAGGCCGTCGCAGAGTTCTCCGCGATGACCTTCAACATGCTGGGCCACGATACGCCGCGTCGCGTGCGCGCCGGGATCGTGACGGGGAACTACTTCGACGTCATGGGGCTCCGGGCCACGCTCGGACGCACGATTACAGCCGGAGACGACGGTGAAGAAGCCGCCTCCGTGATGGTGCTCTCCGATCCGTACTGGCGGCAGGTCTTCGGGGGCGATCCCGAGGTCATCGGTCGCACCGTCCGGATCAACGGTCGGACGGTGACGGTCGTCGGGGTGCTCGAGCCGGCTCCGCCGTATCCGGAGCAGACGGACATCTACGTCAACATGACGACGAGCCCCCATCACCTCGATGCGTCGATGACGCACGACCGGATCCACCGGATGACGGAGGTCTTCGCCCGGCTTACGGACGGAGCCACCGTGCAGGGAGCGACGACCGAGGTCGACGCGATCACGACACGGATCCACGCGGAATACCCGGAAGCGTACGACGTCGGGACGGGATACGAAGTCCGGGTACGACCGCTCAAGGATCAACTCACCGCCAACGCCCGCCCGACGCTGTTGCTCCTTCTCGGCACCGCCCTGTTCGTCCTCATCATCGCGTGTGCCAACCTCGCGAACCTGACCCTGACGCGTGTACTTCGTCGGGAGCACGAGTTCGCGATCCGTGTGTCCCTCGGAGGCAGTCGCTCGATGCTGCGGCGGCAGCTTCTCGGCGAGAGCTTGATCCTATCGGGTCTCGGCGCGGCGCTCGGGCTCGTGCTGGCGTGGGTGAGCGTCGATCTGTTGGTAGCGTTCGCGGAGCGCTTCACCTCGCGTGCCGGAGAGATCCGCCTCGATGGAACCGTCTTCGTGTACGCGCTCTCGGCCGCGGTCCTCGCCTCCTTTTTCTTCACGATGCTTCCCACCTTGCCGGGTGGACGAGGTGTTGGTGTCGCTCTGACTCGCGCCGGGACGAGAACGACGGCGGGGTCGTCGGGTCGTCGCGCACAGCGCACGCTGGTGGTGGCCCAGATCGCGACGTCCTTCGTCCTCTTGATCGGCGCCGGACTCCTGCTGCGGACGATGATGCACCTCGGGCGAGTCGACCCTGGCTTCGATACGGCCACGGTCCTGTCGCTGGATATCCCGGCGAACGAGGACGGTCGCTCGGTGGCCGAGATTCGCGAGTACTACAACTCGATCGTGCGAGAGGCACGGGTGCTCCCCGGGGTCACCGGGGTCGCCTTGACCAACGTCGTGCCGATGGGCGGCCCCGGGACACTCCGACCACGCTTCGAGATCTCGGTCGACGGACACGAGCCGGCACCGGGCGCGCCGACCCCACGAGCCGACTTCCGGGTGGTCACGCCCGACTTCTTCCGGACGATGGGCATCGAGTTGGTGTCCGGCCGGGAGTTCCGGACCACGGACCAAGCGGACAGCCAGCCCGTGGTCGTGATCAACACGGCGATGGCGCGCGCGTACTTCGGCGAACGAGACGCGGTCGGTGAACAGATCGCGTGGACCGACGATGTGATGCACTTCCTCGGTGTGGGGCCGGAGATGCGCACCGTGATCGGGGTCGCCGAGGACACCCGTGACTACGGCTTGGACGCCGGCGTGCAGCACGTCATGTACAACCCGTATGCGCAGGTGAACTGGACGGGATCCCTCGTCGTGCGCATGACCGGAGACCCGGGGGCCGTCATCACTCCGCTGCGGGACATGATCTTGGCGCACGACCCGAACCAGCCGATCGACAACCTGGCTACCCTCCAACAGTTGGGGGAGCGGTCGGTTGCACCGCGGCGGTTGAACACGATTCTCTTAGGGTCCTTCGCCTTCTTGGCCCTCCTCATCGCGGCCGTGGGAATCGGCGGCGTGCTCGCCTTTTCAGTCGGCACCCGCGTCCGGGAGTTCGGTGTGAAAGCGGCGCTCGGTGCCGACCGGCGTCAGGTCCGGTCCGGCGTGCTCGCGGAGGGCGCCGGACTCGCCGCCTTGGGTGTCGTCCTCGGTGTCGCCGCAGCGTTGGCGCTGGGTCGGGCGATCGCGCCTCTCCTGGTCGGGGTCCCGGCGTTCGACCCCGTCACCTTCGTCGGGGTCGCGCTCCTCTTGATCGGTGTTGCGGTCGCGGCGTGTTGGGTGCCGGCGTGGCGGGCCTCGCGGGTCAGTCCGCTCGAGGCGCTCAGCGCGGAGTAGTCGTTGGGGGCGTCCGGCTGAGCCGGGCGCCCTTCGTCGCCTCGATCCACGGTTCGACCTCCTCGTTCCACCGTTCGTCGTGAGCGGCGCCCCGGCGCTCCTCCCCGCGCCCACGTTCCCTTTGTCCGCGTGGGGTGGTCAGGGGAGGGGAAATGGGCGGTTGGAACGGGATGATTCGCAGGGTCGTGGTGGGGCTCGCCATCGTGGCGGGGATGTCGCCACACCCAGCCCGCGGACAAGAGAGTACCCCGTTGGCGCTACCGCGGCTCTCGAGCCCGGTGGTCGTCGACGGGCGTCTCGACGACGCGGCGTGGGCGGCGGTCGAGCCGCTTCCTCTCACGATGTACTACCCGACGCACCGGGGCTCCCCGACGGAGCGCACGGAGATCCGCGTCGCGTACGACGACGACTACCTGTACGCGGCGGGCTGGTTCTACGACTCGGATCCCGAGGGCATCCGCATCAACTCGTTGTATCGGGATCGATGGAATGGGGACGACGCCTTCGCGATCTACGTCGACGCGTTCAACGACAACGAGAACGCGAAGTGGTTCGGGACGACGCCGTCGGCGATGCGGTTCGACATCCTCGTCTCGAACGACGGGGCCACGCTCAACAACAGTTGGGACGCGTTCTGGGACTCGGAGACGACGGTCACCGACGAAGGGTGGTTCGTGGAGGTCCGCATTCCGTTCTCCACGCTCGGCTTCCAACTCGGCGACGACGGTCGGGCCGTCATGGGGCTCACCGTGACCCGCCTCGTGTCGCGGACGGGTGAGCGCGTCACCTTTCCGGACATCGATCCACAGTTCGCCTTTCGGCAGCCCTCGGTGGCACAGGACGTCGTCGTCGAAGGCGTTCAGAGCGGCCGAGCTCGGTACTGGATTCCGTACGTGCTCGGAGGGGTGTCCCGCGCTCCCGAGTTCGGAAACCCGTCGGAGTACGCGACCGAAGATCAGCGCGAAATCGGCGTCGACCTAAAGTACGCCGTCGGTGGGAATCTGACCCTCGACCTCACCGCAAATACCGACTTCGCTCAGGTCGAGGCGGACGACCAGCAGGTGAACCTCGACCGCTTCTCACTCTTCTTTCCGGAGAAGCGCCGATTCTTCCAGGAGCAGTCGGGCATCTTCGACTTCCAGCTGGGCAACGGAACGCGAGTCTTCCACTCCCGTCGCATCGGGCTCACCGAGGAGAACCAGGTCGTGCCGGTGATCGCCGGGGCGCGCCTCGTAGGGCGTGTGGGGGAGTGGGATGTCGGCTTCCTGAACATGCAAACGGAGGGACAGGAGTTCCTTCCGACAGAGAACTTCGGGACACTGCGTGTCCGACGGCGCGCCTTCAACGACTTCTCGACGCTCGGGGCGATCGTGACGACGCGCGCACGTTCCGGACAGTGGAACGTGGCGACGGGGATCGACGGGAGCTTCCGGCTCTTCGGGAACCACTACCTGACCGCGAAGTGGGCCGCGACGGCCGACCAGGAGGACGCGCTCGACCCGATCGACTCGGGTCAGCTCTACCTCCGATGGGAGCAGCGGGCCAACCGCGGACTGGCCTTCCAGTTCAGTGCGAGCCGCTCCGGGGCCGGCTTCGAACCCCAGCTCGGCTTCCTTCCGCGCACGGACTTCTGGCGCCTCGCGGCGTTCGGGAACTACTACGTCTTCACGGACGATCATCCCTTCTTCCGCCGTGTGTTCCCGGGCTACCTCGCCTTCTCGACCTTCCGGAACTCCGACAACTCCCTCGAGTCCGGTCAGTACGCCGTGTGGCTGCAATGGGAGACGAAATCCGGGGGCGGAGGGTGGCTGGAGCCCAAAGTCTTCGTCGAGGATGTCGATCGACGCTTCCTCATCGGCAACGCGATCGGCATTCCGGTGGGGCGCTACACCTTCGCCGACTTCCAGGCCGTGTGGGTGATGCCGAACGGGCGAAGGGTCCGGACAGCGATCGACGCGCGGGCGGGGACGTACTTCGACGGACGCCGCGTCCAGGTCGTAGCGTCTCCCACCTGGAACGTCTCGCCTCATCTGGAACTCGGGCTGGACTACCAGTGGACGTGGTTGTCCTTCGGTGAGCGCGACTACGACCTACCGGACGGACTCGACCTCCCGAGCTTCGGACCGGACCAGAGTGCACACATCCAAGTCGGGCGGCTCCGGGTGCGGAGCGCCCTGAATGCTCGGGCGTCGGGAAACGCGTTTCTCCAGTACAACTCGACCACCGACCGGCTCGATCTCAACGTCCGTCTCCGCTACAACTTCTCCGAAGGTCGGGATTTGTGGCTGGTGTTGAACGAGGGTGTGGCGACGACGGCGCGTCTCGGACCCGGGGACGTCGAACTCCCTCGGTCCCTGCGTCGTACCTTCATCGTGAAGTACACCTACACGTGGGGCGGATAGCCGGAGGTCACGGATCACAGAGCGAGGCGAAGGCGCGACCGATTCGAGGTTGAATCTCACTCCCCTTCACGTCGTGGTGGGCGTCACCCTCGCGTGGGTTCTTCTGGGTGTTGTTCTCGGGAGTCAGACTGCCCTCGGCATGAACATGCAGGGCAACCCGGTCGTGGTTGGGGATGCGATCCGCACCGCCTGGGTTAACAATCTCCCATGGATCCCGGCGACCCTCGTCGCGATCGCGATGGCTCGACGCTTCCCCCTGCGCCGCGCGACGTGGCGCCGTGTGGTGTGGCTCCATCTGCTCGCGGTACCCGCGGTATCGTGGATCGCCAACGTCGGGGTCGTGCTGGGCTTCTGGCTGATGTCGGGCAACGTGCAGGGGATCGGGGTGTTGGCCGAACAGGCGGCCTTCTGGGGTACCGTCCGTCTTCACGTGGCGCTCCTCGTGTATGCGCTCGCCGTCGCCGTCACCCACGCGTGGATCACCTTCCGGAGTGCGCGCGATCGTGAGCTCCGGCTCGCCCGGCTGGAGAGCCAGCTCACTCGCGCCCGGCTGGAAGCACTCAATGCTCAGATTCGGCCCCACTTCCTCTTCAACACGCTCCATACGATCGGCCAGCTGTGGCGCTCGGGTCGCGATGACGTTGCGGAGGACATGCTCGATCGGCTGGGCTCCCTCTTCCAGCAGGTGCGCCGCACGACGGAAAGCACCGGAATCACGTTGGACGAAGAGCTCACGATGGTCGAAGACTACCTCGCCATCGAGCAGGCTCGGTTTGCGGATCGACTGCGCACCGAGATCGACGTGTCTCACGAGGCGCGCCTCTGTGTGGTTCCTCCGTTGATCCTCCAACCGATCGTCGAGAACGCGATCCGCCACGGTACGGCGGCGATTCCGGGTGAGGGCCGAGTCCGCGTCGAAGGAGTGGTGGAGCAGGGCGAACTTCGAGTGACGGTGTCGGACAATGGCCCCGGCATGTCGGCGCCGACGGCTCACCCGGGCTCCGGTACGGGACTCTCGAACACACGGGAGCGCCTGATTCATGCCTTCGGTGACGACGCGGAGCTCGACGTCGGATCGGTCGCCGAGTCGGGTACCCGAGTGACGATTCGCGTCCCCGCTCAGGTGGACGAACCGACGCCCGGGGCGCGGGCATGACGACGGCGATCCGTGCGGTCGTCGTGGATGACGAGCCCGCCGCTCGAGAGGCGATCCTCACCTTCCTCTCGGATACGCCGAACATCGAGGTCGTCGGCGAGGCGCGCGACGGGCAGGAGGCTCTCGACGTCATCCGCTCGTCGAGGCCCGATCTCCTCTTCCTCGACGTGCACATGCCCGGACTCTCGGGCTTCGACGTGTTGGACCGACTCGGCGACGACGTCCCGCGGGGGGTCGTTCTGGTGACCGCGCACGACGAGTTCGCTCTCCGGGCATTCGATGTGCGCGCCGTCGACTACGTGACCAAGCCCTTCGGCCGCGGGCGCTTCACCGCGGCTGTCGATCGAGCGGTGCGACGACTGCGCGCCGACGAAGCCTTGAATCAACGGGTCACGATCGAGTCCCTCCTCGAGAGGCTCCGCTCCGAGGACGAGGGGACGGACGAGTCCGGAGCGGAGATGGTCGCGTCGGATTCATCAGGGGGCGCGACCCGCCGTCTCGGCGTCCGGCTCGGGAACCGGACGACGCTCGTGCCCGTGGAGGAGATCGACTGGGTCGAGGCGGATGGAGATCTGTTGAGGCTCCACGTCGGCGACACGGTGCACCTCCTCCGATCCACACTCCGTGAGCTCACGAACCGACTCGATCCGGGCGACTTCGTGCGGATCCACCGATCGGTCCTCGTCCACGTGGCACGCATTCGGACGCTTCAGCGCGAGCCGGACGGCAGCGGGGCCGTCACCTTGGATTCCGGCGTGTCGTTGCGGGTCGCACGCGCCCGGTGGGATGGACTGGAGCGTCAGCTGGGGCTGCGGGGGGAGGGCTGAGCGCGCCGCGCCGACTCTAGTTCAGGACAGAGGAGGCCTCGGTCCTCAGAACCCGAAGGAGAGAGGGAGCCGCGGCCAGAAGCCCAGTCACGAGGACGAGTGCGAGCGGAGCGAGCTGTTCCGCGACCGACTGTTCCGCGAATCCGTACACGGTGCGCTCGGCGAGCCGGCCCACGAGGAGGGCGGCGACGATGCCGATCGAGAGGCCCAGCGTCACGACGGCTCCGAGCCGCCGTCCGATCAAACGTGCCACGCTGGGGGCGGGAGCCCCGAGTGCGAAGCGGATCCCGATCTCTTTCCGGCGATGGGTGACCGCCTGGGACAGCACGCCACTCACCCCGATACCTGCGAGGACGAGCGCGAACATCCCACACGCGACGAGCAGGGTGGTCGCGAATCGGAGCGCCCACAGCGATCGGTGGATCGAGTCGGAGAGGTACGAGAGGTTCGCGATCGCGAGATCCGGATCGACTTCCGCTACGGAGCTGCGCAGTGCGTCGGCCGCGACGTCGGCGCGGTCGGGGAGGCTGACCACGAGGCTCACCCGGGTCGTCGGCCGTTGCCGATAGGGTGCGTACAGTTGGTACGGAGGGACTTGGTCGAGCCCCTGTTGGTGCACGTCGGCGACGACACCCGCGACGCGAGCGAAGCGAGGCGGATACTGGTAGGAGAGAAGCGCGCCGATCGGGTTCCGTGTGCCGAAATACCCCGCCGCCAGCGACTCGTTGATCCACACGACGTCCTCCGCACGGCCATCGTCGCTCGATTCCATCGGGCGACCCCTGAGCAGAGGGATTCCCATCGTCGCGAAGTACGCCTCCGAAACGGAGTTCAACTCCGCCGCCGGATTTGTTCTGAACGCGTCTTCGGATTGGCCGTCCTCCCACCACAGGACGTTGTTCACACCGCTCCGGAAGGGGAGTCGGGTGACGGCGCCGACATCCGAGCGCGGGTCGCTCGAGCGAACGCGCTCCGAGACTTCGTCGAAGAAGGCGATGACCGATGCGTCGGTGTCGTACCGACTCGTCGGGAGCTGGATTGTGCCCGCGACCCGATCCGTCGCGTCGAATCCGGGTTGGACGTCGGAGAGGGTACGGAGGCTCAACCCGAGGCTCCCCGTGCCCAACACGAGCAGAGTGGTCATCGCGATCTGCGTCAGGACCAAGGCATCGCGCGGCACGCCACGGGCCTGGCCGCGGAGCGCGCGCGCCGGCGACGGGCCAGACCCGGTGCGGTGGGCCAAGAGAGTCACGCCGACACCCGTCGCCACCAGCGCCGCCGCGACGCCCGCGAAGATCCACGAGTTCGCCCGGGTCGAGAACCACTCGGGAGACTCGGGCACCGCTCCGCTGAGGACGCCGAGGAGCCAATGGGCGCCGATGGCCCCGATCAAGGCCGCCACACCGCCGAGGACGAAGCCTTCGACGATCAGTTGTCGGCGGAGTTGGTCTCGTCCGGCTCCCAACGAGGTACGCACCGCGAACTCGTGTCCCCGGAGTCCAGCCCGAGCGGCGGTCAGCACCGCGAGGTTTGCCACGACGATCAGATACACCAGCCCCAGGACCGCGACGAGGCCCAGCAGAGGCGTACGGACCTCGGACGCTCGCGCATCCCGAAGGGAGCGCAGTTGGAATCCTCGGTTCTCGTAGTCTTCGGGTGCCTGCTCGGCCAACCCGGAGCGTAGGGACTCCAGCGCCGCATGCGCCTGCTCGGGGGACACGCCGTCTGCGAGGCGGCCATAGGCCGTCAGCCATCGGCTCTGAACCGACGCCGCGGTGCCCGTGGGGCGTAGGGGAACCCAGAGGTCCGGGCCGTCCGGGCCGGCCATCTCGGGTGGTGCGACACCGACGACCTCGTACGGCACGCCATCCAGTGAGACGACCGAGCCGACGACTCCCTGCGGGGCACCCGCACGATTCGCCATAGCCGTCGAAAGAACGACGACGTCGGGCCCTCCGACGATGCCGTCTTCAGGCCGGAAGCCCCGGCCCGCGAGTGGTTCGAGTCCGAACGTCGTGAAGACGGACGCGGTCACACGGTTCGCGCCCACCCACTCCGTGCGCTCCCCCTGACGTGCGTTGAACGGCTCCCAGTCGAAGGCCGTGACGGAGGCGAAGGCCGGGCTCTGCTCGAGTGCCTGGACCTCCGGGAATGACAGACGCAGCGCTTCGCCGGGACGCTCGGGATCGGTCGCGGCGAGCTCGACCATGCGGTCGGCGTCCCCATACGGATACGGGCGCAGCAACGCGCCGTCGACGATCGTGAGCACCGCAGTCAGTCCGGCGCTGGCGAGTGCCAGCGTCACGATCGTACTGGCCGAGTAGCCGGGAGACCGACGGTAGGAGCGGACGGCGAAGGCGACGTCGCGGCGGAGCGTAGCCATTCGAAACGTCTGGCTGCGGAGGTAGCAGGCGTGAGGGAGCGCGCCGATCAGCGCTCGGAGCGAAGGCGATCTCGCGCCGGTGTCCGACGCCGTGGAGGCCGAATACCACAGCTCCGACGTCCACTCGCGTAACCAGTCGGCTCGGAGCTCGGCGGGGACGATGCGCGCGACGTAGTCGAGCCAAAGCGCGCTGCGGCGATCGAGCTCCGGGCGCGGCGACTTCACGGGGTCCCCCCGGACCAACCCGGCACGGAGAGCTCCCCGCCGCCGATCTGGCGGATCATGGACACGGCGTTCCGGAGCGCGGCCCAGCCGTCGTCGGTCGGGGTGTAGTACTTCCGAGCCGGCCGACCTTCCTGTGCCGCGGCCTCCTCGTCCTCCCAAGCGGCGACGACGAGGCCGTCCCGTTCGAGTCGGCTGAGGATCGGGTACACCGTACCGCTGGCCAGGCCCGTGGCTTCCATGATGTCGAAGCCGTATCGGTGCTCGTTTGCCATGGCGTAGAGCACGGAGAACGCGGTGAAGCTCAGTCTCCGATCCCGTCCCATCGATCCCTCCCCGTACATGCGTTTCCTACATAGGATAGCTGTGTTTCCTACATAGACAAGGTGCTCGACAGAAGTGAGCGGGGATGCGCGTATTCCTTACAGCGGGGAGAGGATGTCATACGCCGATTCCCAGGCGACCCACGAAGGAGCGGAGTGCCCATGAGGTATCCTGGCCGTCTTGCCACCATCGGTGCGTTGGCTGCTCTGACATCGTGTGAGCCCAGTCAGATCACCTTTCCGGACGCGCCCAACGTCGAAGGGACGATCGTGGCGGCCGGAATGTGGATCCCCGACGGAATCACGGTCATTGGAGAGGGCGATTTCCTCTTCGCGGATCGCGCGGGCGACGTCTATCTCTACGGGGACGGGCGGACTCGCCGACTCGACGGGATCCCGGCGTCCCGGGTCAGTAGCGTGTACGGAGGCATCCTCGACCTGAGCGCCCACCCCGACTTCGCGTCGAATGGGTGGGTCTACATCTCGTACAACGATGCTCAGTACCGTCTGACCGTCGCGCGCTTCGTCGTGCGGGACGGCCGTGTAGAGGACTTCGCCCCGGTGTTCCGATCGGGCGAATTCTCGATCGGGTCCCGGATCGTGTGGCAGGACTCGGATCACTTCTTCGTGTCGTTCGGGATCGGCGGCGACCCGTTTCCCGACCCGGGGCCACAAGACCTCTCGATGGACGTGGGCAAAATCCACCGTCTCCGAGCGGACGGTTCGGTCCCGGCGGACAACCCGCTATTCGAGGGTGCGTCCGAGCCGACGTCGGTCTGGTCGTACGGTCATCGGAACCCTCAGGGACTCTTCTACGACCAAGCGACCGACCGATTGTACGCGACCGAGCACGGGCCGTTGGGCGGGGACGAGCTCAACATCGTGCAGGGTGGCCGGAACTACGGCTGGCCGCTCTTCTCGTACGGCCTCAACTACGACCGGACCGACGTTTCTGCCCTGACCGAAGGGGAGGCGTTCGCCTTCACCGAAGCTCCCGAGGCCTACTGGGGCCCGAACTTCCGCGTCGCACCGTCCGGGTTGGCCTACGTGCAGCAGGGCGCGTTCGCGGAGGCGAACGGGACGTTCCTGATCGGCGCACTGTATTCGCAGGACCTGCTTCGCTACGACCCCCTCACGGGGAACACCGATGTCGTACTTCGGGGCGTCGGTCGTGTGCGGGACATCGCTCAGCTCCCCGGCGGTGACCTGCTGCTGGCCGTCGACGCGGGCAGCCCGGGGACGGAGGACGAGGGGCGCATCCTTCGGCTGTCGGACACGGGCCTTTGACGCACGAAGGCCCCGCGCCGATCGACGCGGGGCCTTCCGAAGCTGCGACGCGCGGAGGCTACTCGTTCCGCATCGCCGTGACCGGGTTCACCCTCGTCGCTCTCCACGCCGGGATGAAGCACGCGGCGACCCCGACCGTGAGGAGTGTGAGCGTCACGCTCACGTAGATGAACGGCTCGCGTGGGTTCACGCCGAAGAGTTGGGACGAGAGCAGCCCCGACAGTGCGACTGCTCCGACCACACCGGTCACGAGACCCGCGAGCACGAGCTTGAGCCCGTCCGACAGGACCATCCCGCGTACGGTCGCGCCGTCCGCGCCGAGTGCCATGCGGATCCCGACTTCGCCGCGTCGCTGAGCCACGGCGTACGAGAGCACGCCGTAGACACCGACCGACGCCAGCAGAAGGGCGATCAACCCGAAGACGCTCAGCAGGAGTGTACTGAAGCGGTCCCGCGACTGGGCGTCGGCCACGACGTCATCCAGCGTCTGGATGTCGGTGAGGGCCACCGACGGATTCATCGAGGCCAACTCACGGCGAATCGCCGGAACGAGCGCCGACGGATCGGTCGAGCTCCGGATCGCCAGTGTACGACGGCGGATCGAGGACTGGAGACCGCTGAAGTAGATCGTGGGTCGGCTGTCCGCGCGAAGCCCCTCGTACTTCACGTCCTTTACGATCCCGATGATCTCGGACTCCGTGATCCCGCCCGCGATGTGGATCTCACCGAGCGGGCCCCACCTCTGGCGGATGTCTCCGAGCTTCTCTCCGATCGGGTCTTCGCCGGTGAAGAATTGCTCGGCGAACGCCTCGTTCACGACGACGACACCGGGAGCGTCGTTCGCGTCCGCTGAGGTGAACCCGCGGCCCGCGACGATGGGGGTCCGCATCGCGGAGAAGAAGCCGGGTGCGACGGGACGGAGCACCGCTCGAGGATCGGATTCGATCGCGACCTCACGGTCCACGAAGGTGATCTCCTGCACGTAGTCGAGGTCCTCACCCAAGGGCAGGCTGGATCCGTCTCCGACCGCCACGACGCCCGGCAGCTCTGCGATCCGCTGTTCGAAGAGCTGATAGAAGTCGGTGACTTCTTGGTCCGACGCGGCCACCGCGGTGGAGACGTCGAGCTCCGCGGTGAGGACGCCTCCTGGCACGAAGCCGGTATCGACGGCACGCAGGTTTTCGAAGCTGCGGACGAGGAGCCCCGCGCCCACGACGAGCATGAGGGCCATCGCGAACTGTGCGATGACGAACACGCTCTGCAGGCTGTGGCGGTTCGCCGAAGCCGCGGACCGTCCGCCTTGTCGAATCGACGAGTGGACCTCGGAGCGCAGGAGCCGGACGATCGGAGCGAGTCCGAAGAGGATGCCGGTGAGGATGCTCACGCCCGCGACCACACCGAGCACGGTCCCGTCGAGCGCGACCGTCTCACCACGGGGCAGCGTCACCGGAGCGAGGCTCAGTAGCCCGCGCACACCAACCTGGGCCAACGCGAGCCCCAGGAGGGCACCGGCGCCGGCCAGCATGAGGCTTTCGGTTACGAGCTGTCGGACGAGTCGGCCACGGCCGGCTCCGAAAGCCACGCGCACGGCGATCTCTCGTGCGCGAACCTCGGAGCGAGAGAGCAAGAGGTTGGCGACGTTCGCACACGCGATGAGCAAGATCAGCCCCGTTGCCCCGAGTAGGACCAACAGAGCCGTGCGGGTGTCTCCGACCATCTCGTTGTGGAGACTCTCCATCGTGACGGTCCACCCGCGATTCGAGTCGGGGTTTTCCTGCTCGACCCGGGACGCCACCCCGATCATGTCCGCTCGAGCCGCGCTGATGTCCTGATTCTCGGCGAGGCGGCCTACGGCGCTCATCCAACGCGCCTGTCGGCTCTGGATCTGCATGCCCCACGTCATGTTCAGCCACACGTCGGTGGCGTCCGGGAACGTGTGTTCGGGCCTAAGGACTCCGAGGATTTCGATCGGGGCGCCATCGAGCATCAGGGCGGTGCCCACGATCGATGGGTCACCCCCGAAGCGGCGCTGCCAGAATCCGTGGCTGAGCACGGCCACAGGGGCCGTGCCCGGTCCGTTCTCCGCCGCGAAGGTCCGTCCCGTCAAAGCGGACGCGCCCATGACGTCGAAGAAGTCTTCGGTCGTGTAGACGGCCCGAACGCGCGTCGGATTCCCGTCGAGTTCGGTGACCGTCCCCGTCGTTGGCCAGTACGCGGCCATCGATTCGAAGGTGGCGTTCATGTTGCGCCAGTCATCGAAGTCCATCGGCGAGACCATGTATTTGCTCTGGTTCTGCTCGTCGTTCCTCGTCCAAAGCAGCGTGAGCTCGTCCGGTTCCTCGAAGGGGAGCGGCTCGAGCAGCACGGCTTCGACGACCGTGTAGATCGCCGTGTTCGCGCCGATCCCAATGGCCAGTGTGAAGACAGCTACCGCGCTGAACACGGGGTTCTTCACGATCATCCGGAATCCGTACTTGAGATCCTGCATCACGTCCTCCCACAGTTTGGTGCCCCGGGCCTCCCGGGTGCGTTCACCGAAGCGATCCATGCCTCCGAAGAGGATCATCGCGCGTCGTCGCGCCTCCCGCGGCGCAAGGCCGGCCCGCTTCAAGCGGTCGGCCTCCATCTGCACGTGGAAGCGCATCTCCTCGTCGAGATCGCGCCACGCTTGCTCCGGTCTGAGGACCGTATTGAGCCGGACGTACAGCCCCCTCAAACGATCGATCACGTGTTGGATCATCTCTTCGCCCGTCGCCGCGTCCGCATCGTCGTCCGGTTCCGGTCAGCGAGCGGTGAGGATGCGCTGGACCGCGGCGGCGAAGGCGTCCCACTGTTCCGTCTCTTCAGCCAGATGGCTTCGACCCAACGCCGTGAGGCGGTAGAACTTCGCTCGCCGTTTGTTTGCGGACTGACCCCACTCCGCCCGGATCCAGCCGCGGCCTTCGAGCCGGTGCAGGGCGGGGTAGAGTGATCCTTGGTTCAGCTGGAGGACGTC
Organism: Gemmatimonadota bacterium; assembly: GCA_039030015.1. Taxonomy (GTDB): domain Bacteria; phylum Gemmatimonadota; class Gemmatimonadetes; order Longimicrobiales; family Gaopeijiaceae; genus UBA2589. Next base: position 9,413 of record JBCCEZ010000039.1, on the reverse strand, counting down.
TTCGGAGAGCTGCTGAATGCGTTGCGCCACGCCCCAGCCATGCATCGGCTCGCCGATCTGCAGGGTCTGGAGAATCAGCAGGTCGAGCGTGCCCTGAAGCAGGTCTCTCTTGGGTCGCGTCACGACGGATGTCCTCTCGGTCGAAGGGCCCTGAACGAGCGTTCAGAACCCGTTCCCCTCGGCAGTCTACAAGAAGGTCTGTTCTTGTAGACGCTATAGGGGGCCGAAAGGTTGCGAGATGCCCGCTAGGAGCCCCCGAGGCTGTTGAGCAGCACGATGAAGACGGGCTCGCTGAAGCCATCCCGGAATGCGGCGACATCGTCGACGCCGCTCGCGTCGTAATCTCCGGCCGCCACGCCCTCGTTGAGGTTGTACGTATCCACCAGGTTCCCGTCTTTGTCGTACTCGACCAGGCCGTGGTAGGCGTTCGCGGGAGAGATGTCTACGCCTACGATGCGTCCGCTGGGTAGTGCGATCGCGTCCGTGTAGAGTCGCCCGACCGGTGGCGTGATGTCCGAACCGACGCGGAGGTTTCCGAAGCCGTCGGTATCGAAGGTGAACCACCGTCCGAGGATCGAGCCGAAGCCGACGCCGACCGTTCCGAGTGGATTCATCGAGGCCTTCGGGAAGCAGAAGAAGTTCACCGTGTTTTGGCGGCGCATCGAGTCGTCGATCTGGAGGACCCACTGCTCGAAGGTGCACCCGCTCGTTCCGACACCGGTCGAGTTCACGAACAGGTTCGGTCTGGATCCGGTGCTGGCTTGCGCGAAGTAGTTCAGAGCATTCCGAGGAGTGTCGCCGTACGAGTCCACTACATCGGGGCGGGCGGCATTGAACGGCAGACCCATCGACGTGCGGTAGTCATTGAATACATCGAGGAGGATGATCTGACCGGAGTTCTCGTCCACCACGTGGAGCTGGTGGGTGAACGCGGTGAAGAGCATGGCCCCTGGTTCGGTGCCCACAGGCAGGGAAATCGAACGCACGTCACCCCCGGTCGTCGGATCCGTGACATCGATCGTGGAGCCGGCAGCGTTCCCCGAGTAGATGTAGTTCGTCTCGAAGTTGACGGTCCCGAGCCTCGAACCCACCGGGAGCGCGATCTGGTCGTAGACTCGGAAGTCTTCGAGGCGTAAGACGTCCACGGTGCTGCTGTTTTCGATCGAGACGAAGAGGTCGTTTCCGTCGGGACCCCACGCCGCGTGCTCGGGAGGGCCCGAGACGTTCGCGATCGCGCGGAGCCCCCACTCGTCCACGTCGAACAGACCCACCGCGTTGAGGTTCTTGAAGAAGAGGACTACGATTTCTTCGATCTCCTCGACGGACAGTCGGATGTTCGCAGCATTGGTTCGGCCGAACGGGCCTTCCACCCAGTACGTCCCCGTGACCTCACCGGAGGAGCCCGCCTCTGCGATGATCTGAGCCGGGACCTCGAACCGTCCGCCCCCGAATTGGAGGCCGTGGTCCGCGGTGAGTCGCAGCGACGCGGGCAAGAGATCGGACTTCAACTCGATCCCGTCGTCGAGACCCTCGACACCGATCAGCGCGAGGTGAAAGCCACCGACCGTTCCGCCCCGTATCGTGCCCTCGACGTCCTGTGGCTGGATGCTCGTGACGGCGAGCGTGACCTCGCCGATGGGCGTGCTGACGTTGTCGTTGCTGGCTCGGTAGGTGAACCGATCCGCCCCGGAGAAGCCCGAGTTCGGTGTGTAGCGCACCGCAGCGTTCGTGGTGAGTGAGTTCGGAAACGGTCCGTCCGTCGCACGGGCCAACTGGGGCGCGACGCTTTCGATCGATCCGAGTGTCCCGTTTTCCGGACCGGTCACGATCTCGAAGGTCAGTGGGTTCCCAGCGGGGTCTTCGGCGGTGAGCATCACGAGGACGCTGCTGTCCGGAAGGGCCTGAGTCAGGACAGGGGCGCCATCGTTCGGCAGGACGGGACCGACGTCGACCACGTCGATGGTCACGTCGTCGGTCGCCTGAAGGGATCCGTCGCTCACCGTGAGGAGGGCTGTCCACGTCCCGGTCTCGTCAGGCGTGAAGGTGGATGATGCCCCGGACCCGTCGGAGAGGAGCGAAGAGCGGTCCGCGCCCGCACCGTCCGTGAGCGACCACGAGTACGAGACGGCTGCACCCTCCGGGTCCGTGCCGCTTCCCGCGAGCGCGACGACGGAGCCGACAGGTACGTCCGTCTGATCCGAACCCGCCGCTGCTGTTGGGGGCTGGTTGGCTGGATCGACCACGCCCTCCCCGCACGCTGCAACGAAGACGATCGCCAGGGCGACGGGGAGAGATCGGAAGAATCGACGGGTGCGCGTGACGGGCATCGGGCATCCTAGAGGTGGGGGGAGCACTCTCTAGAACGGAGCCGGTTGCGACCCTCGGGGGCCATACCCGACTCCGGGTATTTCCACGTGGCCGACGGCTTCAGGTGTCGCGGCCCGGCAGGCACCCGTCAGTCGTCGAGAAGTCTACGTTCGAGCGTGATCCGGACTGCGGCAGCACGCGAACTCACCTGGAGCTTCCGGTAGATGTTCTTCACGTGTGTGCGCACGGTGTGCGGGCTGATGAACAGGGCCTCCGCAATCGCGGCCTCCGTGTGCCCTTCCACGATCTTCTCCAGCAGTTCGCGCTCGCGCCTCGACAAGGCGTTGCCTGCGACCTCTGTCTCCGCTTCGGGCGATTCCGGCTTGGACTCCCCTGGTTGCTGCATCGTGGTCAAGATCCGTCTCGCCACGGTCCGAGAGAGAGGGGCGCCACCAGCGTGCACATCGAGCACGCCGTCTACGATGTCCTTTGCTTCGGCGTCCTTGAGTAGGTAGCCGACCGCCCCGGCGCGAACGGCTTCGAAGACCGTGTCCGTATCCTCGAACACGGTAAGCATGAGGACGTCGGTGTCCGGAAATTCCGAACCGATCCGCCGAGCGACCTCGATACCCGAGCTCGTGGGGAGCTCGATGTCCAGGAGGGCCACGTCGATGGGGCCGTCGCCCTCGCCGAGTCGACGGATGAAGCCCTCGGCGTCCGCGACCTCGAATACGACTTCGAGCTCATCGAAGAAGGAGAGCCGCTCGACCAGCTGGCTCCGGAATCGATCGTTGTCGTCCAGCAGCGCTACGCGAACAGGCATCGGATCCGGAAAGAGAGGTCAGGCCGTGCGGACCCTAGCGCCGGGGGTCGAAGCGGGGCAATCCCCGGAGGCGGGTAGTCAGAGCTCCACGGTCACGGACGTGCCGCCCGAGGCGTTCGCGCCGATCCGGACCGAGCCACCGATCGCGAGGGCCCGTTCGTGCATGCCTCTTGAGCCCAGTCCCTCGCGCGGCCTCTCGCCAGCCTCACCGTTGTCGGACACGGTGATGGAGACTCCCGTCCGAGTCTCCTCGATGGCGACGAAGACCTCGGATCCGCCCGAGTGACGCACGGCGTTCGTGACGGCCTCCTGAACGATCCGGAAGAGATGGAGCCCTTCTTCTGGAGTGAGGTCGCGCTCGATGGAGGGTCGAGCGGTCAGAGCGAGGTGCATGGTCGTGAGCCGACCCCTTCGCTCGAGGTCTTCTTGGACCCGCTCTGCGAACCGGTCGATGGAAATGGCGTCTTCGTGGAGAGACCACACCGTCTCGCGCAGCTCGGAGAGCGTGCGTCGAGCGTCGACATCGACCTCGTCGAGCGTCTCGAGGAGTCTGCTCTCGTCCCCACGGTCCGCTCTCAGTCTGGCCAGCTCGATGCCGGAGATGAGGGACGAGACGTGTGCTCCGAGGTGGTCGTGAAGATCCCTCGAGATTCGGGTTCGCTCACCGGCCACCCGGCGTTCGACCTCCATCGCCTGGAGCTGAGCCCTCAGGCGCCGCGTTGAAATGCGGCGAACCGTCCAGACCAGTGTGGTGAAGAGCGCCGATCCGACCACGACTCGAAACCAGAGAGTGGCCCACACCGGCGGGGGGACGACGATCGCCACTGTCGCCTCCACAGGAGCGGGTACTCCGTCCGCGTTGGTAGCGACGACTCGGAACGTGTAGTGGCCCGGGGGGACGTTCATGTACCGGGCGTGGGACGCACCCGGGTCATACCAGCCGGGGTCGAGACCGTCCATGAACACGGAGTACGTGAGTCCTTCTTCTCCGGCCATCAGTGGCGCGGTGAAGTGCACCTCGAGCCCGGCGTCGTCGGTGGGGGTCCGAACGGTCGCGCCGTCGGGCGGGTGAAGTGAGACGACCGAGTCGGATCGGATCCGATCGATACGCTCGATGACGACTGCGGGAGGGCCGAGGCTCGACGGCGACGACGACGGATCGACCAAGACGAGCGCGCCGTCGGCGCCAAACAGAAAGAGGCCTTCGGGTGTTCGCGCGCCGGCTCGGCGATTGAACTCGACGGGCATGTCTCTCTCGACGTCGACCATCCGTGGCGCCAATGGAGTAGAGGGGAAGCCGCTGGGATCCGGAATGCGGAGCAGGCCCTGAGCCGTGGTGACCCAGAACGCCCCGTCTTCGGCCGGCTCGATGTCGTACACGGGGCCGGGCGGGACTCGGTCGCCCGCACCCACGAGCCTCATCGATGGGTCGGCCTGGTCGAAGAGGGCCAGGCCGCGGTCACCGCCGACCCATAGCCTACCCGCTCGATCGAATGCTCCCGCCCACAACCCTTCGCTCTCGAAGAAGGCGTCCACGTCACCGGTCCGGAAGCGCTCGACCGAGCGATCCTCGGGCCGAATACGATAGAGGTCCGATCCCGACGTGGCCGCCCAGATGTGACCCCGTTCGTCGGTCGTGAAGGACTCGACCCGGACGGGACCTGGTTGGTCGTCCGCAACACGGTCGAGAGATGCCGCTGCTCCGGTCGTAGGATCGTACCATGCGAGCCCGGTCGCTGAACCGACCCATAGCGTACCGAGAGTGTCGCTCGCGAGGGCAAAGATCGGCGTGCCCCACGGAGTATCGCCCGCCGCGGGGCGCTCCTGGCGAGCTTCAGCTCCGTCGACGACTCGGTAGAGCCCTGTCCCCGCTCCGACCCAGACGCGGTCGCCCGCCGCCTCGTGCACCGCCCAAACGTCGGCGGGGGCGCCCGGAATTCGGTGGGCATCGGCCCCGTCGTCTCGTGTACGCCAGAGGCCCGTCCCCAGAGTGCCGAGCCAGAGCCCACCATCTCCCTTCGGCTCGACCGACATGATCAGCCCGATCCGCTCACCGCTGCTGGATTCGACCGCGACCGTGCGGGAGGGTTGCGGCCGATCTGGAATGCGCAGTAGGCCGTGGACCGTGCCGGCCCACGTCGACCCGAACCGGTCCTCGTGGAGCGCCCACACGGCGCTCAATCCCCCTGTCTCGTCGAGCCAGAGGGTTTCCCGCGGGCTTCCGGGCGTGAACCGGAACAAGCCCGACGCCCCGACGAGAAGGGAGCCGTTCGAATGCGCCCACGCGCTCAATACGTGGCCGAGCGCTTCGGCCGGCGGCGCGAGTGGGGAGGTAGAGGTCCCGAGTCTGAGTGTGTCGAACCCCTGAGCGTGCCCCAGGAGGACGGCGTCGTGGCCGATCTGATGAACGAAGTGAGACAGTCGGCGCTCTACGTCGAGCGCCTCGGTGAGAGGGCCGCTCGGAGGGCGTCGATACAGCGCGCCGTCGGACCGAAGGACCCACAGCGTCCCAAGGGAGTCGGCCGCGAGGCCGGATAGGATCAGGCCGGATTCCTCACGCTCGGCCGCCCAAGTGCGCGGCCACACCTCGACCGAATCGAACCGGTCGGCACTCGAGTCGTACCGATACAGTCCGTCGAGGGCCGCGACCCAGAACGTTCCGTCGGGTGACTCGGCCATCTCTTGCGCGACGATGGGGTAGCGCACGAACGAATCCGAGCTCCGATCGAGACGGTTGAGCCCGGCACCGGTCCGGATCCACAACCGGCCTGACGAGTCTTCGAAGATCCTTCGGACCGTATTGTTGGATAGAGACGTCGAGTCCTGTGGTTCGTGGCGGAAGACGTCGAAGGTCAGCCCGTCGAAGCGGTTCAGCCCATCCGCTGTACCTGCCCAGAGGAAGCCGCGTTCGTCCTCGGCGATCGAGAAGACGGTGTTGTGCGAAAGTCCGTCGGCTCGATCGAAGATCTCCGGATACTGTGCGACCGCTGGAACCACGGAGAGCGTGCTCGCGGCGCCGGCGGCGAGCAGTTGGAGAAGAGCGCGACTGCGGTAGGGGACCATGCCGGAATATGACGGGGCGGTCCGTGTTCGGCAGACCTACGTACTCCCGCGCGACGATCCCGACCCCTTGACCAGCTAGGTGTCTACCCCCATACCTAGTTCAGCAAGGCGTAGCAGGCTGAGGTATCCCTGAACGGAGCGCATCTCGATGAGTGGCAGTGATCTCTTCACGGGCACCCTCGACCTTCTGATTCTGCGGACCCTGCAGGGCGACCCACTCCACGGCTACGCCATCGGGCGCAGGATTCGGGAAGGGTCGGCCGGGATTCTGACGGTCGAGGAGGGGGCCCTCTATCCGGCCCTCCACCGGCTCGAGGGGAGGGGTCTACTCGAGGCCGAGTGGGGCAAGACGGACACGGGCCGACGGGCCAAGTTCTATCGCGTCACGGACGAGGGGCGGTCACACCTGGAGCTCGAGTCCGAGCGTTGGACGGCCTTCTCCGGTGCGGTCCAGGCGATCCTCGGCCCGAAGGGCGGCTGAGGCGAAGTCGATGAGTCGCTGGCCGTTCACGCGTTCTCTTCGGCCCGGTCAGGTTCGGGCCGACACCGACGAGGACATTCGCGAAGAGATCGAGTTGTACCTCGAACTTCGCGCCCAGGAGCTCGAGACCGACGAGGGCTTGTCTCCGGGAGAGGCGAGGCGTGAGGCAGAGGAGCGATTCGGGGCGCGGGATCGGGTTGCCGAGGAGCTGCGCAAGGAAGCGGGTCGACGACGAATGAGGGAGGGGAGGACGATGACGATGCAGGCGATGAGGCAAGACGTAGCGTTCGCGGCTCGCACACTGTGGCGAAGCCCTGGCTTTTCTCTGGTCGCGGTCGTGACCCTGGCGCTCGCCGTCGGCGGGAACACCGCGATCTTCAGCGTCGTGGATGCGGCGCTGTTGCAGGCACTCCCGTTCGAAGATCACGAGCAGCTCGTCTTCGTGAACGGTGTGCACGATCGGGACGGGGAGCTGGCGGTTCGGGGCGCCTCCTACCCGGAATTCAGGGACTGGGAGAGTAGCTCGACGACCGTCCCACAGATGGCCGCTCTGCGCGGCTTCTCGGCCGCCATTTCGGGAGAGGGCGGGGAGGGGAGTGCGGAGCGGATCACGGCGGAGCTCGTCACGGAGCAGTACTTCGATGTGCTCGGTGCCCAGCCGGCACTCGGACGCCTCTTCCAACCCGACGAGTACGACATCTCGGGGCCCCGTCCGGTGGTCGTGATCTCCGACGCCTTCTTCGAGCGTCGGTTCGATCGGGACCCGGGCGCGGTCGGACGGGATCTGTGGGTGAACGACCAACGCGTCACCGTCATTGGCGTGATGCCCGCCGACTTCGGTGGCGTGACGTTGGCCACCGAGCTGTGGGCGCCGCAGTCGATGATCGCCCTGGTGGCTCGCGCGGACATCGTCGAGTCGCGCGGGAGCCGCTTCCTCACCGTCGTGGGTCGACTCGGCGGCGAGGTGGCCCCGGACGCAGCCCAAGAAGAGCTCGACGCGGTGTCGCTCGCCTTGCAGGAGCGATACCCGCGCGCCCACGAGGATCGATTCGCCCAACTGCAGGAGTTCCGCCAGGGCTACTTGGGGACGACGGGGCAGCTCTTGTGGGTGCTCTTCGGCGCGGGGGCTGTTTTGCTCCTGATCGCGGCCGCCAACGTCGCCAACCTCTTCCTCGTCCGGTCGCACGCGCGGACTCGTGAACTCGTGCTTCGCCGAGCCCTGGGGGCGGCCGGCTCACGCATCGCCGGTCAGCTCATGGTCGAGAGCTTCACGTTGGCCTTCTTTGGTGCCGTGACCGGGCTCGCCGTCGCGTGGCTGGCCCTCCAATACCTGACGCCGCTGATTCCGGCCGGCGTCCTCCCCGGATATGTCGACGCGACCCTGAGCGTGACCGCGTTCGTCTTCTCGCTCTTCGTCTTGGCCCTGGTGGGGCTGCTCGTCGGGTTGGTCCCGGCCGCGTCGAGCGCCCGAATCGACATCGCGACGCGACTGAGGGAGGGAGCGCGATCGGCCTCCGGAGGAGGGCTGAAGCGGCTTCGGCCCCAGCACTTCTTCGTGGTCACTCAGGTCGCATTGGCTCTCGTCCTGCTCGTGGGCGCCGGCCTCATGACCCGGAGCTTCCGAGCCCAGCTTCTGGTCGACACCGGCGCCGAGATGGCCGGAGTGACCGCCATGAGCCTCCAGCTTCCGCGCGCACGGTACGACACCGACGAGTCGATCCTGGCCTTCACGGCCGAACTCGAGCGCCGCCTCTCTGCGATACCCGGGGTGACCACCACGTCGATCTCGAGCGACCTCCCCTTCCGCAACGGGTCTTCGGGTGCGTACATCTTCCGACAAGGCGACGGCCCGGAGGATCGCATCCGATACCACCGGCACTCCGCATCTCCGGGCTTCTTCGAGACCCTCGGGGTCGAGGTGTTGCGAGGCCGAGCGTTGGATGCGTCCGATGTCGAAGGGCGCCCGACGGCGATCGTGATCACGGAGACGATGGAGGGGCGCGTCTTCCCCGGTGAGAACGCTGTGGGCAAGACGATGTATCTCAGACCGGATGGTACGCTGCCCGTCGAAGTCGTCGGAGTCGTGGAGGACATCCGGTTCCGAGACGTCACCACCTCGCTGCTCGCGGACGCCAACAGTCCGGACGTCTTCTTCTCCCTACGCCAGCGTCCTTCGCTCGGCTTGGAGGCCGCGGTTCGTACGGCGCTTCCGGCCGACGCCGTGATCCCTCAGATGCGATCGGTCGTGGCCGAGCTGGATCCTGACCTGCCTGCATTCGACGTGGGTGCGCTCGAGGACGCGTGGCGCGAACAGACCGCGGTTCCGCGATTCGCCGCCTTCCTGATGACGCTCTTCAGCGCCGTCGCGGCACTCCTGTCTGCGGTCGGGATCTACGGCGTGCTCGCCTTCGCAGTCGGAGAACGCTCGAGGGAAATCGCGATCCGTCGGGCCGTCGGCGCGACCGGGGGTGCGGTGGCCCGCACCGTTGTGGGCGACGGCCTCAAGCTGGCCGGAGTTGGTCTCCTCGCCGGTATCGCCTTCGCGAGACTGGCCACCGGGGTGCTCGAATCGTTCCTCTTCGGCGTCGAGGTCTCCGATCCGTTGACCTTCGTGTCGGTAGGCACGGGTATGGTCGCCTTCGCGTTGGCGGCGGCTGCCGTGCCCGCACTCCGGGCGTCCCGACGGGACCCCTCGGACGCGCTCAACCTCGAGTAGGGCGGAGCGGGGGGGCCCCCCCC
>JBCCEZ010000038.1:0-44817 GCA_039030015.1 Gemmatimonadota bacterium | reverse complement strand
TGCTCCGACAGGATCCCGACATCGTCATGGTCGGTGAGATTCGGGACCGCGAGACCGCCGAGATCGCGATGGCCGCAGCCATCACCGGCCACCTCGTTCTCTCGACCATCCACGCCAACGACGCGCCGGGCGCGATGACCCGACTCCTGCAGATGGGTGTGCCTTCCCACCTCGTCGCGGGTGGGCTCGCGGGTGTCGTGGCTCAGCGGCTGGTGCGGAGGACATGCCGTACGTGCCGAGGTCACGGGTGCGACAGCTGCACGTCCGGACTTCGTGGCCGCACGGGTGTGTACCAGGTGCTCACGATGAACGACCCGCTGCGAGACGCGCTCGCCAGGGGCGAATCCGGATCGACGCTTCGTCGCTTGGCATCCGCTGCCGGGATGCGCACGATCGCATCCGATGCCCGGCGCGCGATCGCGGCCGGTCTGACATCCCCTCACGAGGTGGCCAGTCTGATTGTCGGCGAGGCGCTTCACGGGACGGCGTGCACGCAGTGTGACGGGCTCGTGCCATTCGAGGCATCGGGGTGCCCCTGGTGCGGTCGGGCTCGGGGCAGACGGTGCGCCTGTGGCGCGACGCTCGAGCCACGGTGGCGCTACTGCGCCTCCTGTCTCCGACCCGCGGCTTGAGCGACTCCGCTAGTCGAAGCTCGCCACTCGAGTCGTCAGTGACGCGATACGCTCCGTGTCGATCTCGACGCCGATCCCCGGAGCGGTCGGCACCGCCATCACGCCGTCCGCAACCTCGAACTCAGGGGACACGATGTCCTGGGCCCAGTAGCGACTGCTCGCCGAGATGTCACCCGGGAGCTCGAAGCCAGCTAGTGAGGCGAGCGCCACGTTGTGGGCCCGTCCGATCCCCGACTCCAACATCCCGCCGCACCAGACCGGAAGACCCGCCGCACGCATTCGATCGTGAATCCGCCGACTCTCGGACAGCCCCCCCACCCGGCCCGGCTTGATGTTGATGATGCGGCACGCCTCGAGGTGGAGCGCGAGCTCGGCATCCGCGTCCTTCTTGATGGACTCGTCCAGACAAACCGGCGTCTCGATGGCGGCCTGCAGAGTCGCATGGTGATGGATGTCGTCGTATCGGAGCGGCTGCTCCATCATCATCAGGTCCAGCGTGTCCAACTCTCTCAGGCGATCGATGTCGTCGAGCGTGTACGCAGAGTTCGCGTCCGCCATGAACGAGGTATCGGGAAACGCGTCGCGCAGTCCAGCGAGCATCTCGACGTCCCTGCCCGGCTTGATCTTGATCTTCACGCGCGCGTAGCCGTCCTCGATGAAGCCCGCGACCTGCTCATGAAGAGCCTCATCGGTCGGCTTCAAGCCCACACTGACCCCGACGGGCACCTCGGTACGCACGCCACCCAGCTTCTTCGACAACGACACGCCATCTGCGCGAGCAAGCATGTCCCAGCTCGCCATTTCGACGGCCGCCTTGGCCATACCGTGACCCCGGACCCAGCTCACGGGATCGAGTACTCGGTCGGGATCATCGAAGTCTTTCCCCACGATCCCTGGCAGCAGGTAGTCCGTCAGGATGTGCCAAGCCGTGTCCGTCGTTTCGTACGAGTACGCCGGCTGACGCTCCGCCACGCACTCGCTCCACCCTTCCACGCCTTCGCCTTCCAGGGTCAGCAGGAGGATTCGCTTCTCTTGCATGCCCCCGCTGCTGATCTCGAAGTACTCCTTCAGACTGAGCGGAAACTCCCGGAGCGTGGCGCGCTCGATTTTCATGATGTGACGGGTAGAAGAGTGAGGACTTCGTCGACCTGCTCCCATCCCACGCGGAGCAAGAACGTGTTCGTGCGGCCGTACGACTTGCTGCCCAGAATGTAGAAGTTCGGCTCCGGATTCTTCAGCGTCTCCGCCCCGAGTGCTTCCTGCTCGAGGCAGTCTGCAGATCCTCCGGAAAGGAGCGCCGCCGCCAGCTTCATCGGGCCACTCGTCGCGTAGCACTCGTGGACCTGGAGCTGGCGATAGAGGGACGCGTCTCCGACGGATCCCGTGAGTGACACGATCGCATCCACGTCGAGCGACTCACCTCCCGTGAGGTGGACCGTCAAACCGTCAGCGGACCTGGCGAGTCCTTCCACCGCAACGCCGGATCGGACGTGGACGGGGCCGCCGCCCGCCGCGAGCGCAGCAGCCCGTTCGACCAGCGCCCGGCGTGCGGGAAGCGGATCGTCGGGGTCGGACTCGAAGGCCGGATTCGGATTCCGCATGAGCCACGTCACGCGCGAGCTCGGCACCTCGGTGATGAAGTCGGCCAGGAGGCCCGCGGCAGTCTGTGCCGAGTGACCGGCTCCGACTAGCAGAATATGCGCACCTGACCAGCCCTCTCGAAGAGCGTCTCCGGTCGCGAGTCGCGGTATGCCACGCTCGATTCGACCTTCGGCCGCGCGCTCGCCGGGCGCTGGAATGCCCGACGCCCCCAACGCGTTGGGATGGTCCCACGTGCCCGTGCAGTCCAACACCGTGGTCGCGTATTCGATGCGTTCTTCGCCGTTCGCTTCCACGAGAAGTCGAAGGGGTGTCTCGGAACGAACGCCGGTCCCGATCTCCGTGTTCTTGAGCTGCCCTTCTCGCCCGACGCTCAAGACACGAGTCCCACACTCGACGTGGGGAGCAATCGCAGGGAGCCTGGCGATCGGCTTCAGCATTTCGCGCACGAGGTCGTCACCGGTCGGGCAGTCCCCTCCAGCCGGCAACTCGACGCCGTGGGCTGCGCACATCCGGCGGGCCCGAGGCGACACGTTCATCGACCAGGGCGTGAAGAGGGCGACGTGCCCCCACGAGGTGACGTTCGCACCCACGTCTGGGCCGGCTTCGAAGAGGACGAACTCGCGACCCGATTCCGCCAGGGCCAGAGCAGCCTCCAGTCCGATCGGGCCGGCACCGATCACGACGACGCGTTCATTCGAGGGCTGGGGGTCCATCAGGCGATCCTGGCGAGTAGGTATTCCGACGAAGTCTCTCCTCGTTGGAACTCACGGACCTCGTATCCTGCTCCCAGATAGTGCTGGAAGATGCGCCGCGTCGCGGTACGCCACTCACGAGCGGTGTCAGGCCTACCGTCCATCAGCCGGCCGACATCGGATGGGATCGGCACCCGCACCTGATCGGCGATCGGAAGCGACCCGAGGACTTCAGGCTCGAGCGTGCCATCGGAGTTCTCGACTGCTCGCAGGGCGAAGGGCGCATCCGCACCGTCCGCCCACGGCACCGGTGCGCCCGCCAAACGCTCCGCGACCCGAGTCGAGTCCAACTGCCAAAGAGCGACGAAGCGATCCGTGCCGATCCCTCGATGGAGCGGCGAGTCCGAGTCGCCGTACATGTTCTCGTTGTATTCGCGGACGACGGCGCCGAGCCGCGTCACGTTCAGATGCGCATTACGCGACTGGAGCGGGTCGAAGGTCCAGTACATCACCTTCACACCCGACTCGAGCATCTGCTCGCGTTGATATTCCTTCAGGGCGCGCCCGAGTCCCGCATCACGGATCGTCGGCCGCACGGCGAGCATGTCCGACCAATGGGCCAACTCGCCATGACGTACGCCTGTGAGCCCGAAGACAAAGCCTACGAGTTCGCCGTTCGCATCATAGGCGCCGGACGATACTCCACCGAGAAGCTGACCTACCCGGAGAATCGCGGAGGGCACCCTCTCGGAGAAGCCAGTGCCCCACGTCGCCTCCTGAAGCGCGACACACTCCTTGAACTCCTCAATCGTCTCGAATGCGCGGATCGTGTATCCGCTCACGACGCCAGGTCCGGCATCATGAGGAGGTGAGCCAATAGGGCGCACCGATCCAAGGTCGGTGTCAGACGGATGTGTTCGTGGTCCGCATGCGCGCCGTCGCCAACGCATCCGAGTCCGTCGAGCGTCGCGGTGAACAGGCTCGTCGTGTTGCCGTCCGAACCACCGCCCGCCAGGGCGTGATCGAGCGAGAAGCCCATCTCGGAGCCAATCGATCGAGCCTTCGACCACAGTGCTTGGTTCCGTTCGGTGCGCTCGAGAGGGGGGACCTTGATCCCACCCTCGATCTCCAACCGGACGTCTGGGTCTCGCGCAGTCAGCGCGGCCATAGCTCGTTCGATGGCCTCGCCTTCCGCGATCGACTCGACACGGACGTCGATCGCGCAACGCGCCTCCGCAGCGATCACGTTCGGACGCGTCCCACCCGACACCACCCCCACGTTCAGCGTGGTGCCTCGATCGTGATCGGTCAGACCGGTGACCGTCTGAATCACGTGGGCGAGCTCTACGATCGCGCTTGCTCCAGAGAGCGGGTCCAAGCCCGCGTGCGACGCCCGCCCATGCGCCACGACGCTGAAATGACCGACGCCCTTTCGTGCGGTCTTGATGAGGCCGTCGTCGCCGAGGGCCGGCTCCAACACGAAGGCCCTGTTCGCCGAGCGAGCCAGACGCTTCACGTGCCGCACCGAGTCCGGAGAGCCGGTTTCTTCGTCGGAGTTCACGAAGACGATCGGATCGACGGAAGGCGTCCGGCCAAGCTCGCGCAACGCTCGCAGTGCGAAGAGGATCTGGGTGACGCCACCCTTCATGTCCAAGGTGCCCGGTCCAGACAGCGTGTCGCCTTCTACCGTCAACGGCATGCGATGGAGGGTGCCCATCGGCCAGACGGTGTCCGTGTGACCCACCAGCATCTGCACCGGGCGCCCGGAGGGGCGGCCTTTAGGCACTGCGTAGAAGTGGTCGCCACTGATACGCCCTGGAACTCTACGCACCTCGTAGCCGAGCTCTCGGAACGCCGGCTCCAGGATCGCATGGACGTCTCGCTGCGACTCCGGATTGTCCGTCGGCGACTCCACAGCGCACAGCTCACGAACGAAATCGGTGAACTCGTCGCGGCGTCCGTGCATCCACTCCAGCGTCTCGAGCGCCTCTTCGTCGGCCCGAGTCGGGTCGTGCGCGATGCTCATCGGTAGTAGCCCGCTCTCTTGTAGCTCTCGTCGAGAAGCTCGACCGGGTGCACGGTCCCAGTATCGTCTCCGGTCAGGCGGAGTCCGGCGCCGATCTGCATCATGCACCCGGCGTTCGGCGTGCACGCCAGTTGTGCGCCGGTCGCCCGCACGGCCTCGACCTTGTCGCGACCGATCTCGCCGCCGAGCTCAGGGTGTGTCATCGCGTAGATCCCCGCGCCACCGCAGCACTCGTCTGCGTTCTGGACGATCCGGACGTCGACGCCGGGCACTGCGTCCAAGACGTCGAGGGGCGGCTGTCGCACCCCTTGGGCGTGTACGAGGTGACACGGGTGGTCGTACGCTATGCTCACGTCGACAGCAGCGCCTCGCCTCGGCCCGGCCGCCACGAGCAGCTCGGAGACGTCGGATACAGCGGCTGCAAAGAGCCGGGCCCTCTCACTCCACTCGGGATCGCCCTCGAAGAGTGTTCCGTAGTCCTTCATGCTGGCTCCGCACCCGGCGGCATTGACCGCAACGGCCGACGCGCCCGAACGCTCGAAGGCTTCGATGTTCTGGCGAGCCAACGATCGCGCGCCATCGAGGTCTCCCGCGTGCGCATGCAGCGCGCCACAGCAGTTCTGTCCATCCATGGACACCAGTGCGTACCCGTTCGCCCCTAGAGTCCTCTCGGTCGCGCCGTTGATCCGGCCATACAGCCCCGCTTGAACGCAGCCGGTCAACATCGCCACCCGAACGTCCCGAATCGTCGACTCCGCGAGACCTCTGCTCCCCCGGGAGGACGGTCCGGGCGGTGGACGACCGACTTCGGACGCGATCAGCATCGCCAGCGCTTGCTTCAACTGCCCACCGAGCCCGGACGCCGGCATGACGCCCATGAGCAGACGGGCGAGACCGGTCGCTCGAAGCACCCGACCTCCGAGGAAGACCACCGCCCGCACCGGGCGCCGAGCCATCGTGAACAAGAGCGCGCGGGTCAGCCGGGAACGCGGCCTCGCCTCACCGGCTGTCTCGCGGGCCAGCTCCAGGAGAGTGCCGTACTCGACTCCTGACGGGCACACGGGCTCACACGCGCGACAGCCGAGGCAGCGGTCGATGTGGAGCTGGAAGGCGTCGGAGTCGGCGTCCAGTCTCCCCTCGACGACGGCCTTCATCAGGTGAAGCCGGCCTCGGGGCGAGTCGTTCTCGTCGCCGAGTCGGTTGTATGTCGGGCAGGCCGGGAGACAGAACCCGCAATGCACGCACGGGAGGAGCCGTTCCTTCTGGGCCTCGAGAGCCTCGCTGAGTGGGCCTGTCACGAGTGTGTCGGCCACATCACCTCCGCGGGGTCGAAGACTCGATGGAGTCGATCCGCGAGCATCCGCTCGCCAGCGGAGCCCCGGGACTCCAACGCCCACACCGGCGAATCGCTCGGCGCACGTTCGATCGAGAGCGCTCCACCGAGTTCGGTGACCACTCGGCCGAGGTCGGCGGCCACCGCGGCTTCATCCGACTCGAACGCGATACGCCCTCGGGCACCGTACGCATCCAGGAGGAGGCCCGAGATCGACTGACCCTCCAACATCGAGCACAACCCGGGGAGCCGGGAGGGCAGAGTCGACACTCGTACAACGACGGTCGAATCACAGCCGCGATCGGCGACGGACGCGAGAAAGTCCCCGCTCCAGGGCACCTCGGCCAACGGCACCGAGAGGTGCGCTTCCAACGACCGCTGATCCGCATCGACGGTCGACTTCGCGCCGTGGAGCCGGACGACCATACCCGCCGTGTCACTGCCCGGAAGCTGATCCACCAAGGCTAGGGACGCCGGCACGATCGGAGCGGTCGCCGCCTTCTGGGCCGCGCCCGCCAGCTCCCCGATCGTCGACGCCGCGAGCACGAGCAGGCGGTCGACGGCGGGTTCGGGGAACGCTCGGACACAGACCGAGGTGATGACGCCGAAGGCGCCGCGCCCCCCCACCGTCAGTTTGAGCGCATCGAAGCCCGCGACGTTTTTCACGACCCGTCCACCCAGGGACAAGACCCGACCATCGCCGGTGACGAGGGTGGCCCCGAGCACGTGGTTCCGAAGCTCCCCGTAACCGCTCCAGAGGGGCCCGGACCACCCGACGGAGACAAGGCCTCCGAGAGTGCCCTTCGCGATGCGTGGGGAGTCGAACGGTGCCCACTGTTGGTTCTCTCGTAGCGCCGCATCGATGACGTGCATCGAGGCGCCCGCGCCCGCCGTGAGGGTGAGGTCGGCTGCTTCGTAGGCGTGAATCGCGCGAAGACGGTGCGTCGACAGCGCGACCCAGGACCTCTCCGCGTCGACCGATTGGAGGAGCGAGCCCGCCCCGACCGGCAACACACCCACACCCTCCGTCGAAGCCCACGCCATCAGCTGCGCGCATTCCTCGGTGTCCGACGGGGAGACGACCGCCATCGGCTCACAGCCCGTCTGGCTCCAATCCAGAAGGACGGATTCGTCTAGTGCAGCAGAGGAAACCGCCTGACTGAGCGTCGCCGGGGGGTTCATGCGACCCCCTCCGGCTCCGGCACCACTTTCCCGGGGTTGTAGAGCTGACTGGGGTCGAAGGCTCGGCGCACCGAACGAAGCACGTCGAGTTCGGTCTCGTCGTGGACCAGACTCATGTACGCCTTCTTGTCGATGCCGACGCCGTGTTCACCGGTGATCGTTCCTCCGACGTCGACGCACAGCTGCATGATCGCCTTCGACGCGGCCTCGACGCGCGCGACCTCGTCGTGGTCGTGGCGGTCGAAGAGGATGTTCGGGTGGAGGTTCCCGTCCCCGGCGTGAAAGACGTTGGCGATGTTCAGCCCGTACTCCTCACCGATCTCCGTGATGCGGGCCAAAACTTCGGGAAGGCGAGTGCGCGGGACCGTGGCGTCTTGCACCAGGAGGTCGGGTGCGATTCGCCCCATCGCACCGAACGCCTTCTTTCGACCCTTCCATAGGCCGAGTCGCTCGCTCTCCGTGGTGGCACGACGGACCTCTCTCGCTCCCTCGACGTGGCAACAGGCCTCCGCCGCGGCAGCCTCCTCATCCAGTCCTTCCTCGGTGCCATCGAACTCGATCACGAGGGCCGCTCCCGCATCGGTCGGGTATCCGGCCGCGAAGACAGAGGCTTCGACCGCCTGGATGGTCGCTCGATCGACGATCTCGACCGCCGCGGGCATCAGGCCGGATCCGATGATCGCGGTGACGGCGCGGCCGGCCTGCTCCATCGTGTCGAAGATGCCCAGCAGAGTCCGGATTCCCTCCGCGACGGGGAGCAATCTCACCTCGATCTCCGTGGCAATCCCGAAGCACCCCTCCGAACCGACGAACAAACCCAGGACGTCCGGCACGGCCGCCGCCTCTCGGCCCGCGCCTCCCAGCGTGATCGTCTCGCCATCTGAGAGCACCACGGTAAGGCCCGTCACGTAGCGAGATGTCACGCCGTACTTGAGGCAATGCGGGCCACCCGAGTTCTCCGCGACGTTCCCGCCGAGGGTGCACGCCGATTGGGACGATGGATCGGGGGCGTAGTACAGACCCAGCGGCTGAGTGGCTTCCGTGAGACGGGCATTCACGAGGCCCGGCTGTACTCTAGCCAGTCGATTCTCCTCGTCGATGGCGAGGACCCGATTCATCCGAGCCGTCCCCACGATCACCCCGTCCGGCGTGGGAAGCGCTCCCCCGGACAGACCCGTCCCGGCGCCACGCGGAATAATCTCGATCCCCTCGTCGTGGAGGATCCGAACCACCTGAGCGACCTCTTCGGTCGACGCCGGCAAGACGACGGCCCGGGGCGACACACGGTACGCGGTGAGGCCGTCGGACTCGTAGGCGACGAGACGATCCGACTCGGTAATGACGTATCGGGAACCGACGACGTGCCGGAGGCGAGCGACCAGTTCCGCGTCCAGGGGGCGGCTCATTCCGGACGATACTCCGTGGCGAACGACGGGGGCAACACGGCCCGCCTACCCCTCCGATTCGCGCACGTATTCAACCAGCGCTCCGAGAGACATCGCCGCGGCTCCCCGAACACCCGCCGGCAGATCTTCGCCGTACACCCGATCGACTAAAGACTCGAGCGTGCCGTCCGGGTCGGCGTCCAGCGCAGAACGGACCTGTTCGATTCGCGACATGCGGTGGCGCTCGAACCGGTCGATCGCGTCCCGGGCGTCCTCTAGAGGAGGTCCGTGCGCCGGGAAGAGGGTACCGGGGTGGAGGGCGCGCACCACGTCCAAAGACCGGAGATAGTCGGCCACGCAGCCCGGGTATTCGGCGACCCACGTCGTGTCGCCCTCACCTAGGAAGAGATCGCCAACGAAAAGGGCTCCGTCCTGCCGACGATGGTAGCAGACGTGTTCGGGCGTGTGGCCCGGTGTGTGGACGACTACCAGCTCACCCGCGTCGCACGTCAATCGATCGCCGTCTCGCACGATCCCGTCTCCATCGACGACTCCCTCGGGACCCACCACACGGGCTCCGACCATCTCAGCGAACGCCGGCGCAGCGGCAGCGTGGTCCGGGTGGCCGTGCGTGAGTGCCACGGTGACCATCCGGGCCTCGGATACCATGACGGACAGAGCCCGGACGTGCTTTGGCACGTCCGGGCCCGGATCGATCACGACCACGTCCTCCTCACCGAGGATCCAGGTCCGTGTCCCGTCAAGCGTGAACGGACCTGCGTTGCCGGCGTTGAGAAACCGTGTGCTTGAGGTCAGGACGCCTCCCGACGCTCCGCCGCGAGTTGTTCCGCCAACTTGTCGGCGACACCGATCAGCGCGATCTCGTCGTCCTCGTTGAACGCTCCCTTCGTCTCCGAGTCGATGTCGATCTGACCGAAGATGTCCTCGCCGGCTCGAATCAGAACAACGAGCTCGGACTGCACGTCGGGCGAGCACGCCAGGTAGTTCTCCTCAGCGCTCACGTCCGGGATGTTCAGGTTGGTGCGCTCCGCGACAGCACGACCGCACACACCGGTACCGACCGGAATCTTGGCGTGCTCCGTGGGCTCTCCCACGTAGTTGTGGAGCCACAGCTCATCATCCCGCAGGAGGTACACGCCGACCCAGTCGAAGCGCTCCTCTCCGGAGATCGAGCGAACTGCTTTACGCAGGAGTGCGTCGGACAGGTGTCCGTCGTCCCTCATCTCCTGCAGCTCTTTGATCAGGCTTCCGCCATCCACCATTCGTAGACTTCCCTTCGGGGGTTCGCCTCCCTCGGCGCGGTCCCGGGGTCGACGTCGTGCAGCGCCGCGAAGCGGCTGGCCTCGATTCGGACGGCGCCTCTCCGAGCGAGAGTCATCCGCGGTCCCGACCGATCGGGGACCGAAGGGTAGAAGAGGCTTCGGGCACCGTCAACGCGCGCGGAGCCTCGCGATCTAGCGCGGTGTGAAGTCGGTCTTCGAGTCGAGCCGGCGGATGAAGGCCGCGATGAGGCGCGAGGTGTTGAACAGGTCCTCGATGCTCACGACTTCGTTCGGCGAATGCATGTAGCGGTTCGGGACCGAGATGAGCCCCGTCGGCACACCGTGGCGCGTCAGGTGAATGCCGTCCGCATCCGTTCGGGTGGCCTTGGGAGCGGCCTGGATCGTGTACGGAAGCCCTTCCTCTTCGGCCACCGCAGCCAACATCTCGAACACGCCGTCGTGCGAAGCGGAGCCTCGGGTCAGCACCGGACCACCGCCGATGTTGTGCTCTCCCAGTTCCTTCTTGCTGATGTCCGGTACGTCGGTGCTGAACGTCACGTCCACGACGATCGCCACGTCGGGCTCCACGGAGTACGCACTCGTGCGCGCCCCTCCCCCCAGGTACCCGATCTCCTCCTGCACCGTCGCGACGGCCGTCGCGCTCGCCGCCAAACCCTCCGTGTCTTCCGAGAGCATCCGGATGGCCTCCAGGACGACGAAGGCGCCGATACGATCGTCGATCGCGCGGCTCGCGATTCGGTCGCCCGCGAGCCGAACCAAGCCCTGAGCCAGCACCATCGGGTCGCCGACCCGGATGCCCAACGCCGCGGCCTCGTCCCGGTCCTTCGCACCCACGTCCACCCAGAGCTGCTTCGTCTTCGATGCCTTCGACCGCTCATCCGGCTCGAGGAGGTGGATCGCTTTCTTCCCGATGACGCCGGGGACGTCTCCGGTCTTGGCCATCACGGTGACTCTCTGTCCCACCAACACTTGGGGGTCCCATCCACCGATTTCATCGACGTACAGGAAGCCGTCCTCATCGATGTGCGTGACCTGCAAGCCGATTTCGTCGATGTGGCCGGCGAGCATCACGCGGGGCGCGCCGTCTCCGTTCACCGTCGCGAAGGAATTCCCCGTCACGTCGACGTCGACGTCGGCGGCAAACGTCTCGGCCTCGGCCCGCCACACACGTGCAGCCCGGGCTTCGAACCCGGACGGCCCCGGCGCATCGAGGAGGCGTTCTAGAAAGGAGATGTCGTGGTTCATGGAGTTGAAGGTAACCCGTCGTCGAATCCCACCCACGTCTCGTCAGCGTCGCCATGTCGGCGTACTGTGCGGGTTCGGCCTGCTGCTTCGCTGCGGGTTTTTCGATCGAGGAGGTGAGGGGCTTGGAACGGGTGGCAGCGCTCTACGACATCCACGGGAACGCACCGGCCTTGGCCGCGGTGCTGGACGAAGTGCGGGCCCTGGAGGTAGATGGCGTGGTGGTCGGCGGGGATGTCTTCCCTGGCCCAATGGGGCCGCGGTGCCTGGAGCTACTGACTGGTCTGGCCGCGCCCGTGTATTGGCTTCGCGGAAATGGGGACCGCGACACGCTGGAGGCGTTTCGCGGCGGCCCCATTGCACGCGTACCGAACGCGTTCAAGGAAACGATCCAGTGGTGCGCGAATGACGCCGGCTCCGCCGTGGAGGCGATCGACCTGTGGCCACCCACGGTTTCGCTCGACGTCGCGGAGTTCGGCGAGGTGCTCTTCTGCCATGCGGCCCCGGGTGATGACAACACCCTCTTCCTCGAGCACACACCCGAGACCCGAATCGCGAACCTCTTCGAGGGCGTGCATGCCTCGCTCGTCGTCTGCGGGCACACACACATGCAGTTCGACCGAACCGTGGAGGCCCTCCGCGTCGTGAACGCCGGATCGGTCGGCATGCCCTTCGGACCACCTGGTGCCTACTGGGCCATCCTGTCGAGTACGGGAATCGAGCTACGGCGCACGACGTACGACTACGAGGCAGCAGCACGCACGTTCGCCGCGACCGAATATCCCCTGCCCATGAACCCCGCTCTGCCTCCCACGGCCGAGTCTATGATCTCGGCCTTCGAGTCGAGCATCGGAGACCACGAATGACCGGAAGATCCTCCGCTTGGCGCCCCTCGCTCCTCGCCATCGTGGTCACCCTCGTCGCGTGTTCCGAAGCGACCCCACCGCCGGATGTGGAGGAGACACCCTCCGCGCTGGCTGCAAGCGCAGGTGACGGACAGTCGGCGGCAGCAGGGTCGGCCCTGGCCGCGGCCCTCCAGGTAACGGTGACGGGCTCGAGCGGCTCGGGGCTCGGTGGCGTCGACGTGGCCTGGTCGGTCACGGAGGGCGCGGGCACCGTTTCCGACGAGAGCTCCGAGACGAATGCGGCCGGTGTCGCATCGACGACGTGGACGCTGGGCGTCGTCGCCGGGTCCCCGCAGTCCGTTCGAGCGACGGTCGCTGGACTGACCGTCGACTTCACGGCGGTCGCGGAAGCGGGAGCGATCGACTCGCTACGGGTGTCCAGTGGCGACGCTCAGACGGGGCAGGTCGGGGAGGCGCTCGCCGATTCGATCGTGGTTGCCGTGGTCGACGCATTCGGCAATCCGATCATGGGACGATTCGTGGCCTGGTCGTCGCTCGGAGGCGGCGCCGTGTCACCCGACTCCTCGGCTACGAACACGATGGGCCTCGCCGCAGCCGAGTGGTCCCTCGGCGGAGCTGTGGACTCGACCCACCAAGCGCTCGCCTCGGTAGACGGTCTCGAGGTCGCGTTCGACGCGACAGCCCAACCCTCGGCCGCGGCGAACTTGGACGTCGTGGACGGGGACGCTCAAACGGGCGTCGTGAGCCAAGCCCTCGCCGACTCGGTAGCAGTTCGAGTCTCGGACGCCTTCGGCAACCCCGTCGAAGGGGTGACCGTGGCGTGGACGGTGACCGACGGATCGGGCTCGGTGTCTCCGAACACATCGACGAGCGACATCGACGGTCTCGCGCTCGCCGAATGGACCGTCGGGGACACGGCGGGCACAGGGCACCAGCTCCAGGCATCGTTCGACTCGATCACCGCCATGTTCACGGCTACGGCCGAGCCCGGGCCCGCTGCTCTCTTGGAAGTCACCGCGGGCGATGCGCAATCTGGGGAGGTCGGCCTCCCTCTGTCCGACTCCGTCGGGGTCCGCGTCACGGATGCGTTCGGCAACCCCGTCGGGGGCGTGGTCGTGCGCTGGTCCGTGGACGCCGGGGGTGGCTCCGTCTCGCCGGACTCGGCCACGAGTGAGACAGACGGGATGGCGTACGCGGAGTGGACCCTGGGCACGACAGCGGGGCCTGGGCAGACCCTCGATGCCTCGATCGACCCGGCGGCCGTGAGCTTCTCCGCGACCGCAGAGGCGGGCCCGGCAGTCGCGATCGAAGTCGTCTCGGGTGACGACCAGCTCGGCCCGACCGGCGGCCCCCTCGAGGACTCCGTGGTCGTCCGGCTTCGCGACCAGTACTCGAATGTCGTCCCCGGGGCCTCCACCTCGTGGACCGTGTTGGCTGGAAATGGGTCCGTGTCTTCGAGTACGACGACGACGGATTCGGACGGAGTCACATCGGCCGAGTGGACGCTGGGACCGATCGCAGGTTTCGACCACGTCCTCGCCGCAGCCATCCCGGGCTTGGCCCAGGTGAGCTTCGAGGCCGAGGCAGCTCCGTTCGACGCCTGGCAGGGGCTGCCCGACATGCCGCTCGCTGTTCGTGCGGCGGCCGTGGCCACCGACGGAACGCGGATCTTCGTCTTCGGCGGCACGACCGGTCTCGGCGCCCGAACCGACTCGTTGCAGATCTTCGACCCCTCCGATCACACGTGGAGCGCGGGTGCATCGCTCCCGTACGAGGTCGACTGGGCCTCGGCGGTCGGCGTCGATGGTGAGATCCACCTCGTCGGCGGCGTCACGAACTCGGTCGCCGCGACGAACGAGTACTGGATCTATGACCCGAGCCTAGACCAGTGGCGACAGGGACCCAACGTGGGTGCTCCCCTCGCAGGGGCAGCGATCGCCGCTACGGATACGGACCTCTACGTCATGGGTGGTATCGACGGTCCGAGTAATCGGTCGAGCAACGCTCACATCTTCGACCTCGGAACGGAGCAGTGGGACACCCTTCCCTCCCTGCCCAGCGAACGAATCAACTGGGCCGGGTCGACGCTGGCGGGGGACGTCCTCGCTGCGGGCGGAGAGCTGAACGGCTCAGCCGTGACGGATCACCTCATCTCGCTCACACCGGGCGCTTCCATGTGGCTGAGACTCCTGCCTGATATGTCCACAGCGCGTGAAGCCCACGGGGCAGCAGTCCTCGACACCCGGTTCTGTGTCGTCGGAGGCCGCTCGGGTTCGACGATCTTCGCCAGCACCGAGTGCTTTCGTAGCGGACAAGGGTGGACCACGGGGCCAAGCCTACCGAACGCACGTGCAGAGATCGGCGCGGTCTCGGTGGGCGGCTTCATCTACGCGGTAGCGGGACGTAACTCGTCGGGAGACCCTGTCGGCACGATCACCCGACTGCGATTCCAGTGACGGACTACGCCCCGGCCTGCATCCAGCCGCGCTGCTCCGAAACGCGCGCGAACCACGTCAGGAGCACGGCGACGACGAAGACCGCGATCGGTTGAGCCAACCCGGCCACCCCGAAGATCTCGATGCTGTTCGTCATCGCGAGGGAGTGGAAGATCTGTACGCTGATTCCTCCGATACACAGGACGAGCATCGGGACCGCCCAGCTCTTCCGGAGCAGGAGCGCGACACATCCGAGGACACCACTCGCGACCGCGATACCGAACGCGGCGGTAGCCCACAGCGGCGTCGACTCGAAGAAGAGGCGCTCGGCCTCCGGCAGTGATGCCAGATCCATCGTCATCTGGGCCACGAAGGCGGCCACACCGATCAGGTTCCAGACGAGACCAAACCCGCTGACCCACCAAAACCACTTGGGGGGTCGTGCGAGGCTATCCGTCACCCGCGTTCTCCTGCTCGATGACGATCCCCTTGGAAGGGTCCATGCCGTCGGGCGTGGATGATACGCCCGAAGAATCACCCGGCGACATCCCGAACCCGCCGACGCCGCCGAAGCCGCCCCCGCCCGCCAAGCCGTCCATGCCCATCGTCACGACACGCACCGAGCCATCCTTGATCTGGTTTTCGAGCCGCGCCCGGACGCGACGCTGAAGCCAGCGCCGGGTGAACGGAACGAGCAGTGAGAAGCCGGCTACGTCGGTGAGCACGCCAGGCGTGAGCAGAAACGCACCGCCGACCAGGACGGAGATTCCATCCAGCATGGCCTGCCCGGGAAGCTTGCCGGTCGCCAGCTCTCGCTGGAATTGGAAGAGGACCCGCACACCCTCTGCCCGGGCCAACCACGCGCCCGTGACACCCGTGAACACAACGAGGGCGAGCGTCGGCAGGAGCCCGACCACCTGACCCAACTGGATCAGCAGGACGAGCTCGATGATCGGTACGATCACGAAGAGAAGCGCCAGACGGCCGAGAACGTTCATGCCTTCCCCTACCCGATCAGGGCGCCGTGGGGTTCACGGTGCGCCTTTGCCTCGCCTTGAGGGGGGCGTCACTTCGAGTGAAGTTCCGACCATGGAGGAGACCTATTTCCGCAGGGGGTTCGGGCTCAAGAAAGAGCTCCGCCCCCTGATCGACGCCGAGTACCAGTCCGCGCTGGTCGAGCGTATCCGCTCGCACGGCTACAAGGACCAGTTCGGCGACGTCTCGGTGGAGTTGGCGCAGGAGTTCGGCTTCTGTTACGGCGTCGACCGCGCGGTCGACTACGCGTACGAGACGGTTCACAAGTTCCCCGACCGCCCGATCCACCTCGTGGGTGAGATCATCCACAATCCGCACGTCAACGCGCGGATGACCGAGATGGGGATCTCCTTCATCTATCCCGCCGCCGACGGCTCCTTCGACTTCTCGGGCCTCTCCGAGGAGGATGTGGTCATTCTGCCCGCGTTCGGCGTCACCCTCCACGACTTCGACGAGCTCAAGAAGATCGGTTGCATTCTCGTCGACACGACGTGCGGGTCGGTGCTCGTCGTGTGGAAGCGGGTGGAGAAGTACGCCAAGGACGGCTTCACGGCGATCATCCACGGGAAGTACACACACGAGGAATCCCGAGCGACGGCGTCTCAGGTCAACAAGCACGACGGCACCTATCTGATCGTGCGTGACATGGCCGAGGCAGAGCTCGTGATGGACTACATCGCCAAGCGGCCCGGCCACCTCGATCGGGACGGATTCATCGAGCACTTCGCGACCAAGGCCAGCCCGGGCTTCGATCCGGACGTGCACCTCGAGTTTATCGGCGTCGCCAATCAGACCACGATGCTCGCCACCGAGTCTCTGGCGATCGGCTGGAAGATTCACGAGGCGATGATCGAGGCGCACGGTGAGGAGTACGCCTCCGAGCACTTCCGTTCGTTCGGAACGATCTGTTCGGCGACGCAGGAACGGCAGGACGCGGTCGATGAGATGATGAAGGATCCGCCCGACGTGATGCTGGTCATCGGCGGCTACAACTCGTCGAACACGAATCACCTGGCCCATCTGTGCCGGCAACACACCGCGGCCTACCACATCGAGGATGCTCACTGCATCGACGTGGAGACGGGGATCCTGCGGCACAAGCCGGAGTTATCCCCGACCGCGAGTGAGGTCACCGAGACCGAATGGCTCCCCGACGGACCGTTCAAGCTCGGCATCACCGCGGGGGCCTCGACACCGAACAACAAGATCGGTGAGGCGCTGCTGCGGGTTCTCGACATCCGGGGCATCAGTGTCGAGCCGGAGCCGGACGGCGCGTCGGTCTAGTCCAGATGCCCGACCCGACTGAACCCATCGGAGGTCGGTACGAGGTCGATCGACCGTTGGGAGCCGGCGCATCGGCCCGGACCCTGCTGTGTCGGGATCTCGAGGAAGATCGACTGGTCGCGGTGAAGGAGCTCCACTTCCAGCACCTCGAGGACTGGAAGCATCTCGATCTCTTCGAGCGCGAAGCGAGTATTCTGCGTCGCCTCGAACACCCGGGTATCCCCCGTGTCTTCGACTTCTTTCAAGACGAGACGCGCGAAGGACAGCTCTTCATCGTCCAGGAGTTCATCGACGGCACGTCCCTCTCGGAACGGATCGAGAAGGGCCCGATGTTCGGGCAGGACGAAATCCTTCAGTTGGCCGTCGGGCTACTCGACATCCTCGACTACCTGCACGGTCGCGCACCCCCGGTGCTGCACCGCGACATCAAGCCCTCCAACATCCTCGTTCGCTCGGACGGAAGTCCGACGCTCGTCGACTTCGGGGGCGTCACCTTCGGCTGGCGGGCGCCCACGCAGGGGGGCACCACCGTCGTCGGGACGTTCGGCTACATGCCTCCCGAACAGCTGATGGGACAAGGCGGCCCGGCGTCCGATCTCTACGCGTTGGGCGCGACGCTGCTCCACGTGCTGACCGGCCGCCCCCCCACGGACTTTCCCTTCGATTCAGGCCGGATCGAGGTCCCGCCCGAGCTTCCGAAGGCGGACCCTTTGACGCGACTGGTCGACGCGCTCCTCCGTCCCGCACCGCGAGACCGACCGAAGAGTGCCGGGGCAGCGAGGGATCTCCTATTGGGAGCGTCGCCCTCCGCGGGCGGCTCGAGTCTCGCGGTGACCCGTCGGGACGGTGGCCAACTGGTTCGCCCAGGGTCCCGGGCGGTCCCGATCACCGGATCGGGTCCGAACTTCGTGGATATGGGGGAGCCGCCCCGGGATCCGCGGGGCGAGTTCAAAGATGTTTTTCGGAATCTGATGAACCCTCTCTACCCGAAGAACATCCTTTGGTCGCGGGGAATGCACGTCGTCCACGTCGGAATGTCTGGCGTGCTGACCTTCGCCACCTTTGGCATCGCCCCGGCGTGGTATCTGGCCACGCTCATCGCGCGACGCCGACGGTACTCGAAGGTCTTCCGGAACGGTGAATTCGCACGGGGCTCGATCCGGACCGCCGATAAGGGCGGGGTGTGGGCAAAGTTCCGCTTCGAGTACGAGGTAGACGGCGCCGTCTACTCAGCCGTGATCGAGTACGCGCTCGAGATGGCGTCGTACTGGCGTGAGGGCGACACCGTACCGGTGCTCTACGATCCGGAAGACCCCACGAAGGCCTGCTTCGTCTACCGCTGAGCGCCCGCTAGGCCGGGGCGCGTACTAGAGGTCCTGCTCCTGAATCCCTGTGCCCAGGGTCTTGAGCATCTTCGACAGCGTGCGCTGCTCATCCTCGGAGAGGTGACGGCACAGGTGCTCCACGTAGGACGCGTGGCCGGGGAAGACCTCCGCGACCAACTCCCGTCCTTCCTGCGTGAGACGGGCCTGAATCACGCGACGGTCATCCGGCCGCCGGAACCGGTACACGAGACCCTGATCCTCGAGGCGGTCCATCACGTAGGTCACGTTCCCGCCCGTGACGAGGAGCTTCTCTGCGAGCTCTCCCAGGGAGAGTGGCCCGAGGTGGTACAGCGCTTCGAGCGTGCCGAACTGAGGGGTTGTGAGACCGTAGTCCTGCACCTTGGCGGCGATCGCCTTCGAATACGTGGCGTAGCAGCGGGCGAGCGTGACCCACAGACGTAGGGCGGTCTCTTGCTCGTCGGTCCAATCCCTGGCTGCGGGACGGTCCACATTCTGCTCGGGCGTCACGGCCACCTGACTCATCTCGGGTCCCCTCGGGTGATGCAAATCGGGGTTAGATGTGGATCGCGCGACCCAATGCCGCAAGGGCGCCCTCTGCAACTCCTTCGGAGAGAGTAGGATGCGGGTGCATCGCCTTCTCCAACTCCTCCACCGTCGACTCCAAATGGCGGCCGACGACGAACTCTGCAATCAACTCGGTCGCGTGCGGACCGACGATGTGCGCACCAAGGATTTCGGAGTACTCGGTGTCGCGAATCACCTTGATGAAGCCGTCGCTGTGACCGGAAGCAACCGCGCGGCCGATACCGACCCACGGGAACTTCCCGACTTCGATGTCGTGACCGGCTTCCTTCGCCTGTTCCTCGGTGAGGCCGA
Organism: Gemmatimonadota bacterium; assembly: GCA_039030015.1. GTDB lineage: Bacteria > Gemmatimonadota > Gemmatimonadetes > Longimicrobiales > Gaopeijiaceae > UBA2589. The sequence continues at coordinate 25,577 of JBCCEZ010000038.1, read as the reverse complement.
CCGATGCCACCTCGGGGTGGCAGTACGTGCAGTTCGGCACGTTGGAGTAGTCGACCGTGTGATGACCCTCTCCCGCGATGTGCTCGACGCAGACGATGCCTTCGTGGGTGGCCTTGTGCGCCAGTAGCTGGTTCCCGGCAACGTCGCCGATCGCGTAGACACCCGGCACGTTGGTGCGGAGCTGCTCGTCCACCACGATGAAGCCCCGGTCGTCGGTCTTCACGCCAGCCGCGTCCAGCCCCACGTCCTCCGAGTTCGGCACTCGGCCGACAGCGGAGAGGACGTAGTCGACCTCCATCGTCTGGAGCTCACCCTTCTTGTCTCTGAACGTCACCGTCACGCCGTCCGACTTGATGTCGGCCGACTGGAAGAAGGCGCCGGTGTGGATGTCCATGCCACGCTTCTTGTACGTGCGCTCCATGAACTTCGAGACCTCCGCGTCTTCCAGCGGAAGAATCCGGTCCATCGCTTCGACGATCGTGACCTTCGTCCCGTACGAGGCGTAGACGTCGGCGAACTCCATGCCGATCGCGCCCGCGCCCACGATGAAGAGGGACTCGGGGGCGGAGGTCTGCATCAGCGCGCCCGTAGAGGACCAGATCCGGTCCTCGTCGATTTTCAGAACGGGGAGATCACGCGGCCGCGAGCCTGTGGCCACGATGATGCTCGTGGCGGTCGCGACGGTCTTCGTCCCGTCTTCCGCGGTGACCTCGACCTTCCCGCCGCCCTGTAGGCGGCCGTAGCCCTGAAGGTGTGTGACCTTGTTCTTCTTGAAGAGGAAGCCGACGCCGTTGCTCATCTGCTTCACGACCCGACGGCTCCGCTCTTGAGCGGGCCCCAGGTCATAGGTGACGTCCTTCGCCACGATCCCGTGCTGCTCCCCGTCTTTCATCTCGTTGACCAGGAGGGCACTCGTCAGCATCGCCTTGGTCGGGATGCACCCGATGTTCAGGCACACGCCGCCAAGATCCTCGCCCTCGACGCAGGCGACGTTCATCCCGAGCTGGGCCGCGCGGATGGCCGCGACGTACCCACCAGGTCCACTTCCGACGACGATGAGATCAAAGGAGTTGCCCGCCACGTTCGGCCTCGCTTATGAGCAGGATTCCCAGGGAATCCGCAGAGCTGTTGGGATCGGCGCCCGAAGGTAGAAACGGCCGCCACACGCGTAAAGATAACCGCGTCGCAGCGGGTCGGGACGCCCCGTGGTGCGGGCGCTGAACTTTGATCAGCTTCCTGCATGACCTCACTCGACGTGGCGTTCATCGTTCAGGGCGAAGGCCGGGGACACATGACGCAGGCGTTGGCGCTCGGAGCCCACCTTCGCGACGCGGGTCACGACGTCTCTCGCGTCATGATCGGGCGGAGTCCGTACCGGTCTATCCCCGAGTACTTCCGGGCAGGGATCGGGACGGAGGTCGAGGAATTCGAGGCTCCCACACAGGTGCCCGACCGCGAGGGGAAGGCGCTCTCGGTACCTCGTACCGTCGCGGACGCGGCTCGGCGTTCCGGCGGCTTCGTCCAGTCGATGGTCCGAATCGCGGAGCGGACGGCCCACGCGGACGTCGTCGTCAACTTCTTGGATCTGATGGGCGGTGCCGCCCGACGCCTCTTCCCTACGGGTGTGCCTGCGGTGGCGGTCGCGCACAATCACCTCTTCCTGCACCCCGTGCTGGCCCAGGCGCCGGGACCGGATCGGATTCGCCGCTGGGTACTCCGGTATGCGCGTGCGACCGCGGCGAGGACCGTCAAGACGCTGGCCCTCTCGTTCGACGAGCTCCCTGCCTATCCGCCGCTCGATCTTCAGGTGGTGCCCCCTCTCCTCAGGCCCCGCCCCGACGTCGAGGTACGCGATGACGGGCATCTACTCGCCTACGCGCTGAATCCCGGGTACGGGGTAGAGCTGGCGCAGTGGGCGGCCCGTCGGCCCGAGGTTCGCGTCCGGTGCTTCCTCGACGGTGGGGCCGCGGCGCTCCCCGCGGAGTTCGCGGCTCACCTGGAGATCGAGGACCTCGACGCGGACCGCTTCATGGAGGCCCTTGCGACGTGCCGGGGCTACGTCGGGTCCGCGGGCTTCGAATCCGTCTGTGAGGCCTTCCGCTTCGGGAAGCCGGTCTTGGCCATCCCGACGGAAGGACAGTTCGAACAGACGCTGAACGCGTGGGACGCCGAGCGGGCGGGCGCGGCGACGCCCGGCGGGTACGAAGACCTCGATCGGTTCTGGGACCAGCTTCCTGTGCCGTCCACGTCGAAGGTTCAGGCGTTCGAGCGTTGGGTCTCCCGGGCCCCAGAGGTGTTCGTGCGTGCCATCGAAGAGGCGGCGGCGTGATCCGTATCGAGGAGGTCAACGGCCGAAGGGGGACCGCCGCCTTCGTCGACGCGTGGTGGCAAATCAGAGCGGCGAGCGGTGCGGGGCCCGCGAACGGAAGTCGAGACGCCGCGGTCGCCCCCCTGCGTATGGTTGTCAAAGACGCGCTGGACACCCGCGGGAACCCGTTCTATCAGGACGCGGACCGGGCCCTGTTCCTCGCCTACGACGAGGGACGGGTCGTGGGTCGCATCGCCGCAATCGAAAACCGTTGGCACAACCGGCATCACGAAGATCGCGTGGGCTTTTTCGGATTCTTCGAGTCGATCGACGACGTCGCCGTGGCCGGAGCATTGCTCTCCCGGGCCGAAGAGTGGCTCGCCCACCGCGGCCTCACGAGCTCCCGAGGACCGATCAGCCCCTCGATGAACCACGAGTCCGGTCTTCTCGTCGAGGGATTCGAGCACCCACCGGTGCTTATGACTCCGTGGAATCCCGCGTACTACGTACCCCTCTTGGAAGCCGCGGCCTACGGCAAGGTCCAGGACCTTCTCGGCTACGACATTCCCGCGGACCGTGGCCTGGCCATTCCGGAGCGCATCGGTCGGCTCGCTGAGCGAACGAAGAAAAGAACTGGAATTCGCTTTCGAAGCCTGGACGTGTCGATCCTCGAACGGGAAGCCGGCAAGGTCCGCGATCTGTACTGCGACGCATGGTCGGGAAACTGGGGCTTCGTCCCCCCGAGTTGGGAGGAATTCTGGCACACGGCGAAAGACTTGAAGTCTGTGCTCGTGCCCGAGTTCTCGTATGTGGCCGAAGTCGGCGACGAGATCGTGGGATTTATGCTCTTGGCCCGCGACGTGAACGAAGTGCTGCGGGATGTGCCGTCAGGGCGTCTCACACCGATCACCGTGTTCAAGCTCCTCACGCGGCTCCCGAGGGTCCGCCGGGGACGGATCGTCTTACTCGGCCTTCGCGCAGAGTACAGGAACCGCGGCTTGTTCCCGCTCTTCTCGTACGAGTCGGCGCGCCTTGCGCAGGAGACCGGCTTTCTCGGCGCCGAGGCCTCGTGGATTCTCGATGACAACGACGCGCTGATCGCACCGATGGAGGCGATGGGCCTCCGCGCGTACAAGCGCTGGCGGATCTACGAGCGAACGCTCTAGCGGCGAAACCCGACCGGCGGTACATCCGTAGACGATATATATCGCTCACGGATGTATGCACGGAACGGATTGCCGATGACGCTCGAACACGACCTCGACGACGTTCTACCGCTTTCGCCCACCGCCTTCCACGTGTTGGTCGCGATGGCGAACGGTCCTCGACACGGCTACGCGATCGCACAAGAAGTCGAGTCGCTCACCGACGGTAGGATCGTCATGGGTCCCGGCACCCTCTACGGGTCCCTGCAACGAATGGTTGCGTCGAGCCTCATCGAGGAAGCCGAGAACCCGGGTGAGGAGGGCCTCCACGCAGGCCGTCGCCGCTACTACCAGATGACGCCGCTGGGCAGCGCCGCACTTCGGGCCGAATCCGAACGGCTTCTTCGAGCCGTGAACGTGGCGCAGGAGCGCCTCGGGACGTGAGCGCTCACACGCCGCAGTCACCCAAACGGGACCGGCTGCGAAGAGTCTACCAGTGGCTGCTGGCACTCTACCCGCACGACTTCCGTGCGCTGTACGAATCGGACTTGCTGCAAGCGTTCGACGATCGGAGAAGCGAAGCACGCTTCTCCGGGACGCTCGGCGGCTTCCGTCTCCTGCTCTTTCTCGCCCGGGACTTCGTCACCGCAGTCCCGATGGCGCGCACTTCACAGAACGAACGACGAGGGGTGGAAGGGATCATGCACGACATTCTGCGGGACCTGCGCTTCAGTGTGCGCATGCTGGTCAAGAACCCGGCATTCACGGCAGCAGCCGTCATCACGCTGGCGCTCGGCATCGGCATGAACGCAGCGACCTTCTCCACCGTGCACTCCCTCCTGCTGAGACCGCTCCCCGGCGCCGAGGCTCCGGACAGACTGGTGCAGCTCTACCGGGAATGGCCGGGTATCGAGTTCGGAGCGAACTCGCCACCGCACTATCAGGACGTGCGGGATCGGTCGGGTGACTTCCTGACCGACGTGGCGTCTTGGTACTTCGAGCCGATCTCCGTGGCGAGCGACGGCCGGAGCGAGCGCACTATGTCGGTGGTGGTGTCGGCCAACTTCTTCCAGACGTATGGCGTCCGCCCCCAACTGGGTCGTGCGTTCACGCCGGGCGTGGAAGACCGCGACCCGGGGGCACATCCGGTCGCGATCATCAGTGACGGCTTTTGGCATGCGCGCTTCGCCGGCGACCCCGGGATCATCGGGCAGACGGTCCGAATCAACGGGCACACCTTCGAGATCGTCGGGGTGACGCCTCCGGACTTCGGCGGCCCGATGTCACTGGCACGTCCGCCCGTGTACCTCCCGTTGATGATGGCCAACGTGCTATCGCCCGGCTTCGATCGACTCGCGTCGCGCGGCAACAACTTCATGAACGTCGTCGGCCGCATGGGGGACGACGTCGATCTCGAGCGCGTCCAGGACGGGATGAGCGTCGTCCTCGCTCAGCTGCTCGAAGAGCTCCCCGAGAGTTACGAGGGACAGCTCGGGCACACCGTCGTGCTGCAAAGTGAGGCCGGAATCCACCCGAGCTTCGGGAACGCCCAAACCGGAATGAGCTCGATCATGATGGCCGTGGTCGGGCTGCTCCTCCTGATCGCATGTGTGAACGTCGCGAACCTCTTCTTGGCTCGAGCGCGCGATCGCCAGAAAGAGATGGGAATCCGGTTGAGCATGGGCGCCGGCCGGGGACGGATCATCCAGCAGCTTCTCACGGAGAGCGTCCTCTTCAGCGTGCTGGCCGGGGTCGCCGGCCTCGGCATGGCCCAAGTCGCGACCCGGGCCCTCTCCGCCTTTCAGCCTCCAATCGACGGTCCGTGGGCATTCGGGGTGGAGATGGATGGCACCGTGCTCGCCTTCACCTTCGCCGTCTCCATCATGGCCGGCCTCGTCTTCGGCATGGCGCCCGCCCTTCAGGCGGCGAGGCCCGACACGGCGGCCGCGGTGAAGAACGGTGGCGCCAAGAAGCCCGGTGGATCACGAGCGAGCCGCGGTCTCGTCGTCGCGCAGGTCGCACTCTCCCTGCTCCTGCTCGTGAGTTCGGGACTCTTCTTGCGCGCACTCCAGGCCGCGACCGCGATCGATCCCGGCTTCGAAGAGCCCGCGAGTCTCGCGATGGCATCGGTCGACCCCCGTCTCCAAGGGTACGACGAGGCCCAGGCTCAGGAATTCTGGGATCGCACCCTGGAGGACGTGCAGGCGCTCCCCGAAGTGCGCTCCGTCGGCCTCACACTGACCGCCCCCCTGAGTCTCGGTTCGAGCGACCGGTCGGTCGACGTCCCCGGCTACGAATTCGCGGAAGGGGAGCGTCAGAGCCTTCACTACACCTACGTGAGTGAGGGCTACCTCGAAGCGATGGGCATCGAGTTGGTGGAGGGACGCATTTTCACGCGCTCCGACGATGCCGAGGGTCCGCCGGTCATGGTGATCAACCAGCGCTTCGCCGATCGCTTCTGGCCCGGGGAGTCGGCGCTCGGCAAAACCGTGAACACCGCAGGCCGATCATGGGAGGTCGTCGGGGTGGTGGAGACCGTGAAGTACCAGAGTCTCGGCGAAGAGCCCACCGAGTTCATGTACTTCCCGTACCGCATCCTCTTCCGGTCGGACATGATCCTCGTGGCCCGGACATCGGGTGACCCACAGGTCGTGCTCCAGCGTGTTCAGGAAATCGTTCGGGGCGCGGACCCGGACATGCCCTTGTACGACGTCCGATCGATGGAAGACCACATGGGCGTAGCGCTGCTCCCGGCCCGGTTGGGCGGATCGGTCCTGGGCATCTTCGGACTACTCGGTCTCACCCTCGCGGCGGTCGGCATCTACGGCGTGATGGCGTATTCGGTCGCGCAACGTAAACGCGAACTGGGAATCCGGGTCGCGCTGGGCGCGGACCGCGCCCTGGTCCTCCGTCTCGTACTCACCGAGGGAATGCGCCTTGCGCTCATCGGGACTGTCATTGGGCTCGCCGCGGCCTTCGGGGTTACGCGATTCATGGAGGGTATGCTCTACGACGTGGAGGCTCTCGACCCTGTCGCCTTCACCGTCGTCCCGCTCGTGCTGATCGGCGTCGCGGCGTTGGCCGTCTTCCTGCCCGCCCGGCGCGCGGCGCGGGTCGATCCGATCGGGGCGCTCAAGTCCGAGTAGCGACGCGCCGCAGGCATGTCGCCACAAACACGAAGAGGAGGCCTCCGGCGAATTCGCTGGAGGCCTCCTCGTGTTCACGACCCGAAGCCGAGGGGCAGCCCCGGCCTCGGCTGGCGGTGCTTAGTGGTCCTGCGTGATCGGGCGACCTCGTGAGTGCATCTGGAACCACTCGCGGAGGAAGAGCTGCGTCCGCAAGAAGTTCGACGGCGTACTCGACGTACCGTGCCATTCGTTGTTGAACCGAATCATCGCCGTCTCGACCCCGAGCACCTTGAGCGCCGCGTAATACTCCTCGGTCTGCGGCATCGGCGTCCGAAGATCATTCACCCCCGTCATGAGCATCGTGGGGGTCGTGACGTTCCCCACGTACATAAGAGGCGAGCGACGTAGGTGCTCACTCGGGTCGTCCCACGGGAAGTTGTCGAAGTTGCGATACCAGCCGATCCCGTCGGTGGTCCCGACGAAGGACAGCCAATTCGTGACCGGGCAGTTGGCCGATGCCGCGGCAAAGCGGTCCGTGTGCCCGACGACCCAAGACGTCAGGACTCCGCCCCCCGAGCAGCCGTAGACGAACATGTTGTCTTCGTCGATGTAGCCGCGGTCGACGACCAGATCGACGCCGGCCATCAGGTCGTCGTAGTCCTTGCCGGGATAGGCGCGCTTGATCGAATTCCCGAACGCGCTGCCGTAACCGGAACTTCCACGCGGGTTCGTATAGAGCACGACGTATCCGTTCGCCGCGTGCTCCTGCCAGCCGAAGTTGAAGCCGACGTTGTACATCCCGTGCGGCCCGCCGTGGATCGACAGCATCAGCGGGTACTTCTTCGACGGATCGAAGTCCGGGGGATGGATGATCCAGCCCTGGATCTGGAAGTCCTCAACGGATTCGTACCAGATCTCTTCGACCTCGCCGAGGGAGACGCCCGCGAGGACATCCTCGTTCACCCGCGTGAGCTGAGTCCGATTGTCCGCATCGTCGAGGTCGAACGATACGATGTCCGTCGCGACGTGCGGGCTCGTGAAGGTGCCGACCGCTTCACCGTCCGCTGTGAAGGAACTGAGCGCAAACATGTGCTCGCCGGACGAGATCGGCTCCACCCCACCTCGCACCGAGGCGAAGTGAAGGTTCCGCGTCCCTTCCGAGCTCACGGTCAGGTACAGACCACTTCCGTCGTGCGCCCAGCGCATCCCGTTGATCGACCGATCGAAGCCGTCCGAGATGAGGCGGGAGCCGGATCCGTCGCGATTCATCACGTAAATGCCCGCGTTCCGATACGTATCGTCGTGGAAGTCCGCACCCCGATACGCGATCAGATCGCCGGCCGGCGACGGCAGCGGAGAGAAGTCCTGACCGTCCCGAGTCGTGAGCTGTCGGATCGAGCCGGAGTTGACGCTCACCGCGTAGACCTCGGATTGCCGCCACGCCAACTCGGAATCGGCGGTCCGAAGGGACGAGAACACCAATTCCTGTCCGTCCGATGTCCACTCACCGGTCGAGTGGTTCCAATCTCCATCGGTCAGCTGACGCGCGGTTCCACCCTCCGCCGGGACGACGAAGATGTGCCGCCATGTCCCGTCGACGAAGCCCTGTCGATCCTGTCGATAGTCGGCGCGCGTGACGACGCGCGGGGCTTCCACCCAGCTCGCTCCCGCCGGGCGCCCCGGGGGGCTCACCATGAAAGCCGGCTCGGCCGCGACGTTCATCGAGAACGAGAGATGCTCGCCATTCGGGGACCAGCGGATTCCTCCGGGCGACGACTCGAGCCGAGTGATCTGACTCGTGGCGCCCTCGTCATCCATCCAGCGCACGAAGATCTGCGTGCCTTCGGGTTCACCGGAGGTCGTGTACGCGATCCGGCTTCCGTCCGGCGACCAGATCGGACCCGAGCCATCCACGAGGAAGCGGTTCTTCGAGCCGTCCGCGTTCATGATCCAGATCGATGACTCTCGGCGGTCATTCATCTTGTCCACCCACCCGCGGGTGTAGACCACCTGCGATCCGTCCGGCGAGATCTGCGGGTTGGAGACACTCTCGAGGTCGAGATACATCTCGAGGGACAGGGTGCGCATCGCGTCCTGTGCGTGGACTGCGGACTCCGTCGCGAATAGCGCACCCAGGGCCATCGCTAAGGCCAGGGGCACACGAATGCGGGTCGACATGAAGACACCTCGTGCTGCGGGTGAACGAACCCCCTGTGGGGGAGGGGGAAGGTAGGTCGCGGGAGAGGGCGCGCCAGGTGAATGGGGCGCCGCGAGTATGGCGGTCTGCGTTGACCCGCTCCGGAGCAGCCGCAAGCTTCCCGAGTCCGACCCGCAGAACCCCAGGGCCCATGCTCCGCACCAGAACCGTACTCCGCATCGCCGCTCTCGTCCCATTCCTCCTCGTCGGGTGCGGAGACGATCCGCTCGTCCCCAACGTGGGTAACGGAGGGCTGACCGCTGAGATCGACGGACAGTCCTTCGTGGCGCAGTTCGCGACGGCCTCGATTCTCGCGGGTCAGGTGTTCGTGAACGCGGGTGGCTCCGATCAGCGCGCGATCGGTTTCCAGTTTCCCGACGGAGCCACGACGTCGTACACCATCGGTACCGGCAACCCCATCTCGGTGGGCGTAACCATCGGTACCGACAGCTGGCTCGCGGGCGGCACGGTGGGCAGCGGTACGCTCAACGTGACGGTGCTGACCACGGAGCGCGTGGAGGGCACCTTCAGCTTCATCGTCGAACCCAGCCCGGGTTCGACCGGCACCCTCTCGGTGACGAACGGTCAGTTCGCCATCGCCTTCTGACCGAAGCTACACGACGATCGCAGTCGGCTCTTCGAGCATCGCTTTGAGGGTCTGCAAGAACTGAGACCCCTGCGCTCCATCGATCACCCGGTGGTCACAGCTCATCGTGATTCGCATGCGAGGCCGGACCACCACCTGCCCATCGACCACGACCGGAGTCTGCTCGATCCCGCCGACGGCTAGAATTCCGGCCTCCGGCGGGTTGATGATGGCGGTGAACTCGTGGATGCCGAACATGCCGAGGTTCGAGACGGAGAAGGTCGCGCCCGTGTACTCGTCCGGCATCAGCTTCTTCTCGCGGGCGCGGCCCGCCAGTTCACGCACTTCGGCCCCGATCTGAGCGATGCCCTTGAGGTGCGCATTCTTCACGACGGGCGTGATCAAGCCGTCCTCGATCGCGACCGCGACGCCGACGTGAACCGCGTTGAAGCGCCGAATGAACCCATCCTGCCACTGCGCGTTGCAGTTGGGGTGCTGTCGTAGCGCCGCAGCCGTGGCCTTCAGGACGATGTCGTTGATGGAAATCTTGCGACCGTCTTTCTCCAGCATCGCGTTGATGCTCTTCCGGGCCTCCATCACGCGACCCATGTCGACGTCGATCGTCAGATAGAAGGTCGGGACCGGGCCGATCGAGGTGACGAGTCGCTTGGCGATCGTCTTCCGCATCTGCGAGGTCGGGATGTCCTCGTATTCGGCTTCGTTCGTCGTCCACACCGGTGCAGCGGGAGCAGCGACGCCGGCCTCCTTGGCCGCTTCGACGTCACGCTTCACGATCCGCCCCCCCGGTCCTGAGCCCGCGATCGTCGCGAGATCGAGACCCGCCTCCTGAGCGAGTCGACGCGCGACCGGCGAAGCCTTCACCCGACCGTCCGGGGAAGCCGCGGCGGCGGGTGCGGCGACCGGCGCAGCGGGGGCAGCCGGTGCAGCAGCGGGGGCGGCTGGAGCCGGAGCCGCTGGTTCACTCGGGGTCGGGTCAGCAGCCGGCGCGGCTGCGCCGCCGCCGCCGCCCACACCTTCGATGCTCGAGATGTCTTCGTCGGCCTCCGCGATCACGCCGATCACCGCACCGACCACTGCCGTACCGCCGGCATCGAGGAAGATCTTCCTCAGGACGCCATCGCCACGCGCGACGAGCTCCATCGTCGCCTTATCGGTTTCGATCTCAGCGAGGATGTCCCCGCTGGCGACGGCGTCACCTTCGGACTTCAGCCACTGGACGAGTTGGCCCTCTTCCATCGTAGGAGAGAGCGCCTCCATGTGAACCTTGGTAGTTGCCATAGTCAGAACGCGCTGAGATCGCGTGCGGAGTTATTGAGGTAGGGGTGCTAGCGGTACAGCACTCTGTTCACGGCGTCGACCACGTGGCCGGCGGACGGCTTTGCCATGATCTCGAGGTTCTTGGCGTACGGCATCGGAATATCTGCCTGGGTGACCCGAAGAACCGGAGCATCCAAGTCGTCGAATGCTTCCTCTTGGATCATGGACACGATCTGTGCACCGGTGCCGGCATAAGGCCAGCCTTCTTCGACGTACACCACGCGGTTGGTCTTGGCGACTGTCCCGAGGATGGCGTCCATGTCGAGCGGCCGGATCGTGCGGAGGTCCAGCACGTCGGCTTCGATCCCGTCCTTTTCGAGCTTCTGAGCAGCCTGAAGGGCGACGTGAATCATCTTCCCATGGGTGATGATCGAGACATCGCCACCCTCGCGCTTCAAATCCGCAACACCGAGCGGGATGATGAAGTCGTCGTCCTCGGGGACCTCGCCCTTGAGGTTGTAGAGGAGCTCACCCTCCATGAACGCGACCGGGTCATTGTCTCGAATCGCGGCCTTGAGCAGGCCCTTCGCGTCGGCCGGGGTGCCCGGCGTCACGACCTTACAGCCCGGTGCGTGCGAGTAGTATGTCTCACACGCCTGGGAGTGCTGAGCCGAAAGCTGCAACGCCGCGCCCGTGGGACCACGGAAGACGATCGGCATCGGAAACTGGCCTTCCGACATGTAGTACATCTTGGCGGCCGAGTTGATGACCTGGTCGATCGCCAAGAAGGCGAAGTTGAAGGTCATGAACTCGATCACCGGCCGCAGGCCGGCCATGGCTGCACCGACCCCGAGGCCGGTGAAGCCGAGCTCGCTGATCGGAGAGTCGACGATGCGTTGATCGCCGAACTCGTCGAGCAGGCCCTTCGACACCTTGTACGCGCCGTCGTACTCAGCGACCTCCTCGCCCATGAGGAAGACATCGGGGTCGCGCGCCATCTCTTCGCGGAGCGCCTCGTTCAAGGCGTCGCGGTACGTCATCACCGCCATCAGATGTCTCCCGGGCGGTCGCGCCCATCGAAGAACAAGCGCCCGTGTTCATTGATCTCCGCCCAGACGTTCTTGTACAGCATTTCCTCTCCGGGCATCGGCGAGGCCTCGGCGAAGTCGGCCGCTTCCAACGCGATCTGGCGGGCCTCCGCATCCATCTCGTCCAGGGCGTCCTGGTCGAGCGCCTTAGCCGCCATCAGTTGATCGCGAAGGATGGCGATGGGATCGCGTTCGTCCTTCGCCTTCTCGACCTCCTCCGTCGACCGGTATGTGCCGGAGACCGGATCCGACATCGAGTGGCCACGGAAGCGATACGTCTGGAGATCGACGAATTGCGGGCCGGCGCCCTCCCGCACCTTCGCCGAGATGTCACGGAAGAAGGCGTAGGTCTCGAGCACGTCTTGCCCGTCGACCACGTGGGCTGGGATCCCATGTGCGCCAGACTTCGCGGCCATGGGAGTATCCGAAACGCGATCGAATGCCGTACCCATTCCGTACGCGTTGTTCTCGACGACGTAGATCGCGGGGAGGTCCCAGATCGCCGCCATGTTCAGCGCCTCGTGAAAGCCGCCCTGGTTCACCGCAGCGTCACCCATATAGACGATGACGACGGAATCCTCGCCCCGGTATTTGATCTTCCAGGCGATGCCCGTGGCGAGGGGCACCTGACCGCCCACGATTCCGTGACCGCCCATGAAGCGTCGGTCGGAGTCGAAGATGTGCATCGAGCCGCCCTTCCCGCCGGACGAGCCGTCCTTTCGGCCGTATAGCTCCGCCATGACGGAGTTCGGGGTCACACCCTTGGCGATCGCCTGGGTGTGTTCCCGATACGCGCTCATGACGTAGTCGTCGTCGCGAAGTGGTTTGATGCTACCGGCGGCCGCGGCCTCCTGCCCGATATGCAGGTGACAGAATCCACCGATCTTCCCGATCGCGTAGGCCTCCTCGGCCTTCTCCTCGAATCGACGATAGAGGAGCATGTCCCGGAGGAGGTCGAGGGCGAGCTCTTCCGAGACGCCGTGTTCCGCGAACGGGTCGTTCTTCTTCTTCTTGGCCTTCGTCTTCGTCTCCGCCACCTCAGGCTCCCTTCAAGGCCCGACCGGGTCGGCCGAGCTCCAGCTGTACGAGATCCAGACGGACCTCGGCGGGGGCAGGAATGTCTGCCTCCATGACGTTCTGAATCGCGCCCGGACCGCCGGCCTCGACCTCTCGCGCTTGCTCCTTTGCGTGGTAGCTCGAGCGGACGAGCGGACCGGACTCCACGTGCTTGAATCCGAACTCGTTCTCGCCGACATCCTTCCACATCGCGAACTCGTCGGGGGTGACCCATCGAGCGACCGGGATGTGCATCGGAGAAGGACGGAGATACTGGCCGAGCGTAAGGATGTCGACCGCGGCTTCCCGCAGGTCCTTCATGGCCTGTCGGATCTCGTCGTCTTTCTCACCCATGCCGAGGATGATCCCCGTTTTGGTGAGCATGCCGGGATCCAACCGCTTCACCGCACCGAGATACGAAATCGACCGCCAATAGCGCCCGCCCGGACGGACGTCCGGGTGAAGCCGCAAGACGGTTTCGAGGTTGTGTCCGAGAATCGCCGGCTTCGCCGCGACGACGGTCGCCAGCGCGTCCTCGTCTCCCTTGAAGTCGGGAATGAGGACTTCGACGGAGCAGCCCGGTACCGCTTCGTGGATCCGGCGGATCGTGTCGGCGTAGATGCCCGCGCCCCCGTCCGGAAGCTCGTCACGGTTCACGCTCGTGATGACGACGTGCTCGAGCTCCATCTCCTGAACAGTCTGAGCCACACGCCGGGGCTCATCTTCGTCCAAGCCGGTCGGCATGCCGTGCGCCACCCCACAATACTTGCAGGCGCGGGTGCACACGTCACCGAGGATCATGAAGGTGGCCGTCCCGGCCTCCCAGCATTCCCCGATGTTCGGACAGCCCGCTTCTTCGCAGACCGTATGGAGGCCCTCGGAGCGCATCATCTTCTTGAGGCGCAGATAATTCGGGCCACCGGGTGAACGGACCTTCAACCATGAAGGCTTTCGCGATCGAATGTCGATCGTCTCAAGTCCTTCATGGGCTCTGATCTTCGACGTACCCTTCGGCTTGACCACTCCCGTGTTCTTGCCGGAAGGCGCGTATCCCTTGGGCGCTTCTCGATTTATGCTCACGGCGCTCTCACCGTTTCTAGCGAGGCATGTCCGCCCATTCGGGCGGAGCTAAGAAAAAAAGCCTCTGCCGTGTGGGCTCACAAGACCGTTGTTTCACGGGGCAAAGGCGGATCCGCCTCACCCCGCCGTGATCCGACCTCGAGGGACCCCTCAGCTGCCCGGCCGGCTCTCCTCGGGAAGGTTGGCCAGGAGGTGCGATAGAACCTCCTGTGGGTCGTCGGTCACCAGCATCAGGTCCATGTCCTGAGGCGCGATCTTGCCGTGTACGGCCATCGTGTTTCGCAGCCACTCCACGAGGCCACCCCAATACTCGGTTCCGTACAGAACGATCGGGAAGTCACGGATTTTGTGCGTCTGGACGAGGGTCAACGCCTCGAAGAGCTCGTCCATGGTGCCGAAGCCACCGGGGAAGATGACCGAGCCACACGCGTACTTCATGAACATCGTCTTGCGGACGAAGAAGTACCGGAAGTCGATCGACACATCGAGGAATGGGTTCCCGCTCTGCTCGAACGGCAGCTCGATGTTGCAGCCGACGGACGTCGCTCCTGCCGCCCGGGCGCCCTCGTTCGCCGCTTGCATCTTGCCGGGGCCGCCGCCCGTGATGATCGAAAAGCCCGCCTCACCCAGCACCCGCGCTGTTTCGACGCACTGCTGATACATCGGATCGTCAGGCTTGGTGCGGGCAGAGCCGAAGATCGAAATGGCGGTTCCAATCGAGTGCAGGGAGTCGAAACCCTCGACGAACTCGCCCATGATCCGGAAGACGCGCCACGAGTCCTTCCCGATGCTCTCGAGGCCAAGTAGGCGCTCGTCTTCGGTCACGCGATCGTGCGGGAAGGGTGTGGTCATGGGTGCTCGGTCGGGCGTTTCCGACATATCGACTCCTATCGGCCTTGTGCCGTGAACCACTGACCCGAACGGGTCAGCGCATCTTCGTGAGTGTGGCTCGGAGACCATCCGAGCTCGGTGCGAATTCGCTCGGAAAGGTACGGGTTTTCCCCGAGTGCGAGGCGGGCCACCCGATCCAGGGGCAGATGCTTCGCACCCGGCGTATCGATTCCCATCGAGACCAGAGCGCGTACCACGGTCCGGACGAGGGCAGCCGGGATCCGAACGAAGCGGGTTCGACGCCCGAGACCCTTCCCCAACCACGTCATCAGATCCCGCTGCTGGAGAGGCTCGTCCAATCCGATGTCGAAGGTCTCGTCACCGCGTTCGGCCTCCAGTGTAAGCTCGATCGCCTCGGCGACATTGCCGGCGTAGACGACCGGAAGCGTGTTCATGCCGGTTCCGAATATGGGAACCAGAGGCAGTCGCACTATATCCGCAACTGCGGGGATCATGAGGCGATCTCGCTCGCCATAGACAGCACAGGGCCGGACGATGGTCACCGGAAGGCCGCGCTTCGCTTCGATCCCTCTAGCGACCTCTTCCGCCTCTCGCTTGGAACGCGCGTACAAGTCCGACGGAGGCAGATCTGCATCCAAAGGCGCGGTCTCGTCGGTCGGGCCGTCCGTCGTTCCGTACACGGCGACCGACGAGATATGCACGGCATGACGAACGCCCGCGACCGCCGCGGCGGTCAGGACGTTCCGGGTGCCGTCGACGTTCACGGCTCGGACCTTCGGCCAGCTCCCCTCGGCGTACACGAGTGCGGCGCCGTGGACGACGTGGGTGCACCCCTTCATCCCGGGCTGGAGCGCCTCCGCGTCGTCCTGGACGTCGCCCTCGACGAGCTCGCACTCGAGCTCCTCCAGAAACAGCGTATCCGCACCTTTCCGGTGGAGCGCCACCACTTCGTGACCGGCCGAGCGAAGTCGGTCGGCGAGGTGGGTGCCGAGAAGGCCGGTCCCGCCGGTCAGGTAGACGCGCACAACGCTAGAAGCTGAGACCGCTCGAGGTGTCGCGGTGACTCAACGGCCCGCCAGGAATCGCTCGGCGTCCCGCTTGAGGACCGTGACGATTCGTGCGTGACTCGAGTACTCCGGCAGAGGCCGTTGTGCCTCCGCGTCGTAAATCTCGACCATGTGACGGTAGTAGTCGGCGGCCGCATCGAACTCACCCAACTCGATCGAAGCTTCCGCGGCGGACGCGAGCCCGAGGAGGTGGTTCGGATCTTGATCCAAGATCTCCACGGCATCCGCCAACGCGGCCTCGAAGTTCCCCGCCAGACGATTCAACCAGGACAAGTGGAACCGCCGGTCGAGGTCCAGTGGCTCGGCGCGTTGGTGCGCGGCGATCGCCATAGGCATGAACTGCTGGGCCGCTGCGTCGTCGCCGGCCTCTACCGACCCCATGACTCGGTTGAACAGCTGGTCCGCAGCTTGGGTGGGCGTGATCTGACTGAGGTCCGGCGGGGTTCCTCCCGTCGGGGTCACGGCCGGCGCGGTGCCAGCGGTCGGCGCGGGCGGCCCACCAGGCTGCACCATGTTCAGTCCGATCATGAAGAT
Source organism: Gemmatimonadota bacterium (assembly GCA_039030015.1). GTDB lineage: Bacteria > Gemmatimonadota > Gemmatimonadetes > Longimicrobiales > Gaopeijiaceae > UBA2589. Next base: position 9,258 of record JBCCEZ010000038.1, on the reverse strand, counting down.
CATCACGAACATCGCCGCCCCCGCGATCCACCAGGGCAGATTCTGCCCGCCCACGGCTTCGGCCGCGGCCGCGCGGCGCTCACCCGTGTCCCGCGTCGCAGCCGCTGCGGCGGGCGCAGCCGCACCCGCGCCGACTGCGGCCCCGCATTCGCTGCAGAACTTCGACCCGGGCGTGAGTTCGCTTCCGCACTCGTTACAGAAGCGTCCACCGAGGGCGGCGCCACACTCACCGCAGAAGTTTCCGGAGGCCACTGCGCCACACGACGGGCAGGGGATGCCCCCGGTCACCGTGTCATCGGTCATCGTCTGATTGCGTTGAAGAGGAGCGGCCACGTCGACATGGTCTGGGCGCGATAGTTCGGCTGAAATCCGAAGAGAACGACGGACCCTTCACCGATGTCCGCCTCGACGATCGCGGGCTTGCCCGCAATGTACTGGCCCCCGAGGACCCAACCCGAGAGCAGAGGATCGCCCGAGCCGTATCGCGCCACGACGCGAAGTCGGGGGTCATCGATCTCGTACGCGGTGCTCGATCGCCAATACCACGCCGAGGTTTCACTCCGCATCCCCGCGGTGATCTCGTGGCCCGACTCGAGCTCGAGACGAAGAATCGAGCCAGGAATGTAGAAGTCGGAGTTCGGTAGCCCCCGTGTCGCACTCGTGACGCCCAAGGCGAACAGGTCGCGCGCAAAGTCCGCCGCCGCTTCGATCGCGATCACGCGGCCGCCGGCTTCCACGAAGTCGGAGACGGCCGCGGCACCCACCTCACCGAGCCCTCCGGCGTATGGCGCCGGCACCTGGTCGGCAGGAAAGCCTCGTGTGATCGACGAACTGGACTGTGACTGAAAGAGGAGTACGTCGTAGTCGGCCAGGGCACCCCCCTGAATGTCGGCATCATGCAGCGTGTCGTACGCCATCTCGTGCTGGTCGAAGACCCAGCGCTGCCAACCGGCAGGCATGGGCTCCTGCCAGGACTTGTACATCGCGACGCGCGGCGCATCCTCGGCCGTGAGGTGGTCCGGAAGCCGGAAGTCGAAGTCGGGGATGTCGATCGGGCCGGAGAGCGGAACGTTGAGCGCGCCATCGATCGCGACGGCATCGAAGTCGAGTAGGTAACCGAGCGTGTGGGCCGTCACGTCGTACGGCCGCAGCGGCGGCCCCCCGGGGTATTCGCGTAGATCCGGGTAGCGCTGTACCTCCAGCATCGTATTCGCAAAGGAGGCGTAGGGTTGGTTCATCGGAACCACCCACGAGCCGGACGGGAAGTCCAACCCATCGACCGCGAACGGTGCCTCCGCACGGTGCACCTCGACGTCTGCCATGGTGAGCGCGCGCAGGGCGTAGGCGATTCCGGGCGTGTTCTCCTGGTCCGCAGGGATGATCCAGGCGTCCGGCCACTCCGGCCACTTGGCCACTGCGCGCTCGTTCACCCCCACGAAGTTCTCGAGCCAGAAGGTGCGATTGCGGGCTGCATTCGTGAGAAGGGCCAGCGCGCCGGCCTTCTGATACTCGACGATGTCCGGTAGCCCCCACGCGCCGCCGGGCCACGGGTTCGGGAAGTTCCAAGACCGACGAGACGCATCGAACCCGCGCCGGGGTCCGAGGAGTTCGGGTGCGACCACGACCGGCGTCGCCATCCGCGCCGACGCCGTTTCCGAGAGGACCCGGGCCGCCCCGTGGTAGTGCATGTACGCTCGCGCAGGCGTGTACGCGTCGTACTGAGCGTTGATGACGACCCCTTCCTTTCCCTGAGCCGTGAGCTCCGCGGCCATGTAGCTGCCGAGCTGGTTCACCGCGGTCGTCAGCGCGGGATCGATGTTCGGTTCCCACGGCTCGATGTAGGGTGGGAAGAAGATGCGGGCTCCGTTACCCCCCATCTGATGCACATCGTGCACGATCTGTGGATGCCACGCGTTGTGTGCGTTCTGCACGGTGAGGACCGTTTCGTCCTGCGTGAACGCGTACCAGTCCCGATTGTTGTCGTGCCCCGTGTAGTAGTGATAGAGCCACGGCAGCGGAGCACCCTCGAAGGAGGTCCCCACGTGACTCATGTACCATTCGTTGACCCACTGGAGACCGTCGGGATTCAGTGAGGGGATCTGGATGAGAATGACCTCATCGAGGATCTCCCGGACCGCATCGGAGTTGGACGACGCGAGCTCGTACGCGAGGTTCGCCGACATCTGACTGGCACCAACTTCCGTCGCATGGATGCCCTGAGTGATCAGGACCACCGTCTTCCCTTCTTCGATGAGGCGTTGCCGTTCTTCGTCCCCCGAAATCAGACGGGGATCGGCCAACTTCATCTGAATGTCGTGTAGCTCGTCGAGACGCGCGTGGTTCGCCTGGCTGGTAATCGTCAACGCCACGAACGGCCGGCCACGGGTCGAGGTCCCGAGGGTGTCGACGACGACCCGATCGCTCGTCTGCGCCAGGCGCTCAAAGTAGCGGGTCAGGGCGTCCCAATCGGCCAGCTGACGATCAGAACCGATCGCGAAGCCGAAGTGCTCGACGGGGGACGGGACGGATTGAGAAAGTACAGGGGTCGCGAGCACGAGAAGAGCGCACCCGACCCCTAAGGTCCTACGGATCACGGAAAGCCTCCAAGACCCCGGAAACGAGGTCTACATCTTTGCTCCTGAGGGGAAACAGATGGTATTCACGCCTCGTCGGACCGGCAACGATCGGAGGACTATCGCAACACGGCGGACCCGGTAGCCTCTTCGATCGCGGCGAAGAGCTCCCCGTCTGCAAACGGCTTGCGTAAGAAGGCGGAGGCGCCGGCCTCGATCGCTCGCGCTGCAAAGTCCGACTCGTATCTGGCCGTCATCAAGACGACGGGGATTTTCGTCGCTGCGTGCTGGATCTCATCGAGCACCTCAAGTCCCGAGAGGCCGGGCATGTGGACGTCCAGTAGAAGGCAGTCCACCTCGTGGAGGTCCGGCGAAGAGAGGAAGTCCGACCCGGACGGGTGCGACACACACCGGATATCGACTGATCCCAGCAATCGAACCAAAGCGGACCGAACCGAGGGGTCGTCATCCACGACCGCCACCGGACCCGTGAAAGCCGCGCGCTCCTCAGCCGTCATGCGCAAGCTCCTCGACCTCTCCCGCGCCGCGAGGAAGACGAACGAGAAACACCGCGCCGGACTCGGCGGCGTTCGCAGCCGTCAGCGAACCACCGTGCGCTTCGACGATGGTTCGGCTGATCGCGAGGCCCATACCGAGACCCCCTGTCCGTCGAGACATGAAGGGAGCGAAGAGCTCTTCCGGGTCTCGATCCCCGAGTCCGGAACCGTCGTCGCGGACGGCGAGCTCGACATGCTCCGTCATGACCGTGGTCTCCACACGCACCAGGCCCGGAGGGCCTTGAGCGGGCGATGCCGCCTCGATGGCGTTGATCACCAGGTTCAAGAGCACCTGCTTCATCTGGATCGCATCGCCCCGGACTTCCGGGGCCTCCGCGGGTTCGTCGCCCTGAGTGAGCCGGACCCGACGGCTGATGGCCTCACTGTTGAGCAGGGCGAAGACCTCGTCCACCACCGCACCGAGGTCGAGCGTCTCTCGCCGAGCCTCTCCACGTTCGAGGAGTTGGCGCATGCTCGCGATTACATCGCCAGCGCGTTTACCGTCCGACGCGATGTCCATGAGCGCGCCGCGTGCTTCAGCGACGTCAGGGTCCTCTCGTCCGAGGAACCGCGACGCGGCCTCGGCATTCGAGACGATCGCCGACAGGGGTTGATTGAGTTCGTGTGCCAAGGACGCCGCGAGCTCTCCCAGGGTAGCGAGGCGACCTACGTGGGCGAGCTCGGCCCTTTGCCTCCGATCCGCCTCGCCTGCCTGCACCTCGCGAGTGACATCGAAGATGACGACGTAGTATCCGTGCACGTGCCCGACGTCGTCGAACTGGGGGACCACGCTGATATCCGCCGGGAACGAATCCCCAGACGGGCCGAACATCTCGCCCCGGAAGTGTGCGGCCGACCCGTTGAGAGCCTCTTCGATCGATTCTTGGAGGTAGGCGAAGAGTCGCTCGCCCATCACCTCCCGCATCGATCGCCCCTCGATCTGTCGTCGCTCCCAGCCCAGCCAGTCGGCGTACGCGTCATTGACGAAGCGGTACCGATGGTCCACGGAAGCCGCGGACACGAGGGCCGGCATCGCGTTCGCGACCCGATGGACCTCGTCGGGACGAATCCGCTCTTGGGCTCGAGCCCTCTCTTGGGCTGTCAGGTCACGAAAGGAGTGCATGATCTGGGTCGCACCGTGCGGAGCGCGAACCAGGCTCATGCTCAAGGCCACGGATGTGAGTGAGCCGTCGCGGTGTTCCACGGCGAAGCCGTGGCCATCGATCAGCGTCCGACGCTCGGGATCCCGCTCGAATGCGCTGCGCAGCTCGGTCAGCCGGGCTCGCAGTTGAACCGGCACGATGTGCTCGATCGACGACCCGGCGACCTCAGACAGAGGATACCCGATCAGGAGCTCGGCTTGATCGTTCAGGTTCAGGATGTTTCCCGACTCGTCGGTGAGCACCAACGCGTCCGGGGCATGCCGTAGGAGAGCTCGAAGGCGTTCTTCACTCTTCCACAACGCCACCTCTTGTCGTTTCCGATCGGTGACATCGACGAGGTACCCCCGCACCACCGGAACTCCGTCTTCATTCTCCAAGGCGGAGCCGATCTCGCTGACCCACAGGACGCGCCCATCCGCCCGTTCGACGCGGTAGTCCACCGTGTACCCACCGCCGGTGAGCGGGGCACGCGCACGCGCGGAGGTCATCGATCGGGCGTCGTCCGGCACAACAACCGTCGACCAGAAGTTGGCCGGGTCCACCTCTTCCGCCGAAAGACCGAGCAGATTCTCCACCTGCGCGCCGACCCATAGGAGTTCGCCACTCGCGCGGTCGGTTTCGAAGGGGACGAGGGGTCCGGAGGAGAGGAAATCGGGTGGCGGGTCTCGGCGCACCATCAAAGGCCGGCCTTCGAAACCTGTTTGGGGGCTCCCCAGACCGGCATCGCTATAGGCCTGTCGGCTGATCGATGAACACGTGCTCGAGCGAAAAGCGCTCCGCCACGTGCTCCGCGAGGGCGCGCACCCCGAACGTCTCGGTCGCGTAGTGCCCAGCGAACAGAAGATGAATTCCGAATTCTGCCGCGTCGAAGGCATGCTGGTGAGCACCTTCGCCCGTGACGAACGCGTCCAAGCCAGCCGCCGCGGCCTCTTCGGTCAGGCTTCCGGCGTTGCCCGTAATCACGCCGACCCGGCGAATCTCCACGGGCCCGCCCGGCAGGACCTGAACATCTCCGCCCACCGCCGCCTCGGTCTTCTGCTTCAGGCCCGCTAGGTCAACCGCGTCGGGGAACGTTCCGGTCCAACCCAACGGAGCGCCACGATATTCTCCGATCCGCCCATCCAGAGAAAGCCCGATCGCGCGCGCCAACATCGCGCAGTTTCCGATCTCGGGGTGGCTGTCGAGGGGTAGATGGCAGGAATAGAGTGCGATGCCCCGCTCGATCAGCGCCTTGATCCGCCGATACCGACGGCCGGTTACGGGTCGGAGCCCGTCCCAGAAGAGTCCGTGGTGCACAATCAGGAGATCGGCGCCGGCCTCGGCCGCAGCTTCGATCGACGCCAGAGAGGCATCGACGGCGGCAGCAACCTTCGTGACCTCCCGAGGGCCATCGACCTGGAGGCCGTTGAGGCCACGGTCGTACTCGGGATGATCCGCTACGCCCAGGTATTCGCCCATGTATTGAAGCAGCGATTCCAATTTCATCGGACGCCCCTGTCTGGTGTCCACAACGGTGTGGAAAAGGCACAGTACCGCGCGGGGGAGCGGCTCGCCAGGGGCGCGAGGAGGGAGCTAACGCGTTGCGGGCAATGGTCTTGTAGAGCGTGCCCGGAGATTTTCACCCACCGACCCTCAATGGTGGAAAAGTGTGGAATCTGCTAGCTGCCCACGGTGGCCGGTTGGGGCGCTGCGGAGCCGGCATTGGATCGCGCCTGGCTCGAGAACTTGGCTTTGTCCCCGTCCATATGGACCGATCCGTTGAGTACGGCGCCCTCCTCCAACTGCATCCGCCGGGTGTGCACCTCACCTTCGATATGACACGTCGCTTGGAGCTCGAGGCGCGAAGCGGCGAGCAACGTGCCCTCCACACGGCCAGAGATCACCGCGTCTTGGGTCGAGATATCACCGGTAACCACGCCCTTCTTTCCGATCACGACGGCTTTCCCTGCCTTGATCGAGCCTTCTACAGTGCCTTCGACGCGGATGGTGCCTTCCGTTTCGCAGTCACCGACGATCTTCATGCCGGGCCCGATGATGGAGATCACCGAGTCAGTGGACGTCCCGCTGCTGTCGCGATCGCGTGCCATGTTGCCTCGCCTCATGGGTGTCTGATGCGGCTCGATTCAACGTGTGTAGTGGTGCTCGACTGCGGGCATCGGCCGCAAAAGTCGTGCCCTCAACCAGGCTGCTCCACGAGGGAGAGTGGGTCCACGGGCTCACCGTCCACAAGGATTTCGAAGTGGAGGTGGGGTCCGGTCGATCGGCCCGTCGATCCGCTGAGGGCGATCACCTGCCGCTCTCTCACGGATTGGCCGAGCTGCACGAAGGTGTCCGAGGCGTGGCCGTAGAGGGTGGTGAACCCCTCGCCATGGTCGATCATGACGAAGCGACCGTACACCGCGTCCTCTCCGACGTCGATTACGGTCCCGCCCCCGGACGCGCGGATGTACGAGTCCGACGGGACCGCGATGTCGAGACCGGGGTGGTCCGTGCCGCCGCCATGCAGGCCGCGGGTGACGAATCCACGCTCGGACAGAGGCCAGAAGGTGGGGCGAGTATCGCCTCGGCCAGGCCGGTCCGCGCCCTCACCTCGACGCGAGGCAGACGCCGGAGGCAGCCACAGTCCGGACGGCTCTTCGGAGCCGTCGGCACCGAACATAGACCGAATCTGCCCGTACTGACCCTCGATCGTCTCGAGCCGCTGGACGAGCGCCTCGACCCTCGCACGGTCTCGGGTCATGAGGTCGACTTGCTGCTGAAGCTCTCCGGCCCTCGCCGCGCGCGCAGCGAGATACCACCACGACCCCGCCATCACCGTGAGCAGGACGGCGACCAGTGAGAGAGCCGCAGCTAATCCGCGCACCGAAGCGTACGAGAGCGAGAAGGTACGGGTCTCCCGACCGTCTGGGACGAGCATGACGGTGAGGCGACGTCGATCCTTCTCACCGCTCATTCGACGACCTCGGACATTGGGCGGCCGGTGACGAGCTCGAAGATGCGTTCGAAGTCTTCGGCGTCGTGATAGGCGATGGTGATGGAGCCGGTGCCCGCCCGACCCTCCTTCACATCCACCCGGGTGTGGAGGTGGTCCTGTAGCGCGACCTCGAGCGCACGGACCACGGCACCCTTCTCCTTCTTTACGCGGGGCTTCTTCTTCGCCCCGCCTGCCGCGCGACGCTCGACCTCTCGGACGGACCAACCCTCCGCGGCCGCCCTTCTGGCCAGCTCGCCGGCCAGAACAGGATCGTCGACACCCAGGAGCGCGCGCGCATGACCCTGAGAGAGCGCCCCTTCTTCGACCAGCTTCCGAATCGATGGCGGGAGGCCCAGGAGCCGAATCAGGTTCGCGACCGTCGAGCGATTCTTTCCGACGGCGCGCGCGATGTCGGCGTGCTTCATCTCGTACCGGTCCGCCAACGCCTGGTAGCCCTCGGCTTCCTCCAGGGGGTTGAGCGCCTCGCGTTGAAGATTCTCGACGAGGGCGAGCACGAGAAGCGTCTCGTCGTCCGCTTCCCGCACGACGACCGGGACCTCTCCCCACTCCAGCGAGGTGAGCGCACGGAACCTCCGTTCTCCCGCTACCAACTCGAAGCGGTCCGGTGAACTTGGCGCCGGACGCACGACGAGAGGTTGGAGGAGTCCGTTCTCGCGAATAGAGGCCGCGAGCTCTTCCAACTCGACTTCAGAGAAAACGCGGCGAGGCTGAACGGGGTTCGGCACGATCGCCGTTAGCGGGAGGGTGCGAATCTCCGTCGCTTCGACCTCGGGCTCGAGGTATTCGCCGAGGAGCGCGCCGAGGCCGCGGCCCAATCTGTCTCTCGTCACGTCGTCACCTCCGCAGCTTGGTTCCGGGCCCGATTCCGACCTTCGATCACTTCGTTGGCCAGCGAGAGATACGCTTGCGCGCCGCTGGACAGAACATCGTAGAGGACGATCGGCTGACCGAAGGACGGCGCTTCAGCGAGACGAACGTTCCGGGGGATGGCAGAACGGTACACCTTGGGGCCGAAGTACTCGCGAGCCTCCTCTCCCACTTGGCGAGAGAGATTCAACCGCTTGTCGTACATCGTCAGGAGCACGCCCTCCACGTCGAGGCCCGGGTTCAACCCTCTCTGCACGAGGCGTACCGTGTTCAAGAGTTGGCTCAATCCTTCGAGGGCGTAGAACTCGCACTGGATCGGGATGAGCACGGAGCTCGCGGCCGTGAGGGTATTGATGGTCAGGAGCCCGAGCGACGGCGGACAGTCGACCAGAATGAAGTCGTATCGGTCCTGTACCGACGCGAGCGCTTGCCGAAGGATCGTCTCACGGGAGAAGGCGGAGACCAATTCGATCTCGGCGCCGACCAGGTCGCGCGTCGAAGGCACCACATCGAGAAGCGGGAAGTGAACCTCGGGGACGATGGCGTCCTCGATCGAGCTTTGACCGATGAGGACGTCGTAGATCGTCGGGCGCGTCTTTCGATCCTCGACGCCCAGGCCACTCGTGGCGTTCCCCTGTGGATCGATATCGAGCACCAGGGTCCGCTGCTCCGCAACGGCCAGCGACGCCCCGAGATTGATCGCCGTAGTCGTCTTGCCGACGCCTCCCTTCTGATTGGCGATTGCGATGACGTGGGCCATGCGGCTCCTGGAACGGGCGTGGGTCAGTCTCGGGGGCGGGCGGGCAATATATGCAAGGGCCGAACCGGCGGGAACGGAAAAAAAGGCTTGACCCCCTTCCCGGGGGCCTAGACCTTTGCGCCGAACACGCTAGACACGGACTCGTGAGACCCGGGAAGGGATGTGATGCGGCGACGGACGAAGACAACCATGATCGTGGCCCTCTGGGCCATCGTTCTCTCCGCGTGCGGCGGTGAGACCATCGTCGATCCCCCTGACGTGGACCTCGTGGCTCCTTTCGTCGGGACATGGGACGCCACCGTCTTCGACGTTACGAGTGACGCGGACACATCGGTCGTCGCCG
>JBCCEZ010000037.1:0-44830 GCA_039030015.1 Gemmatimonadota bacterium | reverse complement strand
GGGGAATCTCACGATCGGCTCGACGGACGACTTCGAGGACGCGATTCGTGAACTCGACGTCGAACTCGTCATTCTCGCGGTGCCTGCGGCCGCGGCCCAAGACGTCGCGGTGCGGGCGGTGGCCGGCGGAGTGAAGGGGATTCTGAACTTCGCTCCCATTCGGCTCAACATTCCCCCGGCGGTACCCGTCGAGGACGTGAATCTGGTGATGGAGTTGGAGGCGCTGTCCTTCTCCATCACCCAGTCCGATCGCGGCGAGTGAAGCCGAGCGGAGACGCTTCTCTCGTCCGATCCGCGGCCGATCGCCTCGCCGCGGGACCCGCACACACGCTCGACCTCGCCGAGACGGTACTCGGTCTCTCCGGTCACCCGGGGGCTGCCTCCGCCGCCGTCTTCCAGCTCCTGGGAGCAGATCCTCGTTTCCAGGTGGATCGGGAGGGCGTGTGGACGCTCGACCCGACGGTCGTGCCGCTCGGCGCGCCGCTCGACTCCGTGCCGTTCGCGGTCGTGGATGTCGAGACGACCGGTGGAGCATCGTGGCGCGGGCATCGCGTCACGGATATCGCGATCGTGGAGGTCCTGGGCGGTGAGATCGTCGACGAGTGGTACTCGCTGATCAACCCCGGGCGCAGGATTCCGCCGATGATCACGGCGTTGACCGGGATCACGGACGAGATGGTCGCGGGCGCGCCGTACTTCGACAACGTCGCCGACGAGATCGACGGACGTTTGAGGGGACGGGCCTTCGTGGCCCACAACGTGACGTTCGACTGGGAGTTCGTCCGAGGCGAGCTCCTACGGTCGTCCGGCGACGCGCCCGACGTACCGCGCATCTGTACGGTGCGAATGTGTCGGCGCTTGGTGCCCGCGCTCCGTCGTCGGAACCTCGACGTCGTCACGCGGCACTACGGGATCGAGATCCATGCGCGCCACCGCGCCCACGGCGACGCGCTCGCCACCGCCCGGGTCCTGCTCCGCCTCCTCGACGAGGCGAAGGGGCGGGGCATCGAAGACCTCGCCACGCTACAGTGGTATCTCAAGCGTCGCAGGCAACGGAAACGATTCGATCCCGACCAATACTCGCTCGAGCTTCCAGGGTACGACTCCAGGCGCAGACGACGGGGGTGACGATGATGCACGAAGGACTGCCGCTCAGCCGATCGACACAGGTCGGCTCCATTCGGATTCACGGCGTCGAAGCCGGTGTTCAGCAGCTCGACGGGGGCGCGATGTTCGGGATTGTGCCCAAGCCGCTGTGGGAACGCCGGATCCCGGCCGACACGAAGAATCGCATTCCACTCGCTCTACGCTGCCTCCTCATCGAAGCTCCCAACGCGTTGGTCCTCGTCGACACGGGAGTCGGCAACAAGTACGGGGAGAAGTTCGGCGACATCTACGGGATCTCGAACCGAGGTGACCCGACCCGTCTCGAGGACGCCATTCGCGACGCCGGCTTCCAGCCCGACGACATCGATCTCGTCGTCAGCACCCACCTGCACTTCGACCATGCGGGCGGGAACACGGTCATGAGGGAGGACGGCGAGATCGTTCCGGCCTTCCCCGGCGCCCGGTACGTCGTCCAGCGGGGTGAGCTCGATTTCGCCGGGAGTGCCAACGAACGGGTCAGGGCCTCCTATCTCCCGGAGAACTTCGCGCCCGTCGTCGACGCGGGGCTGATGGATCTGGTCGACGGAGACGTCGAGGTCACCGAAGGCGTGCGCGTCGTGCGCACACCGGGCCATACGCCCCACCACCAGTCGGTGATGATCGAGAGCGACGGGGACGTGGCGTGTTATCTCGCGGACGTGTGTCCGACGTCTGCACACCTGCCGCTCCCTTGGATCATGGGATACGACCTCGAACCGCTCGTGACACTCGAGTCGAAGCGTGGCCTCTGGGAGAAGGCTTTGGCGGACGACTGGCTGTTGATCTTCGAGCACGATCCGAGGGTTCCGTGGGGACGTCTGGACCCGGATGCGGGACGGCACCAGCTCCGGGAGGACGTCGACTAGAGTAGATCACCGGCTGTCGACGTTGTGTTATCTTTGAGGGCTGTCTCCGTTCGTCTCCAAGCCACACTGGACATAGATCGATGAGTGACGCTGCGACGACCCCGGTCATCCTCAAGGGGGGTGCCCGTACCCCGATCGGCCGCTTCCTGGGAGGTCTGTCCTCCTTCTCTGCGCCCGATCTCGGCGCGATGGTCGTCCGGGCGTCGACCGAACGCGCGGGGATCGACGTCAACGACGTCGATGAAGTCATCATGGGGAACGTCGTGACGGCCGGGGCGGGACAGGCGCCCGCACGGCAGGCCGGCGTGAACGGCGGGATCCCCGCCACCGTGCCCGCGGTCACGATCAACAAAGTCTGCGGATCCGGCCTCAAGGCCGTCATGCTCGCGGCGCAGTCGATCAAGGCTGGGGACAACCGATTGGTGGTTGCCGGGGGCATGGAAGCGATGTCGTCGGTGCCGTACTACGTCCGAGGGATGCGCGGCGGCGTGAAGTTCGGGAATCAGACTGTCGAGGACGGACTGATTCACGACGGGCTCTGGTGCTCCTTCGGTGCCTGCCACATGGGTGGCCACGCGGAATACACCGCGGCGAAGGCCGGCGTGAGTCGGGACGACGCCGATTCGTTTTCGCTCCGGTCGCACCAGAAGGCCGTCGCGGCGGCGGCCGAAGGGCTCTTCCGGGACGAGATCATCCCGGTCGAAGTGAAGACCCGAAGGGGTGTGAGCGTCGTGGAGCAGGACGAGAGTCCGCGTGGGGACACGTCGCTCGAGGCGTTGGGCCGGCTGCGGCCTGCCTTCGTTCGAGACGCGCCCCCGGAGCTCGACGAGCACGTCGTCACCGCCGGCAACGCACCCGGGCTCAACGATGGTGCAGCGTGCGTCGTGGTGAGCTCTCTGGAGTACGCTCAGGCCCATGGCCTGGAGATCGATGCGGTCATCTCGTCATACGCATCGGGAGCCACCGAGCCCCAGGACCTCTTCTTCGCTCCGATCGCTGCGGTGCAGAATCTCATGGCGAAGCAGGGGACGTCGATCAACGACTACGAGCTGTTCGAGGTCAACGAGGCGTTCGCCGTCCAGGCGCTCGCCGACATGCGAGCACTCGAGATGGATGAGGAGCGGGTCAACGTCCACGGCGGTGCCGTGGCGCTGGGGCACCCGATCGGTGCGTCGGGGACTCGAGTCCTCGTGACGCTCCTGAATGCCATGCAGCACCGCGGGGCCAGCACCGGCCTCGCGACTCTGTGCCTCGGCGGCGGCAACGCCGTGGCGCTCTCGGTCGAAAAGGCCTAGCCGATCCCAACCCCGAGGAGACCATGACGTCGTTTACCGACTCACTTCGCGCATTCGACCTGAAGTCCGCCGCGGGCGAGCGTCGCGTTCGGCTCGCGTTGGGCGTGGCCGTCTTCGCGATCCTGACCGCCGTCAGCGCCCAGGTGGCCGTTCGCCTGCCGTGGACACCGGTGCCCGTGACCTTCCAACCGCTCCTCGTCGTCTTGGCCGGGGTGGTCCTCGGGCCCCGACTCGGCGCAGCTTCGATGGTGGCCTATGTCACGGTCGGAGCGTTGGGCGCGCCGGTGTTCTCGAATGGTGGCGCCGGCCTGCCTTGGCTGTTCGGACCGACCGGTGGGTACCTCCTCGTCGCTCCGCTCGCGGCCTTCGCCGCCGGTGCGGTGGCGGGCAGGCAGCGTGCCGGGTGGCGGCTACTCGCTGGCCTCACGCTCGGCGTCGCGACGATGTACGCCGGAGGTGTGGCCCAACTAATGATGTTGACCGGACAGGATTTGGGTGCGGCGATCGCGTTGGGCGCGGCCCCGTTTTGGATCGGTGACGTGACGAAGGTCCTCTTCGCGTTCGCCGCCGTGTCCGGCTGGCGGCGGTTCTCCAAGGAGAACGACGAAGCGTAGGAGTGTTTTGGGATACCATCGGGAGGCTCGCGCTCTACGGGACCGCGAGCCTCTTCGTTGCGATTGGAGTGGGGTGGCCCTTGCCGGGCAGCCCTGTGTGGGGCGGTGCGGCGCTTCTCGTCGGGGCGATGAGTGTCGGCGCACTGTTCATGGCCTTGGAGGGTCGGGGGCCAGGTAGGCTCGGCTTCTACCTCGCTCCCGACGCGATACGCGAGTCGATGTCGGGGCTCGGCTTGGGTGTGGCGGTGGGATCGACGGTCGTTGGGTTACTGGCCGTCACGGGCGGTTTGACGTGGGTGCCGCAGACCTCCGATGGAACAACGTGGTTGGGAGGGGCGGTCCTCGCGCTGCTCTTCTTCTCGGTCCCTGCGGCCGCGGAGGAGGCATGGGTGCGAGGGTACCCACTGCTCGTCTTGCGTGAAGCCGGCGGGGCCGGTGTAGCGGTGGGCGTGACATCGGCGGTGTTCGGACTGCTCCACCTCGGGAATCCGGGGGCCAGCGTCCTGTCCACCGCCAACGTCATCCTCGCGGGAGTGTGGCTGGGCGTCCTGACGGTCCGGACGCGCAGCCTCTGGTGGGCCACCGGGGCCCACGTCGGTTGGAACTGGGTGCACGGCTTCATTGCCGATGTGCCCGTGAGCGGCCTTCAGGTCGTCGATGCACCCGGGTACGAGGGTGTGGCGCAAGGGCCGTGGTGGTGGGGTGGTGAGGGCTTCGGCCCGGAAGGGAGCGTGGCGTCGACCGCCGTGCTCCTCATTGCGACCGTCGTGTGCGCTCGTGCGGGGTGGATGACCCCGGGAGACGCGGCTCGGCGCGCACACGACATGGACGAACAGACTGACGAGGCTTGAGGCGAACGCCTGATGAGTATCGAACGAGTGGCAGTGATCGGAGGCGGCACCATGGGCAACGGGATCGCTCATGTGGCCGCACAGCACGGTAAGGACGTCCACCTGATCGACGTCTCCGCGGACGTGCTCGAACGGGCTATCCAAACGATTACGAAGAATCTGGACCGCCAGGTGAAGAAGGAGCGGATCGACGAGGCGACCCGCGATGCTACGCTCGGTCGGATCCGCACGGTGCAGTCGATCGAGGAGGGTGTCGCTGACGTGGACCTCGTGGTCGAAGCGGTCCCCGAGCGGGCGGAACTCAAGAACACGATCTTTCGGGCGTTGGACGAGCACTGCCGTCCGGGTGCGATCCTCGCGTCGAACACGTCCTCGATCTCGATCACCGAGATCGCGGCCGCCACCGCCCGACCCGAGGCCGTGATCGGCATGCACTTCATGAATCCCGTCCCGGTCATGAAGCTCATCGAGGTGATTCGTGGCCTAGCGACGAGCGACGAGACGACGGCGGCCGTATTCGCCCTCTCCGAGGAGCTCGGAAAGACGCCGGTGGAGGTCAACGACTTCCCCGGCTTCGTCTCGAACCGGGTCCTCATGCCGATGATCAACGAAGCGGTCTTCGCCTACATGGAGGGCGTCGCCGAGCCCGAGGCGATCGACACCGTCATGAAGCTCGGCATGAACCACCCGATGGGCCCGCTCGCGCTGGCGGATCTCATCGGTTTGGACACGTGCTTGAATATCTTGGAGGTATTGCACCGGGAGCTCGGGGACGATCGATACCGTCCCTGCCCGCTCCTCAGGAAGTACGTCGCGGCCGGCTGGTTGGGCCGGAAGAGTGGTCGCGGCTTCTATCCGTACGACTGACGACGGGCCGCGGTAGGGAGGCAACCGATGGTGACTTTGAACGACGAACAACGGGAGCTCCAGGCGCTCGCGAGAGAATTCGCGAGCGCGGAGATTCGCCCGTATGCCGCCGAGTGGGACGAGGGGCGAGCCCTCGATCCGGCGATCTTTGGAAAGTTGGCCGAGTCCGGCTTCCTCGGGATGCTCATCCCGGAGGAACACGGTGGGCTCGGCTTCGAACTCGCGACCTATCTCGCCGTGCTCGAGGAGATCGCGTGGGGAGACGCCGCTGTGGCACTGGCCGTGGCCATCCACAACGGTCCCGTCGCCAACCTGGTCGAGCGTCACGGCACGGACGACCAGAAGGAGCGCTGGCTGCCCGCCCTCGCGTCCGGTGAGGTCATGGGAGCGTTCGCGCTATCCGAACCGGGGACCGGCTCCGACGCCTCTGCCGTCGAGACGACCGCGAGACGGGATGGAGACGACTGGGTCCTCGAGGGCCGGAAGCGTTGGGTCACCAACGGGGCACGAGCCGGACTCGTCGTCGTCTTCGCGCGCACGTCCGACGACGGCCTGAGCGCGTTCCTGGTGCCTTCCGGAGCCGAAGGGTACCGGGTAGGCGAGCGGGAGCTCACGATGGGCCTCCGGGCGTCCGAGACGATGAATGTACATCTCGACCAGGTCAGGCTCCCCGCGGACGCTCTTCTGGGTGCGGTGGATTCAGGTCTCGGCTACGCGCTCGAGGCGCTCGACCTCGGCCGGATCGGGATCGCGGCGCAAGCCATCGGCGTGGGCCGCGCGGCGATGGAGCACGCGGCCCGGTATGCGCTCGAGCGGGAGCAGTTCGGACGTCCCATCGCTCGGTTCGGTGCCCTCCAGGCCAAGCTCGCCGATACGGCCCAGCGCTTGGCGGGTGGACGTGCGCTGGCATACGAAGCGGCTACGGCCTGGTCCGGGACGACCAACGGGGCGCCGCGGACGGGTGTCGACGGCGTCACCGCCAAGGCGGCCATCGCGAAGCTGGCGGCCTCCGAGGCGGCGACGTTCGCGGCCGACGAAGCGGTTCAGATCTACGGCGGCTACGGGTACATGCGGCACTACCCCGTCGAGAAACTCCTCCGCGACGCGAAAGGCGCGGAGATCTACGAAGGCACGAACGAAATCATGAGAAGAGTCATCGCCGGAGAGCTCCTGAGGGACGCCGGCGACGCAGCTCAATAAACGAGGAGAGCATGGAAATCTTCGACCTGATGTCCGAGCGCAAACACGAGCAGCTCGTCTTCTGGAACGATCCCGAGCTCGGATATCGCGGCATCATCGCCATCCACGATACGACCCTCGGGCCGGCGTTGGGCGGCACTCGCTTCTGGAATTACGACACCGATCGGGAGGCCACCGTCGACGCGCTGCGCCTTTCGCGGGGCATGTCGTACAAGGCCGCCATCACCGGTCTGAACCTCGGTGGCGGGAAGTCGGTCATCTGGGGCGACAACAAGACAATCGACCGTGAGATGGTCTTCCGTGCTCACGGGCGTGCCGTGGACTCGCTCGGTGGCCGTTACATCACGGCGGAGGACGTCGGGACCTCGCCCGACGACATGGAGTTCGTGCACATGGAGACCGAGCACGTCGTCGGTCTCATCGGGAAGTCCGGCGACCCCTCTCCGGTGACCGCATACGGTGTCTACAAGGGCATCAAGGCCAGCGCGGCCCACCGGTACGGCAACGACTCCTTGGCCGGGAAGCACGTCGTCGTCCAGGGCGTGGGCAGCGTCGGGTACTACCTCTGCGAGGATCTCGCGAAGGAAGACGCGAAGCTGACGGTTACCGACATCGACCAGGATGCCGTCCAGCGCGTCGTCGACGACTTCGGCGCGACGGCGGTAGGGACCGAAGAGGTCTACGACGTCGATGCGGACATCTACGCGCCGTGTGCTCTCGGCGCGACGGTCAACGACGACACGATCGACCGGTTCTCCTTCGACATCATCGCCGGCGCTGCGAACAACCAGCTGGCCCGCGGCACCATTCACGGACCTGCGCTCACGGAGCGTGGGATCCTGTACGCACCCGACTACGTGATCAACGCGGGTGGGCTGATCAACGTCTACGGCGAGATCCACGAGTGGTCGTCGGAGCGGTCGATGCGGAAGGCGGGAGACATCTACAACACACTGATCCGGATTTTCGATCTCGCGGGGTCCCAGGGCATCGGGACGCATACGGCGGCCAAGGGTGAGGCCGAGCGACGCATCATGGAGGCCCGGCACCTCCAACGGACCTGGTAGCGAGATGACCGACCACCTGCGCGCGGTCGACCCCGAGGTTCTCGGGGCGATCGAATCCGAAGCCGACCGGCAATCTCACGGACTCGAGTTGATCGCATCTGAGAACTTCGTCTCCAAGGCGGTCCTCGAGGCGATGGGCTCGGTGCTCACGAACAAGTACGCCGAAGGGGTGCCCGGGCGTCGCTACTACGGCGGGTGTGAGTTCGTCGACGTGGTCGAGAACCTCGCCCGCGACCGGGCGACCGAGTTGTTCGGGGCCGAGCACGCCAATGTGCAGCCGCATTCCGGTGCGCAAGCGAACATGGCGTCGTACTTCACCTTCCTCGAGCCGGGTGACCGGATCCTCGGGATGGACCTCAGCCACGGTGGTCACCTCACCCACGGCTCACCCGTGAACTTCAGCGGTCGCCTCTTCGAGGTATCGTCGTACGGCGTCCGGGAAGAGGACGGGCGGATCGACTACGACCTCGTTCGTGACCGGGCGCGCGAAGAGCGGCCCAAGATGATCGTCGCGGGCGCGAGCGCGTATCCGCGGACGATCGACTTCGCGGCCTTCGGCGAGATCGCACGCGAGGTCGACGCGAAGCTGCTGGTCGATATGGCGCACATTGCGGGACTGGTCGCGAGTGGGCACCACCCCTCTCCGGTTCCCCACGCGGACGTCGTGACCACGACGACGCACAAGACACTCCGCGGCCCTCGAGGCGGATTGATCCTCTGTCGTGAAGCGGATGCGAAGGCGATCGACAAGTCGGTCTTCCCCTTCATGCAGGGTGGCCCCTTGATGCACGTGATCGCCTCGAAGGCGGTCGCGTTCCGGGAAGCACTCGACCCCGCTTTCGGCCTCTACTCCGGCCAAGTGATCGCCAATGCCCAGGCGTTGGGCGAGGGGTTGGTGGGGCATGGCTTCCACCTCGTGAGCGGGGGAACCGACAACCACCTCCTGCTCGTCGATCTGCGGCCGAGTCACCCGGACCTCACGGGGAAGGATGCCGAAGAGGCGTTGGAGGCGGCGGGCATCACGATGAACAAGAACACGGTTCCGGGAGAAGCCCGCTCGCCGTTCGTGACGTCTGGCCTTCGAATCGGCACCCCGGCGCTCACTTCGCGCGGCATGGGTGAGGAAGAAATGCGTCGAATTGCCGACTGGATGGCCGAGATTCTGTCCGCTCCAGGGGACGGTTCGGCGATCGAGCGGATTGGCGCAGAGGTCCATGCCCTGGCGGCCGAATTCCCCCTTTATCCCGCGTTGGCCCCGGCCTGAGCCGTCCCTGACTGGCGAACGGGCACGCGGTTCCTCACATTTCGTATATGACCGGACTGCAATTCCAAGAACATGTGCTGGACGAGCTGAAGGAGCGGAACCCCCGCTTCCACGCCCGCTCGTACGAGTTCGTCATGTTGGCGCTGCATTCCGTGATCCAGTCTCTCGAGGAGCCCCGACACATCACGGGGCGCGAACTCACCGAAGGCGTTCGAGAGCTGGCGTTGGGTCAGTACGGGGTCCTCGCCAAGACCGTACTGGAGCACTGGGGCATCCACGGCACGCAGGACGTTGGTGACGTGGTGTTTGCGATGGTCGAGCAGGGCATCCTCGTGAAGGAAGACGGGGATACTCCGGAGGACTTCGCGGACGTGTTCGACTTCGAAGAAGCGTTCGAAACGAACTACCCCTGGAGCGCACTCACCTGAGTACAGCGGCGCCCGCTTCGGAGCGCCGAAATATCCAAGACACGCCCGGCCTTGCCGGGCAAACCGACGACACGTGTCGTCACGAAGCCCATGGGAGGGGACGGACATGGTGGCAGAAAGCGGGTTTCCCCGCTGCCAGAAGTGCGACGACGGGATCTTGCTCCCGCTGTCGGACTACGGGCGGGATGGAGCGCCCATCCGATACAAGGCGTGGGTGTGCGCGAGCCCCGATTGCGGGTTCAACATCCGGATCGACAACGGGGAGATCACCCTCGGGCGTCAGATCGGTCAGAGCTACAAGTAGCGGAGTCGTCCGTCCTCCGGGTCTCACGGCGTCGCCGCGCCGCTGAACGCATTCCCGGGTGAACGACTCGACCATACCGACGCCGTGGGCTCACGGAGACGTCCGCGCCCAGTCCGCTGAGGAGGCGCGTGCCTTCGACGCGCACGCCATCGAGCATCTCCGAGTACCAGAACGGGTGCTCATGGAGAACGCCGGCCGCAGTACCGCTGCGATCGTCGATGCCTTGTACCCGGGCGTTCCGGTCGTGGCGCTCGTCGGCGCGGGCAATAACGGAGGCGACGCGCTTGTCGCGCTCCGGAGCCTCCTCGCTTGGGGTCGATCGGTGCGAGCCGTGCTCGTCGCCGACCGGGATGCGAACGACCCGCTCCTCCACGGGTGGCCTGTTCCCGTCGATGTCGATACCGAACTCGACGACACGGCATGGGAGCTGCTTCTCTCGGACGCGGGGGTCGTCATCGACGGGATCCTCGGAACCGGGACTCGTGGTGCGCCACGAGCTCGCCAGGCGGCGGCGATCGACCGCCTCACACGATCCGGCCGTCCGGTCGTTGCAGTCGACGTGCCCTCGGGGATCGATGCGACGAGCGGCGCCGTAGAGGGCGCGGCTGTCCGGGCCGAGGTGACCGTTGCGTTCGGCGCACCGAAGTTAGGGGCACTCCTCCACCCCGCCCGCGCCCGGGTGGGGCGACACATCGTCGTCGAGATCGGCTTCCCCCCCTTCACCGACGACGCAGGCAGAGTGCACGTCGTCTCGCCGTCCTGGGCGCTACCGCGGCTTCCGATGCGCTCGACGGATACCCACAAGAACCGTGAGGGGCGCGTACTCGTCGTTGGGGGTCAGCGTGGGATGGCCGGCGCTGCGCTGCTCGCGGCACGAGCGGCATTCCGCGCCGGTGCGGGCGTCGTCCGCGTGGCCTCCGTCGAGGAAAACCGAGTGGCGATCCAGTCGGGGCTACCCGAGGCGATGTTCGTGCGCCTCGACGACCAGGCGGAGCTGTCGCTTGCCCTCGACGCGAGCGACGCGGTGGTGGTCGGGCCGGGCCTAGGGCGCTCCGAGGACGCCGAGGCCGCGCTGCGGACGGTCTTGGAGCGCGCCGAAGTCCCGATCCTGCTCGATGCCGACGCGTTGAACGTCGCGGCCGAGGGTCGGGTCCCCCGGCCGTGGTCGACCGACCCATCCGCTGTCCTGGTGACACCCCATCCCGGGGAGATGGAGCGCCTCCTCCCGGACGTGACGGGCTCGCCCGTCGTGCGCGCCCGCGCCGCGGCCGCTCGGTTGGGTTGTGTCGTGCTACTGAAGGGGGCGCCGTCGGTCGTCGCGAGCGCCGACGGTGTATGGATCGACACCCAGAGCTCGTCGGACTTGGCAGTCGCCGGCATGGGCGACACCCTTGCCGGCGTGTGTGGTGCGCTCCTGGCGCACGGCGTCGGAGCCGACGAGGCCGGAGCGCTCGGCCTCTATCTATCGGGGAGGGCCGCACGGCTGGCCGCGCTCGGCCCCGGCCTCACACCCACCGACGTAATCGACCATCTTCCGAGTGCTCGGCAGGAGCATCCGGCTGAGCGCGCACCCCTCGATCTTCCCTTTGTCGTCTTCGACGCGGAGCCAGCCCAGTGAGTCGACTCGCCTCTCGAATGCCGTGGTTGGCGGAGGGGCGTTGATGGGCCGCACGGTTCGGCTCGGCCGAGGGGGGGAGTTCGACCTGATTCGCCGCCTCGCCGAAGAGGGCTCTCTCCCGCCCGAGGTCATGATCGGACCGGGAGACGACGGGGCTGTGCTCGCGGGGGGCTGGGTCGTCAGCACCGACCTGTCGATCGAGGGGGTGCACTTCGAACGGGCGTGGATCACGAACGAGGAAGTCGGCTTCCGAGCGGCGGCGGCCGCGGTGTCCGATCTGGCCGCGATGGCGGCCGATCCGGTCGGCCTCTTGGTCTCGTGTGCCGCTGCGCCGAACGGGGAGGTCGATGTCGAAGCCGTGCAGACCGGGATCCGCGCGCTCGCTCAGTCTGTTGGCGCATGTGTGATCGGGGGCGATCTCTCTCGATCCCCAGGGCCGTTGATTTTGGACGTTGTCGCCATTGGGCGAGCCGATTGGCCGGTTCAACGAGACGGAGCGGAGCCCGGCGACCACGTGTGGGTCACGGGCCGGCTCGGGGGAGCTGCCGCCGCGGTCCGAGCATGGACGTCTGGTGCGGCACCATCCGCCACGGCCCGGGCAGCGTTCGCCCGTCCCTCGCCGCGCGTCGCGGAGGCGCGCTGCCTGGTCGAGCAGGAAGCCGTGGACGCCATGATCGACCTCTCCGACGGACTCGCCGGCGACGCTGCGCACATCGCAGCCGCGTCGGGTGTCTCGATCACGCTCGAGGCGACTCGGTTACCGATCGGTGAAGGCCTCGAGGGCCTGGGACGCGACGTAGCGCTCGACCTCGCGCTGCACGGGGGCGAGGACTACGAACTCTGCTTCGTGACGGATCCAGGGGCGGTCGATGCCGACGGCTTCCGCGCTCGCTTCGGCGTCGAGGTCACCCGCGTCGGCACGGTCGGGGAAGGGGAGGGCGTCTGGCTGGTCGACGACGAGGGGCCCGCCCGTCGCCTCGAGCGAGGTGGGTTCGACCACTGGGCGGTCGAGGGCACCACGTGATTCGTTTCTTTGTCGTGTTGATCTCCGTCGCGCCGGCGACGATCTGGCATGGGACCCGGATGATCTGGGCCACGTGGCGAAAGTCTCCGAAGGCGGATTGTATCTGTGAGGATGGTCCGCGGGATTGGGCGAAGACGATCCTCCGACTCTCTGCCGCGACGGTGGAGCTCGAGAACGAAGAGGTGTTGGACGCCCACCGTCCGCAGATCCTGGTGGCGAACCACCAGTCGTGGTACGACGTGCTGGCACTCCTCGCTGAAGTGCCCGGACGCTCCGTATTCGTCGCGAAGAAGGAGCTCCGAAAGATCCCGCTGTTCGGCCCGGCCGCGGCTGCGTGCGGTCAGATCTTCATCGATCGAAGGGATCGGAGTCAGGCCGTGCAGAGCCTCCAGGTCGCCAACGCGAAGTTGGAGGAGGCGTCCCCCACGATCATCATGTTCCCCGAAGGGACGCGCTCCGCGACGGGTGAGTTGGGACCGTTCAAAAAGGGCGCATTCGTGCTTGCCATCCAAAGCGGGGTCGACATCGTTCCGGCGGCCATTTCGGGCTCCCGGGAGATCATGGAGAAGGGGTCGCTCAAGATTCGAGCGGGAAGCTCGATCCGGGTCCGCTTCGGAGAACCCATCTCCGTTCAAGGCCTCGGAGTAGATGATCGAAACGCTTTGACAGAAGAGGCGTGGCAGGCCGTGAAGGCGCTGCAGACCACGCCGTAAACCACTCGGACAGAGTCATACAGAGGAGGAGCCGTGTCGGCCATCGTCGACGTTCGTGGTCGTGAGATTCTCGATTCCCGTGGCAACCCGACCGTAGAGGCAGAAGTCACGCTCGAGACAGGAATTCGGGGCCGAGCCGCCGTCCCGTCGGGTGCGTCCACGGGGGCCCACGAGGCGGTCGAGCTTCGGGACGGGGATCGTGATCGGTATCTCGGGAAGGGGGTCCGCAACGCCGTCGCGAACATCAACACGAAGATCGCCGGGGCGATCCGCGGCTTCGAGGCGCGAGAGCAGCTCGACATCGATCGGACGATGATCGACCTCGACGGGACCCCGAACAAACGTGAGCTCGGCGCCAACGCAATCCTCGCGGTCTCGATGGCCTCGGCGCGGGCGGCGGCGCTGGAGAATCAGATGCCTCTGTGGCGCTACCTGGCGCAGTCGGGCTCCGCCGATTTGCTTCCGGTCCCGATGATGAACATCCTGAACGGAGGAGCCCACGCCCCGAACAACGTGGACATCCAGGAGTTCATGGTGATGCCCATCGGCGCCGAGACCTTCTCCGAGGGTCTGCGCATGGGCGTCGAGGTCTTCCACCACCTCAAGAAGGTCCTGTCGGATCAAGGGAAGAACACCGCCGTTGGCGACGAGGGCGGCTTCGCGCCCGACCTCGCCAGCAACGAAGAAGCCGTCGAAGTCGTGCTCCAGGCGATCGAAGCCGCGGGGTATCGACCCGGGGAAGACCTGGTGATCACGCTGGATGCGGCGGCGACCGAGTTCTTCGAGGACGGCGAATACGTCTTCCACTGGTCGGGGGGCGAGCGGAGGGACGCAGCCGGAATGGTTGAATTCTGGAAGGAGTGGGTTGCACAGTACCCCATCCGCTCGATCGAAGACCCGTTGGACGAGAACGATTGGCACGGTTGGAAGAAGCTGACCGAGGCGGTGGGCAGCGACGTGCAGATCGTGGGCGACGACCTCTTCGTGACGAACGCGGATCGTCTGGAACAGGGGATTCGGGACGGCGCCGCCAACTCGATCCTCATCAAGGTGAATCAGATCGGAACGCTCACGGAGACGCTCGAAACGATGCGCATCGCCGAACAGGCAGGGTACACGAGCGTCGTCTCTCACCGTTCGGGTGAGACCGAGGACACGCTCATCGCCGACCTGGCGGTGGCGACGGGGGCCGGTCAGATCAAAACCGGTAGCGCGTCACGCACGGACCGGGTGGCCAAGTACAACCAGCTTCTCCGGATCGAGGAGAAGTTGGGGGCGGCGGCTCGCTACCCGGGTCGGGGCCTCTGGGGATGAACAGGATTCGACGACTCGTCTTGCCGGGACTCCTCGCTGCGGCGGCCTACTGGGCGGTCTTCGGCGGGGAGTTCTCGGTGTTCGAGTTGTCCGAGATCCGAGGGACCCTCGTCGCAGAAGAGACGAGGCTCGCCGACGTGCAGACGCGGATCGATTCGCTGACGGTGTGGCGCGACCTCCTCACGGACGACCCGGCGACCATCGAACGGGTCGCCCGTGAGGATTTCGGTATGATCCGGGAGGGCGAAACGCTCTACCGGTTCGTCGACCCCGAGGTCGACGAGGACGTCGGTCCGGAGCGGTAGCTACTCGCGGTCGTCGTTGCTCGGGACCGCCGCCGGATCCTTCCCGCCCGACGTCAGCGCGCGATCGGCAGCAGCGTCGACCGCGCTCGCACCGCCATCGCCCAGTGCGGGCATCTCCTCGCCCCCCGGGATCGACGTGATCATCGCGTCCGCCGCCGCCTTGAGCGCCCGGGCCCTGGCCTCCGGCGTGGCGGGCTTCTTTTCTCCGATGAACGGAGCGAACAAGTCGATCGGAATCGGGAAGAGCGTCGTGGAGTTGTTCTCCACCGCGACCTCGCTCACGGTTTGCAGGAAGCGGAGCTGCATCGCGACGGGGAACTGCTCGATGATCTCAGCCGCCTCCGCGAGCTTCGCCGATGCCTGGTACTCGCCGGTGGCGTTGATGACCTTGGCGCGGCGCTCACGCTCCGCCTCGGCCTGCTTCGCCATGGCCCGCTTCATCTCCTGGGGCAGATCGATGTCTTTGATCTCGACGCCGGTCACGTCGATGCCCCACGGGTCCGTTCCCTGGTCTATGATCCCGCGCACGACCTCGTTGATCCGCTCACGCTCCGCCAGAAGCTCGTCGAGCTCCGACTGGCCGATGACCGAGCGCAGTGTCGTCTGAGCGAGCTGGCTCGTTGCGAAGTAGTAGTCCTCGATCTCGATGACCGCCTTCGTGGGGTCGGCGACGCGGAAGTAGACCACCGCATTCACGCGAACGGAGACGTTGTCCTTCGTGATCGTATCCTGAGGCGCGATGTCGAGGGCCACGATCCGGAGGTCCATCTTCTTCAGCCGATCGACACCGAAGGGGACGAGGAAAATGAGTCCGGGGCCCTTGGCTCGGGTCAGCTTCCCGAGGCGGAAGACGACGCCGCGCTCGTACTCGAAAAGCACGCGCACTCCCGTCAGAATCGCACCGCCGGCTGCGATGAGCGCCGGAATGATGAATACACCGAGGTCCATCGAATCCTCCACGTGAGGGTTGGCCAAGGTAGTACCCCGTACCCACCGGGGCTTTCCATTGACATGGCCGCGAGCCCGGATGAGCTTTTTCGCCCCTGCCGGAGTAGCTCAGTTGGTTAGAGCAGCGGAATCATAATCCGCGTGTCGGGGGTTCAAGTCCCTCCTCCGGCACTGAGGCCCATGTGGCCTGGACGGCGGCATCTCGAACACGATTCGGGGTGCCGCCGTCGTGTCGTTTGGGGCGGGACGCGATCCCACGTTGCATCTGTTCCCGAGAACAGGGAAGTTGCGGCTTCGCAGCAGCCCCCCGACGCCCCAGGAGCACAGCATGCCCCGGTTCCGTACGGCCCTTTTTGCGGTCGCCCTCTCCACCCTCGCGGTGGCACCCGTCTCGGCTCAAGACGAGTTGTCGTCGTGTCGCATGATCCCCGACCTCCTCGCGGACGAAGCGTGGGGTGACCTCCTGTACGAGATCGACATCTGCCGGGGGTATGCGCTTCGCGCGCGCAACGAGGGCGCCATCGACGTCCTGGCCGTGCCGCTCGCCGGTCTTCAGGCCGGTGAGTCTTCCGTCGAGTCGGCGATGGGTGTGACGATCTTCGAATTCGAGCATGGGCCCTTCGAGTCCACCTTTACGGGTGGCTCGGGCCAGGCGGAAAACCCCATGGGTAACGTGGCCGCCCTCGTGGGCGGGTTGAGCGGTGCCTTCGGGGTCCAACAGGAAGGGGTAGAAGAGGTCCGCCTCGGACGCCGCATGACCGGCCGACTCGAGACCGATGGCGACGAGCTCACGATGACGGTCTCGGTTGCCGAGGGCATGCTCGAGACCAGTGGCACGGGTACCCGGGACCAACTCATCGAGTTGGTTCGCGCCATCGTCGAGGTCCTCGAGGACTACTTCGGCTGATCGCTCGAGTCGTCCACGGATAGGGAAGGGGGCGGCCGTTCGGCCGCCCCCTTCGCCGTGCGGACCGCCATGAGTCGGAGGACGAGCGCCCCGGCGATGAGGGCCACCAACATCGTCGTCATCCCGGCGGTTTGGATCGCGCCTCCGATCTCCTGATCCCGGGAGAGCTTCCCGTACTTCATCAGGATGACCGTCCAGTCGTGGCTGTCGACGTCGACCGGACCGAAGGGGGAGACGAGCGGCAACGCTTGGGCCCGCGCGTCCGCGGCATACAGGCCGACACCGACCAACGCCGTCCCCCACCAGAAGGCGCATACGACGGCCCCGAACGGGTCCCGCTGTCGAATCGCGAGGTACGCACCCGCGGCGAGTGGGATCGTCACCTCGAGGATCGTCCCCCCTGCCGCGATCAGGATGGTGTCGCCCGACCAGAAGAAGAGGGCGTGCCCCATCTCGTGGAAGCCGAGATTGATCCCGGAGAAGATCGAGCCGCCCCCTCGGAACTCGAGGTAGCCACGGTAGACCCAGCCGAGGAAGAGGAGGACCGGTAGGCGGCACCACCACACCTGGCCCTCGACCCGGTCCCCGAGCCAGCCGAACACACGTTCGATCACCGCGGCGCTCCTCTGTGGACGGACCTCGAGGGACGAGGTGGTCCCCGGTCGAAGTTCTGCCTCCGGCGGGCCGAGGGCCAGCTTCGCGAATCGAGGATTCCTACGGAGCCGTCCGCCCCCTACCTTTTTCCCATGACTGGACGCGCTGACACACTGTTGAAGGGCCGCCGCGAGCGGATGGAGCGCATTTTGGAGCGCTCACTGAACGCACCGACGGCCGGGGCCGATACCCCGATTCCCGAGGAGACCCGGACGTATCTACTGTCCGAGGCTCAAGATCTCTATTGGAACGAGCTCGAGTGGGAGCACATCACGGATGAAGAGGCTCTCGAGGAGGGCCCGATCGCCGAAATGACCTTCCCGGGCCTCCTCGCTTACGTGCGGGGGCTCCTCCTGGCGGAGGTCATGCCGGACGCACTGTCTCCGGCGAACCCGCGTCCCCAGGTCGTGGCGGACCTGTTGGACTTCTTGGCCGGTCGCATCGTCGAGCTCGAGGACAGCCTCGACGGGGGCGAGGAGGCCGAGCGCGCACGAATGGAGGCCGAGCTCTCGATGACGGACGGTGTCGTCGATCGCGTGCTCTTCCTCTACCACGGGCTGGACGCCGGTGACGTCGAACGCGTGGAGGCGGCCCAGGCCTCGGCCTGACCGGCGACCGTTTGTTCGGGCGGGGGCGCAGCGTGAGACCGGGTCGCGCGTACCTCGCGGGGGCTCCCCAACTGGTGGCACATCGGGGTGGCTCCAAGGTGGCACCCGAGAACACCATCGCCGCGTTCCGCCGAGCGATCGAGCTCTGGGGTGCCGACCAGTTGGAACTCGACGTCCGACTGACCGGGGACGGACACGTCGTCGTGATCCACGACGACACGGTCGACCGCACGACCAACGGCACGGGTCGCGTCGATGCGATGTCCTTGGCCGAACTCCAGGCCCTCGACGCCGGATATCGGTTTACCGCTCTAGACGGATCGACACCGTTCCGTGGTCGCGAGGTCATCGTTCCGACATTGGAGGAGGTGCTCGACGCGTGCCCGGGCGTCTGGGTCAATGCCGAGGCCAAGGAGGAACAAGTCGCCGCCCCGCTCGTCGAGGTGATCCGCCGGCGCGGGGACCAGCACCGGGTGCTGGTCGCGGCGGAGATCGAAGGCCGGCGTCGCCCGGCGACCGGGTACGAAGGCCCGTGGGGCGCCAGCCGCTCACAGGTCGCGCTCTTTTGGTTTCTCTCGCGGGTACCCGGGTTGGGGTTCGCCCCGAAGGCGGACATCCTCCAGCTCCCGGAGTACTATCTCGGCGTTCGCATCGTCACCCCCCGAGTGATTCGCGCCGCACACGCCGTGAACATCCCTGTCCACGTGTGGACCGTCGACGACCCGGCTGATATGGAGCGTCTCCTCGACTGGGGCGTGGACGGCATCCAGTCGGACCGACCGGATCTGCTGGCCGCGTTACTGGTCGAGCGCGGGCTCCGCCCGCGACCGGCGGGCCTGGAATCGAAGGGCACGACGTGACGACGACGCTGCTGTTCGATCGCTTCGCGGCCCATCTGGAGACGCTTCTGTCCGACGACGAGGCGTGGAGCGAAGGCCCCTGGGTGGTGGCGGTGTCCGGGGGCGTCGACTCGATGGTCCTCCTCGATCTCCTACGCAGGTGGGACCGGGCCGACTTGTGTGTCGCCCACGTCGACCACGGCATGCGCCCACGGAGCGCCGACGACGCGGAGTGGGTCCGCGCCTTCTGCGCCGAACGGGCGATCCCCTGCCGGGTCAGCGGGGTGGAGACGGTGCCGATGTCCGAGGCCGACGCGCGCACGGCCCGGTACGAGGCGCTCGACGCGTGTCGCATCGAGGTCGGAGCACGCTTCGTCGTCACTGGGCACCACGCGGACGACCAGGCGGAGACCGTCCTCTTCCGGACGGTCCGGGGCACGGGGGTCGATGGATTGGCGGGCATCCCGGCGCGTGCGGAGGGCCGTCTCCGACCTCTTCTCCCGTTCTCGCGCGGGGAGATCGAGGCCTACGCCCGAGCACGGGCGTTGGCGTGGGTTGAAGACGAGACGAACGCGTCGTCGGACTTCGCCCGCAACGTGCTTCGATCGGAGATCATCCCGCGGATTGAGACCGCGGTCGCGCCGGGTGCTCGGGCTGCTTTGGCTCGACTCGCGGCCAACGCGCGCGACGATCGCGTCGCGTGGGCAGAGGTCCTGAGTCTCCTCGACGACTCCCTCGGCGTTCGAGTCGACGAGTCGGCTCTGGTCGCCGACCGCGACGCACTCGGTGCCCTCGGCCCGGCGTTGCAACGAAGGGTACTGCTGTCCTGGATCGCACGGCTCGGCGGACGCGTGGACCGGGCGGGTGTCGAGCGCGCTCGACGCTTCCTCGTGGACGGTCGGAGCGGCCACGGTGTCGATCTCGTCGGAGGCATGCGGTTCGACCTGGAGCTCGACCAGGTCGTGCTTACGCGGGCTGCCGATGGAACCCTGAGCGGGGGCGAGGAAGATGCTCCTGTCGAGATCGGATCTCCGGTGCGGGGAGTCGGCGAGGCCACCATCGGCGGCGCGTCGATTCCGGTCGCGTGGGCCGCGCACACACACGCCGTGCAGCGGGAGCACGTGGGTGACGGCGTGGAGGAACGCTTCTCAATCGGAGCGTTGAGATTCCCCCTGACGGTGCGGGGCCGTCGTCCGGGGGACCGGATCGCCATGGCGGGCGGCACGCGGAAAGTGAAGAAAGTGCTCCTCGAGGCCCGTATCGCATCCAGAGCGCGGGACGAGATGCCACTTCTCGTCGACGCCGAGGGGGCCGTGTTGTGGGTACCCGGCGTCGCGAGGAGTCGCGACGCGCGTTCAGGAGGACGGATGTTGACGGTACGAATCGGACGATGAAGAACGAGACAACGGGAGCGAAGGATCCCCGCCTCGGCGGGCGGGAGATCGCGGACGTCGTCTATGGCGCGGAGGAGATCCGCACGCGCGTTTCGGAACTCGGGCGAGAGATCACGTCGGCGTACGCCGACGAAACCCACTTGTTGGTCATCGGCACTCTCAAGGGATCGTGCCTGTTCTTGGCCGATCTCGTGCGCGAGATCAGTCGCCCCCTCGAAATGGACTTCTTGGCCGCGTCCAGCTACGGATCCGGGACGGTGTCGAGTGGTGAGGTGCGCCTTTTGTACGGCCCGACGACGGAGCTCGCAGGGCGCACGGTCCTCCTCGTGGAGGACATCGTCGACTCCGGAGCGACACTTGCTCGCCTCGTTCCGCGTCTAAGAGATATGGGGGCCGCGCGCGTCGACGTGTGCGCTCTCCTGCACAAACGTCACGACTCGGTAGCCCACGAAGTGCGCTTCGTGGGATTCGATGCACCCAAACGCTTCCTCGTGGGGTATGGATTGGACCACGCGGAGGCCTTTCGCCACTTGCCCTATATCGCGAGCCTATAGCCCCGGGTGAAACGCGCCCGGACTCGGCCCGCACAACCGCTGTATCGATGGCTTCAGATCCGATCAAGCCCGATCCCAACAAGCAGTTGGGTCGGATATCCAAGAACGCGGCTTTCCTCATCCTGCTGACGCTCGTCGCGATGCTCGCGGTCCAGAGTGTCCGGAGTCAGGAGGGGCAGCCCGCGCAGATTTCGTTCACCGACTTCGAGAACTACATCCAGGACGACGCCGTCAACGAGGTGACGTTCAAGGACAAAGAAGTCGAAGGTGAGTTCACGGTCACTCAGGTGATCGAGGGCGTCGAGTACACCGAGTTCGAGACTCGGATGCCGGGTGAGGTCGGCGACGCCTTCTTGGCGCGTCTCCGCGATCGCGGCGTCGAAGTCCACGCCGAAAAGGCGGACGCCGGGCTCGGCATCTTCCTGATCAACGCCCTTCCGTGGCTCCTCTTCATCGCCTTCTGGATCTGGATCTTCCGGACGATGCAGGGTGGTGGAAACCGGGCGTTCCAGTTCGGTCGATCGAAGGCGAAGCTGATCTCGCCCGACACGCCGAAGGTCACCTTCTCCGACGTGGCGGGAGCCGACGAGGCGAAGGAGGAGCTCACCGAGATCATCGAGTTCCTCAAAGACCCGGCGAAGTTCTCTCGACTCGGGGGACGGCTGCCGAAGGGTGTCCTCCTCGTCGGACCTCCGGGGACCGGCAAGACGCTGCTCGCACGGGCTGTCGCTGGTGAGGCGGGGCGTCCGTTCTTCCAGATGTCCGGATCGGACTTCGTGGAGATGTTCGTGGGCGTCGGTGCCTCGCGGGTGCGCGACCTCTTCGAGCAAGGAAAGGCACACGCTCCGTGCATCATCTTCGTCGACGAGATCGACGCCGTCGGTCGTCACCGCGGCGCGGGCCTCGGCGGTGGGCACGACGAGCGCGAGCAGACCCTGAACGCGCTGCTCGTTGAGATGGACGGCTTCGAGTCGAACGAGGGGGTCATTCTCCTTGCCGCGACGAACCGTCCGGACGTTCTGGACCCTGCGCTTCTCCGCCCGGGTCGCTTCGACCGGCAGGTCGTGGTCGATGCCCCGGACGTCAAAGGGCGCGAGGGCATTCTGCGCGTGCACGCGAAGAAGCTCCCGCTCGCCGACGACGTCGACCTCTCGCTGATCGCACGCGGGACGCCGGGTATGTCCGGAGCGGACCTCGAGAACATCTGCAACGAGGCTGCACTGCTCGCCGCCCGGCGAGACGGGGACAAGGTCTCGATGCCGGACTTCGAGCAGGCGAAGGACAAAGTCATGCTCGGGACCGAGCGGAAGAGCTTGGTTCTGAACGAGCGGGAGCGGAAGCTCACCGCGTACCACGAAGCGGGTCACGCAGTCCTGGGTCTCAAGGTCCCGGGGCTCGACCCAGTTCATAAGGTCACGATCGTGCCTCGGGGGCGCGCGCTCGGAATCACCGCCTCTCTCCCGGAAGAGGACCGTCACTCCTATACGAAGGATTGGATGGAGGGACAGCTCGCGATGTTGTTCGGTGGACGCGTTGCCGAGGAGATGATCTTCGGGCCGAACGACGTCACTACGGGCGCCGGCAACGACATCCAACGTGCCACGTCGATGGCTCGCCGCATGGTGACGTCCTTCGGTATGAGCGAGGCGATCGGGCTCGTCGCGATCGGCGACAACGAGCAGGAAGTCTTCCTCGGTCGTGAGATCCAGCAACGTCGGGTCGTCTCGCCGGACACGCTTCGGATCGTCGACGAAGAGGTGAAGCGGATCCTGGACGAGGCACATCAGCGTGCGCACGACGTTCTCGAGGAGCACGACGATCTTCTCGAGTCGATTGCTCAGGCCCTGCTCGAGCGCGAGACGCTCGACCGCGATGACATCGAAGCGTTGGAGCGTGGCGATACACTGCCTCCTTTGCCGGATCTGGACGAGGACGACTCGGGTTCCGCCGAGGCGGAGCCGCCGCGCGCCGCTCCAGAGAAGCGGGCGCCGAGGGCGTTCGGTCTCGGTGGTGATGGCCCGATGCCGGAACCGGCATAGGTCGGGCGCTTTCCCGATGGCTGTACCGAGGCCCGTGGCTCTTCCGAGCCGCGGGCCTTTGGTCTTCTCTGGGGCGGGCACACGTGTACTTTGGAACCACTGCCTCCCCACCGCCTGAACACCTCGACGTCGCGTGACGATCTTCGAAGACCTCCAGTTCCTCCGGCCTGGCTGGACCGACCTGGTCGAGATCGTCATCGTCGCCTTTCTGCTGTACCGGATCCTCCTGATCCTGCAGCGCACTCGGGCGATGCAGATCATGCTCGGAGTGGTGCTCCTCGCGGCCCTCTACGGGATCGCCCGTCTGCTGGACTTGATCCTCATCGGCACGATCCTCGAAACCGGCTTCCAGTATGGTGCGATCGCCGTTCTGGTCGTCTTTCAACCCGAGCTCCGGTCGACGCTCGCTCGACTCGGTAGAAGTCGCATGATCCGCGCCTTCCAGCGGCTGGAGGGCAGTCGGGTCACGGACGAGGTGGTCGACGCCGTCGAGCGCCTGTCCCGAGCGCGGCACGGCGCGATCATCGCGATCGAACAGGACGTCGGGCTGGGTGAGTACGCGGAAACGGGAAGTCGGGTGGACGCGAGCGTCACCGCACAGATGCTCACCACGATCTTCACGCCCTATTCCCCCCTTCACGACGGGGCCGTGCTGATCCAGGGCGACATGATCCGTACGGCTGGGGCCATTCTTCCGCTCACGCAGTCGACCGTAAAAGACCGCTCCTTGGGGACGCGACACCGTGCGGCGCTGGGGCTGTGCGAGGAGACGGATGCGGTCGTGCTCGTGGTCAGTGAGGAAACTTCCCAGATCTCGATCGCCCTGGGCGGCCGCTTGGAGCGCGACGTGTCACTCGAGCGACTCCGCGAAGTCCTCGATGGAACGGCGCCAGCCGGGGAGTCGGGATTGCTTCCCGGAGCCCCGGTAATGACTCCGTCTTGAGGCCGTACAAAAAGGTGCAATCCCCTCGTTGACACTTGAACGAGACCCCGCCTACATTGCCGGGTCTTTTCAGCCTGGGGTGCCGAAAGTGCACGTCAGACCTCAAGAACGCTTTGCAGGAGCGAATCCTTCGTGGGCTCCCAATATCGACTGCTGACGCTGTTCGCAGACGGCGGCTTCATGATGTACCCGCTCGTCCTGTGTTCGATGATCGCGTTCGGCGTCATGATCGCGAAGTTCTTCACGCTCCATATCGCGCACCGGGGCACGCATCAGGTGCTGACGGAGGTCGAAGAACTCGCGATGTCCGGCGACATCGACGGTGCCGTACAAGTAGCGAGTGAGACCCCTGGACCGGCCGCCGCGATTCTTCTGGCCGGCCTCCGTCGGATTCAGAGCAAGCGCCTCAACGCGGGCGAGTTGGAGAACGCCGTCGCGACGACGGGCACCATCGAGCTCGGCTTCCTCGAGCGCGGTCTCGTGATCCTCGCCACGATTGCCAACGTCGCCCCGCTCATGGGCTTCCTCGGCACGGTCGCCGGGATGATCCTCGCCTTCGCCGCGATCGAGGCGGCGGGGAACGTCGAGCCGTCCCTCGTGGCCGGTGGCATCAAGGTGGCCCTGCTGACGACGGCCGCGGGTCTCGTCATCGCGGTGCCGGTGAACATCGCATACAACTTCTTCGTGACCCGTATCGACCAGTTGATCGTCGACATGGAGCACGGAGCACAGAAGATCATCAACCTCGCTTGGGATCTCGAAAAAGACGGAAAGATCGAGATCATCGAGAAAGAGGACACGCGGTGGCCGGCCAGGGCCGTCACCGCGGGCGCGGCGGCCCCAGCGGCCCCCGCTCCCTCCGAAGACGCAGCACCCGCGGACGACGGGGAGTAGGAACCCCGACCGCGGTAGTCCAGTACTGTTCACAGACCCTCGAGCCTGACCGAACATGGCCGTTCTCAACAACAAGAAGTCGAAGGTGAGCGATGAGGTCCCCACCTCGTCGATGGCGGACATCGCCTTCCTGCTACTCATCTTCTTCCTGGTGACCACGACCTTCCCGAAGGACAAAGGATTGGCGGTGGTCCTTCCTGAGCCTGGTGAAGAGGCGCAGGTCAGCCAGCGGAACATTCTCCACCTCATCATCCAGCCGAGCGGCATCGTCGACGTGAAGCGCGGCGAGAGCCAGCAGGTGCAGCAGATGCGGCCTCGGGAGATCGAGGGGCTCTGGCGTCAGGAAGTCAGCCAGAACGAGAACCTCATCGCCGCCGTGAAGACGCATCCCGATGCGTCCTACAAGTTCATGATGGATGTGCTCGACGCACTCCACGCCGCCAACGCGGAGCGTATTTCGCTCCAAGTCCTGGAGGAGTAGAGGATGGCGAAGAAAGGTGGGTTCGAGAAAAGCTCGAAGGCGTCGTCCGAGGTCCCATCCTCGTCGCTCGCCGATATCGCGTTCCTTCTCCTGATCTTCTTCATGGTCACGACGGTCTTCCAGGCTGACCGTGACCGCCCGATCGAGTGGCCGGAAGCCGAAGCCGCCGAGAAGATCGACGAGAAGCAGAAGAACATCCTGAACATCTGGATGGAGGGAGACGGGACGGTCTTCATCAACGACCAACCGTATCCGATGGAAGACGTATCGGCCGTGGTGGCTCCGCTCTACGCGGATTCCGAGCGGGCGCTCGTCATTTCGATTCGCGGCGACCGGGACGTTCCATATCTGTTCATGGATCTCCTCCAGAAGGAGCTGGTCGCTGCGGGTGTTGTGCGCGTGGTCTTCGCCGCACAGCTTGAGCAAAGCATGCAGAGGGAGAGACGATGACAGCCGAAGCCGTACCCGCGGTGGTCGCAGAGACCGCCAACGACCGACTCAAGCGGACCTTCAGCTCCTGGTTCTGGGGCTCGATGATCGCCGCCACGATGCTGCACGCCGGCACCTTCGCGTTCTGGCCTGAGCTGACCACCGAGGACGTGTCCTTCAGCTCCGAGGAGCTCGAAGCGATCGAGCTCCCGCCGGAGATCGAGATCCCGCCGCCGCCGCAGCAGATCGCCCGCCCGGCCACGCCGGTCATGGCGACGGCAGAGATCGACGAGGACATCACGATCGCGCCGACGACGTTCGAAGAGAACCCGATCGAAGACCTG
This sequence comes from Gemmatimonadota bacterium, assembly GCA_039030015.1. Taxonomy (GTDB): domain Bacteria; phylum Gemmatimonadota; class Gemmatimonadetes; order Longimicrobiales; family Gaopeijiaceae; genus UBA2589. Next base: position 18,920 of record JBCCEZ010000037.1, on the reverse strand, counting down.
CCGCCGCCGCCCGAAGAGGCGGAGACGGACCTGTCTTCGGCACCGACGTTCACGCCGTTCACCGTCGCGCCTTCCATCCTGAACCGGAACGAAGTGGTTCGCTCGATGGAGCGTGAGTATCCGCCGCTCCTCCGTGACGCCGGCATCGGTGGTCAGGTGCGAGTGTACTTCTTCATCGACGAGGACGGCGTCGTGCAGGACACGCGAATCGATCAGAGCTCTGGTCACCAGGCGCTCGACGACGCAGCCCTCGCGGTTGCCGACGTGTACCGCTTCTCGGCGGCCCTCAACCGAGACAAGAAGGTCCCGGTGTGGGTTTCGTTCCCGATTACATTCCAGGTTCGATAGAAGACCGGAGCCTGTAACGGATCCCGAGGGACCCCGCCGGACTCCGGCGGGGTCCCTCTCTTTATTCGTAGTGCGACACGAGATGACGACGACAACGACCAACCAGTACGCGGCGCGGCTGACGGACACGCTTCCACGCGTCCGTGAACGGATCGCGCGCGCCGAGGACGCGGCCGGCCGTGCAGCCGGGAGCGTTGCACTGGTGGCCGTGACGAAGTCTCACTCCTTCGACGCAGTGGCGGCCGCGTTGGCTGCCGGGCTGACCGATCTCGGGGAGAATCGCGTCGGGGAGCTCGTCTCCAAGGTGGAGCACTTCGGCGCGGATGCCGCGACCTGGCACATGATCGGGCACCTCCAGCGACGGAAAGCTCCGGACGCGGCGCGGGTGGCCGATCTCGTCCACTCGGTCGAGTCGCGAAGGCTCGCGGAACGACTGGGGCGCTTCGGCGCGGAGGGAGGTCGGGACGTCGCCGTTCTCGCTCAGGTGAACACCTCCGGGGAGGAGTCGAAGAGCGGTTTCGACCTCGAGTCCGCGGCGGATGAGATCGCCAGCATGGCGGAAATCGACGGGATTCGCATACATGGTCTGATGACGATGGCACCCTTCGTCGACGACGAGGTCGTCTTGGGCCGTGCCTTCGGTGCCCTTCGGACGTTGTCCGAGGGACTGACCGCCGGGGGCCAGGTGGGCGCCGAGCTGTCGATGGGTATGACGAACGACATGGAGATCGCGATCCGCGAAGGCAGTACGATGGTGCGGATCGGCACGGCACTCTTCGGACCGAGAGGGACACCCTGATGATCGATCTGACACCGCTCGACGTTCGCAACAAGCGCGGCGACTTCAAGAAGATCATGCGGGGCTACGACCCGCCCGAGGTGGACGTCTTCCTCGAGCTCGTCGCCGAGCGTCTCGAAGCCCTGGTCCGCGAGAACCTGAAGCTCCGTGAGCGGACGGCGTCGCTCCAGGATCAGGTCTCCCAGCAATCGGACCGTGAGCAGGCCGTGCAGGATGCTTTGGTCACGGCCCAGGAGCTCCGGGCCGATATCCAAGCTCAATCCCAGCGCGAGGCGGACCACGTCCTCCGCGAAGCCGAGTCACAGGCGAAACAGTCCATCGCAGAGGCGGACGCCGAGGCGAAGCGGTTGCTCGCGGAGGCGGAAGCGGACGTCCGTCGCCTGCTCATGGAAGCCGACGAGGAAGTCCGGGATCGCCTACGCGGGATCGAGCGGCGGGTCGACCAAGCCCACGGCGCGCTCGAGGGGCTCGAGCGCAGTCGGGCTCGCTTCCTGAACGACTACCGCAGCCTGTTGGAGCGGGAGTTGGACGTCGTGCGCAATGAGGAGGAGCGGACGACCCAGGTCGAAAGCTCGGGAGAGATGGACTTCGCGTCGCGCGCAGGCCCCGTGGCCGCGGCGCCCGCGTTCGTCGAGGAGGACGTCGAAGAGCCGATCGTGGAGGGCACCGTCGTCGAGGAGGCCGCGGTCACCGAGGTGGACGCGGAGGACGATCTCCGTGGAGACGAAGGAGCTCTCGAAGAGGCGCCAGAGTCCGCACCCGTCTCCGAGTCGCCGCTCGTCGTCGAGACGGTGGCCGACGAGCCGCCGGCGCCCGATGTCGAGCCCTCGTACGAAGAGGATGACGTTGCTGACCACGGGGTGGCCGATGCACCGGTGATGGTCGAGGCCGAGCCGGTCGCGGAGGTCGCGGAGGTCGCGGAGGTCGCGGAGGTCGCGGAGGTCGAGTCGTCGAGTGCGGACGACGCTCCCTCTGCGGACGACTTCGACAGGGTCGTCGACGCAGTCGACGTCGCCTTGAACGAGTCGGAGGTCGCCGAAGCTACTCCCGTGACCGAGGTCCCGACGGCCGACGTCATCGACCTACCGGACCGATTCGGCCGCAAGTCGGCTGAGGCGTACCCACCGGTGGCGACGACCCACTTCGGCTTGGTGCCATCGGAACCGACCGTGGACGTGACCGACCTCCAGCCGGAGCCGGCCACCGTCGAGTATGAGCTCATCGCGGAAGCATCGGACGCCGAAGTCTCGGAGGTCCGCCATTCCGACGCCGACGTGTCCTATCCGGAGGTGCCGAATTTGGAGACGGTCTTGGCCGAGGCCGGGATCGAGGAGGTCGTGCCGCCCCCGGCCGACCACATTCCGCCTCCGCCTCCCGTACCGGGTACCCATCCCGACAACCTCATCCTCTTCGACCCGGACCATAAGGGCCCGAACGACCCCGGCCGCTGACCCACAGCCTTCGCATGCCCTCCCCCCTCTCTGAACGCGTCGCCGCCGCCGTCGACGCGGTGCGCGCTCACACGGCTCTCGAGCCTCGCGTGGGCATTGTCCTCGGGACCGGTCTCGGCGCATTGGCCGAGCTCGTCGAGGTCGATGCCGTCGTACCGTACGCAGAGATCCCGGGCGTCCCGGTGCCGACGGTCGAGAGCCACGCGGGACGCCTCGTGCTCGGCACCGTAGAGGGCACTCCGGTCGCCGTGATGCAGGGACGCTTCCACCGGTACGAAGGGTATTCGCTGCAGGAGGTGACCTTCCCGATTCGGGTCCTTCAGCGCCTGGGTGCGACGACGCTCGTCGTCTCGAACGTGTCGGGGGGCATGAATCCTCTCTGGGACGTCGGCGATCTGGTCCTCATCGACGACCACATCAACCTACTCGGCGACAGCCCGCTGATCGGGCCGAATGAGGACGACTTCGGTCCCCGGTTCCCCGACATGTCCGAGCCGTATGACAGGGCACTCCAGGAGCTGGCCCGCACCGCGGCCCTCGAGATGGGTCAACGGCTGCATCGGGGCGTGTACGTCGCGGTCCCTGGACCGCAGCTGGAAACCCGCGCCGAGTACCGTATGCTCCGTATGCTCGGGGCCGATGTCGTGGGGATGTCCACGGTGCCCGAAGTGATCGTGGCGCGCCACATGGAGATGCGGGTGCTTGGGCTGAGCATCATCACCGACGCGTGCCTGCCGGATGCGCTCGAGCCGGTGGACGTATCGCGAATTATCGCGGCGGCCGGCGCCGCCGAACCCCACCTCACGCGCCTGATCGCGCGCGTCGTGGGCCAGCTCTGACGTCTCGACGCGATCCCGCGTCGATGCCCCATTCACGCGCAGCACCCCAGACACTTCGATGAGCTATCCGGAGCTACCTACGTCCCTCCTTCAGATCGAGGAGGCCACGCTCGAGCGCTGGAAGGAAGAAGATCTCTTCCGACAGACGCTCGCGGCCAACGAAGGAAACGAGCGCTTCATCTTCTACGAAGGTCCCCCGACCGCGAACGGTCGGCCGGGCCTCCACCACATCCTCAGCCGGACGATCAAAGACCTGGTCTGTCGCCACCGAGCGATGCAGGGACGAAGTGTCACCCGCATCGCCGGATGGGACACCCATGGACTCCCCGTGGAGATCGAGGCCGAGAAGAAGCTCGGCATCACGGGCAAGCCAGAGATCGAGGCGTACGGAATCGCCGAGTTCAACCAGGCCTGCAAGGACTCGGTCTTCACCTACAAGGAAGAGTGGGAGGAGCTGAGCGAGCGGATCGGGTATTGGCTCGAGTACTGGCGGCCGTACGTCACCTTCCACACGCCGTACATCGAGTCGGTCTGGTGGCTGCTGAAGACCTTTGCCGACAAAGGTCTACTCTACCAGGGCCACAAGAGCGTTCCGTACTGCCCGCGGTGCGGAACGGCTTTGTCCTCACACGAGGTGGCCCAGGGATACAAGGACGTCTATGACCCGTCGCTGACCTTCGTCGCCGAGGTCGTCGACGCGGACGGTGCCCCGGACCCCGAGAAGCGGGCCATTCTCGCGTGGACCACCACACCGTGGACGGTCCCATCCAATACGGGATTGGCTGTGCACCCCGAGCTCGACTACGTCGGTGTGGCTCGAGACGGGCGGCAGTACATCGTGGCCGAGGGACGGACGGAGGCCCTCTTCGGTGAAGAGGCCGAGGTCGTCGCACACTACAAGGGGGCGGACCTCGTCGGCTGGCGATACGCGCGGCCGCTCGACTACGTGCCGGCTCCCGAGGATCCGCTAAACGGGTGGACGGTCGTCGCGGAAGACTTCGTCAGCGCGGATGACGGTACGGGAATCGTGCACATGGCGCCGGCCTTCGGGGCCGACGACTACGCGGCCGGGCAGCGGCACGGGCTGCCGATGCTCAACCCGATCGATGGGGAGGGCAAATTCGTCGCATCCACGGAGCTCGTGGCCGGCGTGTTCGTGAAGGACGCGGACAAGGTCCTGGTTCGGGCGCTGAAGGAGCGGAACCTCCTCTTCGACATCGACCAGATCGAGCACAGCTACCCGCACTGTTGGCGCTGTTCTTCTCCGCTTCTCTATGTGGCGATCGACTCGTGGTTCGCGGCGACATCGACACTGAAGGACGAGTTGCTGGCGAACAACGCTCAGATCCAGTGGCATCCACCCGAGGTCGGGGAGAAGCGCTTCGGCGAGTGGCTCCGCGGCAACATCGATTGGGCGCTATCCCGAGATCGGTATTGGGGGACCCCGCTTCCCGTCTGGTTGTGCGATGCGGAAGAGTGTGACGATACGCAGTGGGTGGGGTCGTTGGCTGAACTCGCCGAACACGCAGGCCCACTTCCCGACGACTTCGATCCGCACCGACCGTTCATCGACGATGTCACGTGGCCCTGTTCCGGGTGCTCGGGCACGATGCGCCGTACGCCCGAGGTGATCGACGTCTGGTTCGATTCGGGGGCGATGCCGTATGCGCAGTGGCACTACCCGTTCGAGCACGAAGACGACTTCGAGGATCACTTCCCGGCGCACTTCATCTGCGAGGGACTCGACCAGACGCGAGGGTGGTTCTACTCGCTTCTCGCGATCTCGACGATGCTGGGCCGGGGACCGTCGTTCCAGAATTGCCTCGTGAACGACATGATCCTCGACGCGAAGGGTCAGAAGATGTCGAAATCGCGGGGCAACGCGGTGAACCCGTGGGACGCGGTGGGGGACCACGGTGCCGACGCGGTGCGTTGGTACTTCATCACCTCATCGAATCCCTGGTTGCCGAAGCGCTACGACTCTGCAGGGGTCGCCGAAGCGGCCCGGAAGTTCTTCGACACGCTGTTCAACAGCTACAAGTTCTTCGCGCTTTACGCCGGCACGGACGGGTGGACACCGAGTGACCAGGATCCGCGTCCGGCGGATCGTCCGCTGCTGGATCGGTGGTTGACCGCGCGTCTCGACGACACGGTGCGGACGGTGACCGAAGAGCTCGACGCGTATCAGCTGACCCGGGCCTATCGTGCGCTCGGGGACTTCGTCGTCGAAGATCTCTCGAACTGGTACGTCCGGCGCAGCCGGGACCGGTTCTGGAACCACGAAGACGCGGAAGACCAGCGCGCGGCCTTCCGCACCCTCTACGATGCGCTGAGCACGGTGTGCGTACTCGCCGCGCCGTGCGCCCCATTCTCGACCGACTGGCTCCACCGGGCGCTGACCGGCCGGAGTGTCCATCTCGAACGCTTCCCGAATCCGCTCGACGAGTCGGACCGGGCCGAGCTCGGCGCGAGCGAAGAGCTTCTTCGAGACATGGAGGCTGTGCGGACCCTGGTGTCGCTCGGGCGAGCGGCGCGCGAAGAGGTACAGATTCGCGTGCGGCAGCCGCTACGACAGGTTCGGGCCGTGCTGCCCGGCGGGCGCACGATCGGAGAGGACATGCTCGAGGTTGTACGCGACGAGCTGAACGTGAAGGACGTCGGCTTCCTGACCTCCGTCGACGGGATCGCGACCCTCTCGGCCAAGCCGAACTATCGGGCTCTGGGTCAGAGGTTCGGGAAGCAGACCAACGACGCCGCCAACGCCATCCGCGCGCTGAGTGTGGACGAACTGGTGTCGCTCCAAGCGGGTGATGGGGTGAGGATCTCCGTGGCCGGAGAGGAGCACGAACTTCAGGACGGCGACGTCGAGATCATCCAGGAGGCCGCGGGCAACCTCGTCGTGAAGGGCGAGGGGGCCTTCACTGTGGCACTCGATCCCGAGCTCGACGACGAGTTGTTGCGGGAGGGGGTCGCCCGAGAGCTCATCAACCGCATCCAGCGTCTGCGAAAGGACAGCGGACTCGAGATCAGCGACCGGATCGACTTGGCCGTAGGGGGCACCGACCTCGTGCGGGCGGCGGCGGAAGCGCACGCCGACTTCATCGGGGGGGAGACGCTCGCGGTGTCGGTCGGCGTGGTCGAGGCGATGGATGAAGGGGAGTGGGCGCATGTTCGCGAAGTGGACATCGACGGCGCCGAGGCTCGCATCGGCTTGAATCCCCGCGCGGACTGAGGCCGTGACCGACGCGAGGCAGCTACACGTTCCGGAGGGGGTATCGGAGCGGTTGGATCGGTTCGTCTGTGACGAACTGGAGCTGTCGCGCACGCGTGTCGCGAAGCTGATCGCTGCCGGCCAGGTTCAGGTCGACGGGCGGGCGGGGAAGAAGTCCGAGACGGTCGAGGCGGGCATGGTGATCGACGTGGTCGTACCCGACCCCGAAGCCGTCGATCTCGTCGCCGAGGACCTCCCGCTCGACGTCGTGTACGACGACGCGGAGTTGCTCGTCGTCGACAAGGCCGCGGGCATGGTCGTACACCCGGCGCCGGGGCATCGCACCGGTACCCTCGTGAACGCGTTGCTCTGGCGATATCCGGAGCTCGAAGGGGTCGGAGGGAGGGCTCGTCCAGGCATCGTGCATCGGCTCGATCGCGAAACCTCGGGCCTTCTCGTCGTGGCGAAGACGGATCGGGCGCACCGACTTCTCTCCGATGCGCTGCGCGAGCGCCGTGTGAAGCGCTTCTACACGGCGGTGTCGTGGGGGCACATCGAAGACACACCGCAGATCATCGATGCGCCGATCGGGCGAGACCCCAAGGATCGCAAGCGGATGGCCGTGGTGGAGGACGGCCGCGACGCGACCACGCGGATCGAGGTCACGGAGCAATGGCTCCGGGCCGATGTGCTCCGCGTGGCGCTGAAGACCGGGCGTACGCACCAGATTCGAGTCCACCTGGCCCACATCGGACATCCGGTGGTCGGAGACCCGCTCTACGGGCGGGGTTGGGAGCGTGGGTTGGGCGGCCCGACGAGGCGCTGGGTCGATCAGCTGGCCCGGCACGTGTCGAGGCAGTTCCTACACGCTTCGGAGCTGGCCTTCGAGCATCCGGTCGATGGTGAACCCCTTCGCTTCGCGTCGCCGCTTCCGGACGATTTGGCCCGGGCGGCCGCTTGGGCTCGTGAGGGCTGATCCGATGCCGCTTCAGCCCTTTTTTTCTGGGTTCTATCGGCCGATACTTAGCGGCTCCGTGCGGGCTCTTCCCTCCGGCCCCACGTCGCCGTCCGTGCATCGGTAGAGATGTCCGAACTCGACCCCAAATTGACGTTCGATTCGTTCGTCGTCGGCCCGGCCAATCGGCTCGCGTCGGCCGCGGCTCGGCGCGCCGCCGAGTCGCCGGGTACGAGTTACAACCCGCTCTTCCTGTATTCGTCGCCGGGCTTGGGCAAGACGCACATCATGACGGCGATCGCCCACAAGTCTGACGATGCGCTCAAAGTCGAGTACATGGCCCTCGAGCAGTATCTGGAACGCCTGGAAGGCGCGTTGGGCTCAGGGGGCGACGATACCGCCTACGGCGATCTGGACATCCTCCTTCTGGACGACGTGCAGTTCCTGACTGGGCAGCCCGAGGCGCAAGAGATGCTCCTCAAGACGCTGGATCAGCTCAGCGCCTCAGGGGGACAGATCGTCCTCGCGAGCGACCGGCCTCCAGCGGATATCAACGGGCTAGACGCTCGGCTGCTCAGCCGGTTCTCCGGGGGACTCATCGTGGATCTGGGGATCCCCGAATACGAGACCCGGGTGGCGATCGTTCAGAAGAAGACCACCGCCAAGGGGCAGACGCTCGAGCCCGGGGTCGCGGAGGCGGTGGCCAAGGCCCCGTTGAAGAACGTTCGCGAGTTGGGCGGAGTGCTCAACAAGATCTTCGCGACGCAGGACCTCGAGGAGCGCCGCGTCACGGTGGACGAAGTCGCGAAGCTGCTCGAAGAACAGGACAGAGCCGCGGACCTCTCTTCCGGATCGGACGAGTTCGGATCGTTCCTCAACGAGTTGACGTCGAGCGTCGCGGACGCCGTCGAACTGACGGAGGAGGAGTGGCGGAAGACCGTGCGCGAAGCGATCGAGTCCGCCGACCGACAGGGCTTTTCGACGCTGCGCCTCGATCCGCTGCTCAACGCACCGGACGAGCCGAACGACTGGACGAAACAGTTGGACGCGTTCAAGGCCGACCTACATCGCCTGAACGAAATCGATCGCGAGCTGGATCGTCTGGGGAACCCCTGGCCCGAGGCGGCCCAGGGCGTCCTCGAGGATCCCGATCGTCTCGAAGAGGCCGAAGCGCTCCTCACGTCCGTCCGAGAGCGGCAACGGCCGTTCCCGCAGCTGGGGGAGGGTGGTCAGCTCCACGACTTGGAGGGCTTCGACGGCATGGCCCTCAAGGCGGCGGCGCAGCTCGTGGGTGACGAGCGCCCCGAGTACAACCCGCTCTACATCTGGTCGAGCGACGAGGCGGTGGCCAAGACGGTGCTGGGTGCGGTCGCGCGTTCGTACACCGAAGCGCACCCGGAGCTGAAGATGGCCGTGTCCTCGGTCGAGATGTTCGCGCAGGACTTCATCCGGGCACTCGGGGAAGGGGTCGCCGGCGCCTGGCGTGAGCGGTGGTGGACCGCGGACCTTCTTCTCGTCTACGGCATCCAGGAGCTCGTCGAGACAGAGCGTGCACAGGACGAGTTCTTCCACCTCTTCGAAGCGTTGAGGCGTCGAGGCGCTCGGATGATGTTCGTGGGAGACCGCGCGCCTGGCGCGATCGGCGACATCGACGATCGCCTCCGCTCTCGGTTCGAGGGTGGATTGGTCATCGAGTTGACCGAGGGGACGTCCGGTCCGTTCGAACTCATCGACGTCGTGGAGGAAACGCCCGACCGTGAGGACTCGATCTTCGTCCCGGCGTTGGGGAGTGAGAACGAGGGTGAGTCGGCGGACACCGCTCCGCAGCCCGTGCCGATCGAGGCGGCGTCGTCGGGTGGGGCGTGGTTCCCGAGTCCCGAGAACGCGGTCATCCATTGGCCCCAGCTCGAAGAGCTCTTGATCGAGGAGCTCGACTGAGATGGCGATCGAAGGCGCACTTCAAGACGTCAGCCTGGCCGACATCTGTCAGCTGCTCGGAATGGGCATGAAGACCGGCTGTTTGAGCATCACGGACCGGTCCAACTTCGGCTACATCTACTTCGAGAAGGGGCGCGTCATTCACGCCTCGGTGCTCAACCGCCGTGACCGACTCGGCGAACTCCTCGTCCGCAATCATGTGATCACGCGGAAGGATCTCGAAGCCGCGACCGAGAGACAGGCCGAAGAGCGGGGCAAGAAGCTCGGCGAGATCCTGGTCGAGCTCGAAGCTCTCGAGGAAGCGGATCTGCAGAAGTACATCCAAATGCAGATCGAAGAAGCGGTGTACCACCTCTTCGCTTGGACGCAGGGCTCCTTCCACTTCGATACGGATCAGCGTCCGGAAGAGGACGGGATCTACCTGGTCAACATCCCCCCCGAGGCACTCCTCATGGAGGGGGCTCGGCGGGTCGATGAGTGGAGCCAGGTCGAGAAGAAGGTCCCTTCGTTCGACCTGGTCTTCCAGCTCGACAAGCATCCGGACGAGTCCGACGAGGAAGTCGAACTCACGAAGGACCAGAAGAAGGTCCTGCCGTTCATCGACGGTCAGCGCACCGTCAGCGAGATCATGGACGAAGCGGGGCTCGTCGAGTTCGACACGGGCAAGGCACTGTACGGGCTGATCCAGGCCGGCTTCGTCTCGCGCGCGGGTGAGCGATCGACGTCGGAAGAGACCGGCGGAGACGAGGCACTACAGCAGCACCTGAACGTCGGTGTCGCGTTCTACCGCTCGGGTATGATGGAGGACGCCGCGCGCGAATTCGATCAGGCCTTGGGGATCGAGCCCACCCAGGCGCGTGCCAACTTCATGATGGGGCTGATCGCCTTCCGTAGAGGACAACTCGAGGACGCGCTCAACCACTTCGGGTCGATGCCACCGGGCTCCGGGAACCACTACGCTGTCTTTCGGAACACCGCTCTGATCCTCGAGCTTCTCGGGCGGTACGAGGAGGCGCTCGGTGCCCTCGACGAGGCGCTGGTCACCAAGCCTACGGACCCCGAGGTCCACCTCGCGCGGGCGATCATCCACGTGAAGCGCGGTGACATGAAGAGTGCGCTCGACGCCCTCCGACTGTACCGGACGTCGGGCGAGGTGAAAAAGCCGAGTCAGCAGTACTACGCGTACACCGTGTTGGCCGCGGCCGTCGGGGGAGACCTCGAATACGCCGTCGCGGTCGGACGCGAGGGTCTCGGCCACTACCCGGACTCGGGCCCGGTGCTCGTCAACACGGCCCAGGTTCTCGAGCGCCGCGGCGAAGTCGATGCCGCGAGTGCGCTCTACAAGCGCGCGACGCAGGGCAACAATCCGTTGCCTCAGGCGCACAAGAGTCTCGGCGACCAAGCCTACGCGCACGGGGACCACGACGGTGCCCGTGCCCAATACGAGAAGGCCGTGAAGCTGCAGCCCCGTTTGGGGGACGACGTGTACCTGCGTCTCGGCACCCTCGCCTACCGGGCCAAGGACCGGGACGTTGCTCTCCTCCTGTGGCGCCGCGCGATCGATTTGAACCCGAACAACGAAGCGGTCCAGGCTAATCTGGAGATGCTCTCGGGCGAGTAGGCTCCGCGGTGACGCTTTCCCGTTGGGGTTGTCCCCCCCGCTTCCCCGTGGCTCGACGGGCCGTGCGATGGCTCACGAGGCTCGCCGTGGTCGGGTGCGGTCTCGCCGTTCTCGAGGCCGCAGTACCGGCGAAGACCGCCGCCCAAGATGTTCTCCGCTACGACGGGGCGGCGTACGACTCCATTGTGGGGCAGCGCGCCGTAATCCTCTTCGCGGAGCGGGATCGAGGTGTCGCGGGCCGGGTTCGCGAACTGCTCGACGAGCAAGCACCGCTCCCGGGGCTCGGGCCCGACGTGCCCTCCGACGTGCGCGCCATCCTCGCCCACACGCCGGCGGCGTTCGACGAGGCGATCGGCGGGGCTGTGCCCGAGTGGCGGGCGGGTGTCGCGCTCCCTCTCCTCAACACGCTCGTCATGCCGACGGGGGAAGGCGTCCGTGTCGTGGACGGCGAGGGGTTGGTCACCCTGCGCCACGAATGGGCGCACCTCGGGCTCACCGCCTACCTCGGATCCGATCTCCGGATTCCACGCTGGTTCAACGAGGGCTACGCGCAGTGGGCCTCCGGTGGCTTCGACACTGCCGGCGCGTGGCGGCTGCGCGTACTGTTGGCGACCGGCCGCGCGCCGGCGATGGATTCACTCGCGCTGCGTTGGCCTGCCGGCCGTGAAGAGGCGAGGACGGCGTACCTCCTCGCCGCGAGTGCCGTCACCTACCTCCTCGAGTCGGGTGGTGAAGCCGGCCTGAGGATCTTCTTGGATCGCTGGCGAGAGCAGCGATCCTTCGAAGGAGCCTTCCGCGAGACCTTCGGTCTGACGCTCGGACAGTTCGAGGAAGACTGGCGAGCACACGTGAAGGACCGATACGGATGGCTCTTCGTTCTGAGCCATTCTTCGGTGTTCTGGCTCCTTCTGGCACTCGTCTTGCTCTTCATGGTTCGTGGGCGCCGGGCCTACAATCGTCAGAAGCTCGCCCAGCTGCGTGCGGGGGAGATCCCGGACTCTCCAGCGTACTGGGACGGCGAAGGCCCGGCGGAGGGATCCGCCGACCACCCCCCAGGGGTAGGAGGACCACATGAGTGAAGCCACACAACCGCGCATCCTCGTCGTCGACGACGACACGGACGGTCTCGAGGTCCTCGAGATGCGACTCACGCACGCGGGGTACGACGTCGAGACTGCGGACAGCGCGGAGAAAGCGCTGTCGCGGGTGAAGGCCTTCGATCCCGGCATGATCGTGACGGACGTCCGCATGTCGGGCATGACGGGGCTCGAACTTCTCGAAAAGGTTCGTGGCGCCATGGAAGGCGTCGAGGTCGTCGTGATGACGGCGCACGACGACATGGAAACGGCGGTATCTGCGATGAAGTCCGGCGCCTTCGACTTCCTCGTGAAGCCCGTGGACCCGAAGACGGTGCAAGCGCTCGCCGATCGTTGTTTCCGCGAGCGGGAGCTGGTCGAGACGACCGAGACACCCGAAGCTGTCGCTGCACTTCCTCGGAGTCGGCTGGTCGGTCGCGATCCGCGCATGATCGAGATCTACAAGACGATCGGCGTATTGGCCGCGAACCGAGCCACCGTCCTGATCCGGGGGGAAACGGGGACGGGCAAGGAAGTGATCGCCCGCGGCATTCACGAGAACTCGAGTCACTCGGGCGAGCCGTTCATCGCTGTGAACTGCACGGCGCTGACCGACACCCTCCTGGAGTCGGAGCTGTTCGGGCACGTGAAGGGCGCGTTCACGGGCGCGACCGGGTCGCGGAAGGGGTACTTCGAACTCGCCGGGAAGGGCACGATCTTCCTGGACGAGATCGGAGATACGAGTCCCGACTTCCAGACCAAACTCCTTCGCGTGCTGCAGGAACGACGCTTCTACCCGGTCGGAGGAGAGCAGCCCAAGGCCACCGAAGCCCGTGTGATCGCGGCGACGCACCAGCCCATCGGACAGCTCATCGACGAAGGGCGCTTCCGAGAGGATCTATACTTCCGTCTGAAGGTCGTGGAGATCGGCGTCCCGCCGCTGCGCGAACGCCCGGGGGACATCGAGCAGGTCGCGACCGCACTTCTCGGGCGAATCCGTGAAGAGACCGGTCGAGATGTCCGGCGGATCTCGGACGAAGCCGTAGCCCGCCTGCAAGAGTACGCGTGGCCCGGGAACGTTCGGGAGTTGGAGAACGCGTTGATGAGGGCGGCGATCGTCGCACGAGGGACGGTGATCGGAGCCGATCACCTGATCCTCGACGGAGCCACTGCCGTGGAGGACGACCTGACCCTCTCTTCCGCCATCGTGCGGCACGTGCGCGGGGTCCTCGACTCGACCGACGGCGACGAAGCATCGGCCGCGAAGCTCCTCGGCATCACAAAGAAGGAGCTCCACGCTCACCTGGCCGATTGACCCGACTCGGGGGCGTTTCTACGATTCCGTCATGAGCAAGTCGACTTCGAAGTCCGAGCCGCAGGCCCTACGCTTCACGAAGGTGAATGCGATCCTCGCCGCCGCAGGCGTGGCGTCTCTAGCCGCGGGGTACGCACTCCTCGCGCAGGGGTCGATCACGGCCGCGCCGCTCCTCCTCGTCCTCGGGTACGTCGTCCTCTTACCGATGGCGATCATTCGATGACGACTCGGTCGGCGCTCTCGAGCCCGACCGCCTCGGCGATCGGGCCGTACTCCCACGCGATCGACGACGGCACTCACGTCTTTTGCTCCGGGCAGACGCCGATCGATCCGGACACGGGTGCCCTCAAGGAGGGCGGGGTGGGGGATCAGACCCACCAGTGCTTCGACAACCTCTTCGCTGTGCTCGCCGACGGGGGGCTCACCTCGGACGACGTCGTGAAGGTGAACGTGTACCTGACGGACATGGCGGACTTCGCCGAGATGAATGCGGCGTACACGACGCGCTTCAATGCACCGCCGCCGGCGCGGACGACGGTCGGCGTCGCGGCTCTCCCGATGAATGCGCGGGTGGAGATCGAACTGGTCGCGAAGAAGCGCTAGCGGGCCAAGCTACCGGCCCAACTGGGCCAGGACTCGCGTGGCGATCTCGTCCCCGATCGCGAGGGACGCCGTGGCGGCCGGGCTCGGCGCGTTGACGACGTGGACGGCCCCGTCGCTCTCCGACCAAACGAAGTCGTGAATCAGTCGGCCCCGGCTGTCCATCGCCTGAGCGCGCACGCCGGCGTGACCATGGACCAGATCGTCGATCTGAATCTCCGGGATGAGTGTCTGTAGCGCCGACACGAAGCGTGACTTCGAGAACGACTGGCCGAGCTCCCGCGCGACCATAGACGGGTGGTCGAGGATGAAGCGCCAGAGTCCGGGCCAACCGAGTGCGTCCGCGACGTCACGCACGTCGACCGTGCTCCTGCTGTAGCCTTCTCGCGCGAAGGCGAGGACCGCGTTCGGACCCGCGTCGATGCCTCCGCCGACTCGCCGTGTGAAGTGGACGCCGAGGAAGGGGAAGCCGGGCTCCGGCAGGGGATAGATCAGGTGCCGCACGAGGTGCTCACGGTCCTCACGGAGTCGAAAGTACTCCCCTCGAAAGGGCACGATGCGGCACCGCGGATCCGACCCAGCCATACGGGTCAGTCGATCGGCGAAGAGTCCTCCGCACGTCACGACGACCCGGGTCGCGACGGAGCCCGCCGTCGTCTCGATCGTCCACTCGGACGCCGCTCTACGCATGGCGCGGACCTCCGCGCCGGTGAGGATCTCGACGTCGTGACGGCGCAGGATCCCCTCGAGTGCACGACACACTCCGGGGAAGTCCGCGATGCCCTCCTCAGGGACCACGATCGCCGCGGCACACTCGACATGCGGCTCGATCTCTCTCGCTTCCTCGGGGCCGATCGTCCGGAGGCCCGCGAGCCCGTTGGCGCGGCCCCGCTCCAGCATCGCGTCCAATCGGGACATCTCGGATGCCGATCGGGCCACGACGAGCTTGCCGCAGACGTCGTGCCCGATGTGGTGTTCCTGGCAGAACTCGACCATGCGGCGGATCCCCGAGCGGGCGAGTTTCGCTTTCATCGAGCCTGGTTCGTACTGAAGCCCGGCGTGGAGCACCCCGCTGTTGTGGCTGCTCTGATGGTGAGCGAGGCCGACCTCCTTCTCGATCACCCGCAGCGAGGTGACGCCGCGCTCGAGCAGAGCGTGCGCCGCGCCGAGACCGACGATGCCTCCTCCAATGATCGTGACGTCGGTCACTGGCCCAGGCTCAGTCCAGGTCTTGGTCGCGTTCGACGAAGAACCACGCGCCGTCTCGAAGGAGGTCCGGCTCGTCGACGTCCTCCGGCGGCGTCAGGGATAGGGCGGGGGTCTCCCCGCCGCCGCGCTCGAAGAAGCCGTCCTTCGTGAGCGCTTCGACCAGCGCCGGCTGAGTCGTCGCGCGGATCGATATCGAATCGCAACCCGCGCGCTTCGCCTCTCGTGCGGCCAAGCGCAGTGCGGCCTGGAGAGAGGGGACATCGAAGGCGGCGAAGAGGTCTCCGAGGAAGGCGTCTCTGCCGTCTTCCGTGAACTCCAGCGCGAACATCCCGGCGATCGCGCCGTCGCGACGTACTTGGAAGGCCTGCCACCCCTCGCATTGCCCCTCTTCGTAGCGGTAGGTCATGTACGCCGCATCCCGGACGCAGAAGACCCCGTCCCTGCGGACATGCTCTTCGATCCAGCGATCCCATTCGTCGCCGAAGACGTGGTTCCGCTCCGCGCTGTATCCCGCGGGTACCGGGCGGCGCCTCGCGTTGAAGACCGCAAGAGCGCCAGGGGCCACGGTCTTCGCGAGTGCTTTTCGCGCGCCCTCGGGGGCTGCCGCAGGGAGTCGGACGGCCAGCTTCTCCGCGACGAAGGCGCTGGTGAGCGGCCGCACGTGCAGGAAGAAGTCCGAGACGGTCACCCCTCCCACCTTGGCGAGCGCATGCAGGTTGGCGATCACCGGAGCTCCGAAGTGGAACTCCACCCCGTGCTCGAGCATGTCGACTCGGGAGGCTGCGTGGAGCCTCGTCGCCAACCCCTGACGGCGAGCGGTAGGACTCACGAAGGTATCCCCACCGATGGCACCCACGCGCTCGGTTCCGGCCACCATGATACGCCGGGGAAAGAGCGAGGTTTGCGCCACGACTTCTCCGGTCTCGTCGTCCACGGCTACCCACGAAACCGCCTCTCCGTGCGGGTTGGCGAGGTACAGCCGCTCGTACCGGGCGGTGGCGTCCGATCCGTGCATCTCGGACATCAGACGAATCATGGCAGCTCGGTCGTCTGCGGTCGCAGGTCGAACCGAGAATTGTCGTGACATCCGGAGTCCTGAGTCAGTGCGATTCGGGCGACGATCCACTTCCCCGCGCGTCTTGCCCAACGTTATGTGCAAAGCCTCGTCGATCCAAGGAACTTGCGTCGCCCGTAGGGCTTACAGAGCTTGGCGGCGCTCGTCACCGGCTGTAGTGCCCTCTTCGGAAGTGACTTCTCGATGGAGTTCGACGTCACAGTCGAACGGGTCGAAGAGGTCGTGAACGGGTCGGACACCGAGGTGGTCTGCAGCGTAGTGATCACGGCCACGGCCGTAGGAAACGCCGACGAGGAATAGGAGCCCTTCGACTGGGTCTTCGATTTCAACTATCGTGATCCGGGTCGGTCACGCCAGACGACCTCCCAAACGGCGAACTGCACTCCCTAGGGGAACGACTGATGAGGATGAAGACCGTCTTCGGATGCCTCACGGCGTCGCTGGCTCTCGTAGCTACGTCGTGCTCGGATGGTGGACTCGGCCCGCTCGACGACGCTGTGTCCGAGCTCGACTGTTTCGAGATCCGCGGCCTCGAAGCGATCTACTGGGACCTCGTGAACGGCGTGCCGCGGGGAGACCTTCCCCCAACCGCCTTCACGATCCCCTTCCAGGTCGACTTGACCCAGAGCCCTTACTCCAACTCAGTCAGCTTGCTGCTCGGGTTCATGGTGCCGCAGGGGTGGAACGTCTCGGATGGTACGGACGTGTCGGGCTTCGGAATTCCCGGCTCCGTGACGGCCGCAGACCTCATTCGGGCCGATGACCGAGCCGTGTGGCGGTACATCCTCAACGCACCTCTGACCGGAGGGTATAGTTCTCAGGCCATCCTCGAGGCCGAGATCAACGCCGCGCTGAACTTCCTCGGCAACCCGGGCGTCGCGACGCCCGACTGTCAGATCAACATCACGGGCACGGGGATCCTCGGGCCCGAGGCCATCAGGGCGCGCTTCCTCCGCGTGGGTGACTTCACGATCGTGACCCGTGTGCACGTGATCGAAGTGTCGGGAGTGAGTGCCTTCTACACGGGGTACACGTCGGTCGCGCCGAGCGCCGAGTCCGAGCAGCTGATCTTCGACATCTTCGTCCCGATGATCACGCAGTTGTACGGCGGAGGTTCGGATCCGGCAGCGTGCTCGGACGGGGTAGACAACGACGGGGACGGTCAGACCGACTATCCCAGCGACCCGCAGTGCACGAGCCCGGGGGACGATTCCGAGTCGTAGGGAGACGTTCGCTCCGGCGCGCTTGTCCACTGGTAGGGTCGTTCGCCGGGCGACGTTCTTTGCGTTCCGGCGCGCCCGGGAGTGAAGTTGTACGTGCTGGCCGATCCCCAGACTCGAGGGACTTCACCGTGCGCACCCCAAGACGCCTGCTCTGCGGCGCCCTGACCTTCACGGCCCTGATTGCGCTGCCCGCTCCGGGGCAGGCGCAGAGTCGCTCGATCCTCGAGCTGCTCCCGACGGAAGGCCGGGTTCTCGAGATGGGCGGCAGCTACGACGGAGCCTTGTCGGGCTCCGACTACCGGTCTCCCGACGATGCCTTCATGGAGGCGTGGGCGCTGGAGGGGCAGCCCGGTCAAACGGTCACGGTCGACATGGTGTCCGAGACACTCGACTCCTACCTCTACGTCGTCGGCCCCGGCCTGACCGAGACACTCGCCGATGACGACGGGGCGGGGGGCTGCAACGCGCGGGTCACCTTCACCGTTCTCGATGAAGGTACCTTCCACGTCGTCGCCGCCCCGACGGGAGGGCCCTTGGGCATGTCGTACGGCATGAACGAGACCGGGACGTACACGCTGACCGTGTCGGAGCGGCCCGGGCCGGCGCTCAGCTACACGTGCGGGGAGACGAACCCGGAAGAGATGTTGTCGCTCCCGACGGGGAATCGCGTGCTGACGATGTTCGCCGAGGAGTCGGGCGAGCTCAACGGTCTGTCCCAGCGCGTCGACGGCGGGCCCCGGTTCGCAGGCTCTGTTCGGACAGCACAAGGTTATGCGGATCCCCTGCCTAGAACATGCAAGCGTGAAAATTCGGGATTCGCAGGCTCTGTCCGGACAGCACAAGGTTATGCGGATCTCCTGCCTAGAACATGCAAGCGTAAAAATTCGGGATTCGCAGGCTCTGTTCGGACAGCATACGGTTATGCGGATCCCCTGCCTTGAACATTCAAGCGTGAAAATTCGGGATTCGCAGGCTCTGTTCGGACAGCAAACGGTTATGCGGATCCCCTGCCTAGAACATGCAAGCGTGAAAATTCGGGATTAGCAGGCTCTGTCCGGACAGCAAACGGTTATGCGAATCCCCTGCCTAGAACATGCAAGCGTGAAAGTTCGGGATTCGCAGGCTCTGTTCGGACAGCACAAGGTTATGCGGATCCCCTGCCTAGAACATGCAGGCGTACAAATTCGGGATTCGCAGGCTCTGTTCGGACAGCAAACGGTTATGCGGATCCCCTGCCTTGAACATGCAAGCGAGACAAAT
>JBCCEZ010000036.1:0-45700 GCA_039030015.1 Gemmatimonadota bacterium | reverse complement strand
CGGCATCAGAACGCCTAAAAATCAGGCATGTCATCGGGAGTGACGTCCCGTATATTTCAATCGTCTAAATGACGATTCTGTGAGGGCACCTGCGCGCAGCCTCCCCTCCTGCCCTGCTGGGCAGGGACGACTCTCTCCCCGGCAGGGGGACCGCCTCCGGTCTGTGCCCCTATATGTCGTTAGTCAGCGCACGATCGGGCGGGTTAGGCTGAGTAGGGAGGATGTGGCGGATGACCGTTTCCAAGCAGTTCCTAGCGGTGACCGGCGTAGCCGGCGTGGTCGCGGGTGTGTTCACGGTCGGGATCGTCGTCTTGCCCAATTTCTACCCGGTTCCCATCGGTCCGGACGAGCAACTCGCTTTGCTCTCGAACCCGTTCTACCAGACCAGACAGTGGCTCAGCTTCCTAAACGTGATCGCGGTTCTGGTGTCTGGTTGGGGGCTTGCGGCTCATCGGCTGCGGCACTCGCCGGGCGCGGCGTCCTCCGCCGTCCTGTTCCTGGGAATCTATACCGTGACCGAGTTGTTAGGCCGCTCGGTGATGATCTTCGCTCGAGATGCGCGGTGGATCCCCGCCGGAGACGCTGACCTATTCGTCCGGGGCCTAGACGATGTCTGGCGTTCTTGGTTCTTCGTCATCCTCGTTTCGTATGCCGCAGCTGTCTTCCTGCTTGGATGGGCCGCTCGCGGAGGCAGGAGGCTGCAGCGGGCCGTGAGCTGGTCCCTGTTCGCAGCGGCAGGGCTAGCTGCTTGGACGCTGGTCGCTCGCTGGATTCCCGAACTACGCCCCTCGGCGAGTCTTCTGTACCCGTTGATCCAACCCACGAGCCGATTCCTTCTGGGGGTGTTCCTGGTCGACGAAGCTCGTCGGCGCGCTGACTAACAAGGAGTTCTACAATCCGGGTATGCTGCGTGGGCGAGTCTGGTAACTACTGGGACTGGTCACGAGGCAGGGCCGGCAGTAGAACTCCGAGTCGTTAGACAGGCCCAGGTGGTACTAGGCGGTCGGGCCCTTGATCTCTATAGAGACGCACATGATCCGAGCTGGCTTTGAGACGACAGATCCGATCACTCAGACGCGGTCTGTCGTCGTAGAGGGTGCGGAGGAGACGGATGGGCGGGGATGGGTGATCGAGGTTCACTGTCCAGAAGGCGCCCGACCCGCAATTCTCGAGCATGTGCATCTGACTTGGTCGGAGACCTTCGAGATTCTGGAGGGGGCCGCGACCTATCGACTCGGTGGCGAGGATCGAGCGGCGGTCCAAGGCGATGTCGTGGTTATGCCGCCCGGGGTCCCTCATGTTCATCCTTGGAACACGGGGTCGGGGGTGATGGTGTATCGCCAGACCAACGACTTCGGCGCCGCGAACCCATCCGCAGTGAGCGATGTTCTTGGCTTCTTCGCCACTATCAATGGCCTTGCTCGGGAGGGCAAGATCGGCAAGAAGGGGTTGCCCAAGAACCCGCTGCAATTCGCAGCGACGCTTCGAACTTTGGTGAAGCATGAGGGCTTCGACGCCGCGGTGCCGATTCCGATTCAGCGGGGGACGAGCGCAACCTTAGGCCGGCTAGCGGAGGCGCTTGGCTATCGAGGTGTGTACCAGCGCTATCTGACCTGAGTCCCATCTGGCGATCGTGAGCGGGCCTGTCTAACAAACGATTGCCGGATAGGCAGCGGGCCACTCTGCTATCGCCTCGCGCCCCCTGTTAGGGGACAGGTCGTGCAGCAGAATCGCGAGGCGTTAGCTCGTGCTTGCCCATTGCGGTACGTCGTGCTTGCGCAGAGGAAGGGGGTTGCTGCTTCGTGAAGTATGAGCAGTGAATCAGCTACCCCCGCAACAGCCACAAGAGTCCGAAGACTGGCCCTCGGCGCGTTCGCCATACTCTTGGCGCTCGGAGGGTACGGAGTTGGGTACGCCTCGGGTGTGACTTCCGCTCGAGGTGGAGAACTGCTACGGGACCTTTTCGACCCAGCGCATGATGCCCGGCTCGAACGGGAGCGGAGGGGCCAGATCCGTGCCTATGCGGAGGCGCTCGCGACGGAACGGGCGAACTCTCTGGAAGTGGGACAAGACGTCTCTCCGGTGGACCACGCGAAGGCTGAGGCCAGCGGTATGGTAGTGGAGGCGCGGGATGGGACTCGCACCTTCTCAGTTACCGGGGCGGGAGTGTCGACCTGGACGGCGGTGGTCCGACACATGCACGGCCCCATCGGTGAAGCGTGCGCCGTAGCGCTCAATTTAGATCGGGCCTACTTGAGTGGGATCCCGTTGACGCGGTCCGGTGAAGTGCGCTGCAGCTGGGATGCAGCCACTCGCTTCAACCGGTGGCGGTCTTAGCTCAGCGGGGCACGAGCTAACAAGGAGTTCTACAGTCCGGACAAGGTGCGCGGGGTGAGTCTCGTAGCCTCTCAGCCCGGCGGACCCGGCCGGTCGCCTCGTAACGGTCGGGATCGGGCAAGAGGTTGGGGCCCGCAAAAGCATCGGAGGCGTTGCGTCTCCGAGTTCCCTCCCCCAGCCTGCGCGTGCACCCACTCAAGAGGCGCGTACCCATGCCCGATCAGCTGACGCAGAGCGTCGAGCCGCCGGAAGGAGGGCCCGGCTACGACACGGGTGCACGGCTGTTCCACTGGGTCGTCGCGATACTGGTCGTGGCGCAGATCCCGACCGGTGTCGCGATGACGAGCGAGCCGCTCGAGCGGTGGGCCGACCCGCTCTTCATCTTCCACAAGGGTGCGGGAAGCCTTCTCCTCGGCGTGCTCGTGGCGCGAATCGTGTGGCGCCTCGGTCATCGACCGCCGCCCTTTCCCGACTACATGCCCAGGTTGGAACAGCGTATCGCCGGTGCCACGCACCTCGCGATCTACGCTCTCCTCCTGGTGATGGCGGGGAGCGGCTACATCCGGACTGTCGGTGACGGCTTTCCGATCGAGGCCCTCGACGCGTTGGGGATCCCGCCGCTGATCCCGCTGATGCCGGGATTGGCGCGCGTCATGATCGTGGTGCACCAATTCGCGGCTCTGGCGTTGGTCGCCGTGGTCGCAGTGCATGTGAGCGCAGTCCTCCGGCACCGGCTGATCGACGGTGCGCCGATCCTGGCCCGCATGTGGCCGCCCTTCGGGAGCCGGTAACGTGTCCGAGAGCGTCGCCCGCTACTACGACCGGAACACCCGCCGCTTCCTGCTGGTCGGCCGAGGCGCCGACACGCACTCGATCCATCGGGAGCTGTGGCCCCCGGGGGTCGCGTCGGCGAGGGAGGCGGCTCGGTACGTCGACCGCCTGATCGCTGACGAAATCGAGGCGACGGCGGACGGACCGGTTCGGACGATCTTCGACTTCGGCTGCGGCGTCGGCGGGACGCTCTTCTATCTAGCCGAGCGGTTCGCGGACGCGCGACTCCAAGGGGTGACGATCAGCCCGAAGCAGGTCCAGATCGCCGAACGCCTTCTGGCCCAAAACGGCTTGGCCGAGCGCTGCGCGATCGAACGTGAGGACTTCCACTCGGTGCAGCTGGGCCTTCAGGCGGACGCCATCGTCGCGGTCGAGTCGCTCGCGCACAGCGACGACGTCGATGCCTTCCTGTCGAACGTCGCCCACCACCTCGCACCGGGTGGGGTGCTTCTGGTCGCCGATGACTTCCTTGCCGCGGAGGAGACGTCGTTCGGCCCCGGGCAGCGCCGCGGCATCGCCCGATTCCGGGCGGGCTGGCGGCTGCCCGGGCTCGGCACAGTCGAGAGCCTGGCCGGGCGGGCGAGCGCCCATGGCCTGTCTCTTCGGACCGACGTCGACCTGTCGAGCTACACCCGTCCAGGGTATCGCATCAGGGACGCCGCGATCAGGCTCTCGAGCCCGCTACTCGAGCGTCTCGGGCTGATCGGCGTGCCCTTCTTCGGGAACGTGATCGGGGGCAACGCGCTGCAGAGCGGCCTGAAATCGGGCACGATCCACTACAGACTGCTCGTGTTCGCTGCCCACGCCCAGCGCACGTCCACACCGAACGAGTAGACGAGCGCAGCCAAGCCACCGGCGGTGACGAGCACGGCCGCTGACGCGGGGATGATCGGCCCGAGCGCGACGAGCAGGACGACGCCCTGGACCACGCACACGACGCGCCGGCGCTGGCTCGGTGGGAGCTCGGCGGTCAAGGCGGGCCAAACCCAGCCCGCGATCACGAAGAGGTAGCGCAGCGCCCCGATGAGCAGAACCCAGGGACCGACTTTCCCACTCTGCCAGACGAGCGCAGACAGGCCGAGTAGCAGCGCGGCGTCGACCTCCATGTCGAAGCGTGCACCGAAGGACGTCTCCGTCCCCGTGCGCCGTGCGACCTTGCCGTCGAGACCGTCGAGCACGAGCACCAGCGTCGAGACGACGATGATCCACCAGTATGCCCCGGCGTCCAGCGTGCTGGGGATCAGGGGCATCGCGATCACCGGCGTGGCGAGCGCGGCGCGGCCGAGGGTCACCCGGTTCGCGGCGCCGATCCCCGGGCCGGGGGCGCCTCGCGGGAGTTGAGCCCAGACGATGGCGGCCATCACGGAGTAGAGGCCGCTGAAGGCGAGGGGGTAGCTGGCTGGAAGCCCGGCCAAACGCCAAGTTGCTGCTCCCGCCATCCACGCGACGGCGAGTCCAGCCGCCAGGTCGGCGACTCGTGCGTGTGAGGTGGTGCTGGATGCCGCCATCGAGCCAGGCCGAGCCGCCGAGAGAAAGGACCGAGTTGAGCCCCACCGCACGACAATTCTGGATCCGCGAGCCGGGCTTCGGAGAGATCGTGAGCCGTGAACTCGGCCCGAGGCAAGAGGGCGAGGTCCTCGTCCGCGCGCGCTACTCGGGAATCAGCCGGGGGACGGAGTCTCTCGTCTTTCGGGGCGGGGTGCCCACCTCGCAGTACGAAGCGATGCGCGCGCCGTTCCAGGAAGGCGACTTCCCGGGCCCGGTGAAGTACGGCTACGCCAGTGTGGGAGAGGTCGTCGAGGGCTCGCCGGAGACGGAGGGGCGCGTCGTCTTCTGCCTCCACCCGCATCAGGACCTCTACCACGTGCCGGCCCGGGCGGCCGTGCCGCTTCCCGATGCGGTACCACCCGCGCGTGCGGTGCTCGCCGCGAACCTGGAGACCGCGTTGAACGCCACTTGGGACGTTGAGGGTGTGGATGCCCAGGAGGCCGTCGTGATCGGCGGGGGTGTCGTCGGGCTGCTCACCGCCTGGCTTCTCCAGAGGGACGCTGGCCTCGACGTGACACTCTTCGACATCGATCGCAGTCGGGGCCCCGTGGCGGACGCGCTGGGCATTCGCTTCAGCGACGTCTCACCGGCAGGGGCTGACGCGGGGCTGGTCGTGCACGCGACCGGTAGCGAGGGCGGGCTGAGGACGGCCCTCGAGACCGCGGGCACGGAGGGGACGATCCTCGAACTGAGCTGGTTCGGCGACCGGAGCGTGTCACTGCCGCTGGGTGAAGCGTTCCACAGCCGGCGACTTACGGTTCGCAGCAGCCAGGTCGGTCGGATTCCGCCGCACCGTGCCGAGCAGTGGGATCACCGACGTCGTCTCGAGGCCGCGCTCGCCTTACTCGTCTGCGACGAGCTCGACGCCCTCATCTCCGGGGAAAGCCGCTTCGAGGAGCTCCCACAGACGATGGCACACCTCAGCCGACCCGACTCCGGGGCTTTGTGCCACCGGGTCCGATATCCGAACGACCAACCCTGACGCCCGAGACTTTCTCATGTACAGCTTGAACGTCCGAGACCACTTCATGATCGCCCACAGCTTCCAGGGGGAGGTGTTCGGACCCGCGCAGCGACTGCATGGAGCGACGTACGTGGTCGACGCCACCTTCCGACGAGAGACCCTCGACGCGGACGGCTTGGTGGTGGACATCGGCCTCGCCAGCGACCTCCTGAAGGAGATCCTCGGGGCGATGAACTACCGCAACCTCGACGACGAGCCGGTGTTCGACGGCCAGAATACGACGACGGAGTTCCTCGCCCGCGAGATCTGGGAACGGATCGCGGCGGCGGCGCGCGATGGGAAGCTGGGCGAGGGGGCGCGGCAGCTGTCGAGCGTGTGCGTGACGCTCAACGAGTCGCACGTGGCTTGGGGGAGCTACGAAGCGGCACCGTGACGGAACGCACGCTGCACCTGATCGTCCCGGGGGCGCTCGAGCAGCGGACCGGCGGATATCTCTACAACGCGCGCATGGTACGCGGCCTCCGCGACTTGGACTGGTCCGTGAGCGTGCACGAGCTGAACGGCTCGTTCCCGGACGCGGATCAAGACGCTGAGGAAGCCATGCAGAGCGCGTTGGCATCGATCCCTGAAGGACAGACGGTCGTGATCGACGGCTTGGCCATGGGTGGGCTCCCGGGTCCGATTTGCGACCATTCGGACCGGCTGCGCGTGATTTCACTCGTCCACCACCCACTCGCGGAAGAGACCGGGATCTCTACCGAGCATCAGCGTCGATTCCGTGCGTCCGAGCGAGCGGCGGTCGGGTGCTGCGCCGGCGTGATCGTGACGAGTGACTTCACCGCCGCGGCGTTGCGCGACTTCGAGGTCCCAGAGGATCGACTCGAGGTCGTACGGCCGGGGACATCGCCCGTACCTGTCGCGGAGGGCCCCGGGGCGGGGCAGCCACCGGCGCTCTTGTGTGTTGCGAGTGTGACCCCGCGGAAGGGACACGACGTGCTCATTCGGGCAATGGAGCTGGTGCGCGATGTGCCGTGGACGTGTGTGTGCGTGGGGAGCCTCGATCGGGCATCGGACTTTACTCAGGCGGTGCGCGAACAGATTCGTGCAGCCGGCCTCGATGGACGGGTCGAGCTCACCGGTGAGGTCTCCGATGGAGGCCTGCGTGCGCTCTACCACGCTTCGTCGATCTTTGTGCTGGCGTCGCACTACGAGGGGTACGGGATGGCGATCGCCGAGGCGGTGGCGAGCGGCTTGCCCGTGGTGAGCACCGACGGGGGCGCGATTCCCTTCACGGCCCCGGCCGACGCGGCGGTACTCGTTCCGCCCGGTGACGCCGAGGCGTTCGCGGAGGCGCTGCGCGAGGTTCTGACCGACGACGCGCGGCGCGCCGAGCTGGCGACGGCGGCTCGTCGCCACGCCGACACGCTCCCGTCATGGGATGCGTCTGCTCGCGCGTTCACGGACGCGATCCGTCGGCTCAGCGCGTGAGTCCGGAGAGCTTCGACGCCGGGTGGCTGGCGCTACGTGAGGGCGTCGATCATCGGTCCCGCGCGCTGACGCTGCTGACGCCCCTCCAGGAGTGGTGGGCGGCGCGGGATGCCCACTCCGTCCTCGACCTCGGAGCGGGCACGGGCTCGAATCTCCGCTACCTCGCGGCCTCGCTGCCTGGTCCGCAGGCATGGACGCTCGTCGATCACGACGCCCGCCTCCTGTCCCGTGCCGGTCCGCCGCGACCCGACATCCACCTATCGAGGCGCCGAGAAGACCTGAAGACGCTCGTCCTCGACCCCGACGTGCACCTCGTGACCGCGTCGGCCCTACTCGATCTCGTCTCCGAGGCCTGGCTCGCCCGGCTCGTGCAGGAGTGCGCGCGCTGTGGTGCGACCGGGCTCTTCACGCTCACCTACGACGGCGCTATCGACTGGTCCGGCAGCGCGGACCCGATGGACCAGCGCGTGCGGGACGCGGTCAACGTGCACCAGCGCGGTGACAAAGGCTTCGGGCCCGCGCTCGGCCCGGGGGGCACGGCCGCCGCGGAAGCGGCGTTCCGTGCCGCAGGGTACGACACACGGGTCGCGGACAGTCCGTGGGTGCTCGGTGCTGACGATGCCGAGCTCGTACGGACGCTCGTGGACGGGTGGGCGATGGCGGCGGCTGAGTTGCTCGCCGGCGAGGAGGCCGAGCTGCGCGCGTGGGCCACCCGGCGTGCCGACGACGTCCGGCTCGGCCGGGCCGAACTGACGGTCGGTCACGGCGACCTCCTGGCGCTGCCCCCCGAGGCCGGGCCACGGTGACGACGCTGTGACGGCTCGAGTGATCCGCTTCGTCGTCAGCGTCGTGCTGCTCGCGCTCGTAGCCCGCTTCGTCGATGTCAGCGACGTGATAGGACGGCTCGCTGCGCTGGAGCCGGGATGGGTCCTGCTCGGGCTCGCGATCTCTCTGGCCCAGGTGCCCGCGCTCGCCTGGCGTTGGGTCTATACCGCGCGTCGTCTCGGGATCGAGCTCGGATGGGCAAGGGCCGTGTCGGAGTACTGGCTCGGCATCCTCGCGAACCAGATTCTGCCGGGCGGCATCACGGGCGACGTCTCACGGGCCTGGCGCCACGCTCGCACCGACGCTCCGCCCCGAGGAGCGGTGGTGGCGGTCGTGCTGGAGCGTGCCTCGGCCCAAGTCGTCATGACGAGTGTCGCGATCGTGTCCCTGCTCACGCTGCCGTGGGCGCAGATCGGTGTCCGCATCGGTGTGGGCGCGGCAGTTGTCGGGATCGTCTGGCTCTTCGTGCGGCGCGCGCGGCTGAGTGGGGCGGACGGGAAGGGGGACGGGGTCCGGGGTGACGTAGACACGGCGCTTCTCCATTCGGAGGCGCTTCCGGTTCAGCTCGTGAGCGCGCTGCTCGTCGTCGGATCGTACCTGGCCGTCTTCCTGATCGCGGGCAGAGCGGTGGGCGTCGATACGCCGCTCCTGCGCATCCTACCGCTCGTTGCCCCGGTCCTGATGACGATGCTCTTGCCCGTGTCGGTGGCCGGGTGGGGTGTCCGCGAGGCTGCCGCGGCGTCGCTGTGGGGCCTCGTCGGACTCTCCCCGGCCGACGGTGCCGCAATCTCGGTGGCCTACGGGTTGATCGTGCTCGCCTCCGCGTTACCCGGAGGCCTGACGCTCATGATGGGGAGCGGAGGTCGAGGTCGAACAGGACGTCCCGACCGAGCGTGAAGTGGCGTGACGGGGCGCGGATCGCCTCATCGAGACGCTCGATCGCCGCGAGGGCGATTGAGGGCCGGCCCGACCCGATGAGGAGAGGTGCCACACAGACGTGCAGACGATCGAGCAGGTCGGCCTCGAGGAAGCCCGAGACCGTCAGGCCACCCCCTTCGATGAGGACGCGCCGATGGCCCAACGACCTCAGTCCCGCCAAGAGGGCGTCCAGGTCCAGGTGGCCGTCCCCTGAGGCGGGCACGTGGAGCTCATCACCGTGCGTGTCGGCGTGCCGGGCCTCCTCCGTTGCTCGCCGTACGAGGATGGTCCGGGCGATGCCGTCCGCCCGAACGCGGAGCCCGGGCCCGACCCGGCGAGACGGGTCGATCACGACACGGACCGGGTTGTCTCCCTCCACGAGCCGCACCGTGAGCCGAGGGTCGTCCGCGACGACCGTGGTCGCACCGACGACGACGGCGTCCACGAGCGCCCTCACTCTGTGGAGCCGCTCGATGTCTTCCGGCCCCGTAATGAAGTGCGACGCTCCGCTCTCGGTGGCGATCCGCCCGTCGAGACTTTGGCCGAGCTGGCCGATGACGAGCTCGCGAGGCGTGCGTATGGGTAGGTAAAGGTCCAGGATCGCCCGTGCCGCCTCGTCGACGGGCGCCGAAGTGCTCCATCCGCCCGCCGCATCGACCTCGATGAACGCGTCGTCGTCTTGGACCCGGATGACGCCGTCCTCGGGCACGCTGCCCGGCGTGAGGGCGCGGACCATTCGCCACGCCCTTGGTTCGTCGACACGAACGCTCATCGAGGGGGTGGCTCCGCGGCGAGGCGCTCGAGCGGAAAACGCGCGGCATCCGCGATCACCTCGCCGAGCGCGCGACCGTAGTGCTCGGCGAGTCGCTCACCGAGCTCGGGGGTTGCGAGCCGGGCGTCTCCGACGACACCCGACGGATTCAGATCCTCGGCGAGCCATGCGAAGGAGGCCTGCCCCTCGGGGCCGAGACGTACCAAGGTCTCCGCGAGTTCTGCCCCGAGCGACGGGAAGTCGGCCAGCTGCTCCCGCTCCACGCGCTCGGGGGCGAGGTGCATCATGATCGCCGTCTCGACGGCCCCTCCATGCAGGCCGTGGCGCCATTCGGCCTCGGGCAAGGCGACGTCGGGGCGATCGAAGCGGAAGTAGCTCGCCTTCACCACGAGCATCGTGTGCCGGCGTCGCAGTTCGATCCCGGCGGCTTCCATGGCGTGCCGGTTGCCGCCGTGGCTGTTGGCGAGGACCAGGCGTCTCACTCCCCGCTCCGCCAAGATTGAGCCATCTCGGACGATCGTGGCCGTCAGCTCCTCGGTCGATACGCTTGCCGTGACCGGGAAGCTGAGGTGCTCGGCGCTCGCCCCGATACGTACGGGGGGGAGCACCCACACGTTCGCGTCCTGCGGGAGCGCGCGGAGGGCGATCTCCAGGAGCCCGACTCCGATGTCGATGTCGGTCGTGATCGGCAGGTGTGGCCCGTGCTGCTCGGTTGCCGCGAGCGGGAGTACGACGACAGGGTCACGCGCGACGACGTCGGCGACATCCTCGTCCGTCAGGGAGTTCCACTGTCGTGCGCTGAGATCAGGCATCGGGTTCGTCGAGTCGGGCATACACGTCGCCGGAAGAGACCCCATCGGCTCCACCCTCCAGCCAATCGACGACGGTCTCGGCACCGCACCAATCTCGGAAGTGGAAGTCGCGCCCTTCGCCGAGGATCACGTTGTATCGATACGGGCCCAGGGCGCCCAGACGTCGCACGCACTCCGACGCAGTCTGGAGCTGGCCGGTGACGAACTCGAACGAGAGCCCGGCCACGGGCCGACTGAGTCCTGCGAGCACCTCGGCCTCGTACCCCTCCACGTCGATCTTGCAGAACCGTGGCACACCGTGCGCGTCGATCAGTTGATCGAGCGTCACGACGGGCACCTCCACCGCGGCATCCCATCGAACCGAGCGGAAGCCCGGGTTTGCTTCCGACACGTCGGCCCTCCACGACTCCGACATCGTCGACACGGAGGGCGTTCTACGGCTGATGGCGAGACGCGCTCGACCGGGGTGCGCCCCCACCGCGTCGTCCCGGACCTCGATCAAGGGATGCGAGCCCACGGTGCGACGGAGCCAACGAGCGAAGCGAGGCTGGGGCTCCAGGGCGACGACCCGCGCGCCCAACGAGGCGAACGCGAGCGTGCGATCGCCGACATGCGCACCGACGTCGAAGACCAGGTCGCCCTCTCCGACGAAGGGCGCGTACAGTCGCCGAAGCGCCCGCTGGCGTCCGGGGCGGCGGTACACGACGAGCGAACGTACCAGCCCGAACCACTCGGAGGCGGTGGCGCGAGGGGACGCCATCCCGGTCTCTAAGCCCGTACTCATCCGGAGATGAGGCGCAGTGTCGCCAGCACCGGGTAGTGGTCCGAGGGGTAGCGGCCCTCGGAGTGGTAGATGACGGTCGACGCGGACGGCACCTCGATCGATCCGCCGACCAGGATCCAGTCGATCCGCCACTCCTCGCCCGTAGGTGGGGGCCCGAAGCCGTTCGAGGTGACCGGCGGGCCGTGGCGATCTTCTGCGATCGTCCACGCGTCGCGAAGGCCCCGGCTCGTCATCGCCCGCCACGTCTCGCTCGACTCGGCCGCAGCGTTGAAGTCGCCCATGACGATCACCGTACTCCCGGACGGCAGCGATGCGATGTGCTCGTTGACGCGTTCAGCCGAGTCGAGCTGGCGTTGTCCCTCGCGGATCGTGAAGTGGGTGTTGTAGACGTAGAGCTGGTGCGCCGTCTCGATGTGATGGAAGCGTGCCCATGTCACGATCCGTGAGCCCCGGCGGCGGCGAGCCTGCCCATCGGGCGGGCTTCCGAGCCAGAAGGTCCCGGACTCGATGGGGATCAGCTCCCCGTAGCGGTAGAAGATCGGCGTCGACTCGCTCAGCCCCGTACCGCCGTTCAGGCCCCGGTCGACGCCCAGCCACCGGTACTGCGGGAGCGCCTCTTCGAGGTAGTCGATCTGCTCGGCCAGCACCTCCTGGAGGCCCAACACGTGAGGGTTCGAGCGGGAGATGGTCTCTGCTACCACCTCTTTGCGCAGCGACCACGCGTTTCCGCCGTCCGGCACGGCCGACGTCCGGATGTTGAAGGTCATGACCTCCAGGGCGAGACCGTCGAGCCCGTCCGAGTCCGCAGACTGAGCCCCTGCCTCCGACCCGCGCCCGGCAGCCACGAGCAGACACGCGACTGCTACGAGCGTCGACACCCGATGGGGACATCGCTCCCGCATCAGCAGTATCCGTCCGGCGCGTCGATGATCACGCGCCGCTCCACGAGTCGCGCATGGTCGGGGCCGAGTGCGGCGGGGGTGATCGGCGCCGCCAGGTCCCCCTCGACGGTGATGTGGTCGGGCAGGTAGCGACGGCACGCTCCGAACTCCTCCTCGTACTCCGGCGACGGGAAGGTGAGCGTCAGGACGGACGCTTCGGCGGCCTGCTCCACATTGTAGAGGGGATTGAGGGTCAGCACGCCCATCACTTCTCGATCCGTGTCCACCGCGTAGCGCTGGAACAGCTCCTCTCGGGTGCTGGCGACGAGTGTCAACGAGGGCTCCTCACCGAGCGCTTCGGGCGAGACGTCGCCCGTCAAGTCGACCACCCGCCGATCGAGCACATCGTCGAGCATGGTGGAGTCGCGGAAGAGCCGCGGCGCGAGTGGGGCGAAGAGGTCCCGGTACCCTTCCGGTGTCAGCGTGTCGCCCGCCGAGAAGTTCTCCCCCCGGGCGCTGTGTAAATGGGGCATGACGACGACCCCGTCCTCGCCGACCAGTCGCATCAGCTCCTCCGCCAAGAGTCGCTTGTGCCAGATGTAGGGGAAGGCGTCGGCGAGGAGCACGGTGGAGAACGTGTCCCGAGCGAAGGGTAGGGGGTGGTTCGCATCACAACAGACCGGCGACGCGTCTGGCGCGTTGAAGCGCTTGGCGAGCCACAGCTTCCAGTAGAAGACGTCGGCGAGGACGGTCGCCGCGTCGGGTTGCTCGCCGGACGGACGGAGCCCGGACAGGAGTCGCGTCAGGTGCCCCGATCCGCCGCACACGTCCAGGGTGCGGCCACGATACGGCCACTCCTGCGTTCCGATCGCGCGGAGCAGCGCGTCCATCGTCACGTATGTGGGGTCCGTGAAGCGGTAGAGGAAGCAGAGGCCTTCGGCGTCCTCACAAAGGATGTCGAGTGCCTCCCGGTACGTGGCGTCGGGCCGCCGCGAGAGCTCGAGGAAGGTCGCGCGCCTGGGCTCGTCGTCGGCAACGCCGAGCAGCTGAAGGAGCGCGTCCTCGCTTCGGCCCGCTTCGAGGGTATGCATGGCGCGTCGGGCCTCGTCCGATGCGATCAGCACGGGGATTCCCGCCACCACAGGGAAGGCGCAGCACTCACAGCCCAGAACGCCCTCCCGGACGTCGTCGCCTTCTCGAACGAGGGCGTCGTTGTCGACGAGCTGTAGGCGCGTGCCGCAGTAGGGGCACCGAAGGATCTCGAGGAGCTCGATGTGCACGGTCAGGCCTCCCGCGAGACGGCCGCGGGCGGAGTGCCGAGCCGATCGAGTAGGGTGTCGCCCGGGGCTCCGATATTCGCCCGTCGGTAGTGCTCCGTTGCGAGCAGGCGGGCCATGACCCGCTCGTCGAGGCAATCCAACGCGCTGCCCTCTACCTGACTCCGATGGCAGCGGAGAGCCGACACCTTTCGGGCCGCCCACTGCTCGGCGTCGAAGACAATCGTCGGACTCGGCGCGTTCGATCCAAAGGCGTCCACGTCCTCGATCCCCAGTATCGCGGAAGCGGGGGCTTGGCTACAGCCGGGGTCATCGGCAGCGGCGTCCGCCACCGCGCGCATCGTTCCGTCGGGCACGGTCGCGTAGAAGAGGGCCGGAGCGGCTGCTCCGAGCCCGGCGACGGCGGCCGTCACCCGCTCGTGCACGGTCACGTGGTCGGGGTGCCAGTACAGCCCGTCCTCATCGAAGGTGACGACGCAGTCCGCCTCGAAGCGCTCGATCGCGCCGAGGATGTCCGCCTCCAGCAGGGCGGCGTCGATCCACGGGAGCATTCCGTCTTCGTGGTCCAGGACGAGCACGTCGCTCACTCTGAGCACTTCCGCTGCGGCGGCCAGCTCCTGTGTACGAAGGTCTCCGAGACCGCCTCCGCCGGCACCGCGGCCGTGCTCGCCCCGGGTGAGACACAGGACGGAAACCCGTACGCCGAGATCGGCGCAGCGCGCGAGGAGGGCGCCACACGTGATCGACTCGTCGTCCGGGTGGGCGAAGACGGCGAGCATGGAACGAACCTCCCGCCCTGTGGGATCGAGCTCGGGGGGCATGCTCATGCGATCCTCTCGACGTCGTCCGAAGTCTCAGCCAGGCGCGCATAGGCCTCGAGGTGGGCATCGACCATGCGGTCCGGTCCGAACCGCTCCAGAGCCCGCTCCCGTACGCGGCCGCGGTCGAGCTCCATGACGGCCGGCAACCCCTCGACCAGTTGGTCGAGCGAGTCGAAGACACCCCCCGTGACGCCGTGCTCGACGATCTCGTCGACGGCCCCGATTCCGAGCGCGGCCGAGGGGGTCCCGCACGTCATCGCTTCGGCGAGAACGAGACCGAACGGCTCGGGCGTCTGCACGGGGTAGATTAGGGCACGTGCCGAACCGAGGAGCGCGGCCTTCTCCTCCGCTCCCACTTCTCCGACGTAGACGACGTCCACTCCGTCCACGAGCGGGGCAACGACCTCCCGGTAGTACTCGTTCTCGGCCGCGGCCAGGAGGAGCCGAAGACCCGAGCGCTTCGCCACCTCGATCGCCTGGAGCACCCCCTTACCCTCGGTGAAGCGACCGAGGAAGAGGAGGTGATCCTCGGGCTCGGCGGACCCGGGCAACGGACCGGGGTCGATGGCGTGGTGGATCGTCGCGACGACGTTCAGCGGGGCGAGCATTCGGCTCTGGGCCTCCGAGATCGCGACGAAGGGGGCGTCGGGATACCTCGACCAGAGCACCGTCTCGGTCGGCGTGGGCGCATGGTGCACCGTGATCAGCACAGGAGTCGGTGTGATGCGGGAGAAGGCCAGCGAGATCGGCGCGTACTCGGCCTGGTAGTGGATGACGTCGAAGTCGGCCGCCCTCTCGACGGCCGCCGCGAGGTTCATGAGCTCGCACAGCTCCCACGGCCACAGCTCCAGATCCTCGTGATAGCCGCGTTCGAAGGTGGCCTGCAGCGTGGCCGTCGTCGTGGACGATCCGGTTGCGAAGAGGGTGACGTCGTGACCCCTCGCCACGAGTCCGTCGGTGAGCAGCGCCGTCACACTCTCGACGGACCCCGAGCGCGCGGGCGGGATCGATTGGGCCACCGGGCCGACGATCGCGATGCGCATCAGCCGGACGCCGCTTCGAGCAGGGGGGGCAGGATCCGCGACGCATCGAAGTGCTCGCGCGCGATCTCGGAGGCCCGTCGAGCGTGCGTCGAGTAGTCGTCGTCGATGCGTTGCAGGCCGTCGAGTGCTTCGTCGCGAGAGGCGAAGCCGATGAGCCCCTCACCCGAGGGGAGGTGGTCGCTCCACCCGGTGTCTTGCACCAGCGCCGGGCGGCCCGCCGCCATGTAGGACTCCGTCCGGTCGCTGAACCAGCCGGAGCGCCGGCTCACGTACGCGTGCTTCGCGACTCCGAATTCGGCCTTGGAGCTCCGGATGTAGTCCCGATAGTCCCACAACGATCGCGATACGCCCATCGCCGCGACGGGTGACCAGCCGTGGGACGCCAGCAGCTCCATCGGTCCGTTCACCGCGACTTCGATGCGCGCAGACGTCTGGGAAGGGAGGTCGATCAGCTCCAGGAACTCGCGGTCCTTGTTGCCGTCGACGTCGGTGAAGCTCTCGGTCTTCCACGTCATGACGGTCGTGAAGCGATCGCGAGAGGGTGGCTCGGGCGTCTCCCAGAGCTCCGTGACGACCGGCTGGCGGGTCGGCAGCCATGTCATCCCGCTGGTGGGTACGTCGCACGCCTCGGTCCCGATGTTGGTCCCGAAGGTGAAGAGATGGTCGAAGCCCCTGAAGAAGTCGACGTACCATGGCTCGCCCTTTGCGATGGCGAGCTGTGTGAAGACCGGGTCGGAATCGATGAACACCCGCTTAGGGATCGCCACGTACTCGTCCCTCCAGAACCACGAGCCCCCCGAGAGGTTGATGTAGAGATCCGCATCCGCGCAGAAGGCGCGCACGTCCTCCCGCGAGAGGCCGTGATACGTGCCGTCATAGTTCACGAAGCTCCAGCGATCTCCGAGGCCAAACGGTTCGAGCGCCGCGTGGATGTAGCGGGTCCCGTACGACGGATCGGTAGAGATCTCGTCGCGCTCGGGGTCGTAAATGCACTCCCCCGTGTCCTCGATGTACAGGACCTCGTGACCGAGCGCCCGCAGGCCGAGGAGATACATGAGTGAGCACCAGGTGACTCCACCGAAGGGGTATCGCGCGATGATTCCCGCCAAGACGATTTTCACGACCTAGTCCTCAGCAACTCGTCGATCGGCGCCTCGGCGTCCACCGAATGGCCGAGCGCGAGGCGCGCGTACATACGCCCGTAGAGCTCCGACGTCTCGAGGAGCTGCTCGTGGGGGCCCTGCGCTACGATGCGGCCGCCGTCCAGCACGAGGATGCGGGTGGCGTCACGTACCATCGACAAACGGTGGGCGATGACGAGGACGGTCCGGCCCGGGCGGAGCCGATGGAGCGTGTCGAAGATGGCGCCTTCCGACACCGGGTCGACGGCCGAGGTGGGCTCGTCGAGGATCAGGATCGGGGCCGACTTGAGCAGCGCTCGGGCGATCCCGATCCGCTGACGCTCACCGCCCGAGAACGTCGCGCCGCCTTCGTGAACGGGCGTCTCGTAGCCCAAGGGCAGGCCGCACACGAAGTCGTGCAGCTCGGCTCCTCGCGCAGCGGCCTCCACGTCCCCGTCGGAAGCGTCGAGCCGACCGTAGCGGATGTTGTCCGCGATGGTGCCGGTGAAGAGCAATGGGTGCTGCGGAACGGCGGCGATCTGCTGGCGGAGCGAACGCAGTCCGTAGTCTGTGGCGTCGACCCCGTCGATGAGCACGCGCCCGTCGGTCGGCTCGAAGAAGCGTGGAATGAGGTTGGCGAGTGTCGTCTTACCGGCGCCCGTGAGGCCGACCAGAGCCACGAGTTCCCCGGGCCGGGCCTCGAAGGTGACGTCATCGAGCACCTCGTCCGACGCTCCGTACGAGAAGCTCACCTGTTCGAAGCGGACGTGACCGGTGACACCCGACGCGTCGACTCCGTCCGGCTCGTCGAGCGGCTCGGGCGTCAGCTCGAAGATGCCCCGCACGCGGCCGGCGCTCGCCACCGCCTGTTGGAGCGAACCGGTCGAGTGCGCGATCGCCGAGAGCGGATCGTAGACGGCGGCCAGGTACGCGATGACGACGAGCAGGGATCCCAGCGTGAGCGTGCCGTCGAGGACGTGCAGGCCGCCGACGACGAGGACGAGCGCGGTGCCGGTTAGCGTGATCCCGGTCACGGCGACGGAGAAGAGGGACTCCTGCCACGTCAGGTCGAGGCGTGCTCTCATCGTGTCCGCCCCCGACCGACTGAACCGCTCGATCTCGTGCCGTTCCCGCGTGAAGCTCTTCACGGCGGCCACGGAGGAGAGGATCTCGTAGGCACGCTCGACGAGCGTCGATTCGAGCGCCTTCACCCGCTCGGCGCGCTCGAGCATCGTGCTCGAGTAGAAGCGAAGGCAGAGGAAGAGGAAGGGCGCCACGACGAGCGACAGGAGCGCGAGCGTCGTGTCCACGTAGAGCAGGATCACGAACATCACGGCGAGATTCAGCGCCGCGAGCGCGAGCGGGAAGACTCCGCCGATGATGAGGTCGTCGACGCAGTGCGCATCGGCGTCGAGTCGGTACACGGAGTCGGCGGTCGGCGTCAGGAGGTGATGTTGTAGGGGGAGCGACTGAAGGTGCTCGAGAAGCCGCTCGCGCAGGGAGTAGACGACCCGTTGAGCCACGTGCAGCTGCATCTGGGTATGCACGGCGCGAACGAGCTCTCCGGCGAGCTGGACGAGCAGCCCGATCACGGCCACCGCGACCAGCAGTGCACCCGCACTACCCGCAATTCCAGCCGGAGTGATCGCGGCGAGCACGTCCGGCAGGGGTAATCCGCTCAAGACGTAGTCGACGATCACCTTGAGCGGCCAGGGAGCAAAGGCCGCGAGCCCGACCTCCAGAATGGAGAGGAGGATGATCACCGCGGCTTGTCGCCGGTACGGTTCGAGGAAGCCGAGCGTCCACCGGACCACACTCATTGTGACCGAACCCGCTCGAGTCGGGATACAGCACCGCGCCTATCGCTCTCCGCCTGCTTCGTCACCGGCAGCCTCACCATCCCCGCCGCGGCGGTTACGCGCGCCAGGGCTTGGTCCAGGACCGTGCTGGCACGAATCGCCTGCCACGCCGTGCGCGCGCCGATGCCCGCGATCGCGAGCGTGGACACGAGGAGCGTCACGGAGAGGTCGTAGATGAAGATGGACGCGCTCGCACCCCCGGCGACGGCGACGGCCAGGGTGGTACCCCGAACGGTACCCACCATGCTCGGCCGAAGACGGGTGCGAATCCTCAGCAGGGAGGCCCCCTTCTCGTGTTCTTCGACGACACTCCGGGCGTGGAGCCAGCCCCATCGACCGACGGCGACGCTGAGGTCGCGATCGGGCTGCCACCCCTCGTCCACGTCGACCACCTGCGCCGGACGGGCAGCCCGTAGCTCGCCGACGAGCTCGGTGAGGAGCGCCGAATGTGAGACCCACGACTCGCTCCAATACGAGCGCTCGACACTCGCGCCCACCAGCAGTCGCGCGGAGGCGAGGACCGTGCGCGGCGTCGGCACGGCGGGCTTCCATGGGTGCCGCGTCGTATGCTGGGGCGCCGGGGTGCGCGGCCCTCCCGAAAGACCCCGGAGCCGTCCCCTGAAGCGGGCCAGCGGTTGGAGCAGGTGGAGTCGAGCAATCAGCAGCCGAGAGCGGAGGCGAGTCCACGCCTTCGAGCGCCCCTCGAGTGTCGGCACTCCGCTGAGATCCGAGCGCCAGGCGTAGCGCAGGCACTTCCCGAGTGTGACGAGGCCTCCCAGCGTTCCCGCGATCAGCGGGAGCCAGGCCGCGTCCATCCCCAGGAGCGGGCCCCAGAATCCGATGTTGAAGAGGATGAAGGAGCCGGCCATCCATCCCGGTGAGTGGGGTAGGTAGTGCCATCCACTCGCCCGTGCGCCGTAGACCGAGGGGAATGCGGCGGTTCCCCACACTCCGGTGTTTACGCGTCGATCCGAGGCGCTTCGCAGGAAGGGCAGGGGGCTGTAGATGCTCCCACGCCACGTCATCTGTCCCCCGAGGAACTTCTCGGGGTGATGAGCATCGAGCCACGACTCGCCTTCGCCGTACCCGACCTGCTGTCGCCAGTAGGCTCGCACGCTCGATCGGTGATGGTGCCAGACCAGCGCCGACGCCGAGAACCCGATCTGCATTCCGCGCGCCTGGAGTCGCCAGCAGATATCGACGTCATCGCCCGCGCGCACGTAGACCGGGTTGAATCCGTCGATGTCGAGGAGTGCCTCCTTGCGGAAGGCCATGTTGCATCCGGGAATGTGCTCGGCGATCCGGTCGTCGAGCATCACGTGCGTCGGCGCGCCCGGCGCGCGTGCGACGCATTGGGCCACCCAAGGATCGTCCGCCGGAACGACGTTCGGGCCCCCAACGCCCGCGACATCGGAGGTGAGGAAGGGCTGCACCAGGTAGGTCAGCCAGTCCGGGTCCACCCGAACGTCCGCGTCGGTATAGGCGACGATCTCTCCCGCCGCCTCGGCGAGCCCGATGTTGCGCGCAGTCGCGAGGCCGCCGTTGGGCACGTCGATCACCCGAACGCCCGCGTACTTCCTCGCGATCTCGCCGGTGGTGTCGCGCGATCCGTCGTTCACGACGACGATCTCCACATCGGGGTACTCGAGCCTCTGAAGCGACGAGAGACAGTCCGCGATCGTCTCCTCGGCGTTGTAGGCGCAGACGACCACAGAGACCGAGGGCCACTCCGTGCGCTCCTCGGACGGGAAGGGGGCGTCGGCGAACGCGCGCTCGACGACCGCCAGCGCCGGTTTCGGCCGTCTCGCGTCGTCGACCAGACCGAACGCCCAGTCATCCACGGTCCGACCACCCCGCCACCACTCGTCGGTCCACGAGAAGACCACGGCGCCGCACGCACCCTCGGCGAAGGCGGCACGCACGTGCGAAGCGGTGATCCGGGCCTGTCCATCGGTTCCTTGACGGATGCTGTCGGCGCCGGCCTCGGCGAGGAGCAGCGGTCGCGCCCCGGCCCGGTGTTGCAGGCGGGCCAGATAGCCGCGGAGATCCGACTCGCGGTGCAGGTAAACGTTGTGGGCGTAGACGTCGAACGCCTCGAGTTCGAGGTGCTCGGTCGGAGGGAAGTTGGCGTACGTCAGGAGGCTGTCGGGAGCCACTCCCTTGACCTCGTCGGCGAGGTCGTCGAGGAAGGCCTCGATGCGATGGGATCCGTGCCACCGAACGATTCCGGGGGGAATCTCGTTGCCCAGGGCGAAGAGGAGCGGGGCAGGGTGGTCCGCAAGGCCGCGAACCGCCTCGACGACCTGCCTTCGGATCCGCCGAACGGCCGTCCGGTCGTCCAGGAAGGGGAGGTGTTGGGGCCACGCGATGCCGACGATGAGCCGGAGACCGTGGCGCGACGCCGCATCGAGCACCGTCGGCGACGGGGGCGTGTAGGTGCGGACGGTGTTGATTCCGGCCGCAGCCATGGCGGCGAAGTCGTGCTCGACCTGCTC
The DNA here is from genome assembly GCA_039030015.1 of Gemmatimonadota bacterium. GTDB lineage: Bacteria > Gemmatimonadota > Gemmatimonadetes > Longimicrobiales > Gaopeijiaceae > UBA2589. The sequence continues at coordinate 24,924 of JBCCEZ010000036.1, read as the reverse complement.
AGCGCTCGGGAATTGAGCACCATCATCGGCAGGGGCGAAGGTCCCGTACGTGACTCCCTTGATGAGGAATCTCTGCCCCCCGACTTCGAGGAACTTCCCGTCGACACGAGCCCGACTCGTGGATCCCCCGGTCCCCGCTCCGTGCTTGTACACGGGGCGCCTGCCTCAGTCCCCCTGGACGGTCTGGGACAGCATGTCCATAAGCCAGTGGCCCGAGCGATCGGCCTTGGCCCGGACGTAGGGGAGGTTGTGAGGATTGAGTCCTCCCACGATCGGGATGCGCTCGACGACCTCGATCCCTCCCTCCTCCACGGCCGAAACCTTCTCCGGGTTGTTGGTCAGGAGCTCGACGCGCCTGACGCCGAGTTGGCGCAGGATTTCGACGGCTGGGCCGAAGTGGCGCTCGTCGGCCCCGAAGCCGAGCACGCCGTCGGCATCGACCGTATCGAGCCCCTCGTCCTGGAGCATGTAGGCTCGGATCTTATTCCCCAGGCCGATGCCCCGCCCTTCTTGGTGCAGGTAGACGAGTACGCCCCCGCCGCTCGCCTTGAAGTGCTCCAGGCTGCCGCGGAGCTGATCGCCGCAGTCGCAGCGTAGGCTCCCGAAGAGGTCTCCGGTGAGGCAGGCGGAGTGAAGGCGCACGGGGACGGGGTCCGGCCAGCTCTCCGGTGGCTCGATCAGCACGGCGACGTGCTCGAGGAAGCCGCCGCCCTCGCGGAAGAACACGAAGCGGGCCGATTCGGCCCCGGCGAGGGGGACGGGCGCCTCGGCCACACGAATGACTTCGACCTGAGATCGAGCGACCGTGTCCTCGACCTCCTCGACCGATACCTCCAGCATCATCCCGCTCTCGATCGCGTCGACGAGGGCGGGCGACGTCCGGTCGACGGAGACGGTCACCACCGCCGGTAAGAGGTGGCCGAGCCTCGTGAGCGCGAGGGCCGCCGACTCAGGGCGGGCGGCGATGGCGGGGGCGGTGCGACTCCCGGACGCCCAACCGCCAAGAGCTGAGCCCGTCGCCAACTCGAGGATGCCGTCGGCACTCTCGGCTCCGTCGAGCGAGATGGTCACGTCGCCACCGCTACCGCTGGTGGCGATCCCGAGGACCCGTGCGCGTTGGGCCGTGAGGACCAGGCGTAGCGACTCTCCGTACGAGCGAAGATGGGCCAGGCTCTCCTCTCCGAGACACTCGACCGACGCGACCACAGCCCCACGCGTCGTTCCGGAATCGGTGATGAAGAGAGCCCGCCCCTGACGAAGCTCGAAGACCCCGCGTTCTGTTTTGTGCGACATTCCGACGGGCAGTATCGTTAGGGATCGCCGTCCGAAGACCGATGTCGCGCGAGGTAAAGCGGCTCGAGGGCGACCCGTCCCAGACCGGCTCCGGGTTCAGGATCGCGAAGCTTGCGCCAGCGTACCTTCGGCCCGTGAGGTAATAGGGAAATGCTCAGGCTCGGGTGCGCTTGGTTGGTTGTCAATGGTGTGCTCATGGCACCCGAGTGGATCGCCGCGGCGGTCACGGATGCTGCGCCCGTGCCGTGGATCTCGCTCGAGGCGACACTCCTGGTCGGGGGCTTGGCCCTGTTACCGAAAGGGCGGTTTAGCCGCAGGCTGGCTTGGGCCGTCTCGCTCTCGGTCGTCGTGGTCGCCGCCGCGTCGTTTGCCGACCTCGTCTTCCAGGTGAGCCTCGGCCGCTCACTCAACCTCTCCCTCGATCTATATCTGCTGAATGCGGTCTACCGGTTGGCGATCGGGAACAGCGGGCCCGTGCGTACGCTGGTGGGCGCGGGGCTGATGCTCCTGCTATCGGCCGGTACCGTCTTGGGCCTCGTCCGGCTGATGAACGTCCCGGCCGGTACCGAGGAGAAGCCCGCACCTCCGACCCCCCCCACGAGACTCCTCGCGACACCCGTCACGAGGCTCGGGGCCGGGATGATCGTCGCGTCACCCCTGCTCGGTCTGGCCGGTCTTGCTCAAGAGGCCATCGGTGAGCGCTTCGTCACGCCGTCCGTCTCGCTCCTGGCCGATCAGGCCGCGCTGTTCCGAACCACGCGCGCAGAGCGGGTCGAGTTTTCGGCCGCGTTGAACGCGCCGCCTCCTGCCGTTGTCGAGTCCCCCGACCTCCTTTCCCATCTCGACGGACGCAACGTCGTCGTCACGTACATCGAGTCGTACGGCATGGCGGCCCTCGAGGACCCCGACTTCGCGTCCGTCATCCGACCCCGCCTGGAGGAGGCGGGGGCACGGATGGAGGCGAGTGGTCTCGGAGTCGTGACCGGTCGCTTGGAGTCTCCCACACTGGGCGGACAGTCCTGGTACGCGCATGGGAGCATGATCAGTGGACTGTGGCTCGAGAACCAGCTGCGCTACGAGCTCATGCTCTCGAGCGACCGCGAGACGCTCGTGGACGACTTCGAGCGCGCCGGATATCACACCGCAACCGTCATGCCGGCCATCACCACTGCCTGGCCCGAGGCGACCCGGCTCGGCTTCGACTCGGTGTACACGTCCCAGAACATCCCGTACGACGGCCCTCCGTTCTATTGGGTTACCATGCCGGATCAGTTCACCTGGTCCTTCCTGGGACAGGTCCTCGGGGAGGCGAGCGTGCCGCTCTTCGTCGAGGTGGGCATGGTGAGCAGTCATGCGCCCTGGACCCCGACGTTGCCGCTGCTCGACTGGGATCGGATGGAGGGTGGCGCCGCGTTCGAGCCCCATCGACGGGACGGCTATCCGCCGGAGGAGATGTGGTGGGACGTTGAGGTGCTGAGGCAGGCCTACGCTGAGTCACTGGACTACTCGCTTCGGGCGATGACGGAGTTCGCCGAACGTTTCCTTGATGACCGGACCTTGCTGATCGTCTCGGGAGACCACCAAGCCGCGCCGTGGATCATCGGCACCGAGGAGCCGCATGTGCCCGTGCACGTCATCGCACGCGACCCCGATCTTCTCGAACCGTTCGTCGAGTGGGGCTTCCGTCGTGGCGCCCTTCCGGATCCGGACGTCGACCCACCGCGCATGGACGAGTTCCGTGCGTGGTTCCTCCGTTCGTTCAGCGGGGCTCGCTGAGCCCCCTCAGGTGGCTTTCGGGACTGGTCACGGCGCAGCGCCGGCAGTAGAACTCCGATTCGAGGAGGCGCTTCGTCACATGTCGCCGGCGAGGAGGATGTCCATGCTGGTGAAGCCGCGGTCACGCGCTGGTACCAGGGCTGCGTACTCTGCCGAGCTGAAGAGGTCCTCGACGACTTCTCGGTCCGGGAAGTCCATGACAAGAACCATCCCTTTGGGCTCCCCGCGCACGACCTGTGCGACAGAGAGACGCTTCACCGGAGTGCCTCCGGCCGACATGAGCAACGGGAAGACACCCTGGAGGTACTCCTGAACGGAGCTGGACTCCTCAGGGTTGGGGGTGGCGGTGACGACTAAAGTGGTTTTCATGCGACGTGAGGGGTCTGAGGACGTGAAGGAGTAGATATCTGAACGTACGTTCAGATATATTTCCACCAGTTAGGAACGTCAAGCCGGAGTCTGTGTGGGCCGAAAGAAGGCGTACGATCGAGACGAACTGCTCGTGGGAGCTGTAGAGGTCTTTCGAGAGCATGGGTTCGCACGGACTACGACCCAGATGCTTGTTGATCGCCTCGGCGTGAATCGGTTCAGTCTGTATGCCGAGTTCGAGAACAAGCTCGGGTTGTATGATGCCGCGCTCGAGGCTTATGACGAATCCATCGTGGGCAGACGGTTTGGGCCCCTAGAACGACCGGGGGCTGGCTTGGCGGAGGTCCGCGAGTTGCTTGAGTTCTACGGAGCCGCTGCTGACGGCCCGGCGGCCGGCAAGGGATGCCTGCTTTGCAACACCGCAGTGGAATTCGGCCCCGACGACCCGATCGGGACGGGTCGCGTGGATCGATATCTAGACCGACTGGAGGAGGCTTTTTCGGCGGCCCTGACGAATGCTCAGCAGGCCGGTGATCTGCCGGCGTCGGTGAACGTGGCTCGGGAAGCCAGCTTTTTGACCGCCTCCGTCTTGGGCCTCTTCGTTATGATCCGGGCCCGGGCTCCGGACGCGAGGCTGAAGAACGCCGCTGCTGCTGCCCTTGCGCACCTTGAGGGGCTAGGGTGAGGGCGGTAGGCGCTCCGACGCCTCCTAACAAAGAGAACGTGCGGTCGACCTGAGCTGATGACCTCATTTTCACTAGGCCCCAACTATGTGCTCCATGGCTCTGAGAAGCCGGGCGGGATGTCTCGGATTCTCGGCGCGATGCTCGGAGCCGCACCCCCGGACTCCCGGCGATTCGAACCTTGTGAGTGCTGCCGCCACGCCTGCTTGCGGGCGGGTATCGATGAACAGGCCTGCGACCTCTGCGAGTGGGAGACGGGTGTTTTTCGCCCGGAAGTCTCGTTGGCGTGTGCGCGAGAGTCCTATGTCGCACACGGCATCTGGTACCCGCCGGCAGAGGCCGAGGCGTGGGGCGGGAAGGCACCGAGCCCGGAGTGTGACGAACACAAGCGGAGGGTCATCGACCGCCTGACGGGCCTGTACGAACAGTCGGATCCCGCAGGGGAAGTTGGATTCGAATCCCTACGAGAGCTCGACCGAGCGCTGCTGGCGCTCGGCAAGCGTTGCGGTCGCACGTTCTGACAAGGAGTTCTGCAGTCCCGACCATGAGTCAGCGAGCAAGGCGAGCGTACCTTGGGCGACAAGCATCTGCCGTCGTGGGCTGGTGGCTGATGCTCGCGGCCAGTCTCGTGATGGCCCTTGTAGCCCACGGACAGACTTCGTGAGGCTCTTCCGGCCAGCGCGCGAAGCGTCCGCTGTATGGAACCTCGCCAAGACGGCAGCCCAAACCTCTCTCTTCTGGGCTGGGCTCCTCTGGTTTGTGCCGTTTTGGATCCGCCGGCTCGAGGGTGGAGCGGGTATCGAGGCCTTTTCGGTGTCGCCTGTCCTAGGCGGGGCGATTCTCGTCCTCTCCAGCCTCGGCGGCCTCTGGAGTGGATGGACCATGGCCACGGTGGGGCGTGGCACTCCACTCCCGATCGACACGGCGCGAGAACTCGTGACGAGCGGACCCTACGCACTCGTCCGGAACCCGATGGCGGTGACCGGTTTGAGCCAGGGGATCGGCGTGGCGCTCCTGATCGGTTCGTGGTCCGCGATCGCGTACGTTGTGGCGGGTGGCCTTCTGTGGCATGTGCTGGTCCGGCCGATGGAAGAGGCCGAATTGGAAGAGCGCTTCGGGGGGTCGTACCGGACGTACAGGCAACGGGTGCCTCTATGGCTCCCCCGTCGTCGGACTAGCTAGCGTAGAGGCGGCTGGCCTGGTCCGTCCTGGAAATCCAGGGCAAAGAGTTCGACCGATTGGTCCTTCCCCCGCAGGGCATGATCACCCAACGACCGGAAGGCCCACTCGTCCGCGTCGCCCAGGCCTGCCCCGAGCTCGTCACCCACCAACACGTCCTCGCCGTGGACCTTGCACTGTCCTTGGATCCTGGCGGTCTGATTCAGGACGTCTCCCGTGAACACGATTTCCTTCTTGAGGGCGCCGATCTGACCTGTCGTCACGACTCCGGCCTGCATACCGGCCCTGAAGTCCGGCACCACCCCGAAGTGTCGTTCGAAGCTCGCGGACTGCCGGCGCAGGTCGGATTTCATCCGCCGGACACAGCGAATGCAGTTGCTGTCGGCTAGCCCGACCTTCTCAGGCCACGAGACGACGATTTCGTCGCCGATGTGTTGATAGACCTCGCCTTCGTGCTCGACGATCGCATCGCCGAGGGCGTTGTAATAGGCCCTGAGTAGCTCGAAGTACCGCGCATGCCCGAGCCGTTCTGCGATGCGTGTGGACGACTTCATGTCCGAGAAGAGAAAGATCCGCCTCTCTTCACTGGGGGTGTGATAGCGGCCGATGAGAAGGTTGGTGAGGACCCGTGGCCCGATATGTTCGCTGATCTCCGCGTAGAACAGCGACACGACGAGTGAAGCCGCCAGCTGCACACCGGTACTCAGGCCGGCACCGCTGGTCAGGAACCCTCCCAGGCGCTCCCACACCCGGCGGTCGGCCAGGCCCGTATTCATCTCCATGGCCGCGGCGACGGGGAAGGTCACGAGAATGACGACCAGCAGCAGAAGAGCATAGAACGCGGTCTTGGCGACCAGCTTGCTCCCGAGGCTGAGGGCGGCCAACCGACGGTTCAGATAGAGAAGCTCGATGGCACCAACCAGGCAGCCCACCGACGCTACGGCGAAGCTGGCAAAGAGATAGATCCCCACATCCACGTCGATCACGGTGCTGGGGATTCCGGCGGACGCTGCGCTGGCCCGGTCCGAGACTGTGAACACCTGGTCCACGAGGAACCAGAGGACCCCGAACGGGATGATTCTCAGCGTGTTCCGCCGGGCCCTTGGGGAGAGTCGTGACCACATGGTGGACCGCGGGTTAACGTGGGGCGCGGCCGATCAATGGAAGGCCGGGCTGCGCGGTGGTGAAAGTGGCACCGGTGATCGAGGCACGGAAGCGAGCCATTCGCCGCAGGCTAGGCTCCGCCCGCCCCACGGAGCCCTAGGCTGGCGGATCCCAGATCGCGCGGAGCGCCCATCGGAGCATCATGAGCGGCGCCTTACCCAGCAACGCGCCGAACAGCCCGGTGACCAACGGGACGACGACCTTCTCGTCCAGTGCGTAGTCGGAGGCGAAGCTCTCGTAGGACATGATCCCCGCGAAGATCACAAACATCACGCCCGCGAGCACGTTGGAGGCCCGACGAAGCCTTGGGTAGTCGGGGGGCGGGTTCGCTCGGCGGCGTAGCTCTCGGGCCGATGGTTGGCGGGGCTTGGTCCGCCGTGGCTCGGAGCCGACGTATTGGCCCCCGGTCGAGCCGCGATTCTTCTGGGACTCAGCCCACTCCGCTCGTTCTCGGTCCGCCTTTCCCTGCCAATAGCCACCGCTCCGTGGCCCCCAGGGCTGTGGGCCACCACCCCTCTCGTCTCGGTACTGCTTGTTCCAGTCGTTCACAGAGTGGCGGTCCTTTGAAGGGCGTGAAGCCCGGGTCCCGAGCGAGGGCCCATGTCGCGGAAGCTACGGCGTAATGACTTGGCCCGCTGGAGGGCCCGACTCCGAAGTGCTCAGCGTCTCGGTGGGTAGGCGATCAGGAATCGCCGAGTGAGACTGGTCCCGATGCGCGGGCGGCCGTACAAGTATGAGCTCCTGCGTCTAAGCCTCGAAGGAAGTCATGCGCCGTCTCGTCACAGTCCTCCTACTGACGGTGGCCGCATGCGGCGGACCTGGCGACGGCCCGGTGCAGGGAGCCCCTGAGCTCTTGGAGATCGCTGGCCCACCTCGGTCGGTACTGGGGCTCGATGCGCAGAATCCAGATGCTGTCCTCAACCACGTCGTCGACGCAACATGGCTGACAGACGGCAGCATCGTCGTCGCCAACGGTGGGCTCGCGACTCGGCTGCCCATCTTCTCCGCTGAAGGCGACTACCTCCGCCTCTTGGGGAGGCAGGGTGATGGACCGGGCGAGTTCAGGTGGGTCTCGAGCGTAGAGGCGGGTACCGGGGATTCGTTGTTCGTCTTCGACGCTTCCCTCCAACGCCTCACCGCCGTGGCCAGCGACGGGGGAATGTCCGTCCGTCCAGTGCGCGCCGTCGCCTCTGGACACGTGAGGGCCCTCCGTTGGGTGAACCAAGTGCCCGAAGGCTGGATCGCGTTTGAGATGGACATGCCGATGTCCGGTGAGGTGGGCGTCATCATCCGGGACACGATCGACGCCGGTGTCCTGAGCGAGGACATGACCGACTTCGAGCCCTTCGTGACGCTCCCCGCGTTGATGTCTACCACGATGCTGCTCGGTGGCCGTCGGGGCTTCGGCTCCCCAGCCTTCGCTCCTCAGGTGCTCCAGGCGGCTTGGGGTCGTTGCGTCTTCGTCGTGGCCGATGGGTCGCACACCGTGAACGTGTACTCCTCGCGGGGGCGAGTCGTGACCTCCTTTCGCGGCCCGGGCACCAGCCGGGAGGCCACGGCGGACGACTTCGAGCGATGGGTGGACTATCGCGTGAGTCTTAGCCCGAACGACGAAGACATGCTGCGCTCTTCTTATCGGGAGGTGGCGCGACTGGAGACGTTGCCCGCCTACAGCCAGATCGTCGCGGACGAGTGGGGACGAGTGTGGCTTCAAGAGTACACGCCCGGCACGACTCTGGGGCGACGGTGGTTCGTGTACTCGCAGCGCGGACGGCATTTGGCTGATGTTCAGGTGCCGAAGCGTTTGCGCGTCTTCGAGATTTCGACGAGCGGGCTCCTCGGCGCCGCACTAGGAGACTTCGGTGAGGAATACATCGAGGTCTACGACCTCGCGGACCTCCCGACGGGCGGAGCGGATGCGCTAGACGCATGTGTGGTCGAGTGACGGAGGAGGCCGCTCGGTATGTCGGACTGGAGTCGGCGCAGGCTCCGCTGGATCCGTGGCCAGCGCGAGTCCCCGTCCTCGTCGTGGGCCAGCTGCTCATCTTCGCCCTGATCTCGGCCCCTTGGTGGCTGATTTCGCGACGATCCCGATGAACCCCGATGTCTTCGTTTTCGAGGGTCGGATCGAGATCGACGATCTCGTCGAGAAGGGATACATGCGGCACGTGCTCCGCGTGCCGCTCGAGGTGGCCGAGGCTTTGGACGAGACCGTAGGAGGTCGGGTGCTTGGCGAGATCGAGGGTGTGCGCTTCCGTCGAGCGCTACATCGGGACTCGCGGGGTCGTCTGGCTCTGAAGTTCGGGGAAGGGTGGTTGCGGGACTCGGGCCTCGAGCCAGGTGTCGTGATGCGGGTGACGCTCGGCCCCGACCCGGAGCCCGATCGCGTGGATGTTCCGGTCGAGCTGGAGCGGTTGCTCGTCGAGCATCCGAAGCTCCTGGCCGTATGGGAGTCGCTCACCCCGGGAAGGCGCCGATCTTTGGCGTACCCCATTACGCGCGCCAAGCGCGAGCCGACAAGGGTCAAGAGAGCCCAGGCCGTTCTGGAGGAGCTCCGGCGCGAGTCTCCTTTTTGAGTCTCGGCGGTAGGCGGCCCAAAGGGCTAGACTCGTCCACCCCCCAACCCAGGACGAGACGACGTGAGCAGCTCGAATAGGACGACCCTCATCCCGTGGGCTCGGGTGGCCCTGGAAGGACTGGTCATCGTTGCGTCGATCCTCATGGCGTTCGGGATTGACCGCTGGTGGGAACGGCAAGAAGAGAGGGGGGAGATCCAAGCCGCGTTGGGCACGCTCCACGCCGACATGGTTGTGATTCAAGACCTCATCGCCGGGAACCTCAGCGCACATCGCCGCGCCCGCGCCGCCAGTGACGAATTGGGACGCCGCACTCAGGAAGCGCTTCGCGCCCGAACCACCGCCGCCGTTCCCGACAGCCTCATCATCCTCATCTCATGGACCCCGACGCTCGATCCTCCGACGGGGGGTCTAGAGAGCCTGTCGTCGTCCGGGAGGCTCGCCGTCCTGGACGACCCCGAGTTCGAGGCCGAGCTTCGAAACTGGAGCAGCCGGCTTGGCGACGTGGTCGAGGACGAGCGCGTTTCACAGGGATTCATGCTCGACCGACTCGGGCCGTTGCTCTCGGCGCCTCCGCCGAACCCGGACGGGCTAGGCGTAGCTCTGCGCGCGGGCTTCGACTGGCTGTTTGGTGGTGCCGAGAAGCCGGTCGGATCGACCGTTCTCGCCCCTTCCAGTGAGTTGGCTTACGCGTTGGCGACCCATTCGATTTGGATTGCGACAGCGGAGGTCGCGCTCGAGACTTTGGATGAACAAACGGAGCGGCTGCGGGCGGAACTGGAGAGCCGCTTGGCCGCGACTTCGTAAGGAGAAAGGCTCCGGTGAAGCAGCTCCAAACGTTCTTGCTGATCGCTCTGCTCGTGATCGGTGTCGCCTTCCTCGGGGCTGAATGGGCGTATTCGGCCACGGTCGATCGGGCTCAGTTCGGCCTGTTCGAGAACACGGTTCGATTCGCCCATCTGATCTTCACGGCACCGCTGCTCCTCCTGCCCATCGTGCAGTTCAATCGGCGCCTCAGGACGGCTCGTTCCGGACTGCATCGACGACTCGGCCAGCTCTACCTGACCTCTGCGATCATCGCCGCGTTGGGTGCGCTCTATCTCGGCGTCGTCTTCGAAGAACCCGGTCGGCGGCCACCGCTCCTCCTATTCGCGGGCCTCTGGCTCTTCTTCAGCGTCGCGGCCTGGGTGGCAGCAGTCCGCAGGGACTTCCGGACCCATCAACACTTCGTGATCCGAAGCTACGGTGTGGCCCTCGCGTTCGTCTTCGTCCGCGTCCTCGGGGAATTCGAACCGTGGCTGTTCGGCTTCCTGCCGGAGGGAGAGATCCGTGGGGTCACCCGCGAGTGGATCGCATTCGTCCTCCCGCTCATTCTCATCGAGGCCGCGCTCAACTGGTGGCCCGCCGTACGCGGTTCGAGATCGTCTCGCCGTGCCTAGCGGGTGGGTCCCGGAGGATTCGTATCGAAGTCGTTCGGGATCGTGGCAGCGGACTCGAGTACCGGCGCGTCCGTGGGCCTGGTCCCGAAGCACGGCCGGTAGTAGAACTTCGATTCGCTGGAGTCCCCCGAACGAGCGGATCGCATGAGCGACCTGATCCGAAGCATGTTAGGAAGGCTCCGGGGCGTATTGGGTCTGGCGACCGTCGCTGGAATCGCGGGTTTGGGATTCGGTGCGATGTGGACGATCGCCATGTTACATGTCGAATTCGGTTTCTTCCCGGATTTCACGAACGGTTTCTTCCTACGGGATGTTCTCCTCCCCAAGGTCTTGGACTGGGGGCTGCGCGGAGCACTCGTGGGGGGAGGTTTCGGCGTTTCGCTCGCGGTCCTCGAGTCCCGCACCGCGTTCGAGCGGCTGACTGTGCGACGAATGGGCCTCTACGGCGCAGCCGTCGGGATCGGACTCTCCCAGGCGATCCTGCTCTATCGGGCTCTCTTCACACCCTTGGTGTATCTCGACGCCGCCTTGGCCACGCTGCCCGTCGCAGGCTTGTTCGGTGTACTGGGCGCGACCCTCTCCAGCTCTCTACTCACGGTCGCCCGCCGGGCGCACCACCGAGAGTTGACCAGCGGCGTAGAGGCCGACGCGCTTCTCGCGGCCGAGTAGTCTGGGGACTGTTCGGGTTGCTAGGCGGGCGGCTTCCTCAGGGGGTTGAATGCCGATGTCCGTAGAGAGTTCTCCGAGCGAGGTGGTCGCGGAATTGTGGCGCCGGCTGGAAGCCGAAGACTACTCCGGCGCGGCGCAACTCCACACCGCGGGCCTGGCTGAATACATCCGAGAGGATGCCATCCGGGAGGGGGCGCCCCGGGTCCACAAGCCGCGGACGACGGAGGACATGCTCGCTCAGAACCCGGACATGCCGACACCCGTGGCGGAGTGGGAGGCGGCTCAGTACCGGAAGCAACCCGCGCCTCCCGGATACTTCGGCACGGTGCACGGCGTCGAGTCCCTCGAGGAGCTGGAGGCGCTCACCGCCTACGAGGTGCTGGCGAGGCGGATTCAGGCGACGGATTGGAGGACCCGGCTGCGGCCTCATCTAGAAGAGCTGGCCGGGGCTCACCCCGAGTATCGCGACCAGCTCCTGGAGCAGCGCGGATCTGACCATGCACAACACCCTCGTCCACTTCCACATTGCCGTGGACGGTCCGGACGGCGAGAGAGTCGTCCTCAGTTGAGCGCACTCGTGAGGCCGAGCTACGGACTCCGACTCCGGGTGGCGTAGTCGAGACGGAAGCTCGTCAGAATCATGAAGTGGTCGGACGGGAAGCCGCCGCTCCATGTGGATACCACGCGAGTGCCGGTGTCGGAGAGTCCGACGCCCCGGAAGAACAACTGATCGATTCGGCGCCCACTGAGGTGGGTGGCGCCAGGTCGCTCCACGGGATCCGGGTAACGACTCCGGAACGCGTCCGTGAATCCGGCCGCCTCCAGGCGAACGGAGGCGGGACTCTGGCCCCCATCCGTGTGCGGAACGGCGTTGAAATCGCCTCCGAAGAGGACGGGGATCGAGTCCGATCCGGAGAATCGGCCCTCGTGGAAGTCGAAGACGCGGTCGAACTGGTTCATCCCGTACCAGTTGGACATGACGTGGATATCCTGGGACTGACTCAGGCGAACCCTGACCCCGACGTTGTTGAAGGGAGTCTCGGCAGCCACGTGCACGTCCACGATCGGGTACCGGCTCAAGATCGAGATGTTCGACCCCTGATTGAGGTAGTCCCAGTCCACAGTGGTGGCCAGGTAGTAGCCGAGTTCGGCGGCGATGTAGTCTCCGGAGGAATAGGTCTCCTGGAGCATGACGACGTCGACGTCCTCCTCCGCGAGCACCTCGGCCACACGATCGCGGGAGTCCCAACCGTGACGCTCTCTGGTGAAGTGCTTTCCCCCGTGCCAGATGTTCCAGGCGGCGGCCCGAAGAGCGTTGACCTCGATCGCCATGGGGCTGGGCCGGACCTCGACGTGGTCGGCGTACGAGGCGGCGACCTCCCCCGGCGACAAGACGTCCCTCCAGACCATCAGCTCGTCGATGCTGAAGTCGGGCGTGGTGATCTGCTCCGAATCTCCGTACCTCCGGGCCACGTCCTGGCGGATCATCACCTCGCCATCGACGAGTGTGTAGACCCGGTGGAGGCGAGACGCCTCCATAAACTCCAGAGCTTGGTGGATGGTGTACGGGTTCTCCATCAACGCGTTCTCCGCCGAGGAGACCCGTTCCCAGTCAGCCCCGCCCGCAGGGGCTTGTCCTGTCCGGTCCCGGTAGAGCGCCTCGGGATCGACGATCAGACGAAGGAACTCATCCGGCTGGACGGGACGGTCGACCAGCGCGTTGAAGTGGTCGACGAGGGATTGAAGTCCGTCCGCGCCTGCCTCGATGGCCGGGACTAGGGGCGCAGGTCTCGCCTGGTCGTTGCCTTGCCAGCCGATGCGAAGAGGGCTGGAACTCGTGAAGTCGAAGCCGTCGGAATCGGACGCGTGGTAGGTAACCCAATTCGTGCCGTCGTAGTACAGTCGGATCACCGATCGTGAGGCGTCGTAGGTCATGGCGAGCTGGTGCCACTGGCCGTCGCTGATCGGCATCCGGGAGCCATTGTCCCGCTCGTACGTGAGTCGTCTCGATCCGGATCCCAAGCTCCACGCCCAGGTGCCGTGAGAGATGTAGAAGGCCCACCCCGCATTCTTCTGAGATGCCAGGCTGTTGTCCGGGAACTCCTTCTGTGACAGGACGACGATGCGTTCGCGATCCGCCACGTCGGTGCGCACCCAGAAGACGACGGAGAAGTCGGACCCGGAGCCCACCCTCAGATCGTCCGGGAGAGCGCTTACGAGAGCAGCGCCCCCGTCGGATCCGACCCGAAGAGCGGCGCCCGACACTCCGGCGGAGAACGCCGCGGTCCCCATGGCGCTCAGCTCCAGCGGCGTACCCGTCGACGTGAGACTCTCGTCGAAGGCGAAATGGACCACAGGCTGCCCGGATCGTTGCCCCGTTGCATCCGAGGGGCCGAGGCCCATCAGCAGTCCAGCCATCACGAATGGCCAGGTCCGTCGTCCGTTCATCGACCCTCTCAGGTTGCCTGCGTCTGACCCTCTGTGCAGAAGATGAGCGCGGCGGGTGATGCTGGGGTAGGGGAGCGGGGGCCCGTCCCGGACGTCACAGACTGGTTTCGACGCGGAGCCGGAGGTATAACTCGATAGTGAGTTATCTCAGCGCGAGACGGAGAGGCGTATCATGGCGGACGTGGGTGGCGAGCAAGAATGACGAGTAGAGTGCGAAGCGGGCTGCTCGATGTCTCCTTCGATATGGGGCGTCGTCGCTTCCTCCAACTCGGGGTAGGGGGTGCTGCCGCGGCTCTCGTGGGCTGCCGCACGTCGGCGACTCGCCCGACTCCGTTGCCGAGCGGTGGGCGTGTGATTGTCGTCGGTGCGGGGCCAGCGGGTGTGACCGCGGCGTACCGACTTCGACAAGCGGGTGTCGACGTACAAGTCCTGGAGGCCGCGCCGACGCACGGAGGTCGCATCAAGCACGATCTGGACTTCGTCGACTTTCCCCTCTCGCTCGGTGGGGAGTGGGTGCATGTCGAGGCCGAGGTGCTCCAGGAGATCGTGAACGACCCGGCCATCGCGGTCCAAACCGAACTCGCCGCCTACGATCCCGACGACCTAGCCGGATACTTCGATGGCGAACTAGCGCTCGGGCCCATGGGAACGACCCCGGACCTCAAGTTCGTGGGGTCGAGCTGGCTGGACTTCTTCGACACGTACCTCTTCCCACGGATCTCGGACTCCGTCGTCTTCAACACACAGGTGACGCACGTCGACTATTCAGGTCCGCTCGTGCGACTGACCGACGCCGACGGCACGACGTTCGAGGCGGATCGTGTGATCATCACGGTCCCGCTCCGCATTCTTCAGCGCGGGGATGTCGCCTTCTCGCCGCCCCTCCCAGCGGAACGAGTCGAGGCGATCGCGTCGGCGAACGTGTGGAGCGGGTTGAAAGCGTTCGTCGAATTCTCGGATCACTTTTACCCGGCGGTCCTCGAGATCGCGGAAGGGTCCGAGGAGGACGGGCAGCGTCTTTATTACGATGCGGCGTACGGGCAGGTCACCGACGCCAACGTCCTCGGGCTCTTCTCCGTCGGCTTGCACGCCGAGCGGTATCAGGCACTGCTCCCCGATCGGCTCATCGGCCGGATCCTCGAAGAACTCGACGAGATCTTCGATGGGGCCGCGTCTCGCACCTATGTGCGACACATCGTCCAGAATTGGAACGCGGAGCCGTTTGCCGGAGCGGCCTACCTCGCGGACGATGCACCGTGGACCCTCACGCGCCGATTGGCTGGGGCAGTGGACGGGCGAGTCGTCTTCGCGGGTGACGCCTACACCCGCTTCGACGATTGGAGCAGTGTACACGCGGCGGCGCGTTCCGCGGCCGAGGCGGTCGAGGAGCTCCTGGGCTAGCGCGGATGTCCTTCTTCAAGCGACTCAAGCGTGCGTCGAGCGCGGCCATCGGGCGCCACGCCGCCGGAGAGTACTTCGCGAAGGGCGAGGCGATCGCCTGTCCGGTCTGCTCGGGGACCGAGTTCCTCGAGGTGCGGGACCGGGAGTTCAGGAGGCCGTTTCTCGCTGGTCACACGACTCCGTGGCTTCAATTCGACAAACGGGTGACCACGCTGGTATGTACGCACTGTGCCCACCTTCTTCAGTTCGCGGTCGCGCCGGAGCGAGCGGACTGACCGGCGGCCGCCGCACTCTGTGGCGCCGCGACGTCAGAACCGATCGCGGTTGCCGACTCCGCCGAAGCGTGTGTTCACCACGTTGTTGAAGATCGACCCGAACCGATATCGGAAGCCGAAGCTGAGCCCGGCCTCGTAGTTGGTCTCGAGCTGCCTTCGTCGGAGCAGGATCTCCTCGAGGTCCGCGTCACCTTTGGGCAGGTTGAGCTGGTTGTGGATCAGCTCGAGTGACCCACCCACTTCGATCGAGAGGCCCTGCGTCACCCGCACATCGATCGACCCGTTGAACTGTACGCTGTGTCGCGACAGGTCATGGAGGTATTGGGATGCATTGATCCCGATGTCGACTTCTCCCCACGGCTGAATCACTTCGTAGCCGGCGTTGAGGATGTGCTCGGGGAGTAGCTGCTCGGTTTCGTCGTAGATCGTCGTGTCCCGATACGCTGTGTGGGAGGCGCCGACCCGATAGGCGATGGTCAGCTGTCGTCTCGTCGCCTCTCGGTATGGATAGAGACTCCACTCGATGGCGGGCATCACGCGGAGACGGAGGTCGATGTTGGAAAACGTCGATGTCAGGACGTCCGCGAAGCCTCCTACCGACCAGTGCGGTGACACGCTGCGCACGGCGTAGCTGGTGAAGCCGTCCCGTCGCTGCGTGCTCTCGATCGTTTCGTCCTGCCGATCGAAGCGATCGTAGTTGTAGTTGAAGAACGGCCGGAACTGGAGCTTCCAACGCTCCGTGACCCGGTCTATGTACACGCCGTAGCGGGTATCGAACGAGCGTTGATTGGATTCGAAGTCCGCGCTCCCGTCCGCGTACATCTCGAACGTCCAATGGTCCCATGGGTCGTCCTGTGGACCGGCCTGCGCGACGTCCTCTTCCTCCTCCGCCACCTCGACGCGAAGCCGCTCGCCCATCGGCGTGCCGAGGAGGTAGGGGACCAGGGCTGCTCTCAGCGTGCGCAGAAAGCCGTCTCGTTCCTCGGCTTCGGTCGCGTTCACGTTCGTGGTGTAGACGGTCGAGAAATCGAGGCCGTCGAACGGGCCGAGCCCGATGAGGTCGAACGTCTGGGCCTCGCCTCCAGCTCCGGTCTCCTGCTGGGTCACCAGCACGTGCACGTCGGCCACCTCACGATCGCGCACGTGGTCCACGAAGGTGACCTCCTGCCGGATGAAGCTCTCGTCGCAAAACGCGCAGTCGAAGAAGACCGCGAGTCGAGCTGGCGTCTCGTCCGCGGCCTGCTGGGCCGAGGATCGATCGGGCAACCCCAACAGGCTGAGGATCGAGATGCCGGCGACGAAGCCGCGACGGAACACGTTTCGGCCAGCCGCGCGGCTGCGGGATGAAGTGCTGAGCTGAGGCATCGATCAGGTGTTCCGGAGGAGCGGACTCGAGTCGGACTCGCATGCCCAAACGACTACTCGGACGCGACAGATGTTGAGTCCGGAACAGGCGCTCTCGCGTGCGCACGACAGTGGTGTCCCTTTGGGGCTCTCCGAGAGGTGGGTGGCGAAGCGACCGCGGGGCCCACATCGTCGGAACGCGCGCTACCCGCGAGACGGAGGCTCAGAGTGGAGGAACGTGACAGCCTCGCCCGTCGGGAACGAGCGACACGCATCTCCCGGGAACTCGAGCAGCTCGACGAGCTCGAGGTGGAGATCGCGCGGCTGCGTCCGGGCTTCAAGAAGGCGAGGAAGGCGGTCGCCTTCGTCGTCGGCTTCGCGCTACTCCCTGCGGCGTTCGGGGCTCCCCGTGAGTGGCTCCAGATTGCGGTGTGGACGGCCCTCGCGATCCTCGCGATCGGGTACCTCCCCAGTTGGTGGCGCTACAGAACGCTCAGGAAGCGCCTGCAGCGAGAGCTGGACAGGCTTGACTAGCGGCGCCGAGGTCCGGAGCGTCGAGGGTCTGCGGCTGCTAGCTGGAGACCGGGCCGGTGTCGTCCAGCAGCATGCCCCGTTCCTCAGCGGTGAGCCCAACCCCCGCAGAGTCTCGCGCGGCCGCGAGGAGGTCCTGATCTTCCGACGCCCGCGCCACTGCGAGTGAGCCCCCGGCGCATGCTGCGCCGAGTGCGGTCGTGATCCCCGTGAATTCGACGAGCGCCGCGAGTATCCCGGGCGTTTGGTTCAGTCCAAGCAACGTGAGGGCCCCCATGTACCCGGCGCCGATCACGAGGCCGCCGAGCGCCCCCATGGCGGAGAACGCAGGCAAGCTGAGTTCGTCGAATCGACGGCGGCCTTCCTTGAGGCGAAGCGCGGCCGAGAAGGTGAGCCCGCCGACGAAGCCGAGAGCGGCGTATTGGGCGCCGAGAGACGCGGCCACATCCACACCGAACTCGGACCACGTCCTGGCCAGCCAGAAGAGGCCCCCGAAGAGTCCCCAGCCAGCGGCCCAGGTCACGCCCACCCCGACGGCGCCCCGAATTCGTCTCAGCCAGCTCTTCATGGGTCGAGTCCTCGCCTGGTTGATGTTGCGCGTTTCCTACGGGTCGGGGAGGCCCGCTGTTCCCGCCCGCTCATCCTGGATACGCGACTGCGCCTCCATCGTGAAGCGACCGTTTCGCACCATCGAGCAACTCGAACCCCGTCGTGCCCCGTCCCAACGGATAGACGTTTCCCGACTCGAGCAGAGCATGAGGTCACTCCTTCGACAGATTCGTGGCGCACTCGGTACGGCGCTCACGTGGGGGCTGGGGTGGTTCCTTGGTGGCCTCGGGCTCTACGGCTTGTTCGGAGTCCTCGGGGTAGGGGGCACGGGGGTGTCCGCGGTGCTTCAGGCCGCCGTCAACCTCGGGATCATCGGCGGGATCGCGGGCCTCGGTTTCGCGGCGTTCATTCGGATCCGTTACGCCGGGCGGGCGCTGACAGACATATCTACCGGCTGGTTCGGGATCGGAGGTGGAGTCGCCTCTGCGGTCCTCGTTCTCGGGACGGTGGCGATTGGGCGGCTGCTGACGGGAGCGTCGACCCTCGAGCCGGCGACGATCGCCGCGAGCGCCGGCGTGGCGGCGACGCTCGGTGCCATCACCGCGGCGAGTTCACTCGCGGTGGCGAAGGCGGCGGCTGGGCAGATCGGGTCGCCCGACGCCGCACCGACAGTGGACAGCCACGCCGGGCGCGATCCTAGGAGTGCGCTAAGGCCGGGCTAGCGCTGCGTTACCCGAGGCGTGTGCATCACGAGCTCGGGTGCGGTGGGTGCGACTGACGCGTCGCGGGCGCGTCTATCGACCGGCCACCGGCACCGGCCGATCGATCGAACGGACCATGTCGTCTTCTTCGTCTACGGTGACTCTGCCGACGTGCTCTACGCCGTCCCGCACGTGTGTGTAGACCAGGGTCCGCCGCGCGAGCCCGGAGACGACGGAGTCCGGCTGGCCGAGAATCGAGACGACCGCCGTTTCCGACATACCCAGCGTGAGCGTCTGCCAAGCAGTCCCTGTCAGCGGAGCGAGCCCGACCTCGGATGCGTCGGTGAGGTCGTGAACCAACTGCTCGAGTAGGGCGATCCGCTGCAGTTGGGCGCTCACCTCACGCTTCAATGCAGCGATGTCCTCGCTCGTCGAGACGTCCTGGGCCGCCGCTTCGGTCGCGGCTACGGACAGCACGAACAGGATCGCGAAACCGCAGGATAGGACCCTGAGCGAACGGGTAGTCTCGGACATGCTTCGGTCGCCTCTACGGGGTGAAGGGCGACTCCGCCGAGCCGCGCCACGTAGAAGAGCGCGACAAGAGGGCTCGAACCGACCTCGATCTGGTAACGGCTGTGTGAATCCCTTGCTACAGGTTGGCGAAGAGTGTTGTCGACCGCGGGCAAGATCGGCGGCACATCCTTTAGCTTCAGGGGCTGGTCCTAGACCATGACGGGCCGTAGATCCGACTCGTCATCACGCTGTGAAGGAGCGACCCTGTGAAGAAGCGCCACCTCACCCTCTGGGTGGGTGTTCTCGTGTTCATCGGTTCCGGTTGCGCGCCGGAAGACATCACCGTCGAGTGGGAACTCGCCGGGTCCTTCCCGCACGACACGACCGCGTACACCCAAGGCCTCCTCTTTCACGACCGGCACCTCTTCGAGAGCACAGGTCAGTACGGCGAGTCCACCCTGCGGAAGGTGAACCCGGAGAGCGGAGCCGTCGTGGCGCAGGTGGCCCTCGACTCTGCGTACTTCGGTGAGGGGCTGGCCCTCGTCGGAGACACGCTCGTCCAACTGACGTGGAAGGAAGGGGTCGCCTTCCTGTACGGAGTGGACTCGTTGGAGTCCCGAGGTCAATTCACGTACGACGGCGAGGGCTGGGGGCTCTGCTTCGACGGTTCGGACCTCTTCATGTCGGACGGCACGAACGTCCTACAGCGGCGCGACGCGGCGACGTTCGACCTTCTCGAAGAGATCTCGGTGGAGCAGGATGGCTTTGCGGTCCGGCAGTTGAACGAGCTCGAGTGTGTCGGCGACCACATTTACGCCAACGTCTACCTGACCGATCGCATCGTGCAGATCGACAAGGTGTCAGGGAACGTCGTCGGCGAGATCAACGGGGCGCGCCTGTCCGTCCCCGGGGGGCGGCCTCGAGACCACGGTGCCGTGCTGAACGGCATCGCCTATGTCGAGGCGACGGACATCTTCCTGATGACGGGCAAGCTGTGGCGGCACGTGCTCGCGGTGCGCCTGAACGACCCGGAGGGGCCATGACGCGCGCGGTTCTGCTCTCGTTCCTCGCGGCGCTCTGTCTCACCTCGACGGCTGCCGCTCAGCGGGCTCGGGACATCGGAGTTCCGTTCGACGGCACGCCGGGCATGCTGAACGCCATCACAGACGTACCGGGCGTCCTCGTTGGCCACAGGACCGTGATCGCAGGAGAAGGGGACGCGGCCGCTCGCACTGGGGTCACGGCGGTCATCCCGGTCGCCGACCGGAGACCCGTCTTCGCGGCCGTGAAGCGTCACAATGGCGACGGCGAGCTCACCGGGTCACACTTCATCCAGGAGAAGGGGTACTTCTTCGGCCCGGTTCTCATGACGAACACGGTCTCCGTTGGCACCGTCCACGAAGCCGTGATTCGATGGTCCCAGACCGATGCGGGAGGCGGGTACGGGTGCTGTCTCCCCGTGGTCGGGGAGACGTGGGATGGGGACCTGAACGACATCTTCGGCTTCCACGTGCAGCACGAACACGTGTTTGACGCGTTGAACCGCGCCTCGTCCGGCCCCGTTGCGGAGGGCAATGTCGGCGGCGGCACGGGGATGATGGCGCACGCCTTCAAAGGTGGCATCGGTACGTCCTCGCGAGTCCTGAGCGAGGAGGCAGGGGGCTTCGTCGTCGGCGCCCTCGTGCAGGCCAACTACGGGAGGCGGTCCGAATTCCGAGTCGCGGGGGTTCCCGTGGGCAGAGAGATCTCCGATCTCCTACCCGAGATCTCCGAGCCTCTCGGAGACAGTGAGTACGAGGACGGGTCGATCATTGTGGTGATCGGCACCGACGCCCCCCTTCTTCCGGGTCAGCTGGAACGCGTCACGGAGCGCGTGGCGATGGGACTCGCGCGGACCGGGAGCTTCAGCTCGACCTACTCGGGCGACATCTTCCTCGCCTTTTCTACCCAGCCGGTCACGGGCACCGAGGAGGCCACCCGGCCCGTCCAGACCCTCGTCGATGGCCTGATCGACGACGTGTTCTTGGCCACGGTTCAGGTGACCGAAGAGGCGGTCATCAACGCTTTGGTCGCAGCCGAGACCATGACCGGATACGAGGGGCA
The DNA here is from genome assembly GCA_039030015.1 of Gemmatimonadota bacterium. Classification (GTDB taxonomy): domain Bacteria; phylum Gemmatimonadota; class Gemmatimonadetes; order Longimicrobiales; family Gaopeijiaceae; genus UBA2589. The sequence goes on along the minus strand of JBCCEZ010000036.1, from coordinate 3,911 downwards.
CACCGTGCATGCCCTTCCTCACGACCGACTCCGGTCCATTCTCGAACGGTACGGGCGATTGAGGGAGCAGGGTTGAGGGATTGGAAGGCCTGGGCCGGGGTGGCGATCTCCCTGGCCTTGTTGTGGTGGCTCTTCCGTGGGGAGGACCTCGGCGACATCGCCCGGCAGGTTGCCCAGGCTGACTTCGCCTTCCTGGTGTTGGCCGGCGCTCTGAACGTCACCGGAGGGCTGATCCGCGCGGTCCGTTGGCGTTTGTTGCTCGCGGCACTCGGCCACGACGTTCCCTTCGCCGCGCGTTGGAAGGCACTCAACATCGGCTTCGCCGTGACCAACATCACGGTCGGGCGGCTCGGCGAGATCGCCCGACCGTTCGCGCTCAGCAGGATGACCCCGGTGTCGACATCGGCCGGACTCGGGACGATCGCATTGGAGCGGGTCCTCGACCTGGTCGCGTTGACGGCCCTTCTGCTCCTCACGTTGGTGGCCCCGGCGTTCCCCACCGACGCGATGGTCCTCGGCCGACCGATTGGGGTCGCCGTATCGGGAGTCGTCGGTCTCGGCGCGGCCGCCCTCGTGGCGGCCGTGCTCCTGGCGGTCTGGCCGAGCGGAGTCCGCGCGGTGGTCGTGCCCGTCGCCTCCGTTCTCCCGGCCCGGCTCGCCGATCCCCTCGTCTCGGCGCTCGACGACTTCCTGGCGGGTCTCGGCCTCCTCCGCGACCCGTCCGCTGCTCTTCGGGCACTCGCTTGGTCTATCCTCGTGTGGGTCTGGATGGCCGGTTCCTTTTGGGCGGCGTTCGCGGCGTTCGGGCTCGAACTCGGGTTCACCGCCGCACTGTTCACCCAGTGCGTCGTCGCGGTCTTCGTCGCGATACCCGCTGCCCCCGGCTTCATCGGGACGCTGCAGGCGGGCGTCCTGGTCGCGGTCAGTGGGGTCTTCGGCGTCGCGGACGCAGAGACCCTCTCCATGTCGCTCGGCTATCACTTCGCCGGCTACATCCCGGTCACGGCCCTCGGAGGGTACTACGCCTGGGCTCTACGGATCGAGGTCTCTTCGATTCGAGCATCGCGGGAAGGCTCTGAAGACACCGCGGGGAACACTGGCCAGCCCGCGGAGAGGTGACTCGGGGCGTAGCAGCGGTGTCGTGGGTCGCAGACTGGCTTTGGTGTCTCCTGGACCGTAGATCCGTGTCGTCGGATGCCCGTCCTCAGGAGCGACCGTGAAGCGAAACTGGCAGTCGGATGGCGATCGAAATGGCCTCCATCGTGGTCGCCATCGTCCTCGGCTTCGCGGTGAGCACGTGGGATCAAGGTCGGCGCGACCGAGCACGGGGTCAGGATGCTCTGGAGCGCATTCTGCTCGAGATGCAGCGCAACGTGACGGAGGTCACGGAGGCGGCTCCGTATCACCTCCGCATCGCGACGGCGATGGACTCGCTGATGAGAGCCGACGGGGACGGCCCGTTCGACCCAAGTCGGGTCGCCGACTGGAGGGGCATTCGTCCTCCGACCTTACGCACCGCCTCGTACCAGATCGCGGTGAGCACGGGCGCGTTGGAGCACGTGGACTTCCGCACCGTCGACCGAATCGCGTCCGAGTACGAGCTACTAGGCGACCTGTCGAACGTGGTCGAAAACGGGATGGCGGCCTTCCTCAACGGGACGATGACGGAGTTGAGCGACTTCCTTCGTCTCATGTCGTTGCTGGCCGAACAGTCCGCTGGCGTGGCGTTTTCGCTAGAGAGAGCCTTGGACGAACTCGACGGTCTGGACGCCACGGTGTCTTCGGTGCCGCCCGCGCTCCCGTGCGATGCGGGTGTGGCGGACTTCTTGAAGGTGTATCGCACCGCGCTCGATGAACGTGACGCGGCTGTCCTCCCGACGTTATACGTCGACGATGAGCGCTTCGAGTGGCTCGAGAATGGCGAGGTTCGGTATCGATCGGCGGAAGAGGTGATCGCGAGCTTGGCGTCCTTCCCTCCGGAGATGCGGGTCGAGTCGGCGTACGCCGACACGTCCGTCCAATGCGTGGGCGAAGATGGGGCCGCCGTCTCGATGTCGTTCGAGACGACGATCGGGGAAGGGGAGTCGGCCTTCGCCTTCACCGGAGCCATCTCGATGACGTTGGAGCGGAGCGACGAGGTGTGGCGGATCGTGAACGGACATACCTCGACGCACGGGGACGACGACCGGTGAGGAGGCTCGATCGACGCTAGACGCGGTGTTCGACATCACGCTGGATGGGTTCTCGTTCGTCGAATGGGTGTGGGTGATCTGCGCCTAGGATGACCGAAGTGATGAACCACCTCGCGCTCCCACGCAGTCGGCTCCGAGCAGGATCACTCCTCTTCCTCTCCGCATCCTTCGTGGCGGCCGGGGTGAACCACTTCCTCGATCCGGACGTCTACCTGGCCATCATGCCGCCGTATCTCCCGGCGCATACCCTCTTGGTCGCCCTGTCCGGAGCGCTCGAGGTCGCGGGTGGGGTGGGCCTGATCATCCCGCGGCTACGGAGGAGGGCGGGATGGATGGTGAGCCTCCTTCTGCTCGCGGTGTTCCCAGCCAACGTGCACATGGCCGTGAACGCGGAGGAGTTCGCGACCATCCCCTCGTGGGCGTTGTGGGTGCGGCTCCCGCTCCAGTTCGTCCTGATCGTATGGGTCGTGTGGTCCACCCATGCCGAAGCCGGCGCGTCGCCCGCCGAGCGCCGGTAGGCCGTGGACCGAGCACGAGACGGAGGGGTCGCCCTTGGGCACTTCACCCACCGCGTGCTCGTGCGCTGTCCGCGGTGCGAGGACCGAGCGGTCGTCCAGCTCGACGAAGACGCCGAGCCTCGCCTGACGTGCACCCATTGCGGCTTCAACCGTCGTGGCGACGGCTCAAGCCGAACACTCCATCGTGGTGCGCTCGACCCTCACTTCGATCTGCCGCTTTGGCTCCAGGCACCCTGCTGCGGCGAAGTCCTCTGGGCGTACAACGGTGAGCACCGCGCCTTTTTGGAGCGCTTCGTTTCTGCCTCGATCCGTGAGCGCTCTCCACGCGCGGAGACCGCCGACCGGAACCGGCTCTTGGCCTCCCGGCTCCCCCGTTGGATCACGAGCAAGAAGAACCGCGACGAGGTGCTTCGAACCCTCCGCGAGCTCGAAGAGTTGGCCCGATGACGCCTTCGACCATGTGAGGACCGGATCCCCCTCCCGATTGCGCCACACCGGATTGGCGCCGAGAAGGGGTGCCCCCTATGGTTCGGCCGCATTCACGCTCGACATCCTGCCACTTCGATGACCCGCCGACTCCACTTCTTCGCCATCGCCTCGCTGAGCCTCGCTGCATCGGGCTGCGGAGGCTTCGACTTCGGTCCGCCCCAGGTCGCGACGACGATCCAGTTCCGTCCCCAGTCCCTCACCTTCACGCAGGCCGGGTCCTTCGACTCCTTCCTGGCGACGGTGTACGACGCGAACGGCTTCCCGATCCGCGGGATCGACGTGGCGTGGACGAGCTCGGACATCACGGTCGCGACGGTCAACACGAATGGTGGGGTGGTCTCCGTCGGCAACGGGACGGCGACGATCACCGCCACCGCGGGCTCGATCAGCGGTACGGCCGAGGTGACGGTAGAACTCCCCGTCGTGGAGATCGATCTCGTGTCGGTTTCGGCCGGAGGCGCCCACACCTGCGCCATCGGTGCGACTCGGGATGCGTACTGCTGGGGCGCGAACAGCTACTTCCAGCTCGGGGACGGGTTCTCTCTGCTCGACCGGAATACGCCGGTCGAAGTGGACTACAACCCGAACATGCACACGGTGAGAAGTGAGGCAAGCCGATGGTCCCGCCGCCGAAGATCACTTCAACAAGCAGCGCACCATCGACAGCGGCTTCGGCCAAAATATCGGTAATACGCTCGGTAACAAAGTCTGG